>NZ_JBSKJQ010000002.1:0-734771 GCF_053709655.1 Enterobacter sp. UPMP2060
CGCTGAGGTGCTCAAGATAAAGCAGGATCGCGCTGGTTTTGCCGTCACGCGCCAGAAAATCCAGCAGCTCATCAACGTCGATATCCAGGCTGTCGCCCAGGGCAATGAAGTAGGAGAATCCCATTTCACGCTGCTGCGCCCAGTCGAGGATGGTGTTCGATACCGCAGCCGACTGCGAGATAAACGCCAGTTTGCCTTTGCGGATCGGGACCGGGGAGAAACTGGCATTCAGCCCCTGCCAGGGGGCGAGCAGGCCCAGACTGTTTGGCCCAAGAATGCGCATTTGATAGCGGCTGGCGCAGGCCAGAAGCTCGGCTTTCTGTTCAGGCGGGGACGAAAGAATAATGCAGGTTTTACATCCTTTCTTGCCGAGTGATTCCAGCAGTTCCGGGTTGCGCTTCGCGTTTGTACAAAGTACGGCAAGATCCGGCACGAAGGGCAGGCTTTGTACATCAGGCCATGCAAGTACCCCCTGAACGGCCTTATAAGACGGCGTGACGGGCATGACGGGGCCGTTAAATCCCCCGGCCAGCAGATTGCGCATCATCAGATAGCCAGCACGATCCGGTTTCATTGATGCGCCGATAACGGCAATGGATTTAGGACGAAGTAGCGCTTCTAACCCTCGCTGGCTCATGCAGGCCTCCTGTGAATGCAAGCGACCTGATGATTTTAAACGCTTTCTGGCTCGGGCGCTGTGACGCTGCCCTTATGAACGGTTTTTCCCGCCAGATAGCGCTCCCGGAAGCATGAGAAATGGTTGCCCAGGGCACCAGCCGCAGCGGTATCTCCCGCTAAATCCAGAAGCGCAATCGCCACTTCGGCGGTGCAGTATTGCCCGTCAGCATGCGCTTCACGCAGGCGGTAGGCGGAGACGCGGGAAAGATCGACAGAAATCACCGGCAGCGCGTCGAGATACGGGCTTTTGCGAAACATTTTTCGCGCTTCGGTCCAGGTACCGTCCAGCATGATAAACAGCGGTGGTTTACCGGATGGCGGCGCTGAAAGCACCTGGCGATCCACACCTGCATATGACGCGGGGAAGACGACCATCGGCTGGTAGTCGGGGCTGGCCACTAAATCGAGCAGGGCCTGAGGCGGCTCTGTACGGGACCACTGAAACGCGGCGGTATCCGGCAGAATATCGGCGATAAGACGCCCCGTATTGCTGGGTTTCATCGGCTCGGTATCGAACATGACCAGACAAAAACGGCTCTGTGCCGTACTCGGTGCCAGCGTCTCGCACAGACAAACCTTCAGCGGCAGCAGGCAGCGCTGACAGCGGCGAATACGGTTGCCTCGTGCGAGGAACGGTCGGGTGGCGCGCGCAAGGCGTTCGGCGCGTAATTTAAGAACGGCGTTATCAGTCATGGGCGAAATGCAGGAAAAACGCTATTTTCGCAGAGGCGGGAGCGGGGCACAAGACGTGCCCCGTGAATGTTACAGCGACTCGTTTAACCAGCTTTCAAAAGGTGCTTTTGGAACCGCACCGTTGAGCATATCGATCACTTCGCCATTTTTGAAAATCATAATGGTCGGGATGCTGCGAATACGAAAACGTGCGCTCAGTTCGGGTTCGGCTTCGGTATTGACCTTAACGAACCGCATTTTTCCGCTGCGCTCTTCGGCCACATCTTCGAAAATCGGCGCGAAGCTACGGCAAGGGCCGCACCATGGCGCCCAGAAATCGATCACGACAGGAAGATCGTCCTTGAGGAGTTTGTCCAGCGTAGCACCCGTCGCGTTAATGACATCGCCATCAAATAATTCATGGCCACAACGTCCGCATTTCGCACCATCTTCCATCCGATCGTCCGGAATGCGATTAAGAGCCTGACAGTTGGCACATACGGTATTCATAACTAACCTCTGATAGAGCCATGGGACAGCGGCACAACGCCGATAATGTTTCTAATATGTTACATATTATCAATGAGCCTGTTTGAAACAACAATGCGTTTTATTCAATGAGAACAATAGTCACAGGCTTTTGTACGAAATTATGGCTATGCGCTGGCACATCGGGTAATCTGCGCGCTTCGCGCAGCGCTGGTGGAGAAAAGCATGAACGACGAAATGAAAAACAAAAGCGGCAAGGTCAAAGTGATGTATGTCCGCAGTGATGATGACTCTGATAAACGCACCCAAAATCCGCGTACCGGAAAAGGTGGCGGGCGTCCGGCGTCTTCTCGTGCAGACGGTGGCCGTCGCCCCGCCCGCGATGACAGAAATAACCGCGGTGATGACCGCAAACGTGACGATCGCAAACGCGATGACCGTCCGCGTTCCGACCGCCCACGCAGTGACCGTCCACGCGACGATCGTCCGCGTGATGACTTCTCACGTGATAACGCCTCACCTTGGCGCACCGTTTCTCGCGCCCCTGGCGATGAGACGCCGGAAAAAGCCGATCACGGCGGTATCAGCGGTAAAAGCTTTATCGACCCGGAAGTGCTGCGCCGTCAGCGTGCGGAAGAGACCCGCGTGTATGGCGAGAACGCCTGCCAGGCGCTGTTCCTGAGCCGTCCTGAGTGTATCGTCCGCGCCTGGTTTATCCAGAGCGTGACCCCGCGCTTCAAAGAAGCGCTGCGCTGGATGGCCGCGAACCGTAAAGCCTACCACGTGGTTGATGATGCCGAGCTGACCAAAGCGTCCGGCACTGAACACCACGGCGGCGTCTGCTTCCTGATCAAAAAGCGTAACGGCACGACCGTGCAGCAGTGGGTCAGCCAGGCGGATGCCGATGACTGCGTGCTGGCCCTGGAAGATGTGGGCAACCCGCACAACCTGGGCGCAATGATGCGTAGCTGCGCGCACTTTGGCGTGAAAGGCGTGCTGTTGCAGGATGCCGCGCTGCTGGAATCCGGTGCCGCGATCCGTACTGCGGAAGGCGGAGCCGAGCACGTACAGCCGATCACCGGCGACAGCGTTCTGGACGCCCTCGAGCAGTTCCGTAAAGCGGGTTATTCCATCGTGACCACCTCAAGCCATGCCGGTACGCCGCTGTTTAAAGCGACGTTGCCGCGCAAAATGGTGCTGGTATTAGGTCAGGAACGTGATGGTCTGTCTGACGCGGCGCTCTCCAGTGCGGATCTGAGCGTCTCTATCGACGGAACAGGCAATGTGGAAAGTCTGAACGTATCCGTTGCGACCGGCGTACTGCTGGCCGAATGGTGGCGTCAGAACAAGGCATAAGCCATTATGCTTTTTGTATGCCCGGTGAGCCGGGCATACAAACTCTAACTACTCGCTCTCTGCCGGTAATACAGGCATCCAGTCAATCGGCTTTTCGCCACGTTTTTCCAGCCATTCATTCGCCAGAACAAAATGATTACTGCCAAAGAAACCGCGATGTGCAGACAGCGGTGACGGGTGCGGTGCCTTGAGCACGTGATGACGCTGACGATCGATAATCGCCCCTTTCTTCTGCGCGTGAGAACCCCAGAGTAAAAACACCACCCCTTCACGATGCTCGTTGATCAGGCTGATGACTTTATCGGTAAACGTCTCCCAGCCCAGACTGGCGTGCGAGTGCGCCTGACCCGCCCGTACGGTAAGCACCGTATTCAGCAACAGCACGCCCTGGCGCGCCCAGCTTTCCAGGTAACCGTGGTTTGGCCGGGTAAAACCGGGCACGGTTGCTTCAAGCTCTTTATACATGTTGAGCAGAGAAGGGGGGATAGCCACGCCCGGACGAACGGAAAACGCCAGCCCATGCGCCTGCCCGGGGCCGTGATAGGGATCCTGGCCCAGAATGACCACTTTCACATCGCTCAGTTCGGTGTAGCGAAAGGCGTTAAACACGTCTTTCTGCGGCGGGTAAATCGTCTGTCCGGACTGACGCTCAGCGGCAACGGTGCTGAGCGTATTGATAAAATAAGGCTGCTGCTTTTCTTCTGCCAGCACGTCATGCCAGGTTAAAGGTGTCGTCATCTCGCTCTCCTGCGAATCTCAATCTCTGACTAGCTTACCTGTTTCACCCCGGTGAGCAAAATTACGCGCTGAAATACGTGCTAAGTGGCTAAAATTATTTTGAAAAGATACAGGGTAAGTTGAATTGGTAAGGTTGTTAAATTGATCTAAAACAATAAATTCAAACCACACTCTTTATGTGGTTGGTGTTTTTGTTGATTTAAATCAATAAATCGCCGGGGTTTGAATGTTATATATACACACAAGAAACAATGGTTTTACCAATTGGCCGCGAGAGGCCGACACGAGTTAATGTAGCCTAAGGGAGGCAACACATGATTACAGGTATCCAGATTACTAAAGCTGCAAATGACGATCTGCTCAATTCTTTCTGGCTGCTGGACAGCGAGAAGAACGAAGCGCGCTGCGTCGTTGCGAAAGCGGGTTTTGCTGAAGATGAAATCGTACCGGTAAACAAATTGGGCGAAATCGAATACCGTGAAGTTCCTATGGAAGTGCAGCCGGAAGTGCGCGTGGAAGGGGGTCAGCACCTGAACGTTAACGTGCTGCGCCGCGAAACGCTGATGGATGCCGTTGAGCATCCAGAAAAATATCCACAGCTGACCATCCGCGTGTCTGGCTATGCGGTTCGCTTTAACTCACTGACTCCAGAACAGCAGCGCGACGTTATCGCACGTACCTTTACTGAAAGCCTGTAACGGCTTCAGCAGGGGGAATAAAAAAGCCGGGGATTTCCCCGGCTTTTTTTACTCTTCAGTTTTCGTCTCTGGTGCGGCAGAGCTTGGCTTACGGCGCTTACCAATGTTTTTGGTATCGCGGTGGCGCTGCTTCACGCGCGGTTTCTCTTTTTCTTTCTCTTTTCTCTCAGCACGTTTTGCGAGCGCTTTCTTGGACGGTTTACCCGTCATCTTTTCACTCGGCGCACGCGTGGTCGGGCGGAGTTCGTCAATAACGCGCGCTTTCAGCGGCTCATCAACATAGCGGCCAATTTTCTGCAGCAGCAGGTAGTCATGCGCTTCGACCAGTGAAATCGCAATCCCTTTGCGGCCCGCGCGGCCGGTACGGCCAATGCGGTGCAGGTAGGTATCTCCGCTGCGCGGCATATCGAAGTTAATGACGTGGCTGACGTCCGGGATGTCGATCCCGCGAGCGGCAACGTCAGTTGCAACCAGCACGTTAACGCGGCCATCGGTCAGGCGCTTAATGCCTTCGGTACGCTTGATCTGCGCCATCTCGCCTTCAAGATAACAGTTGTTGATCCCGGCGTTACGCAGCATCTCAGCCAGCTCGTGCACGCGCTCGCGCTTACGCACAAATACTATTGTGCGCAGAGCATCTTCCTGCTTCAGCAGGTGTTTCAGCAATTCGACCTTGTGCTCAAGGTTGTCCGCGCGGTAGTACCACTGGTGGATCTTCTTACGCTCACGGGTGGACGGCGTCGCCGAGACTTCCACCGGATCTTCCAGCAGACGCTCTGCGAAGTCTTTGATCGCTTCCCCTTCGAGGGTGGCAGAGAACAGCATCGTCTGGTTACGCCAGCGCGTTTCCCCTGCAATGTGCTCGATATCCTGTGCGAAGCCCATGTCCAGCATGCGGTCGGCTTCGTCGAGGATCAGCGTTTCAACCGCGCGGCAGTCGAAGTTCTCTTCTTTAATGTACTGCAGCAGGCGGCCCGTCGTCGCAACGACGATGTCCTGGTTTTCGCTGAACACTTCGGCGTGGTTCATGTACGCAACGCCGCCGGTGATGGTGGCGATATCCAGATGAGTATTTGCCGCGAGTTCACGCGCGTGATCGGCAACCTGCATTGCCAGTTCGCGCGTAGGCGTCAGGATTAAAATACGCGGCGGGCCAGATTTTTTACGCGGAAAGTCGAGCAGATGCTGCAACACAGGCAGCAAATAGGCTGCTGTCTTCCCCGTGCCGGTTGGCGCAGAACCGAGCACATCGCGGCCCTCAAGCGCAGGCGGAATGGCCGCTGCCTGAATGGCGGTCGGGCGTGTAAAGCCTTTGCTCTCAAGTGCATTGAGCAGGCTTTCATCGAGTTCAAGTTCGGAAAAAGTCGTTACAGTCATGTTCTACCTCTGTGTGGGGCGCTGATTATAGACGTTACGGCTGTAATCTTCATCTGTTTGTATGGATATCGCTTTTCGGCCACTTCGCTTTCCCCTATGCTACTCCAGTTTCACTTAGAAGGTTGCCCTGACATGTCTCAACTCAAAGCGCAGCTGCGCCGCGATGGTTTTACGTTTAAACAATTTTTTGTCGCGCACGATCGCTGTGCCATGAAGGTCGGTACAGACGGTATTTTACTGGGAGCGTGGGCGCCTGTCGCAGGTGTTAAGCGTATTCTTGATATCGGTACCGGCAGCGGGCTGGTGGCGCTGATGCTGGCGCAGCGTACGGAAGAACATGTCATCATTGATGCCGTCGAACTGGACACGCAGGCCGCAGAGCAGGCGAGTGACAATATGGCCGAATCCCCCTGGGCAGCCCGAATGAAGGTGGAATGCGCAGATGTGCTCGCCTGGGCGCTTGAACAAACCGCGCGTTACGATCTGATCGTCAGCAACCCTCCCTACTACGAGCCCGGCGTTGAGTGCGGGACACCCGAGCGTGAACAGGCGCGTTATACCGGCTCCCTCGATCATAAAGCGCTGCTCACCAGCGCGGCAGAACTCGTCTCCGAAGAGGGTTTTTTCTGTGTGGTCCTGCCAGAGAGTACCGGCAACACGTTTATCAGTATCGCGCTGGAGATCGGCTGGACGTTACGTCTGCGTACCGATATTTCGGATACGGAAGGACGACTGCCGCACCGCGTGCTGCTGGCGCTCTCGCCAAAAGAGGGTGAATGCTTTAATGACCGGATGGTGATCCGTGGGCCAGACCAGCGTTATTCCGAAGATTACACGGCCCTGACCCAGGCATTTTATCTGTTTATGTAAACCTGCGGGGCGAGTATCGACGGGCCGGACTCAGCAAGCTGATCTGGGTAGTCCAGGGTATAGTGCAGCCCGCGGCTCTCTTTACGCATCATCGCGCAGCGAACAATCAGCTCGGCCACCTGCACCAGATTGCGCAGCTCCAGCAGGTTATTGGATACGCGGAAATTGGCATAATACTCATCAATTTCCTGCTGCAGCATGGTGATGCGGCGCAAGGCGCGTTCCAGGCGTTTCGTGGTGCGCACAATCCCCACGTAGTCCCACATAAACAGCCGTAGCTCATGCCAGTTGTGCTGGATCACGACCAGCTCGTCCGGGTTATCCACCCGGCTTTCATCCCAGGCTGGCAACTGCTCTGTCTCGCGGGCGTAAGGCATGCGCTTCGTTATGTCTTCCGCCGCTGACCAGCCGTACACCAGACACTCAAGCAGCGAGTTAGAGGCCATACGGTTCGCGCCGTGAAGTCCGGTATAGCTGACCTCACCGATAGCATACAGACCGTCTACGTCAGTACGTCCATGATCGTCAACCATTACGCCACCGCAGGTATAGTGGGCCGCTGGCACAATGGGCACCGGGTCGCGCGTTAAATCAATGCCAAGATTGAGCAGCTTTTCATAAATCATCGGGAAATGCTGGCGAATGAACTCTGCTGGCTTATGGCTGATATCGAGATACATGCAGTCTACGCCAAGGCGCTTCATTTCATGATCGATGGCGCGGGCAACGATGTCACGCGGGGCAAGTTCACCCCGGGCGTCAAAGTCGGGCATAAAGCGGGAGCCATCAGGGCGTTTCAGATAAGCGCCTTCACCGCGCAGGGCTTCCGTCAGCAGGAAGTTACGTGCCTGAGGGTGGAACAGGGCGGTGGGGTGAAACTGATTAAACTCGAGGTTCGCCACCCGGCAGCCAGCGCGCCAGGCCATAGCGATTCCGTCTCCGGAGGCAATGTCAGGGTTCGTGGTGTACTGATACACCTTGGAGGCGCCGCCCGTCGCCAGTACCACAGCCTTCGCCCGGCAGGTCTCCACCTTCTCTTTATTTCGGTTCCAGACCCAGGCGCCCACCACGCGACGCGTGCCGGGCAGGCCAATCTTGTCAGAGATAATCAGGTCAACGGCATTGCTTCGCTCGAGAACCCGAATATTAGGATGGTTCAGCGCTTTACTGACCAGCGTGGTTTCCACTTCTTTTCCGGTGGCATCCGCTGCGTGCAGGATGCGGCGGTGACTATGGCCGCCTTCGCGAGTCAGGTGGTAGCTCTCTTCACCGTTGGGTTGAACCTGAGTATCGAATAAGACGCCCTGGTCGATGAGCCACTGAACGCAGTGCCGGGCATTGCTGGCGACAAACTCTGCGGCGTGTGCATCCACGATCCCTGCTCCGGCAATGAGCGTATCCTCGACATGGGATGCAATGCTGTCTGTCTCATCAAACACGGCGGCAATGCCGCCCTGGGCATAAAACGTGGAACCTTCACTTATCGGTCCTTTACTCAGAACGATAACGTTTTGATGCTCGGCCAGGCGCAGCGCCAGAGAGAGACCGGCAGCGCCGCTGCCGATGATCAGTACATCACAATGGAGTTCAGGTGTTGTGTTCATGATTGTTGTTTAATTTACTAAACAGTGTTGGGTCAGAATAGCACCTGAATGCGATATATCGCACGTATTTTTTTAGAGGCTGTCGCAATGGCTAAACGCGTAAGCGGAGGTAAACGGAGGGTAAATGAGTGAAATTATTTTGCGAAGCAGATCGTTAGCGTCAGATTTTGTGGTGAAATAAAGCCTGTGTTGCGTTACTCTTCTGGCGGGAAAAAGATGTTTCTTGTCATAAAGTGGTGCGTATCGTGAACAGACTTATAATGAGAGAAAATAAACGGTCTGCGGCGCGATGAACAAAAACAAAGGCGTTACGGAACTTATTGAAGATCAGACACTCTAAATGGTGCTTGCTCAGAGTGCGGTATTTTTAGAGTGGCGTTTCGATAACGCGTGGAATTTAGGTTTGGGGAGACATTACCTCGGATGAGCGAGCAGTTAACGGACCAGGTCCTGGTTGAACGGGTCCAGAAGGGAGATCAGAAAGCCTTTAACCTACTGGTGGTCCGCTACCAGCATAAGGTGGCGAGCCTGGTTTCCCGCTATGTACCGTCAGGCGATGTGCCTGATGTGGTGCAAGAGTCTTTTATTAAGGCCTATCGCGCGCTGGATTCTTTCCGGGGAGATAGTGCTTTTTATACCTGGCTGTACCGTATTGCGGTCAATACGGCAAAGAATTATCTGGTCGCTCAGGGCCGTCGTCCGCCTTCAAGTGATGTGGACGCAATCGACGCCGAAAACTTTGAAAGCGGCGGCGCATTGAAAGAAATTTCGAACCCTGAGAACTTAATGTTGTCAGAAGAACTGAGACAAATCGTTTTTCGCACGATCGAGTCGCTCCCGGAAGATTTACGTATGGCAATTACGTTACGGGAGCTGGATGGTCTGAGCTATGAAGAGATAGCCGCTATCATGGATTGTCCGGTCGGCACGGTACGTTCACGAATTTTCCGTGCGCGAGAAGCTATTGATAATAAAGTTCAACCGCTTATCAGGCGTTGACGATAGCGGGATACTGGAAAAGGTATTAGGCATGCAGAAAGAAAAACTTTCCGCTTTAATGGATGGTGAAACGGTGGATAGTGAGCTGCTCAACGAGCTGTCTCATTCACCCGAAATGCAAGAGACCTGGGAGAGTTACCATCTCATCCGTGACACCCTTCGCGGTGACACCGGCGAGGTTCTCCATTTCGATATCTCAGCCCGCGTCATGGCGGCGATTGAGAATGAGCCTGTTCATCAGACCACTCCGCTGATTCCTGAAGCTCAACCCGCGCCTCACCAATGGCAGAAAATGCCGTTCTGGCAAAAGGTGCGTCCGTGGGCCAGCCAGCTTACCCAAATGGGTGTGGCTGCATGCGTATCGCTTGCAGTTATTGTTGGCGTCCAGCACTATAATACTCAGTCTGAAACTAATCAGCAGCCAGAAGCGCCAGTGTTTAACACACTGCCGATGATGGGCAAAGCCAGCCCGGTAAGCCTGGGCGTACCGGCTGATGCATCCGCCAGCGGCGGTCAGCAACAGCAGGTTCAGGAGCAGCGCCGTCGCATTAATGCGATGTTGCAGGATTACGAGTTGCAGCGTCGTCTGCACTCTGAACAGCTTCAGTTTGAGCAGGCGCAGACACAGCAAGCTGCTGTGCAGGTGCCCGGAAACCAAACTTTAGGAACGCAATCGCAGTAATGAAGCAACTTTGGTTCGCCATGTCTCTGATGGCGGGTAGCCTGTTCTTCTCTGCCAACGCCTCGGCTGATGTTTCATCCGGGGCGTTGTTGCAGCAAATGAATCTGGCCAGCCAGTCACTCAATTATGAGTTGGCATTTATCAGCATCAATAAGCAGGGCGTCGAGTCGTTACGCTATCGTCATGCCCGTCTTGATAAGCAGCCGCTCGCCCAGCTTTTACAGATGGATGGCCCGCGTCGGGAAGTGGTCCAACGTGGTAATGAAATCAGCTATTTCGAGCCAGGCCTGGAGCCTTTCACGCTGAATGGCGACTATATCGTTGATTCCCTGCCGTCACTCATTTACACCGACTTCAAACGGCTTGCCCCTTACTACGATTTTATTTCAGTAGGGCGTACCCGCATCGCGGACAGACTGTGCGAGGTAATTCGCGTTGTTGCCCGGGACGGAACGCGCTACAGCTATATCGTCTGGATTGATGCCGAAACCAAACTCCCCATGCGTGTTGACCTGCTCGACCGTGACGGTGAAACGCTGGAACAGTTCCGGGTTATCTCCTTCAGCGTGAACAATCAGGTTGGCAACAGCATGCAGAATCTGGCTAAGGCCAGCCTGCCACCGCTGCTTTCTGTTCCTGCCGGGGATTCCGTTAATTTCAACTGGGTACCTGCCTGGATCCCGCAAGGGTTTAGCGAAGTGTCCAGCAGCCGTCGTCAGCTGCCAACGATTGAAACGCCGGTAGAATCGCGCCTCTATTCGGATGGTTTGTTCAGCTTCTCGGTGAATATTAATCGCGCAACGGCAAACAGCGCTGAACAAATGCTGCGTACCGGGCGCCGTACGGTGAGTACAACGGTACGCGATAACGCAGAGATCACCATTGTGGGAGAACTCCCTCCGCAGACGGCGAAGCGCATCTCCGACAGCATTAAATTCAGGGCTGCACAATGATCAAAGAGTGGGCGACGGTTGTCTCCTGGCAAAACGGCATTGCGCTGGTGAGCTGCGATGTTAAAGCCTCATGTAATAGCTGCGCATCACGCGCCGGCTGCGGCAGCCGCGTGTTGAATAAGCTCGGGCCACAAACATCGCACACGATTTCTGTGCCAAGCGAACAGCCGCTGATGGCGGGGCAGAAGGTGGAACTGGGCATCGCGGAAGGCAGCCTGCTCAGCTCCGCTATGCTGGTGTATCTCTCTCCGCTGGTCGGCCTGTTTATCATGGGCGGCCTGTTTCAGATGCTGTTTGGTACCGATGTGGCCGCTATGTGCGGTGCTGCATTGGGTGGCGTAGGGGGATTCTGGCTTGCCAAAGGCCTCTCTCCGACGCTCGCCGCACGCGAGGAGTGGCAGCCTGTCATTCTCAGCGTTGGGCTGGCACCAGACCAGCTTCGTGTTGAAACGCTCTCTTCTGAGGCCCGGTGATCCATCGGGCTTTATCATTTTTTACACCCTAAAACAGAAAACGGCCTTTCTTCACGCTATACCTGCTTCTAAGTGCATTTCCAGGTAGCGAGGATGTAGTGTAGAATGCTGCGTTTTCGCACTGAAAAACGTCAGGCTAAGAACAGCGGCCTCCAGGAATTCGTAAGGCATAATTATTTAACTATATGAAGAACATACGTAACTTTTCGATCATTGCTCACATTGACCACGGTAAGTCGACGCTGTCTGACCGTATTATCCAGATTTGCGGTGGCCTGTCTGATCGTGAAATGGAAGCCCAGGTTCTGGACTCCATGGACCTGGAACGCGAACGCGGTATCACTATTAAAGCGCAGAGCGTTACGCTTGATTATAAAGCGGCTGATGGTGAAACCTATCAACTGAACTTTATCGACACCCCAGGCCACGTTGACTTCTCCTATGAGGTTTCACGCTCGCTCGCAGCCTGTGAAGGCGCGCTGCTGGTGGTGGATGCCGGGCAGGGCGTTGAAGCCCAGACCCTGGCAAACTGCTACACCGCGATGGAAATGGATCTCGAAGTTGTGCCGGTTCTGAACAAGATCGACCTGCCAGCCGCCGACCCTGAACGCGTAGCGGAAGAGATTGAAGATATTGTCGGCATTGACGCGACCGATGCCGTGCGCTGCTCCGCGAAAACCGGTGTGGGCGTGACCGACGTGCTGGAACGCCTGGTACGTGACATTCCGGCCCCGGAAGGCGATCCGGATGGCCCGCTGCAGGCGCTGATTATCGACTCCTGGTTCGATAACTATCTGGGCGTTGTCTCTCTGGTGCGTATTAAAAACGGCACCATGCGTAAAGGCGACAAAATCAAGGTAATGAGTACCGGACAGGTCTACAACGCAGACCGTCTGGGCATCTTCACGCCAAAACAGGTTGACCGTACCGAGCTGAGATGCGGCGAGGTAGGCTGGCTGGTCTGCGCCATTAAAGACATCCTCGGCGCGCCGGTGGGCGATACCCTGACCGGTGCACGTAACCCGGCAGATAAAGCGCTGCCAGGCTTTAAAAAGGTGAAACCGCAGGTTTACGCGGGTCTGTTCCCGGTCAGCTCTGACGACTACGAAAACTTCCGTGACGCGCTCGGTAAACTGAGCCTGAACGATGCTTCCCTGTTCTACGAGCCAGAAAGTTCAACGGCGCTGGGCTTCGGCTTCCGCTGTGGCTTCCTTGGTCTGCTGCACATGGAGATCATTCAGGAGCGTCTGGAGCGCGAATACGATCTGGATCTGATCACCACGGCGCCGACCGTAGTCTATGAAGTTGAAACCACCTCGAAAGAAGTGATCTACGTCGATAGCCCGTCCAAGCTGCCGCCTCTGAACAACATTCAGGAGCTGCGTGAGCCTATCGCAGAGTGTCACATGCTGCTGCCGCAGGAATTCCTGGGGAACGTCATTACGCTGTGTATTGAGAAGCGTGGCGTGCAGACCAACATGGTTTACCACGGTAACCAGGTGGCGCTGACCTATGAAATCCCGATGGCGGAAGTGGTACTCGACTTCTTCGACCGTCTGAAGTCGACCTCCCGTGGCTATGCGTCACTGGATTACAACTTCAAACGCTTCCAGGCCTCCAACATGGTGCGTGTGGACGTGCTGATCAACGGCGAGCGCGTGGATGCGCTGGCGCTGATCACCCACAACGACAATGCGCCGTACCGCGGTCGCGAGCTGGTTGAGAAGATGAAAGATCTGATCCCGCGTCAGCAGTTCGATATCGCGATTCAGGCGGCGATTGGCAACCACATTATCGCGCGTTCAACCGTGAAACAGCTGCGTAAAAACGTTCTGGCGAAGTGCTATGGCGGTGACGTCAGCCGTAAGAAAAAGCTGCTGCAGAAGCAGAAAGAAGGTAAGAAGCGTATGAAGCAGGTCGGTAACGTCGAGCTGCCGCAGGAAGCATTCCTTGCCATCCTTCATGTTGGTAAAGACGGCAAATAACCCTAAGGAGTTGGCATGGCGAACATGTTTGCCCTGATCCTGGTCATTGCTACCCTGGTAACAGGTCTGCTGTGGTGTCTGGATAAGTTTATCTTCGCCCCAAAACGTCGTGAACGTCAGGCTGCCGCTCAGGCAGCCACTGGAGATGGGATTGACGCGAAAACCCTGAAGAAAGTCGGCCCGAAACCGGGCTGGCTGGAAACGGGCGCCTCGGTATTTCCGGTGCTGGCGATTGTGCTGGTGGTACGTTCGTTTATTTACGAGCCGTTCCAAATCCCATCAGGTTCAATGATGCCAACGCTGCTGATTGGTGATTTTATTCTGGTAGAGAAGTTTGCCTACGGCATTAAAGATCCTATCTACCAGAAAACGCTGATCGAAACCGGTCATCCGAAACGTGGCGACATCGTGGTGTTTAAATATCCGGAAGATCCGCGCCTGGACTACATCAAGCGCGCGGTAGGTCTGCCGGGTGATAAAGTCACTTACGATCCGGTTGCGAAAGAAGTCACCGTTCAGCCGGGCTGCAGCTCCGGTACCGCCTGTGAAAACGCGCTGCCAATCACTTACTCAAACGTTGAGCCAAGTGACTTTGTGCAGACCTTTGCCCGTCGTAACGGCGGCGAAGCGACCAGCGGGTTCTTCCAGGTTTCGAAAGGTGAAACCAAAGAGGACGGCATCCGTCTGGTTGAGCGCAAAGAGACGCTGGGCGATGTGACGCACCGAATCCTCACCGTGCCAATCGCGCAGGATCAGCTGGGTATGTACTATCGCCAGCCTGGCCAGCAGCTGGCGAGCTGGATTGTACCGCCAGGACATTACTTCATGATGGGTGACAACCGCGATAACTCTGCGGACAGCCGTTACTGGGGCTTTGTGCCGGAAGCGAATCTGGTCGGTAAAGCCACCGCCATCTGGATGAGTTTTGAGAAGCAGGAAGGCGAATGGCCGACCGGTGTACGCCTGAATCGTATCGGCGGAATCCATTAATTCTCAATAAATGAACGCGTAGCCGCTTTAATTAGCGGCTACGTGAATTATTTCCACGATAAATCTCTTCGAACTAACGACATCCCCTGTCGTTGTGTATAGAATATTCCCCCGAAGTTTAAGGTTGGCCCTGCAAGGGTGCCACGGCACACGAAACCGCGTTGGTTTTCTCAGGTCGGTTTCGTGTGCTGCATTTTTGACGCATTCATTTATTGGTATCGCATGAACCCCATCGTAATTAATCGGCTTCAACGGAAGCTGGGCTACACTTTTCATCATCAGGAGTTGTTGCAACAGGCATTAACCCACCGCAGTGCCAGCAGCAAACATAATGAGCGTCTCGAGTTTTTAGGCGACTCTATTTTAAGTTTCGTGATTGCGAATGCGCTTTATCATCGTTTCCCGCGTGTGGACGAGGGTGATATGAGCCGCATGCGTGCCACGCTGGTTCGGGGTAATACCCTTGCGGAAATCGCTCGCGAATTTGAGCTGGGCGAATGTCTGCGTCTTGGACCGGGTGAACTGAAAAGCGGCGGCTTCCGTCGTGAATCTATTCTTGCCGATACGGTCGAAGCATTAATTGGTGGTGTGTTCCTGGACAGCGATATCCAGACCGTAGAAAAGCTGATCCTGAACTGGTATCAGACCCGTCTGGACGAAATCAGCCCGGGCGATAAACAAAAAGATCCGAAAACGCGTCTGCAGGAATATTTGCAGGGTCGTCATCTGCCGCTGCCGTCTTATCTGGTGGTGCAGGTGCGTGGCGAAGCGCACGATCAGGAATTTACCATCCATTGCCAGGTCAGTGGCCTGAGTGAACCGGTGGTGGGCACAGGTTCAAGCCGTCGTAAGGCTGAACAGGCTGCCGCCGAACAGGCGTTAAAAATGCTGGAGCTGGAATGAGCGAAGATAAAACCTATTGCGGATTTATTGCCATCGTCGGACGTCCGAACGTTGGCAAATCCACCCTGCTGAATAATCTGCTTGGGCAGAAGATTTCAATCACCTCGCGTAAGGCGCAGACCACGCGTCACCGCATCGTCGGCATCCATACTGAAGGCGCGTATCAGGCGATCTACGTCGATACCCCCGGCCTGCACATGGAAGAGAAGCGTGCCATCAACCGCCTGATGAACAAGGCGGCGAGCAGCTCGATCGGCGACGTAGAGCTGGTGATTTTCGTTGTGGAAGGCACCCGCTGGACGCCGGACGACGAGATGGTGCTGAACAAGCTCCGTGACGGCAAAACGCCGGTCATCCTCGCGGTCAACAAAGTTGATAACGTGCAGGAAAAGGCCGACCTGCTGCCGCATCTGCAGTGGCTCGGTAGCCAGATGAACTTCCTTGATATCGTTCCGCTGTCTGCTGAGACCGGCCTGAACGTGGATACCATCGCGGGCATCGTGCGGAAGCATCTGCCGGAAGCGATTCATCACTTCCCGGAAGACTACATCACCGATCGCTCTCAGCGCTTTATGGCGTCTGAAATCATCCGTGAAAAGCTGATGCGTTTCCTGGGTGCTGAACTGCCTTACTCCGTAACGGTAGAGATCGAGCGTTTCCAGACCAACGAGCGCGGTGGCTACGATATCAACGGCCTGATCCTCGTTGAGCGCGAAGGGCAGAAGAAGATGGTTATCGGCAACAAAGGGGCCAAGATCAAAACCATCGGTATCGAAGCCCGTAAGGACATGATGGAAATGTTCGAAGCGCCGGTTCACCTCGAACTGTGGGTGAAAGTGAAATCTGGCTGGGCCGATGATGAGCGTGCTCTGCGCAGCCTCGGTTACGGCGAAGACCAGTAACATAAGACGACGAGCATATGGATGGATGGCAGCGCGCCTTTGTCCTGCATAGTCGTCCCTGGAGCGAAACCAGCCTCATGCTGGACGTCTTCACGGAAGAGTCGGGCCGCGTGCGCCTTGTTGCGAAAGGCGCACGTTCCAAACGTTCTAACCTGAAAGGTGCCCTACAGCCTTTCACGCCGCTGCTGGTACGCTTCGGTGGGCGAGGGGAAGTGAAAACCCTGCGCAGTGCCGAAGCCGTCTCCCTGGCGCTTCCTCTTTCCGGCATCACACTCTACAGCGGTCTGTATGTCAACGAACTCATCTCACGCGTTCTTGAACATGAGACCCGCTTCTCTGAACTTTTCTTCGATTATCTGCACTGTATCCAGTCGCTGGCTGGCGCAACCGGCACGCCCGAACCCGCATTGCGTCGTTTTGAACTGGCGCTGCTGGGCCACCTCGGATACGGCGTAGATTTTCTGCACTGCGCGGGCAGCGGTGATGAGATAGAAGACACCATGACCTACCGCTACCGCGAAGAAAAGGGCTTCATTGCCAGTATCGTGATAGACAACAGCACCTTTACCGGGCGCCAGCTCCGGGCGCTGTATGAGCGCGAGTTTCCCGATCTGGACACCCTGCGCGCAGCAAAACGCTTTACCCGGATTGCCCTCAAGCCGTATCTTGGCGGCAAGCCCTTAAAGAGCCGCGAATTATTCAGGCAATTTGTGCCGAAACGTTAACGTTTTACCCCTCACCCCAGCCCTCTCCCGGAGGGAGAGGGGGAAGAGAAATGAACCAAAATACCGAGGATTGTCATGGCTGAATTACTGTTAGGCGTCAACATCGACCACATCGCCACGCTGCGTAACGCGCGCGGCACGGCGTATCCCGATCCGGTTCAGGCGGCATTTATCGCTGAACAGGCTGGCGCCGACGGCATTACCGTTCACCTGCGTGAAGACCGTCGCCATATCACCGATCGCGACGTGCGCATTCTGCGCCAGACGCTGGACACCCGTATGAATCTGGAGATGGCAGTCACCGAAGAGATGCTGGCGATTGCCTGCGAGACCCAGCCGCATTTCTGCTGCCTGGTGCCGGAAAAACGCCAGGAAGTGACCACCGAAGGCGGTCTGGACGTGGCCGGTCAGCTCGACAAAATGCGCGACGCCTGCAAGCGCCTGGCGGATGCCGGTATCCTGGTTTCTCTGTTTATCGACGCCGATTTCGCCCAGATTAAAGCGGCGGCCGACGTGGGCGCACCGTATATCGAAATCCACACCGGCTGCTATGCCGATGCCAAAAACGATGCCGAACAGGCCAAAGAGCTGGAGCGTATCGCTAAAGCGGCCACGTACGCCTCAAGCCTGGGACTGAAGGTTAACGCCGGTCACGGCCTGACCTACCACAACGTGAAGGCCATTGCCGCCCTGCCGGAAATGCACGAGCTGAACATCGGCCACGCCATCATTGGCCGTGCGGTGATGAGCGGTCTGAAAGAGGCGGTCTCTGAGATGAAACGCCTGATGCAGGAAGCGCGTCAGTAATGGCTATTCTGGGCTTAGGCACCGATATCGTTGAAATAGCCCGTATTGAAGCGGTGATCGCCCGTAGCGGCGATCGCCTCGCAAGACGCGTGCTGAGCGATAACGAGTGGGCCATCTGGGAAGCGCATCAGCAGCCGGTGCGTTTTCTGGCAAAGCGCTTTGCGGTAAAAGAGGCGGCGGCCAAAGCCTTCGGGACCGGCATTCGTAACGGCCTGGCGTTTAATCAGTTCGAAGTGTTTAACGATGAGCTGGGCAAACCGAGCCTGCGTCTGTGGGGAGAAGCGCAAAAGCTGGCGGAAAAGCTGGGGGTGAATCATATGCACGTGACGATCGCGGATGAACGTCACTATGCCAGCGCGACGGTGATCATCGAAAGTTAAAGTTTGTCCGCGTGGTGCATCAGGACAAACTTATCCCATAGCTGCTCTTCGCTCTCGACGTGGGCCGGATCCTTCAGGATGGTATTCGGGATCGGGCACACTTTCTGGCAGGTCGGCGTTTCATAGTGGCCGATGCATTCCGTGCAGCGGTCGCTGTTAATCTCATAGATGCTGTCGCCCATCGAAATCGCCTGGTTCGGGCATTCGGGCTCGCACATATCGCAATTAATGCATTTTTTGGTAATTAACAGCGCCATCAGGAAATTCTCAGAAACAACACAAACCGGGCGGGCATTATACGCGTCAAACCAGTTTCTTTACCAGTTCTTCGCTGTGGCGAATGCGCTCGGGCGCGCGCTCCAGATCCTGCTGCACCAGCGCCATAAACAGCAGGTCCGTCAGCATCATTTGCGCGCTGGTGGACGAGATAGCCGCGCTGCGCGTGGCCTGTTCTTCGGCAATGGTATATAAACAGCGCGTTGCCCGCTGCTGGAGGGCATTCGGCGTAAAACCGGTGATCGCCAGAATTTTACCGCCGACGCGCAGCGCTTCATCGGTTGCCATGTTGATTTCACGGCGCTCGCCGGAGTAAGAGATGGCCAGCAGCAGATCGTCAGGATCCATTGCCTGTACGGTCGCCAGCAGGGCGTGCATATCCTGCTCGACGATGGCGTTAAGCCCAATTTTAGTCAGCTTCCAGCCAAAGTTACGCGCCACAAGTCCGGACGCCCCGATACCGGTCAGGATGATTCGCCGCGCGCCGCGCAGCATCGCCACGCTCTCCAGCAGCTTCTCTTCGGTGTTCACATCAAGCGTCGCGTGCATAGCCGCCACGTTCTCTTTGATCAGCTTTTCGCCAACCAGCCGCATCGGGTCATCGCCGCGGATCTGATTATGCACCGGCATTGACTGCGGGTTGGGGTTGCTCACCAGCGCTTCGCTGATCGCCAGCTTGAGGGCGGGGAACCCCTTAAAGCCAATCTTCTGGGCAAACTTCACCACGCTGGACTGGCTCACGCCGGCTTCACTCGCCAGCTGCTGCGAGCTGAGATGGCGCGCGCGATCGGGTTGAGAAAGCAGAAAATCCGCCAGCTTCTTGTCGCTTTGGGCAAAGCCTGCGTAGCGCTGGCGAATGCGAATTAAACAGTTCATAGGGGCTCCTGGCGAAAATGTGATTATCTGCGCAAATACGAATTTTGCTCGCCTGAATGAATTTTATATTCCATTATAGTGTGATTATTATGAATTAAAAATTCTTGAGGTACAAAAATGAATCTTGGCTCACTTGTTTCTGAAACGCGTAACCCGCAAACCATGGATCTGGATGCACTCTCCACCCTGGAGCTGGTTAACCGCTTTAATCAACAGGATACGCTGGTCGCGCAGGCTGTGAAAGAGACATTACCCGAGGTGGCGAAAGCGGTCGATGCGGCGGCGGAAGCCCTCAAGGCCGGCGGTCGCATTATCTACATGGGGGCGGGCACCAGCGGGCGTCTTGGGGTGCTGGATGCGTCAGAATGTCCGCCCACCTTTGGGGTGCCGCACGGTCTGGTCGTTGGGCTGATTGCCGGTGGACCCGGTGCGCTGCTGAAAGCCGTTGAAGGTGCGGAAGATAACAAACAGCTGGGTGAGGATGATCTAAAGGGGCTGAATCTGACCGCGAAGGATCTGGTGGTCGGGCTGGCGGCATCCGGGCGCACCCCGTACGTCATTGGCGGGCTGGAATACGCCAACCGGACGGGCTGCACGACGGTGGCCATCTCCTGTAATCCGGGCTCCCCGATTGCGCAGGTGGCCGCTATTGCTATCTCTCCGGTTGTCGGGCCGGAAGCGCTCACCGGCTCCACGCGCCTGAAATCCGGGACCGCGCAAAAGCTGGTACTCAATATGATCTCCACCGGCGCGATGGTGAAGTTCGGCAAGGTTTATCAGAACCTGATGGTGGATATGCAGGCCACCAACGTCAAGCTGGTGGACAGAGCCTGCCGCATGGTGATGGAGGCGACAGGCGCAGGCCGTGAAGAGGCAGAAGCGGTACTCAAGCAGACCGATCACGATGTTAAACCGGCCATTTTGATGATCCTGAGCGGGCTGGATGCGGCTACCGCGAGAGCCAAACTCGATGCGCATAGCGGCTTCTTACGGGCGGCATTAGAAAACTAACAGAGGCGTCTATGGACAAAACAGCAGCGCTCGCCAGCGATATCCTGCAGGGAATCGGTGGGGAAAAAAATATTCAGCGTCTCGAAAACTGCATGACACGCGTGCGCGTCGAGGTGCATAACGACGACCAGCTCGACGTGCCGCGCCTGAAGCAGCTGTCCGGCGTCAGCGGCTACGTTAAACAGGGGCAGCAGCATCAGCTGATCGTCGGGCCGGGGAAAGCGGCGCAGGTTGTTGATGCCATGCGCGCGCTGATGGGCGTAAGCGCGAGCGCGTCGATTGACGATGCGGAACGAACGAGGGCGCAGGCGAAGGCCAAATACAAAGCCCCCATGAGCGATGCGCTGCGTCAGCTGGCAAACGTCTTCATTCCGCTGATCCCGGCGTTTATTGCCTCCGGCCTGATCACCGGGATCATCAATATCCTCAAGCGACCGGATATCGTGGGGGATTTCGCCACGCACTATCCAAACCTGCTGGGGATCCTTGGGATCTTCGGCAGCGCTGTTTTCGCCATCATGAACATTCTGGTCGGGGTAAATACCGCGAAGGTGTTTGGCGGATCGCTGGCGATGGGCGGGGTCATGGCGGGCATCTTGTCCAGCCCGCAGCTGGCGCAGATCACGCTGTTTGGCGAGGCGCTCCAGCCCGGGCGCGGCGGGGTGATCGCCGTGCTGCTGGTGGTCATTCTGATGTGCTGGATCGAGAAAAGGCTGCGCGCGGTTCTGCCTGGCTCGATCGAGCTTATTCTCAACCCGCTGTTGACCACGCTGATTACCGGTAGCGTAGCGATTGTGGCCCTCCAGCCGCTAGGCGGATGGATCTCTGAAGCCATCGCTCACGGCGCGTCTCTGGCTATTGACCGCGGCGGCCTGCTGGTGGGAGCGGTGCTGTCAGGTACCTTCCTGCCGCTGGTGCTGACCGGCCTGCACCAGGGGCTGGTGCCGATCCACGTCGAGCTTGTGCAGGCGCACGGCTATAACGCGCTGCTGCCTATCCTGTCGATGGCGGGAGTGGGGCAGGTCGGCGCGGCGATTGCCGTACTGATGAAAACCCGCAACGCGCGTCTGAAAAAAATGATTAAAGGCGCGCTCCCGGTCGGACTGCTCGGCATTGGCGAGCCGCTGATTTTCGGCGTTACGCTGCCGCTGGGTAAACCGTTCCTCGCCGCCTGTCTGGGCGGCGCGGTAGGCGGGGCGCTGATCAGCTACTGGAAAGTCGCCACCGTGATCACCTTTGGGCTTTCCGGTTTACCGCTGGCATTAACCATCGTGACCGGAAAAGTGATGCTCTATCTGTTAGGCTATTTAGTAGCGGTGATCGCCGGGTTCCTGTTTACCTGGCTATTAGGTTTCAACGACCCAGAGGAGTAAGGTTTGGCAAATCACGCGCGTCGCGTTGTCTTTTTCGATCTGGATGGAACGCTGCATCAGCAGGATATGTTTGGTACGTTTATGCGTTACCTGCTGCGGCGTCAGCCTTTGAATGCGCTGCTCGTGCTGCCGCTCTTACCGGTTATCGGGATCGCGCTGCTGGTCAAAGGCCGGGCAGCGCGATGGCCGATGAGTCTGCTGCTGTGGGGATGTACCTTTGGGCACAGCGAAGCGCGGCTTAAGCAGCTCGAAAAGGATTTTGCGCACTGGTTTCGCGGCCACGTCGCCGCCTTTCCGGTGGTGCAGGCGCGCCTGACCAGCTACCTCGACGCGAATGATGCCGACATCTGGCTGATTACCGGCTCCCCGCAGACGCTGGTGGAGCAGGTCTACTTTGATACCCCCTGGCTTCCGCGCGTGAATCTTATCGCCACGCAAATTGCCCGCGGTTACGGCGGCTGGGTGCTGACCCTGCGCTGCCTGGGGCATGAAAAAGTGGTCCAGCTGGAGAAACGCATCGGTACGCCGCTGCGCCTGTACAGCGGCTACAGCGACAGCAAGCAGGACAACCCGCTGCTCTATTTTTGCCAGCACCGCTGGCGCGTCACGCCATCAGGCGAACTTCAGCAACTCGAATAGGCTTATCCATAATGGGCGTGTATAATGCCGCCCGCTTTTCGACTGGAGTATCAGCCTTTGTCCAACCCTGAACACAATCATGAATACTGGATGCGCCACGCGCTGACGCTGGCTCAACGCGCCTGGGACGAGGGCGAAGTGCCCGTGGGCGCGGTGCTGGTTCATAACAACCAGGTGATTGGCGAAGGGTGGAACCGTCCTATTGGCCGCCACGATCCTACTGCGCATGCCGAAATTATGGCGCTTCGCCAGGGCGGTCTGGTTCTGCAAAACTATCGCCTGCTTGATACCACGCTGTATGTGACGCTGGAGCCATGCGTGATGTGCTCCGGCGCGATGGTGCACAGCCGGATCGGGACTCTGGTTTTCGGCGCGCGGGATGAAAAAACCGGTGCGGCCGGTTCGCTGATGGACGTGCTGGGTCACCCGGGTATGAACCACCAGGTGAAGACTATCGGTGGGGTGCTTGCACCAGAGTGTTCGGGGCTATTAAGCGATTTCTTTCGAATGCGCCGTCAGCAGAAAAAGCAGCAAAAGGCAGAACTGAAGCTGTCGGACGATTAAGCTCGTCCGGCGCCACGACCGGGTAGCTTTGAGCCAGCTGTTTGGCCTCCGTCGCCTCTTTTTCTTTCTCCAGCAGATACCCGACCAGGCTAATCTGATATTTACGGATATTTTCCACGTAGGCGTAGGCTTCATGTCCGCGCGCGTAGCCGTATGTCAGCTTGTTATACCATGGCTTCTGGCTCAGCAGCGGCAGGCGCTGCTTAACGTCTGACCAGCTGTCCGGGTTACCTTTCGTTTTTGCCGTCAATGCTCGTGCATCAAGCATATGCGCGTAGCCCATATTGTAGGCCGCCAGCGCAAACCAGATCCGCTCTTCTTCCGGCACCGTTTCCGGTACTTTGGCCATCATATCCTGCAGGTAGCGCGCGCCGCCGCTGATGCTCTGTTCGGCGTCGGTACGATCGTTCACGCCCAGGCTCAGCGCCGTATTTTTGGTTAACATCATCAAACCGCGTACGCCCGTGGGCGACGTGGCCTGGGTATCCCAGTGGGATTCCTGATACGAAATAGCCGCCAGCAGTTTCCAGTCAATCTCCTGGGCGTATTTTTCGAACAGCGGCTGCAGGTCCGGCAGGACGCTATCTACCGCGCGCAGGAAGCTGCGGGTGTCAACGTAGTCAAAGTCATCGCCGTGCCCGAGGTACTTCTCCTCCAGACGCGCCAGGGTACCGTCTTCATTGATGGTGTTGAAGAAATCAAGCATCGCGGCAGAGAAGGTCTGATCGTCATCAAGCTGGCTAAACCAGGTCACGGGCTGCTCGTCGGTGACGTCCAGCGCCACGGCGATTTCAGGATGCACCCGCTGGAACAGGCTGATCGCGACCGAATCGGCGATGGTGTAGGGCACCTTCTGATCTTTTACCTGCTCCAGCAGCTCCGTCGTGCCGAGTTTCGGATCCACCGTCCAGCTCAGGTCGGGATATTTCTTCTCCTTAAGCTCCCGCAGATCGTCAATCACCACGTGGCCGGGCGCAATCGTCAGCTGCCGATCGTTAATCGAGGACAGCGAGCGCGGGCGCAGGCTCCCGACGCGGTAAACCAGCTGCTGAGAAACGGAGTAGTAGGTCGGGCCTGGCTGGTAGTTCTTGCTGCGCTCGCTGTTATACACCAGCCCGGCGGCGAGCATATCGGCATCGTCGTTATCGAGGTCGTCAAAAAGCTGGTTGATATTCTGGCGGACGGTGATTTTAAGCTTCACGCCAAGATAATCGGCGAACTGTTGTGCCAGTTCATAATCCAGGCCAATGATTTTGCCGTTGACGTCGCTGTAAATCAGCGGCGAGTTGAGGGTACTGACGCGCAATTCCCCCCGCTCCTGAATGGCGGCGATACGGTTTTCGGCTTTGCCGAACCAGGGGATGGAAGGCCAGAGGGCCACTGCCAGCAGCAACGTTACAATGCCGATGAGCAGATAATTAATCTTTAATTTTTTCAATTAGTTAATTCTCTGCGACGCCGGTTGCCTCAGTCTGCTGTAGCCATGTTAATCATAAGGTTTGCCATTGAATGAGCGGCATTTTGCGTAAACTTGCGCCACTTGGCAACCAATTAGAGAGACAGGTCACATCTATTGTTAAATCTCTGTGCAAATTTTATTTCGACGCAAACGGTTTCGTCGGCGCTCAGGATTCTCTATAATGACGCCCGTTTTCCCCCCTTGCGCACACTGTAAGCGCCCCGGCGCTTCGAAGACGAGAGACTTATGATGGAAATTCTGCGTGGTTCGCCTGCACTGTCTGCCTTCCGTATCACTAAACTGCTGGCACGTTTTCAGGCGGCCGACCTTCCGGTAAGCAATATTTACGCTGAGTATGTCCATTTTGCTGACCTGAATGCCCCCCTCAATGCAGAGGAGCGCGTACAGCTGGAACGCCTGCTCAAGTATGGTCCAAGCCTGAACAGCCATACGCCAACCGGCAAACTGATCCTTGCTACGCCTCGTCCGGGCACCATCTCCCCCTGGTCTTCCAAAGCCACCGACATCGCCCACAACTGTGGCCTGAACCAGATTAACCGACTGGAACGCGGCGTGGCGTACTACGTGGAAGCCTCTACCCTGAGCGACGCGCAGTGGCAGGCGGTTGCGGCTGAACTGCACGATCGCATGATGGAGAGCGTATTTGCCTCTCTCGATGACGCGCAGAAGCTTTTCTCTCACCATCAGCCTGCCCCGGTACAGAGCGTAGACCTGCTGGGGCAGGGCCGTCAGGCGCTGATTGACGCCAACCTGCGTCTCGGCCTGGCGCTGGCAGAAGACGAAATCGACTACCTGCAGGATGCGTTTGTTAAGCTCAACCGTAACCCGAACGACATCGAACTTTACATGTTCGCGCAGGCTAACTCTGAGCACTGCCGCCACAAGATTTTCAACGCCGACTGGATTATTGACGGCGAACAGCAGCCGAAGTCGCTGTTCAAAATGATCAAAAACACCATGGAGCAAACCCCTGACCACGTGCTGTCTGCCTATAAAGACAACGCCGCGGTAATGGAAGGTTCCGAGGTGGGCCGCTTCTTCGCCGATCGCGAAGCAGGGCGCTATGACTTCCATCAGGAGCCCGCGCATATCCTGATGAAAGTGGAAACCCACAACCACCCGACGGCGATCTCCCCGTGGCCGGGTGCGGCGACCGGCTCCGGCGGTGAAATCCGTGATGAAGGTGCGACCGGTCGTGGCGCTAAACCTAAAGCGGGTCTGGTCGGTTTCTCCGTCTCTAACCTGCGTATCCCGGGCTTTGAACAGCCGTGGGAAGAAGATTTCGGCAAGCCAGAGCGTATCGTGACCGCTCTGGATATCATGACCGAAGGCCCGCTGGGCGGCGCGGCGTTTAACAACGAATTTGGTCGTCCGGCGCTGAACGGTTACTTCCGTACCTATGAAGAGAAAGTGGACAGCCACAACGGCGAAGAGCTGCGCGGCTACCACAAACCGATCATGCTGGCGGGCGGGATCGGCAACATCCGTGCCGATCACGTGCAGAAAGGCGATATCGTCGTCGGCGCGAAGCTGATCGTACTGGGCGGTCCGGCGATGAACATCGGCCTGGGCGGCGGCGCGGCCTCTTCGATGGCCTCCGGCCAGTCTGATGCGGATCTCGATTTCGCCTCCGTGCAGCGCGACAACCCTGAGATGGAGCGCCGCTGCCAGGAAGTGATCGACCGCTGCTGGCAGCTGGGCGACGCCAACCCGATCCTCTTCATCCACGACGTGGGCGCGGGCGGCCTGTCCAACGCCATGCCGGAGCTGGTGAGCGACGGTGGCCGCGGCGGGCGCTTCAACCTGCGCGACATCCTGAGCGATGAGCCGGGCATGAGCCCGCTGGAAATCTGGTGTAACGAATCCCAGGAGCGCTACGTGCTGGCGGTTGCTGCCGACCAGCTGCCGCTGTTTGACGAGCTGTGCCGCCGCGAGCGCGCGCCGTATGCCGTCATCGGTGAAGCGACCGAAGAGCAGCACCTTTCCTTAAGCGACACCCACTTTGACAACCAGCCGATCGATCTGCCGCTCGACGTGCTGCTCGGTAAAACGCCGAAGATGACCCGCGACGTAACCACCCGTAAAGCGGCGGGCAAAGCGCTGGATCGCCAGGGCATCACCGTGGCAGAAGCGGTAAACCGCGTGCTGCACCTGCCTGCTGTGGCAGAGAAAACCTTCCTGGTGACCATCGGCGACCGCACCGTGACCGGTATGGTATCGCGCGATCAGATGGTCGGCCCGTGGCAGATCCCTGTCGCGAACTGCGCCGTGACCACCGCGAGCCTCGACAGCTACTACGGCGAAGCGATGGCTCTCGGCGAGCGTACCCCGGTGGCGCTGCTGGACTTCGCGGCCTCTGCCCGTCTGGCGGTCGGTGAAGCGCTGACCAACATCGCCGCGACGCAGATTGGCGATATCAAACGTATCAAGCTCTCCGCCAACTGGATGGCCGCAGCCGGTCACCCTGGCGAAGATGCTGGCCTGTATGAAGCCGTGAAAGCGGTGGGCGAGGAGCTGTGTCCTGCCCTCGGCCTGACCATTCCGGTGGGCAAAGACTCCATGTCGATGAAAACCCGCTGGCAGGAAGGCAACGAGCAGCGCGAGATGACCTCTCCGCTGTCGCTGGTCATCACCGCGTTTGCCCGCGTGGAAGACGTGCGCCACACCGTTACGCCGCAGCTTGCGACCGAAGACAACGCCCTGCTGCTGATTGACCTGGGTAAAGGTCACAACGCGCTGGGTGCTACCGCGCTGGCGCAGGTTTACCGCCAGCTCGGCGACAAGCCAGCCGACGTGCGTGACGTGGCGCAGCTGAAAGGCTTCTACGACGCGATTCAGGCGCTGGTGGCGCAGCGTAAGCTGCTGGCCTACCACGACCGTTCCGACGGCGGCCTGCTGGTGACCCTGGCAGAGATGGCCTTCACCGGCCACTGCGGCGTGGAAGCGAACATTGCGACGCTGGGCGAAGACCGTCTGGCGGCGCTGTTCAACGAAGAGCTGGGCGCCGTGATTCAGGTGCGTGCGGCAGATCGCGACGCGGTTGAAGCGATTCTGGCGAAGCATGGTCTGGCAGACTGCGTGCACTATCTGGGCAAAGCCGTTCAGGGCGACCGCTTCGTCATTGAAGCAGACGGTCACGCGGTGTTCAGCGAAAGCCGCACCACGCTGCGCATGTGGTGGGCGGAAACCACCTGGCAGATGCAGCGCCTGCGTGATAACCCGGAATGTGCCGATCAGGAGCATAACGCGAAAGCGAATGACCAGGATCCAGGCCTGAACGTGAAGCTCTCCTTCGACATCAACGAAGACATCGCCGCGCCGTACATAGCGACGGGTGCGCGTCCAAAAGTGGCCGTTCTGCGCGAGCAGGGCGTCAACTCCCACGTTGAGATGGCGGCCGCCTTCCACCGCGCGGGCTTTGACGCTATCGACGTCCACATGAGCGACCTGCTGGCCGGGCGTACCGGTCTGGAAGATTTCCAGGCGCTGGTGGCGTGCGGCGGCTTCTCCTACGGTGACGTGCTGGGCGCGGGCGAAGGCTGGGCGAAGTCCATCCTGTTCAACAGCCGCGTGCGCGACGAGTTCGAAACCTTCTTCCACCGTCCGCAGACCCTGGCGCTGGGCGTGTGTAACGGCTGCCAGATGATGTCTAACCTGCGTGAGCTGATCCCGGGCAGCGAAGCCTGGCCGCGCTTTGTGCGCAACCAGTCTGACCGCTTCGAGGCGCGCTTCAGCCTGGTGGAAGTGACCCAAAGCCCGTCTCTGCTGCTGCAGGGGATGGTCGGTTCACAGATGCCAATCGCCGTTTCCCACGGCGAAGGTCAGGTAGAAGTGCGCGACGCTGCGCATCTGGCTCAGCTGGAGAGCAAAGGCCTGGTAGCGCTGCGCTTTGTCGATAACTTCGGCAAGGTGACGGAAACCTATCCGGCTAACCCGAACGGCTCCGCCAACGGTATTACGGCAGTGACCAGCGAAAGCGGTCGCGCGACCATCATGATGCCGCACCCGGAACGCGTGTTCCGTACCGTGAGTAACTCCTGGCACCCGGAAAACTGGGGCGAGGACAGCCCGTGGATGCGTATCTTCCGCAACGCGCGTAAGCAGCTGGGTTAAGTTTTAGGCAGTACCTGTAGGCCCGGTAAGCGCGAGCTCGACCGGGCTTTTTTATTTGTGTCGCAATTACGCGACAGACCCGTAATTCAACTGTCTCCAAAAGGCGACATTTAACTCGTTGATTTATATATGGCAGTAAAGGTTCCCGTTAAGGTGTTGCTTAATAGCGACACTTAGCCTGGAAATCATTCAACCGATAATTAACAGGCTAAACGAGTAAAACTCATATATTTCAAACTGTTAATATTTTGTTTTGCATTCTGGCACGGGTATTGCATAATATTAACCAGTGGCTCATTCACCTTCTTATGTCAGCCCCTTCGGGACGCGCTACATAAACTTCGAATGACGCACAAAAAGGTGCCTGCCGTCCAACTACTGATCATAGCGATGCTTTATCAGGCCAGGGCGAAACGTCGAGTTAGGCACCGCCTCATTCCATGACAAAGCCGGGTTTTTACCCGGCTTTGTTGTATCTGAAGGGCAGACTCAGTTACGCTCTGCGTAAATCCCCATTAAGAGAGTAATGCGTTGAAACGCTGGCCCGTTTTCCCCCGCTCCCTGCGGCAGCTCGTCATGATGGCCTTCCTGCTGATCCTGCTGCCGCTGCTGATCCTTGCCTGGCAGGCGTGGCAAAGCCTGAACGCGCTGAGTGCGCAGGCGGCTTTGACTAACCGCACGACGCTCATCGACGCCAGACGCAGTGAAGCGATGACCAACGCCGCGCTGGAGATGGAGCGTAGCTATCGTCAGTATTGCGTGCTTGACGATCGGACGCTGGAAAAGGTTTATCAGAGTCAGCGTAAACGCTACAGCGAAATGCTGGACGCTCACGCGGGGGTCTTACCTGATGACAAGCTCTATCAGGCGTTACGTCAGGATTTAAACGATCTCGCGCAGCTGCAGTGCAGCAACAGCGGCCCGGATGCCGTTGCCGCCGCGCGCCTCGAAGCTTTTGCCAGCGCCAATACCGAGATGGTGCAGTCTACGCGCGCGGTGATTTTCTCTCGCGGCCAGCAGCTCCAGCAGGAGATTGCCGAGCGTGGCCAGTTTTTCGGCTGGCAGGCGCTGGTGCTGTTCCTGGTGAGCCTCGGGCTGGTACTGCTCTTTACCCGCATGATCATCGGCCCGGTAAAGGGCATTCAGCGTATGATCAACCGCCTGGGGGAGGGGAAATCGCTCGGGGATACGGTCGCCTTTAAAGGTCCCCGCGAGCTGCGATCCGTAGGCCAGCGCATTATCTGGCTGTCCGAGCGCCTGGCGTGGCTCGAATCACAGCGCCATCAGTTCCTGCGCCATATCTCTCATGAGCTTAAAACGCCGCTGGCCAGCATGCGCGAAGGGACGGAGCTGCTGGCGGACGAAGTGGCCGGGCCCCTTACGCCAGAGCAGAAAGAAATTGTCGAGATCCTGGATAACAGCAGCCGCAATCTGCAAAAGCTGATTGAGCAACTGCTGGATTACAACCGCAAGCTGGCTGACGGGGCGGTCGTACTGGAAAACGTTGAAATTGAGCCGCTGGTGGATATGGTGATCTCCGCCCACAGCTTGCCAGCAAGAGCTAAAATGATGCATACCGGCGTTGAGCTGAATGCGCCTGCATGCCTGGCTGAACCCATGCTGCTGATGAGCGTTCTGGATAATCTTTACTCCAATGCGGTGCACTATGGTACTGAATCCGGTAACATTTATATCCGAAGTAATACGAATGGTTCACGGGTGTTTATTGACGTCGCAAACACCGGCACCCCGATCCCCGATGACGAAAAAATCATGATCTTCGAACCCTTTTTCCAGGGGAGTCATCAGCGGAAAGGCGCGGTTAAAGGAAGCGGGCTGGGCTTGAGCATCGCCCGGGACTGCATACGACGCATGCAGGGTGAGCTAAACATTGCCGCGGACGAACGTTCAGATGTTTGCTTCCGTATCGAACTGCCCCTGAGCCGGAAAAATCAATAAAATGAATCTATGTCTGGTGAGTATGTCACACGTCTTTTTCCGCGCCGTAAGTGCGGTGTTTTCCAGCAAAACGCTTCGCCTGAGCCTGCCCTGTTTATTTCTGGCTGGGTGTGTTTCCCATGCGCCACAAAGTGCCATTAGCGGTAAACAGGAAGATAAATGGCCCGATAACCAGCTGGCAGACTTCCTCTCAACCCGCTGTGACGACATCTGGAACCTGTCAGGACATGACGTTGAAAGCAACCCGCTGTTCTGGCTGCGTGGGATAGATTGCGCCCAGCGTCTGGCGCCGGTAGACGCCCGCTCGAAGGCGGCGATGCTGGATGACGACACCTGGCAGGACGCTTTCAAGCGTGGGATTTTACTCGCAGATGCGAAAATCACCCCCGTTGAACGCCGCGTCAATGTGACCCGACTGGACACGTTTGTAGTCAATCTTCCCGTGCAGGTACGCCCGGTATACCAGCTCTGGCGCGATGGGCAGACATTACAGCTTCAGCTGTCTGAAGAGCGCTCCCGCTACAGCAAGCTACAGCAGTCAACCGACAGCGAGCTTGATACGCTGCGTCAACAGCAGCAACATTTACGTACGCAGCTGGATACCACGACGCGTAAGCTGGAGAACCTGACGGATATCGAAAGGCAGCTCTCGTCGCGCAAATATCAGCCGGGGAGCTCATCCGCTGCACCGGACAGCGATACGCCGAAACAAGAGGATGTGAAGCATGACGAGCCGTAAACCTGCCCATCTTTTACTGGTGGATGACGATCCCGGGCTGTTAAAGCTGCTGGGGATGCGTCTGGTGAGCGAAGGCTACAGCGTCGTGACCGCTGAAAGCGGGCTGGAAGGGCTCAAGATCCTCAGTCGCGAGAAAATCGATCTGGTGATAAGCGACCTGCGGATGGACGAAATGGATGGCCTGCAGCTGTTCGCGGAGATCCAGAAGCAGCAGCCGGGTATGCCCGTGATTATCCTGACGGCGCACGGGTCGATCCCGGATGCGGTTGCCGCGACGCAGCAGGGGGTCTTCAGCTTCCTGACCAAGCCGGTGGACAAAGACGCGCTGTATAAGGCTATCGACAGCGCGCTGGAACATGCCGCCCCGGCGGGGGATGAAGCGTGGCGGGAGTCCATCGTCACCCGCAGCCCCATTATGCTGCGTCTGCTTGAACAGGCCCGGATGGTGGCGCAGTCCGACGTCAGCGTGCTCATCAACGGCCAGAGCGGAACCGGAAAAGAGATCCTGGCGCAGGCGATCCATAACGCCAGCCCGCGCAGTAAAAACGCCTTTATCGCTATTAACTGCGGCGCGCTTCCGGAACAGCTGCTCGAATCTGAACTGTTTGGACACGCCCGCGGCGCATTCACCGGCGCGGTGAGCAGCCGGGAAGGACTGTTCCAGGCCGCGGAAGGCGGCACGCTGTTCCTGGACGAGATTGGCGACATGCCCGCACCGCTGCAGGTCAAACTGCTGCGCGTGTTGCAGGAGCGAAAAGTTCGCCCGCTGGGCAGCAACCGCGATATCGATATTAACGTGCGCATTATTTCCGCCACCCACCGCGACTTGCCAAAAGTGATGGCCCGCAACGAGTTTCGCGAAGATCTCTACTACCGTCTGAACGTGGTGAATCTGAAGATCCCGGCGCTGGCGGAGCGCGCGGAAGACATTCCGCTGCTGGCGAACCATCTTTTGCGCCAGGCGGCCGATCGCCATAAACCGTTCGTGCGCGCGTTTTCCACCGACGCGATGAAGCGGCTGATGGCCGCAGGCTGGCCGGGTAACGTGCGCCAGCTGGTGAACGTGATTGAGCAGTGCGTGGCGCTGACCTCCTCACCGGTGATCAGCGATGCGCTGGTGGAGCAGGCGCTGGAAGGGGAAAACACGGCCCTGCCGACGTTTGCGGAAGCGCGGAATCAGTTCGAGCTGAACTATCTGCGCAAGCTATTGCAGATAACCAAAGGCAACGTGACCCACGCGGCGCGCATGGCCGGACGCAACCGCACCGAGTTCTACAAGCTGCTGTCGCGCCACGAGCTGGAAGCAAACGATTTTAAAGAGTAATGCCGTATGGTACTGTGAGCAATCGATTACGAGGCAGCTTACAGGCAAGAGTTTAAGGACCCACCATGAAAAAGATTGATGCGATTATTAAACCTTTCAAACTGGATGACGTGCGTGAAGCGCTGGCGGAAGTCGGCATCACCGGGATGACCGTGACGGAAGTGAAAGGTTTTGGTCGTCAGAAGGGCCACACCGAGCTTTACCGTGGCGCAGAGTACATGGTCGACTTTCTGCCGAAAGTAAAAATTGAAATCGTGGTCAGCGACGATATCGTCGATACCTGCGTGGATACCATTATACGCACCGCGCAGACGGGCAAAATCGGTGACGGTAAAATCTTCGTCTTTGACGTGGCGCGCGTGATCCGTATCCGTACCGGCGAAGAAGACGACGCCGCGATTTAAAAATGCCAACGGTTTTGTAGGCCGGGTAAGGTGCAACCACCCGGCGAAAAAAAGCCCCTCGAACGAGGGGCTTTTTCATTACAGCACCTTATGCGGTCCGAAACATTCGTAGTGAATGTTGTCTTTGTTCACGCCCAGCTCCACCAGCTGCTTCGCGGCATACTGCATAAACGCCACCGGCCCGCAGACGTAGAACTGCATGTCTGGCGCGCTAAACGCCCCTTCCATCTGGCTTAAATTTATCAGGCCTTCGCTGTCAAACCGAGCGGCCGCGCGGTCTTTATCCGTCGGCAGGCGATACCAGGTGTGCGCGGTGAAGCGCGGCAGGGACGCCCCGAGCGTTTTCACTTCATCCGCAAAGGCGTGCACGTCGCCGTTTTCCGCAGCGTGGAACCAGTTGACCTGCGCGCCGTGGTTGGCTTTCGCCAGCGTATCTAGCATCGCCAGCATTGGCGTTTGGCCGACGCCCGCAGAGATCAGCGTAACCGGGGTATTCGCTTCTACGGCCATGAAGAAATCGCCCGCCGGCGCGGCCAGATGGACCACGTCGCCCACGTTAGCTTCGTTGTGTAGCCAGTTGGATACCTGACCGCCGTCCTCACGCTTCACCGCAATGCGGTAGCCTTTGCCGTTTGGCTTGCGGGTAAGAGAATACTGGCGGATCTCCTGATGCGGGAAACCTTCAGGCTTCAGCCACACGCCCAGATACTGGCCCGGCTGGTAATCGGCAACCGGCTGTCCGTCCACCGGCTCAAATTCAAAGCTGGTAATCAGCGCGCTGCGCGGCGTTTTCTCAACGATGCGGAAGGCGCGCGTGCCTTCCCAGCCGCCGTTCTTGCTGGCGTTTTCGCTGTAGATCTGCGCTTCGCGGTTGATAAACACGTTTGCCAGCACGCCGTAGGCTTTACCCCACGCGTCCAGCACCTCCTGGCCCGGGCTGAACATCTCGTCCAGCGTTGCCAGCAGGTGGCTACCCACAATGTTGTACTGCTCGGGCTGGATCTGGAAGCTGGTGTGTTTCTGCGCGATTTTTTCCACCGCGGGCAGCAGTGCCGCCAGGTTTTCAATATTGCTGGCGTAGGCCGCGATGGCGTTGAAAAGCGCTTCGCGCTGATCGCCGTTACGCTGGTTGCTCATGTTGAAAATTTCTTTGAGCTCCGGGTTGTGCGTGAACATGCGATCGTAGAAATGGGCGGTGAGTTTAGGGCCGGTTTCCACCAGCAGGGGGATGGTGGCTTTAACGGTAGCGATGGTTTGAGCGTCGAGCATGGCAGCTTCCTTCCGATGTGACTTTAATGATGTATTTTAAATGCATCTTATAAAAAATACCCCTGCGTTGTAAATGGTTCTTTGCAAGATGAAAAATATGCATCACAAACCTGAAAAGAAATCCGCTGGAAAGGGCGAGAGCTTTATTCCTCAAACCCTTGCGTGGCGCGTAGGAAAACGTTTGCGTAAAATCGTTTGTCAAGACCTGTTATCACAGAACTAATCAGTTATACTGTTGCCCGTCGTCCAACAGGACTGCCTTTTCAGGCCAAAATTTACTTGTTAGCTGAGTCAGGAGATGCGGATGTTAAAGCGTGAAATGAACATTGCCGATTATGATGCCGAACTGTGGCAGGCTATGGAGCAGGAAAAAGTACGTCAGGAAGAGCACATCGAACTGATCGCCTCCGAAAACTACACCAGCCCGCGCGTCATGCAGGCGCAGGGTTCTCAGCTGACTAACAAATATGCTGAAGGTTACCCGGGCAAACGCTACTACGGCGGTTGCGAGTACGTTGATATCGTTGAGCAGCTGGCTATCGACCGTGCGAAAGAACTCTTTGGCGCTGACTACGCGAACGTGCAGCCGCACTCTGGCTCTCAGGCTAACTTCGCGGTCTACACCGCGCTGCTGCAGCCGGGCGATACCGTTCTGGGTATGAACCTGGCGCAGGGCGGCCACCTGACTCACGGCTCCCCGGTTAACTTCTCCGGCAAACTGTACAACATCATCCCTTACGGTATTGATGAGTCCGGTAAAATTGACTACGAAGACATGGCGAAGCAGGCTAAAGAGCACAAACCGAAGATGATCATCGGTGGCTTCTCTGCTTACTCCGGTATCGTTGACTGGGCAAAAATGCGTGAAATCGCGGACAGCATCGGTGCTTACCTGTTCGTTGATATGGCGCACGTTGCGGGCCTGATTGCCGCTGGCGTTTACCCGAACCCGGTTCCACACGCTCACGTTGTGACCACCACCACCCACAAAACCCTGGCGGGTCCACGCGGTGGCCTGATCCTGGCGAAAGGCGGTGACGAAGAGCTGTACAAAAAACTGAACTCCGCTGTATTCCCAAGCGCGCAGGGCGGCCCGCTGATGCACGTTATCGCGGCTAAAGCCGTTGCGCTGAAAGAAGCGATGGAGCCAGAATTCAAGGTTTATCAGCAGCAGGTTGCTAAGAACGCCAAAGCGATGGTGGAAGTGTTCCTGAACCGTGGCTACAAAGTGGTCTCCGGCGGTACTGAAAACCACCTGTTCCTGCTGGATCTGGTTGATAAGAACCTGACCGGTAAAGAAGCTGACGCAGCCCTGGGCCGCGCCAACATCACCGTGAACAAAAACAGCGTGCCAAACGATCCGAAGAGCCCGTTCGTGACCTCCGGTATCCGTATCGGTTCTCCGGCCGTGACTCGTCGCGGCTTCAAAGAAGCGGAAGTGAAAGAGCTGGCTGGCTGGATGTGTGACGTTCTTGACAACATCAATGACGAAGCGGTTATCGAGCGCGTCAAAGGTAAAGTTCTGGATATCTGCGCACGCTTCCCTGTATACGCGTAATTCCTCTGCCTTGCAGAAATAAAAAAGGCCGCGCTTGCGGCCTTTTTTTATGGCTTAACGCCGGTCGAGGGAAATAGCCCCCGGACCAACAATGGCCAGTAAAATAAAGGCGCCAGCAATACTGATGTTCTTATAGAAATTAATCATATTCGGTACGACCGCATCACCAGTCATATCCCAGTAATGGTGACCGATAATCGCCGTGCCCAGCGTATAGAATACAAACAGTACCGCGAGCGGGCGGGTGAAAAAGCCCAGCACGATCAGAATGGCAGCAGGGACTTCCATCACCACCGCAATAATGGCCGCCAGCATGGGCATCGGCGTACCCAGCGAGGTCATATATTGTACGGTGCCGCTAAACCCCGTCAGTTTTGGATAACCAAAGATGATAAACAGCACGACAAGCGCGATGCGGCCAATCAGCAGCAGCAGGTGACGTGACTGACCGAAATCGAAATAACGTAGTGAGTTCATGGCAGAAAAACCTCTGCAAGTGGAGTAATTTAAACGTAATACATATTTTCATTCCCTGCCATAAGCCAGACGACTGCACAAGATGTTAATTTTTCGTTAATTTATAGCAGGCTATCTACTTGCTTAATTTTTATATTCTCGCCAGACTATGGCCTCGATTTCGGGAGGGATTCATGGTCTTGCATTCCACGCGCTGGCTGGCGCTCAGTTATTTCACCTATTTCTTTAGCTACGGTATTTTTCTGCCCTTCTGGAGCGTCTGGCTCAAGGGTATCGGCCTGACTCCTGAGACTATCGGTGTCCTGCTGGGGGCCGGGCTGGTGGCGCGTTTCCTCGGCAGCCTGCTGATTGCCCCGCGCGTCAGCGATCCCTCCTTACTGATCAAGGCCGTGCGCATTCTTGCTTTGCTGACGCTGGTCTTTGTTGCCTGCTTCTGGGTCAGCCACCAGTTTGCCTGGCTGATGGTGGTGATGGTCGGCTTTAACCTGTTCTTCTCACCGCTGGTACCGCTGACGGATGCCCTGGCGAACACCTGGCAAAAGCAGATCACCATGGACTACGGCCGCGTGCGCCTGTGGGGCTCAATTGCCTTTGTGATTGGCTCCGCGCTGGTGGGCAAACTGGTCAGCCTTTACGATTACCGCGCCATTCTCGCCCTGCTGAGTATCGGTATTGCCTCTATGCTGCTGGGTATGCTGCTGCGTCCGTCGGTGATGCCGCAAGGGGAAAGCCGCCATCAGGAGAGCGCAGGCTGGCCCGCCTGGCGGAGCCTGGTGGCACAAAGCTGGCGTTTTCTGGCGTGTGTCTGTCTGCTTCAGGGGGCGCATGCGGCGTACTATGGCTTCAGCGCCATCTACTGGCAGGGGGCGGGATATTCTGCTTCCGCAGTGGGCTATCTGTGGTCGCTGGGGGTAGTGGCCGAAGTCATTATTTTTGCCCTGAGCAAGAAGCTGTTCCGTCGCTTTGGCGCGCGAGACCTTCTGCTGCTTTCCGCCGTGTGCGGCGTGGCGCGCTGGGGGATTATGGGCTGGACGACCGATCTGCCGTGGCTGATAGTGGCGCAAATTCTTCACTGCGGCACCTTTACCGTGTGCCATCTGGCGGCTATGCGCTATATCGCAGCGCGCGAGGGCGGAGACGTTATTCGCCTGCAGGCCGTCTACTCGGCGGTCGCGATGGGGGGCAGTATCGCAATCATGACGGTCTTTGCGGGGTTCCTCTACCAGCATCTGGGGCATGGCGTCTTCTGGGTGATGGCGCTGGTCGCCTTACCCGCCATCGTTGTTCGCCCGAAAGTGGCCGCTCGCGCGCCGCTATGATTCCAGCATGGCGCGAATATGTTCTTGCTGCTGCGCGTTCAATGTTTCAACGGCATGAATCAGCGGCGGCGAGAACAGCGGCAGGACGGTAGGGTAGGGGGTGATAACCAGCGCGGCTTCGCGCGGTGCCCCCTCTTTCTGGAAAGCCTGCAGCGTCAGATAGCGAATGTTAAGCGGCAGCAGCGTCAGCTCGCGAAGCTGCTGTTCAATCAGATCCTCGCTGGCTTTATCGTCTCCCGTCAGCAGGATCACCTGTTTTTCGTGCAGATCGGTCTCCTGCATCAGCCAGGCGCCGAAAATCACCGCGACAAGACTCATCTCTTCATCAGAAAAACGCAGCCCAAACTCCGCTTCCAGCTCAAACAGCGCTTCCTTTGTGGTGCGTAACAGCCGGGGATAGAGACGGTGGATCTCCTCCGGCAGGCTATTGTCGATGCCAATTTCAAACAGCGAGCGGTCCAGCGCCTGAGCAAGATGGATATACAGCTGATCGGTCAGCCCTTGCTCATCGCTGAAGTTCATCCCGGTCTGCGAGCGAAAACGGGCGACCATGCGCACGATGGCTCGGCGCAAGCGCTGATCCTGCTGGTGTTTATCGAGCACCGGATCGGGCGTGCGGAGCATCATAAACAGTAGCGCCAGAAACAGCTGTTCATCCCCGTGCGCTCCCTGCGGCACGCGACGTCTCCAGTGACGCACGATCTCCTGGGCCGTAAAATACTCCCCTCTCGACTGGGTCCAGCTGCGCTGAACGTGAGAAAACTGCGGCGTATTCCCGAGCTGGTGCTGAATAAGACAGTATTGCAGATAGAGCTGTAAAAACTGGACGTCGCGGCATTCAAACTGGCGCTGGAGCTTGCGGGAGCAGAAGCCGATCAGCGCCCGCAGGTTCGCATCGTCGTACAGCGGTCGCGCAATGCCGTGTTGTTTAAGCGCGGTTTTTAATGCGGGGGTAAACTGGTGTGAGACAAACTGCGGGCAAAGCCGCAGCGCCCGGCGCAGCCAGTGCAGCAGGCATAAACGCTGATTCAGGGCTGTGCCTTCAATCCGGTAGCTGCCGTCGTGGTGCGTGACGATGTCCAGCCGGTGATAGCGCTGGATTTCATCGCGCGTCTCGGCTATATCTTGCCGTGCCATCGCGTCGTCCACCCCGTTGGCAGCGATTATGCTCTCTGCGGTGACGGCAGCATCGGGCAGGTATAGCATCAAAAGCACCTGGCAGCGGCGCTGCGAACTGGAAAGCACAGATGGAATTTCAAGCGTCGTCATCATCTGTCGGGTATCCAGTGTGAATGTTTGATAAGAATAGCTAAAGGATGAGCGCTGAAAAGCGCGCCGGCAGGCCTTTCACTCAGGATTGCTGGGGGACATCACAGAATTTTTGACGTGAGGAATTGATGCAAACAGTTAAACAAAGTGCGATGGCGTTATTTTTGGCGGTTATCAGCTTCACCGCCAGCGCACACCCTCACAGTTTTATTGACCTCCAGACCGAGCTGGTTACCGACGGCACGCAGCTGAGCGGCCTGAAGATGCGCTGGACGATGGATGAAATCACCTCGGCCGATCTGCTCTATGATGCGGGAAACGCGAAGCCCGGCGATGAAATCTGGAAAAAGCTGGCGGCGGAAGTGATGGCCAACGTGCTCGGCCAGCACTACTTCACGGAATTCTGGCACAACGGGCAAAAGGTCAAATTTCTGAACCGGCCAACGGAATACGGGATGACGCGTGACGGGCATCAGGCGGTGCTGACGTTTGTGCTACCGCTGGCGCATCCGCAGCCGCTGGCCGGGCAAACTTACACGTTTTCCACTTTTGATCCTACCTACTATGTCGATATGCGCTATGACAAAGACGGCGACGTACGATTGCCGGACGCTCTGCAAAAAAACTGCAAAATTGGCGTTCACACCCCGAAACCCAGCGAGGAGACGCTGAACTTTGCGGTCTCGCTTGATAAGGAAGATGCACCGCCTGAGGACATGGAGTTGGGTAAACAGTTCGCGCAGGAGGTAACGTTACAATGTCAGTGATCTCCTCTCCGGTTCGGAAACCGCGCCGCTGGCTGCACCTCTGGCCGCTGGCGCTTTTTCTCCTGCTGGCCGTTTGCGGCTCGCTCTGGCTGTGGCAGGCCTGGCCGCAGGTCATGATGAAAAGCATCGTCTGGCAGCGTGAGGTCAACCAGCAGATGAGCGGTCTGCTGAAGGCGGTGGCGGAGAACCCGACCAAAGCGGGTGGTTCCCTGCTGGCGTTCAGCTTTATCTATGGCGTACTGCACGCGCTGGGGCCGGGGCACGGCAAAATCGTGATAACGACCTGGCTCGCCACCCATCCGTCGAAGCTGAAATCGAGTATCGGGCTGACGCTGGCCTCCTCGCTGCTTCAGGGCAGCGTGGCGATTGCGCTCGTCGTGGTTGTGCTTTCGCTGTTGCAGCTTCCCGCGCGCCAGCTGCACATGAGCAGTTTCTGGCTGGAGAAGGGAAGCTACGCGCTGGTGGGCGTGCTGGGGCTGATCCTCTGCTGGCGGGCGCTGAAAAAGCTGCGCGTGCTGCTGCAAAAACCGAAATTCAAAACCTTTACGCCGCACCACGTTCATGATGCAAACTGTGGCTGCGGGCATCAGCATTTGCCCACGCAGGAACAGTTGCAGAACGGCGACGACTGGCGCGCGCGGCTGATGATTGTTCTTTCGATGGGCATGCGCCCGTGTTCGGGGGCAATCATGGTGCTGCTGTTCAGCAAGGTGATAGGCGTGTTTGGCTGGGGAATGCTCTCCGCGCTGGCGATGGCGGCAGGGACGTCTCTCACCATTTCGTCTTTAGCGCTGCTGGTTCACAGCTTCCGTCAGCTTGCGGTCAGACTCAGCGGCAATAAAACACCGGTGCTGTGGCGGCAGGTAGGGGGGACAACGCTTGCGCTGGCGGGCGGGGTGATTCTGCTGGTTGCGGCGGTGACGATGTGGATGAGCGCGGTACCGGTGGGAAGAGGATTGCGGCCGTTTTAGTTGGGATTCCCTCTCCCACGGGGAGAGGGAATGACCGGGATTAACGCTTCAGCGCATCGCTCAGTTCATCACGCATGTTGGCCAGCATGGCTTTAACAACGCGTGGGTTACCTGCAACGACGTTGCCGGTAGACATATAGTTATGGCCGCCGGTGAAATCACACACGATGGCGCCTGCTTCACGTGCGATCAGCTCGCCCGCAGCAAAGTCCCACGGCTTCAGTGACAGCTCGAAGTAACCGTCAACGCGGCCTGTTGCTACATAAGCCAGATCCAGCGCGGCAGAACCGGTGCGGCGGAAGTCAGCGCATTCGGTAAACAGTTTGCCCAGGATATTCATATAGGTGGTCGCGTGCTGTTTCGCCTTGAACGGGAAACCGGTCGCCAGAATGGTTCCGTCCAGATCGCGTGCGTTGCTGCAGCGCAGACGGTAGCCGTTCAGCTGTGCGCCCTGACCGCGGGTAGCGGTGAACAGTTCGTTACGCATTGGATCGTAAACAACGGCGACTTCAGTACGGCCTTTAATGCGTACTGCGATAGACACAGAGAAGTGTGGCAGGCGTTTGACGAAGTTGGTGGTGCCATCCAGTGGATCGATAACCCATTGAACATCCTGATCGGTACCTTCATGTTCACCGCTTTCTTCGGTGATGATGGTGTGCTGCGGGTAAGATTTGCGGATCGTTTCGATAATAATCGCTTCTGCGGCTTTATCGACGTTAGTCACGAAATCATTGCTGCCTTTCTGGCTGGTTTCTACGGAGTCTGGCGTTTCGTAGTGTTTGGCAATTACATTACCCGCCTTGCGCGCTGCGCGCACGGCGATGGTCAGCATCGGATGCATCGGTCTCTCTCACTGGATGTTAAAGAACAGGAAAATCGGCGCAGAGTATAGCAGTGGGATCGGATTATGTCTCCCGTTTATGATAATATGCCGGAATATTCTTCAGACGCTGAATTCAGACATTAAAAATTATGCTGCAAAACATTCGAATCGTGCTGGTCGAAACATCGCACACCGGCAACATGGGCTCCGTTGCCCGCGCTATGAAAACCATGGGCTTAACGAACCTGTGGCTGGTTAACCCGCTGGTGAAACCTGACTCGCAGGCTATCGCCCTGGCGGCCGGTGCCAGCGACGTGATCGGCAACGCTCAGATCGTCGATACCCTTGACGAAGCGCTGGCCGGCTGCAGCCTCGTTGTTGGCACCAGCGCGCGTTCACGCACGCTGCCGTGGCCGATGCTGGACCCGCGCGAATGCGGCCTGAAAAGCGTCTCTGAAGCGGAACAGGCTCCGGTTGCGCTGGTGTTTGGCCGCGAGCGCGTTGGCCTGACCAACGACGAGCTGCAGAAGTGCCATTATCACGTCGCTATCGCGGCTAACCCGGAATACAGCTCGCTGAACCTGGCGATGGCGGTGCAGGTTATCGCCTATGAGGTGCGTATGGCGTGGCTGGCGACGCAGGAGAAACAGGTAGAGCCTAAAGAAGAAACGGCCTACCCGCTGGTGGACGACCTTGAGCGCTTCTACGGTCACCTGGAGCAGACGCTGCTCTCAACCGGCTTTATTCGTGAAGGCCACCCGGGCCAGGTGATGAACAAGCTGCGCCGCATGTTTACCCGCGCGCGCCCGGAAAGCCAGGAGCTTAACATCCTGCGCGGGATTCTGGCGTCGATTGAGCAGAAGAATAAAGAGTAGTGTCGATTTCCCCTCTCCCCGTGGGAGAGGGCTGGGGTGAGGGCATCAGGCCGCACCGGGATTTTGAAGGCACGGAACGTTAAATACCTGACTAAAATAGTCAAGTAAATAGTTGACCATTTTAGTCAGGAATGTCAGACTTGGCCCTGCTATGCAATACCCCCATTTTACAATAAAAAACCCCGGGCAGGGGCGAGTTTGAGGTTAAGTAAGACATGAGACTGACATCTAAAGGGCGTTATGCCGTGACCGCGATGCTGGACGTTGCGCTCAACTCCGAAGCGGGCCCGGTTCCGTTGGCTGATATTTCTGAACGACAAGGGATCTCCCTCTCTTACCTGGAGCAGCTGTTCTCCAGACTGCGTAAAAATGGACTGGTTTCCAGCGTTCGTGGCCCAGGCGGCGGTTATCTGCTGGGTAAAGACGCGGGCAGTATTGCAGTTGGTGAAGTGATTAGCGCAGTTGACGAATCCGTTGACGCGACCCGTTGCCAGGGTAAAGGCGGCTGCCAGGGCGGCGATAAGTGCCTGACCCACGCGCTGTGGCGCGATCTGAGCGACCGTCTCACCGGCTTCCTGAACAACATCACCCTGGGTGAACTGGTCAATAACCAGGAAGTTCTGGATGTCTCTGGTCGTCAGCACGGTCAGGATTCCCAACGCAGCACCCGCGCGCAGGACGCTATCGACGTCAAACTGCGCGCGTAATAAAACGATAAAGATTTCAGAATCAGGCCGGGGCGGTCACGCCCCGCGTACTCGGTCGTACATCCAGCCGGTTGCCTGATTCCTTGCATTGAAGCGATGTACGGAGTTTAAAGAGCAATGAAATTACCGATTTATCTCGATTACTCCGCAACCACGCCGGTGGACCCGCGTGTTGCCGAGAAAATGATGCAGTGTCTGACCCTGGACGGAAACTTTGGTAACCCAGCTTCCCGTTCACACCGTTTTGGCTGGCATGCTGAAGAGGCGGTAGATATCGCCCGTAATCAGATTGCCGACCTGGTGGGTGCCGACCCGCGTGAGATTGTTTTCACCTCCGGTGCGACCGAATCCGACAACCTGGCGATCAAAGGTGCAGCCAACTTTTATCAGAAAAAAGGCAAGCACATCATCACCAGCAAAACCGAACACAAAGCCGTGCTGGATACCTGCCGCCAGCTGGAGCGTGAAGGGTACGAAGTGACTTACCTGGCGCCACAGAGCAACGGGATCATCGACCTGAAAGAGCTCGAAGCGGCCATGCGTGATGACACCATTCTGGTTTCCATCATGCACGTTAACAACGAAATCGGCGTCGTTCAGGACATCGCGACCATCGGCGAAATGTGCCGCGCGCGCGGTATCATCTATCACGTTGACGCGACCCAGAGCGTGGGCAAACTGCCTATCGATCTGAGCCAGCTGAAAGTGGACCTGATGTCCTTCTCCGGCCACAAAATCTATGGCCCGAAAGGGATCGGCGCGCTGTACGTTCGTCGTAAACCGCGTATCCGCATCGAAGCACAGATGCACGGCGGCGGTCACGAGCGCGGCATGCGTTCCGGCACGCTGCCTGTTCACCAGATCGTGGGCATGGGCGAAGCGTACCGCATTGCGAAAGAAGAGATGGAAACCGAGATGGCACGCCTGCGCACGCTGCGTAACCGTCTGTGGGACGGCGTGAAAGATATGGAAGAAGTGTATCTGAACGGCGATCTCGAGCAGGGCGCTCCGAACATCCTCAACGTCAGCTTCAACTATGTTGAAGGCGAATCGCTGATCATGGCGCTGAAAGACCTGGCCGTTTCTTCCGGTTCTGCCTGTACGTCTGCAAGCCTGGAGCCATCCTACGTGCTGCGCGCGCTGGGCATGACCGACGAGCTGGCGCACAGCTCTATCCGTTTCTCTTTAGGTCGTTTCACTACCGAAGAAGAGATTGACTACACCATCAAGCTGGTTCGCAACTCCATCGGCCGTCTGCGCGACCTTTCTCCACTGTGGGAAATGTTCAAGCAGGGCGTGGATCTGAACAGCATTGAATGGTCACATCACTAATCGGTACATAAGGAGAATTCAATCATGGCATACAGCGAAAAAGTCATCGATCATTACGAAAACCCGCGCAACGTTGGCTCTTTTGACAACAGCGACGAATCTGTCGGCAGCGGTATGGTTGGCGCACCGGCGTGTGGCGACGTGATGAAGTTGCAGATTAAAGTCAACAATGAAGGTATCATTGAAGACGCGCGTTTCAAGACCTACGGCTGCGGTTCTGCTATCGCGTCCAGCTCCCTGGTTACCGAATGGGTGAAGGGCAAGTCTCTGGACGAAGCACAGGCAATCAAGAACACGGATATTGCTGAAGAACTCGAACTGCCACCGGTGAAAATTCACTGTTCAATTCTGGCAGAAGACGCGATCAAAGCCGCCATTGCGGATTACAAAAGCAAACGTGAAGCAAAATAATTGAGGTTTGAGTATGTCGATTACCCTTAGCGACAGCGCTGCCGCGCGAGTAAGCTCTTTTCTGGCGAACCGTGGTAAAGGCTTTGGCCTGCGACTGGGCGTACGTACCTCCGGCTGTTCTGGTATGGCTTACGTACTGGAGTTTGTTGACGAGCCGGCGTCTGACGACACCGTGTTTGAAGACAAGGGCGTGAAGGTGGTGGTCGATGGCAAAAGCCTGCAATTCCTCAACGGCACTCAGCTGGACTTCGTCAAAGAAGGCCTGAACGAAGGGTTCAAATTCACGAACCCGAACGTCAAAGACGAGTGTGGTTGCGGCGAAAGCTTCCACGTTTAACCGCGCGTCATCCGAAACCCCACCGTGGCTTACCCGCTGCGCGTGGGGTTTGTTCTAACAGGCTACCCCTGAGAATGTTATGGATTACTTCACTCTCTTCGGACTACCCGCTCAATACCCGATTGATCTCCAGGCGCTGACGATCCGTTTTCAGGATCTTCAGCGTCAGTATCACCCGGATAAATTCGCCAGTGGTACTCAGTCTGAGCAATTGGCTGCGGTTTCCCAATCTGCGACCATCAACCAGGCCTGGCAGACGCTGCGCCATCCGCTGGCGCGTGCAGAATATCTGCTCTCGCTCCACGGTTTCGATCTGGCGAGCGAACAGCATACCGTGCGCGACACCGCGTTTCTGATGGAACAGCTGGAGCTTCGCGAAGAGCTGGATGAGATTGAACAGGCCAAAGACGAAGCGCGTCTGGAAAGCTTCATCACGCGCGTGAAGGGCATGTTCGATACCCGCCATCAGCAGATGGTGGAGCAACTGAACAACGAGACCTGGGACGTGGCGGCAGACACTGTGCGCAAACTCCGTTTTCTCGATAAACTGCGAAGCAGTGCTGAACAACTCGAAGAAAAGCTGCTCGATTTTTAATTTCGGAAGCAATTATGGCCTTATTACAAATTAGTGAGCCTGGCTTAAGTGCCGCACCGCACCAGCGTCGTCTGGCGGTTGGTATCGATCTGGGCACCACCAATTCCCTCGTGGCGACCGTGCGCAGCGGCCAGGCGGAAACGCTGGCTGACGAGCAGGGCCGCCATCTGCTGCCTTCCGTGGTCCACTACCAGCAGCAGGGTCACGCGGTCGGCTATGACGCCCGCGCCAACGCCGCGCGCGATCCGGCCAACACCATCAGCTCCGTAAAGCGCATGATGGGCCGCTCTCTGGCCGATATTCAGACCCGCTATCCGCATCTGCCGTATCAGCTGCAGGCCAGTGAAAACGGCCTGCCGATGATTGCGACCGCGGCCGGTCTGCTGAACCCGATTCGCGTTTCCTCCGACATCCTTAAAGCGCTGGCGGCGCGCGCGACGGCGACGCTTGGCGGCGATCTGGACGGCGTAGTCATCACCGTTCCGGCCTATTTTGACGATGCACAGCGTCAGGGCACCAAAGACGCCGCGCGTCTGGCAGGCCTGCACGTGCTGCGCCTGCTGAACGAACCGACGGCGGCGGCGATTGCCTACGGCCTCGACTCCGGTCAGGAAGGGGTGATTGCGGTTTACGATCTCGGCGGCGGTACCTTTGATATCTCGATCCTGCGCTTGAGCCGCGGGGTGTTTGAAGTGCTGGCGACCGGCGGGGATTCCGCGCTGGGCGGCGATGACTTCGACCATCTGCTGGCGGATTATATTCGCGAGCAGGCGGGCATCAGCGATCGCAGCGATGCCCGCGTGCAGCGTGAATTGCTTGATGCGGCTATCGACGCCAAAATCGCCCTGAGCGATGCGCAGACGGTTAGCGTAAACGTTGCGGGCTGGCAGGGTGAGATCGCCCGCGACCAGTTCAGCGATCTGATTGCCCCGCTGGTGAAACGCACCCTGCTGGCCTGCCGTCGCGCACTGAAAGATGCGGGCGTTGAGGCGAACGAGGTGCTGGAAGTGGTCATGGTGGGCGGTTCGACCCGCGTGCCGCTGGTGCGCGAGCGCGTGGGCGAATTCTTTGGCCGCACGCCGCTGACCTCCATCGACCCGGACAAAGTGGTTGCCGTGGGCGCCGCAATCCAGGCCAATATTCTGGTCGGCAACAAGCCGGACAGCGAAATGCTGCTGCTCGACGTCATCCCGCTGTCGCTCGGGTTAGAAACCATGGGCGGCCTGGTGGAGAAAGTGATCCCGCGTAACACCACTATTCCGGTGGCGCGCGCGCAGGAGTTCACCACCTTCAAAGACGGCCAGACCGCGATGTCCATCCACGTGATGCAGGGCGAGCGCGAGCTGGTGCAGGACTGCCGCTCTCTGGCGCGCTTTGCGCTGCGCGGTATCCCGGCGCTGCCTGCGGGCGGGGCGCATATTCGCGTCACCTTCCAGGTGGATGCGGACGGCCTGCTGAGCGTCACGGCGATGGAAAAATCGACCGGCGTGGAATCGTCCATTCAGGTGAAGCCGTCCTACGGCCTGACCGATGGCGAAATCGCCTCCATGATTCAGGACTCAATGAGCTACGCCGAGCAGGATGTGAAGGCGCGTATGCTGGCTGAACAAAAAGTTGAAGCCGCCCGCGTGCTGGAGAGCCTGAACGGCGCGCTCGCTGCCGATGCCGCGCTGTTAAGCGCCGCTGAGCGCCAGGTGATTGACGACGCTGCCGCGCATTTAAGCGCAGTAGCAGAAGGCAATGACGCTGACGCAATAGAAGAAGCCATTAAAAACGTTGATAAACAAACCCAGGACTTTGCTGCTCGCCGCATGGACAAATCTGTCCGCGTCGCGCTGAAAGGCCAGTCCGTGGACGAGGTTTAATATGCCAAAGATTGTTATTTTGCCTCATGCGGACCTCTGTCCGGATGGCGCTGTTCTGGAAGCGAAGACCGGTGAAACCATTCTCGATGTTGCCCTGCGTGCAGGTATCGAAGTGGAACACGCCTGTGAAAAATCCTGTGCCTGCACCACCTGCCACTGCATCGTGCGTGAAGGTTTCGACTCTCTCGCCGAGAGCACCGAAGACGAAGACGACATGTTGGATAAAGCATGGGGTCTGGAGCCAGACAGCCGCCTGAGCTGCCAGGCCGCGGTGACCGATGAAGATCTGGTCGTGGAGTTCCCACGCTACACCATCAACCACGCACGCGAGCATTGATATGGGACTGAAGTGGACAGACAGCCGTGAAATCGGCGAAGCGCTCTACGACGCGAACCCGGATCTCGATCCGAAGACCGTACGATTCACCGACATGCACCAGTGGATCTGCGATTTAGAGGATTTCGATGACGATCCAAACGCATCCAATGAAAAAATTCTGGAGGCGATTCTGTTAGTCTGGTTAGATGAAGCAGAATAAATAACATAACGGGCTGCCTTCAGGCGGCCCGTTTGCTAGTTGCTAATAAGGAAAAATAAAATGACCGAAGCGATGAAGATTACGCTCTCGAATCAGCCTGCTGACGCACGCTGGGGCGAGAAAGCCACCTACAGCATTAATAACGACGGCATTACCCTGCACCTGACGGGCAAAGATGATACCGGCCTGATCCAGCGCGCCGCCCGCAAAATTGACGGCCTGGGCATTAAGCATGTCTCCCTGGAAGGCGAAGGCTGGGACACCGACCGCAGCTGGGCATTCTGGGCAGGCTACAAAGGCCCGAAAGGCACCCGCAAAATCGAGTGGGCTAACCTCGACGAAGCCGGTCAGAAAGAGCTGGAAAGCCGCCTGCAAATCATCGACTGGGTGCGCGACACCATCAACGCCCCGGCAGAAGAGCTCGGTCCTGAGCAGCTGGCGCAGCGTGCGGTTGACCTGCTGTGCGGCGTGGCGGGCGAGAAAATGTCCTACCGCATCACCAAAGGTGAAGACCTGCGCGAGCAGAATTACATGGGCATCCACACCGTGGGCCGTGGTTCTGAGCGTCCTCCGGTCCTGCTGGCGCTGGATTACAACCCAACCGGCGATAAAGCGGCGCCGGTCTTTGCATGCCTGGTGGGTAAAGGCATCACCTTCGATACCGGCGGCTACAGCCTGAAGCAGAGCGCGTTCATGGACTCCATGAAGTCCGACATGGGCGGCGCGGCAACCATCACCGGCGCGCTGGCGTTCGCCATTACCCGCGGTCTGAACAAGCGCGTGAAGCTGTATCTGTGCTGTGCGGACAACATGGTGAGCGGTAACGCCTTCAAGCTGGGCGACATCATTCGCTATCGCAACGGCAAAAACGTCGAAGTGATGAACACCGACGCCGAAGGCCGTCTGGTGCTGGCCGATGGCCTGATCGACGCGTCTGCCCAGAAGCCAGAGCTGATTATCGACATGGCGACCCTGACCGGCGCGGCAAAAACCGCCCTGGGCAACGACTACCACGCGCTGTTCAGCTTTGACGACAAGCTGGCCGCTCGCCTGCTGGCAAGCGCCGCTGCGGAAAACGAGCCGTTCTGGCGTCTGCCGCTGGCCGAGTTCCACCGCAGCCAGCTGCCGTCCAACTTTGCCGAGCTGAACAACACCGCGAGCGCGGCGTACCCGGCGGGTGCAAGCACGGCGGCAGGCTTCCTGTCCCACTTCGTTGAGAACTACCACGAAGGCTGGCTGCACATCGACTGCTCCGCAACCTACCGTAAAGCGGCGGTTGAGCAGTGGTCCGCTGGCGCGACCGGTCTGGGCGTGCGTACCGTGGCGAACCTGCTGACGGCTGAGTAATCTTTATTGCCCTCACCCTAACCCTCTCCCTCAAGGGAGAGGGGATGGTTTGCTCCCTCTCCCTTGAGGGAGAGGGCTGGGGTGAGGGGAAATGCATCATCTGGAATTGTTATGTCCGAAACCAAAAACGAATTAGAAACTCTGCTGGAGCAGGCGGCGACCGAGCCCGCCCACCGTCCGGCATTTTTCCGCACGCTGCTGGAATCCACCGTCTGGGTGCCGGGCACCGCGGCGGAAGGTGAGCAGGTTGTCGAAGACAGCGCGCTGGATCTGCTGCACTGGGAGAAAGACGACGGCACGTCGGTGATCCCGTTCTTTACCTCGCTGGAAGCCCTGCAGGAAGCGGTAGAAGACGAACAGGCGTTCGTGGTGATGCCGGTGCGTACCCTGTTTGAAATGACGCTGGGCCAGACGCTGTTCCTTAACGCGAAGCTGCCGACCGGGAAAGAGTTTACGCCGCGTGAAATCAGCCATCTGATTGGCGAAGAGGGCAACCCGCTCAGCACCCAGGAAGTGCTGGAAGGGGGCGAAACGCTGCTGCTGTCTGAAGTAGCCGAGCCGCCCGCGCAGATGATTGATTCCCTGACGACGCTGTTCAAAACCCTGAAACCGGTTAGACGCGCGTTTCTCTGCTCCATTAAAGAGCGCGCGGACGAGCATCCGGTTCTGCTGATTGGTATTGAGGCGGACGGCGATATCGACGATATCATTCAGGCCGCGGGAAGCGTGGCGACCGACACGCTGCCGGGCGACGAGCCGATTGATATCTGCCAGGTGAAGAACGGCGAGAAGGGCATCAGCCACTTTATTACCGAGCACATCACCCCGTTCTACGAGCGTCGCTGGGGCGGCTTCCTGCGCGATCTCAAAACCAACCGCATTATCTGATTACGGCGGGGTGAATATCACCCCGTTGCTTCCAGCAGCAGTAAATCCATCAGCAGCACCAGATTCGACTCAAACGACGTCACCCCCGCGGCTTCGGCGGCGAAGTGCACCGCTTCGTCATAGAGGGCAAAATGCACGTCCGCCATCCCCGCCAGCGTATTGGCCGAGGCGCGGGTAAACGCGACGATCGTCATACCGACGTTTTTGGCAATCCGCGCTTTATCCAGCACCTGCTCCGTTTCACCGCTGCGCGAGACGGCAATAAACACCTGATAGCGGGCGGCGTTGCTGAGGAAAATATTCCGGCTGTCCCCCGGCCCGGAGATAAACGCCGTTTTGCCCAGCACCTGCAGCTTCTTGGTCAGGTACTCCGCAAACAGATAGGAAAACCCGGCCCCGTAGAGAAAGAAGCTCTCTTTCTGGCGCAGCAGGTCGGCAAACTGCTGGCGCTTTTCCTGCGTGACCCACTGGAAGGTGTGCTGATAGTTGGCGATAAACTGATTAAACAGCGCCGGGAGTTCAGGAAGCGACTGCCCCTGGGCGGCAATATGCGGCGTGTCGGAGAGCAGCTGCTTGCAGTGCCAGATAAACTCGCTAAAGCCGCTGAACCCCAGCTTCTGACACAGCCGCATGATGGTGGCGGTGGAAACAAATGTCGCCTGCGCCAGCTCGCGTACCGTGATGTTGCCCACCAGCAGCGGGTGCTCCGTGAGGTGGGCGAGGACGCGATACTCCGCGCGGGTCAGCGACGCCCCGCGCGTTAACAGCGTGGCCAGGCGGTTATCCATTATTTCGCGGGTTCAACCGGCAGATCGTCTCGCGCACCCCATTCGCTCCAGGCGCCGTCGTAGAGCGTGACGTCGTTCGCGCCGAGCGTGGCGAGCGCCAGGATCACCACGCAGGCCGTTACGCCGGAGCCGCAGCTGGCAATAATCGGACGATGTAAATCCACGCCAGCACGGTCAAAAATGGCCCGCAGCTCGTCGGTGGTTTTCAGCTCGCCCTCAAACACCAGCTCGCCCCACGGTACGTTCAGCGCCCCCGGAATATGTCCGCGCTTCAGCCCCGGACGCGGTTCATCCGCTTCGGCATTGAATCGCGGAGCAGGACGGGCATCGACGATTTGCGCCGTTTTTTCATGACTCACGACCAGCACGTCGGTCAGGCGTTTCACCACGTGCGCGTCGAACGTGGCGTCGAATTCGCCTTCCGGAAGCGTCACGTCACCCTGCTGGAGCGGCAGCTCGTCGCGCTTCCAGCCCGCCAGCCCGCCCGCCAGAATCGACACTTTTTCCACGCCGAAGTTTTTCAGCATCCACCACGCGCGCGGGGCGGAGAAGAGGTTACCTTCATCATAAACAACGAGGTGTTTGTCTTTGCTGACGCCCAGCTCGCGCATCGCCACGGAAAACGCTTCCGGGCGCGGCAGCATGTGCGGCAGGGGAGAGTTGCGATCGGAGAGGGCTTCGATATCAAAAAATACTGCGCCAGGCAGGTGCCCTGCGCGGTATTCACCGGGCACGTCACGATGCTCTTGCCCCGGCGGGGCCATACGCGCGTCAATAATCTGAACTTCCGGATCGTCACCGTGCTCAATCAGCCAGTCGGCGGCGACAAAATATGAGGTGGACATGGGTTGCCTCCATTCTTTTCCGTAAAAAAGGATTGTCGGTGTTTTTTCTGACACCGACAAGCAAACCACGTTCAACTCGCGAGCAAGCCCCTATTTTTCACCGTTTCGCCGTCCTGCCAGGCTTTTTGCAGCGCAGGCCAGTAGTCGCGGTTGGCCTCGTTCATCTCATCCAGAATCGCTTTCGCGTGTTCCATGGTCGGCACGGTGCGGTTGAGGGTAAACGCCTGCAGGGCTTTCTCATAGCTGCCCTCGATGGTCGCCTCCACCAGCAGCTGTTCAGAGGCGAGCTGCTGTTGCAAAAGGGTCTGATGGAACAGCGGCACCTGACCGACGCGAATCGGTTCCGGGCCTTCGGAGGTGATATACGCGGGCACTTCCACCACGGCATCGTACGGCAGGTTGGTAATCGCCCCGCGGTTTTCCACCATCACCAGGTGGCGGCTCCGCAGGTTAAAGGCCAGCGAGCAGGCAACATCGACGATAAACTCGCCGTGCACGCCCACGTGGAAAGCGTCCGGCAGGATCCCGGTGCGCTTGTATTCTTCGGCTGCGGCGAACAGCTTTTTCTCGCGCCCGTCCATTACTTCATTGGCGCGGGTATAGTCCGGGTTCTGATGCTCCACGATCTGGTTCGGCATCAGGTAGTACTGCAGATACGGGTTCGGCAGATACTCCGGGAAGTTGTCCATGATCGGCTTAATGTTGCGCCAGGTTTTGACCCACGAAGGATCGGAATGCTGCGGGTCGGTTTTAGCCGCATCTTCCGTCAGCAGGCCAAACTTCGCGATATGTTTACGCAGCTCGGGAAGCTTGTCTTCGCCGTCCACCAGCACGCGGGTAAACCAGCCGAAGTGGTTCAGGCCGAAGTAGTCCACCTCCAGCCTGCGGCGATCGACACCCAGAATCGCCCCCATATTGCGCATCGCGGCGACAGGCATATCGCAGATGTTCAGCACCCGCGCATTTGGCCGCAGCCGCCGCACGCCCTCCGCGACGATCGCCGCCGGGTTGGAGTAGTTCACGATCCAGGCCTTCTCGTGCGCGTAGCGATCCACCAGATCGATAAGTTCCACCATCGGCAGGATCGTGCGCAGCCCGTAGGCCAGCCCGCCGGGTCCGCACGTTTCCTGGCCGACCACGCCGTGACGCAGCGGGATTTTCTCATCCTGCTCGCGCATCTTGTACTGGCCGACGCGCATCTGGGCGAAGACGAAATGCGCGCCGCTGAAGGCCACTTCCGGGTCACTGGTGACGGTGAACTTGATGCTCTGGCTGTGGTCGCGAATGACCTTTTCGACGACGGGTGCAATGGTGTTCTGACGCGCCTCGTCGATGTCATAAAGGCGGATTTCGGCCAGCGGGAAATCCTGCAGGCGCACCATCAGGCTTTTCACAATGCCCGGCGTGTAGGTGCTACCGCCGCCGGCAATCGACAGAATAAATGGGGGTGTAAACATCTTTAGCTCCTTTCAGAGAAACGTCTCAACGGCTTCTCGCATTTTTTTGACGTGCAGCCCGTAGACCACCTGAACGTTGTTACCTTGTTTGATAATCCCTTTCGCGCCGGTCGCCTTGAGCCGCGGCTCGTCGATAATGGCGACGTCCTTCACCGTGACGCGTAAGCGGGTGTAGCAGTTGTCCACAACCTCAATGTTTTCCCGGCCGCCCAGACCCGTCACGATGGATTCGCCCAGCCCGTCGTTATTGCCCTTCGCCTGGTACTCCTGCTTGCTGTAGAGGCGCGTCTCCCGATCGTCATCCTCACGGCCCGGCGTTTTCATGTTGAAGCGCAGGATCAGGAAGCGGAACACCACGAAGTAGAGGGCGAACATGATCAGCCCGACCACGATATACATCGGCCAGTTGGACTTCTCCGTGCCGAGCGGCAGGTTGTAGAGGATGAAGTCGATAATCCCGTTGGCGCCGATGGCGTGAACGCCCAGCAGCGAGAACAGCATCATGCCGATGCCGGTCAGCACCGCGTGCACCACGAAGAGCAGCGGAGCGACGAACAGGAAGGAGAACTCAATCGGCTCGGTCACGCCGACCAGCAGCGAGGTCAGCGCCGCCGGGATCAGAATGGCTTTCGCAATGGCTTTACGCTCCGGCTTTGCGGTCATATACATCGCCAGGGCTGCGGCAGGCAGGCCGAACATCTTGCTGATGCCGCGCGCGTCCCACACCACGGTGCTGCTGAGCTGCTTCACGTCCGGGCAGGCCATCTCGGCGAAATAGATATTGCGTGCGCCCTGATAGGTTGCGCCGCACACCTCCTGCGTGCCGCCCAGCTCGGTATAGAGGAACGGGGTATAAACCAGATGGTGCAGGCCGGTGGGGACCAGAATACGTTCCAGGAAACCGTAGATTGCCACGCCAAACGGCCCGGAGCCTTTGATGGCCAGCGCCAGGGCGCTAATGCCGTGTTGGGCATACGGCCACAGCTCACTCATCACCACGCCGAGCAGCATGGAGACGGGGAGCATGACGATGGCGACAAAACAGTGGCCGGAGTAAATCGCCATCGCGCCGTTAAACTGTACGCCGGAGTATTTGTTGTACAGATATCCGGAGAGCGCCCCGGTCAGGATCCCGGCAAAAACGCCCATCTCCAGCACCTGCACGCCCAGCACCATGGTCTGCCCGGCCGCTTTCATCTGGGCCGCTGGCGCCAGCGCGCCCTGCAGCTGTAGCGTGACGTTCATGGCGTTGATGAACACGACAAAGGTAACCAGACCAATCAGCGCGGCATAGCCTTTATCACGCGTCGCCAGACCAATCGGGATCCCGACGGCAAACACCAGCGCCAGGTTGACCAGCACCGACACTGCAGATTTCGCGATAAGCTGACCAAGGTGCTGAATCAGCGGATGGCCCAGAAACGGCAGGTATTCAGCGAGGTTACCGTTACCCAGCACGTTACCAAAGGCGATAAACAGACCGACGATCGGTAAGATAAGTACCGGTCCGTACAATGATTTTCCGAAATTTTGTAGGGCGTTCACGGCTCGTTTCATGGCTTTCTCTCTTTTTGAACCGCGCACTCGGGGTGCGTCATGGTCATAAAACTAGCAGCCTTCGGGCGAGCTTAGCCAGCTATCTTCTTGTTTTAAAAACAAATGACTTGAAAGGTAACATGTGACGTTATGTGCTGTGATCGCGGTTCCATCACGGCGTAGCGGCGTGATGCCGTTCTGCGAGGCGCTTTCCAGATTTTAAAATTGGCCTTTTTGAATTAATGAAACTTGCGGATAATACTTATCCGGACGACGACCAACAGGCTCCTTGGGCCAGGGACAAAGGATGAAACCGTTTCGCTTAGCCGCGCTCTCTCTTGCGCTGCTCACCACGTTTACGCTTGTCGGCTGTGATAACAGCGACGATAAAACTCAGGCTGCGGCTCCCGCGGCATCCACCGCATCCACACCGAAAGCTGCAGAAAAGCCCAATGCTGAAGCGCTGGCTAAACTGGCTGCCCAGACTCAGGGAAAAGCGCTGACGTTGCTGGATACCTCAGAAGTTCAGCTCGACGGTGCCGCCACGCTGGTGCTGACCTTTTCTGTTCCGCTGAATCCCGATCAGGATTTCGCCAAAACGGTGCATGTCGTGGACAAGAAAAGCGGCAAGGTTGACGGGGCGTGGGAACTTGCGCCTAACCTGAAAGAGCTTCGCCTGCGTCATCTGGAGCCTAACCGCAACCTGGTCGTCACCGTTGAACGTGACCTGCAGGCGCTGAACAAGGCGACGTTTGGCATTGATTATGAAAAAGCTCTGACCACCCGGGACATTGAACCCACCGTTGGTTTTGCCAGCCGCGGCTCGCTGCTGCCGGGCAAAGTGGTGGAAGGTCTGCCGGTGATGGCGCTCAACGTCAACAATGTTGATGTCAACTTTTACCGCGTGAAGCCGGAATCGCTGGCCTCCCTTGTCAGCCAGTGGGAGTACCGTAACTCGCTGACCAACTGGGAATCCGATAACCTGCTGAAGATGGCGGAGCTGGTTTACACCGGTCGATTCGATCTTAATCCGGCGCGCAACACGCGCGAAAAATTGCTGTTGCCCCTGAAGGATATTAAACCGCTCCAGCAGTCTGGCGTTTATATCGCGGTCATGAACCAGGCTGGGCACTATAACTACAGCAATGCCGCAACGCTCTTTACCCTAAGCGATATTGGCCTGTCCGCTCACCGTTACCATAACCGCTTGGATATTTTCACTCAGAGTCTGGAAAACGGTGCGGCGCAGTCCGGAGTGGCCGTCACGCTGCTGAACGATAAAGGCCAGACTCTTGCTGAGGCGAAGAGCGATGCCGACGGTCATGCGAAGCTTGAAACGGACAAAGAAGCCGCGCTGATTCTGGCGAGCAAAGACGGCCAGACCACGCTGCTTGACCTCAAGCTTCCGGCGCTGGATCTGGCGGAGTTCGATATTGCCGGTCGCCCCGGCTACAGCAAGCAATTCTTTATGTTTGGCCCGCGCGATCTCTATCGTCCGGGTGAAACGGTGATCCTCAACGGCTTACTGCGCGACAGTGACGGTAAGCCGCTTCCCGATCAGCCCGTAAAACTTGACGTGCTGCGCCCGGATGGACAGGTTGCGCGTACGATTGTCGTCAAGCCAGAGAACGGGCTCTATCGCTTTAACTATCCGCTGGACAGCGGGGCGCAGACCGGTATGTGGCATATCCGCGCCAACACGGGCGATAACCTGCAGCGCCTGTGGGACTTCCACGTCGAAGACTTCATGCCCGAGCGTATGGCGCTCAACCTGAGCGGACAAAAATCGCCGGTTTCACCGCAGGATAACGTGGACTTTAACGTGGTGGGCTATTACCTGTATGGCGCACCGGCCAACGGTAATTCTCTGCAGGGCCAGCTTTTCCTGCGTCCGCTGCGTGACGCGGTGGCTGCGCTGCCGGGCTTCCAGTTTGGTGATATCGCTGAGGAGAACCTGAGCCGCAGTCTGGATGAAGTTCAGCTTACGCTGGATGAGCAGGGGCGTGGGCAGGTAACCACCGAAAGCCAGTGGAAAGAGGTCCACTCTCCGCTGCAGCTGATCCTGCAGGCCAGCCTGCTGGAGTCCGGCGGCCGTCCGGTGACGCGTCGCGCTGAGCAGGCCATCTGGCCAGCGGCTGAGCTGCCGGGTATCCGCCCTCAGTTCGCCAGTAAAGCCGTTTACGACTACCGCACCGATACCACCGTCAACCAACCGATTGTTGACGAGAACGGCAACGCCAGCTTCGACATCGTTTATGCCGATGCCAGCGGAGCGAAAAAGGCGGTTTCCGGTTTACAGGTACGCCTGATCCGTGAGCGCCGCGACTACTTCTGGAACTGGTCTGAGAGCGAAGGCTGGCAGTCTCAGTTCGATCAGAAAGATCTGGTTGAAGGCGAGCAGGAGCTGACTCTCAAGGCCGACGAGACGGGTAAAGTCACCTTCCCGGTGGAGTGGGGCTCATACCGTCTGGAAGTTAAAGCGCCTGATGAGATGGTCAGCAGCGTGCGCTTCTGGGCAGGCTACAGCTGGCAGGATAACAGCGACGGCACCGGGGCTGCACGTCCTGACCGCGTGACGCTGAAACTGGATAAGCCAGCCTATCAGCCAGGCGATACCATTAACCTGCACATTGCAGCGCCGGCAGCAGGTAAGGGCTATGCGATGATCGAGTCCAGCGAAGGGCCGCTGTGGTGGAAAGAGATCGACGTCCCGGCAAACGGGCTTGATCTCACTATCCCGGTCGACAAAGCCTGGAAACGTCACGATCTCTACCTGAGTGCGCTGGTGGTTCGTCCTGGGGATAAATCGAAATCCGCCACGCCGAAACGCGCGGTCGGCCTGCTGCATCTGCCGATGGGCGATGAAAATCGTCGTCTGAACATTGCGCTCGATAACCCGCAGAAAATGCGTCCAAACCAGACGCTCTCTGTGAAGGTGAAAGCCAGCGTGAAAGAGGGTGCGGTTCCGCAGAAAGTGAACGTACTGGTCTCGGCGGTTGACAGCGGCGTGCTGAACATCACCGATTACGTTACGCCCGATCCGTGGCAGGCTTTCTTCGGTCAGAAACGCTACGGCGCGGATATCTACGATATCTACGGCCAGGTCATCGAAGGGCAGGGCCGCCTGGCCGCGCTGCGCTTTGGTGGTGACGGTGATGAGCTGAAGCGCGGCGGTAAGCCGCCGGTGAACCACGTCACCATTATTGCCCAGCAGGCACAGCCGGTTACGCTGGATGCCAACGGAGAAGGCACGATTACGCTGCCGATTGGTGACTTCAACGGCGAGCTGCGTCTGATGGCGCAGGCCTGGACGGAAGACGATTTTGGCAGCAGCGAAAGCAAGGTTGTGGTGGCTGCGCCGGTCATTACCGAGCTTAACACGCCGCGCTTCCTGGCAAGCGGGGACACCTCACGGCTGACGCTGGATCTCACCAACCTGACGGACAAGCCGCAAACGCTTAACGTCGCCCTGACCGCGACAGGAAAACTGTCGCTGGAAGGCGGCCAGCCGCAGCCGGTTCAGTTGTCTCCTGGCGCGCGCAGTACCCTGTTTATTCCGGTGCGTGCGCTGGAGGGTTATGGTGACGGTGAGGTGACAGCACAGGTTACGGGCCTACAGCTTCCGGGCGAGACTTTCGCACCGCAGCAGAAGAGCTGGAAAATCGGCGTGCGTCCGGCATTCCCGGCGCAGACGGTGAATACCGGTACCATGCTGAACCCCGGCGAGTCCTGGACCGCACCGGCGCAACATAGTAACGGTTTCTCTCCTGCTACCCTGCAGGGGCAACTGCTGCTGAGCGGCAAACCACCGCTTAACCTGGCGCGCTATATTCGCGAACTGCAGGCGTACCCGTATGGCTGCCTGGAACAGACCACCAGTGGCCTGTTCCCGTCGCTCTACACCAACGCGGCGCAGCTGACTGCACTTGGCATCAAGGGCGACACCGATGACAAGCGCCGTGCAGCGATTGATATTGGCATCTCCCGTCTGCTGCAGATGCAGCGTGAAGACGGTGGTTTTGCGCTGTGGGATAAAAACGGTTCGGAAGAGTACTGGCTGACGGCCTACGTGACCGACTTCCTGGTGCGCGCGGGCGAGCAGGGTTACAGCGTACCTGCCGATGCAGTGAATAACGCCAATAACCGCCTGCTGCGCTACCTGCAGGATCCGGGCATGATGTCCATTCGCTACAGCGATGATACTCAGGCCAGCAAGTTTGCCGTGCAGGCCTATGCCGCGCTGGTGCTGGCACGTCAGCAGAAAGCGCCGCTGGGCGCGCTGCGTGAAATCTGGGATCGTCACGCCCAGGCGGCTTCCGGGCTGCCGCTGATGCAGCTGGGCATGGCGCTCAAACTGATGGGCGATGCGCCGCGCAGCCAGCAGGCGCTGGATCTGGCGCTCAAAACCCCGCGCAACGACAGCAAAAACTGGATGGCCGATTACGGCAGCCAGCTTCGCGATAACGCGCTGATGCTCTCTCTTCTGGAGGAGTACAAGCTGCTGCCTGATGCGCAAAATACGCTGCTGAATGCCCTGTCTGAACAGGCCTTCAGCCAGCGCTGGCTGTCAACGCAGGAGAGCAATGCGCTGTTCCTGGCTGGACGCTCGCTGCAAACCTTGTCTGGTGCGTGGCAGGCGAAAACTTCGCTGTCTGAGACCGCATCAGGCGGCGATAAGTCACTGGTGCAAAACGTGAACGGCGACCAGCTTGGCGCGCTGCAGGTGACCAATACCGGGACAACACCGCTGTGGGTACGCCTGGACAGCACCGGTTATCCGGAATATGCCCCTCAGCCGAGCTCGAACGTGCTGCAGGTTGAACGTCATATCCTGGCAACCGACGGCAGCAGTAAATCGCTCTCATCGCTGAAGAGCGGTGAGCTGGTGCTGGTGTGGCTGGACGTTAAAGCCAGCCAGAACGTGCCGGATGCGCTGGTGGTGGATCTGCTCCCTGCGGGTCTGGAGCTCGAAAACCAGAACCTGGCGAGCAGCAGCGCCAGCCTGCAGGACAGCGGCAGTGAGGTACAGAACCTGCTCAGCCAGATGCAGCAGGCGGATATTCAGCATATGGAGTTCCGCGACGACCGCTTTGTGGCTGCCGTGCCGGTAAACGAAGGTCAGCCGGTCACGCTGGTCTATCTGGCCCGTGCCGTGACGCCGGGAACCTATCAGGTGCCGGTCCCGATGGTGGAGTCTATGTACGTTCCGCAGTGGCGGGCAACGGGGGCGGCCAGCGGCCCGCTGATTGTTGTTCCGTAATATGCAAATGGCACGTCTGACACGCTCCCGCTGGCTATGGCTGGCGGGAGCGCTTCTCGTTTTATGGGGGCTGATTGTCGCCGCCGACCGCCTGTGGCCGTTGCCTCTGAAAGAGGTTAATCCCGCCCGGGTGGTGGTAGATGAGAAGGGCACGCCGCTCTGGCGTTTTGCCGATAGCGACGGGATCTGGCGCTACCCGGTTACCATTGAAGAGGTCTCTCCCCGCTACCTTGAGGCGCTGATCCAGTATGAAGATCGCTGGTTCTGGGATCACCCAGGCGTAAACCCGCTCTCTGTCCTGCGCGCTGCCTGGCAGGATCTCAGTTCTGGCAAAGTCGTCTCTGGTGGAAGCACGCTCACCATGCAGGTGGCACGCCTGCTGGACCCGCATCCGCGCACCTTTGGCGGCAAAGTTCGTCAGCTCTGGCGGGCGATGCAGCTGGAGTGGCATCTTTCCAAACGCGACATTCTCACCCTTTACCTCAACCGCGCTCCGTTTGGCGGCACGCTGCAGGGCGTCGGGGCGGCAAGCTGGACCTATCTCGGCAAACCGCCGTCGCAGCTCAGCTATTCCGAAGCGGCGCTGCTGGCGGTACTGCCGCAGGCACCCAGCCGCTTGCGTCCGGACCGCTGGCCTGAACGGGCCGAGGCGGCGCGCAACAAAGTGCTCGACCGCATGGTAACGCAGGGCGTCTGGTCCGCGAAGCAGGTTAAAGAATCACGGGAAGAATCGGTATGGCTGGCGCCCCGACAGATGCCGCAGCTGGCGCCGCTCTTTGCGCGCATGATGCTCGGCAAAAGTCGCGACGCAAAAATTATCACCACGCTGGATACCGGACTGCAGCGGCAGCTGGAAGAACTGGCGATGAACTGGAAATCTCGCCTGCCGGCACGCAGCTCGCTGGCGATGATCGTCGTGGATCACACCGATATGAAAGTGCGCGGCTGGGTCGGCTCGGTGGATATTAACGATGACACGCGTTTTAGCCACGTGGATATGGTCAATGCGATCCGATCCCCGGGGTCGGTCTTAAAGCCCTTTATTTACGGTATGGCGCTGGACGATGGCCTGATCCATCCCGCCTCTCTTCTCCAGGACGTTCCCAGAAAAACCGGTGATTATCGCCCCGGGAATTTTGACAGTGGGTTCCACGGACCGGTCAGCATGAGTGAAGCGCTGGTGCGCTCCCTCAACCTGCCCGCGGTACAGGTACTGGAAGCCTACGGGCCAAAACGTTTTGCCGGGATGTTGAGCAACGCAGGCTTGCCGCTGATCCTGCCTGCGGGGGCGCAGCCAAATCTGTCCCTGATCCTCGGCGGGGCAGGCGCCCGGCTGGCCGATATCGCCGCGGCCTACAGCGCGTTTGCCCGACACGGTAAGGCGGGAAGGCTGCGGTTACAGCCGGGCGATCCGCTCATTGAACGTCCGCTGCTGTCGCAAGGCTCGGCGTGGATTATTCGCCGTATTCTGGCGAACGAGGCGCAGCCGCTGCCGGATAATGCGTTACCGCAGATCGCGCCGCTGGCGTGGAAAACCGGCACCAGCTACGGCTACCGTGATGCATGGGCGATTGGTCTGAATGCTCGTTACGTAATAGGCATCTGGACAGGACGACCGGACGGCACGCCCGTAGCGGGGCAGTTTGGTTTCGCCAGCGCAGTTCCACTCTTAAATCAGGTAAATAATCTGCTTCAGTCACGCTCAACGGTAGACGAAGCCCGCCTGCCGCGCGACCCGCGTCCGGAGAGCGTCGGGCGGGGCGTAATCTGCTGGCCGGGCGGCCAGTCGCTGCCGGAAGGGAGTGAAAACTGTCGGCGTCGCCTGTCGACCTGGCTGCTGGAAGGGAGTGAACCGCCCACGCTGCTATTGCCCGAACAGGAAGGCATACGCGGCATTCGCTTCCCGGTCTGGCTGGATAAAACGGGTAAACGCGTGGCGGCAGATTGCCCTGATGCAACTGAAAAAGTCCTGGATGTCTGGCCGCTGCCGCTGGAGCCGTGGCTGCCGGCGACCGAGCGTCGCGCGGTACGGGTCCCTCCTTCCTCAACCACCTGTCCTCCGCTGTCGCAGGACGCACCTGCGCCACTGATCCTGACAGGCGTGCGTGAAGGGGCCGTCATCAAACGTCTGCCGGGGGAATCCCGCGTTTCGCTGCCGCTTCAGGCGACCGGCAATAGCGGTGAGCGCTGGTGGTTTTTGAACGGTGAACCGCTGAATGTGAAGGGAAGAGTTTACACATTACAGCTTGATAAATCGGGCGATTATCAATTACTCGTTATGGATGAGACCGGTCAGGTCGCGACGGTGAATTTTACGCTGCAGTGACCTGAAAATAGCTTTCTGATGTGAGCTGTTGCTAAAACTCGTCTTATTTTAAAAAAATGTTACCTGAATCCATAGGCAATGGCGCTATTGCTCATTATAATCCGCGCCACACCATACTCAGGTATGCAAAACAACAGAACATTGACAGAGGTTATCATGGCTATTGAACGTACTTTTTCCATCATCAAACCAAACGCGGTGGCAAAAAACGTTATTGGCAGCATCTTCGCTCGCTTTGAATCTGCAGGGTTCAAAATTGTTGGCACCAAAATGCTGCACCTGACCGTTGAGCAGGCTCGCGGTTTCTACGCTGAGCACGAAGGTCGCCCATTCTTTGACGGCCTGGTTGAGTTCATGACCTCCGGTCCAATCGTGGTATCCGTGCTGGAAGGCGAAAACGCAGTACAGCGTCACCGTGACCTGCTGGGCGCAACCAACCCGGACAACGCGCTGGCAGGTACTCTGCGCGCTGACTACGCAGACAGCTTCACCGAGAACGGTACCCACGGTTCTGACTCTGTTGAATCTGCTGCACGCGAAATCGCTTTCTTCTTCGCAGAAGGTGAAGTGTGTCCACGCACCCGTTAATTTAACGGTTTCGTTTACACATTATTTTCGTAAATGCCGCGTCCAGACGTGGCATCCCTGCGCCAGACTTTGTACAATGCAACGCCCCGGACGAGCAGACTGCTTTCCGGGGCGTTTCTATTCAACCCTCCATGGGCCATAACGTGTAACAACGAGGCCGGAAAATATTATGTCTGAATTAGTGAATACCTCCGAAGTCGCCATTCCTGCGGTTCCCAATAAAAATGGAAAAATCAACCTGCTGGATCTGAACCGTCAGCAGATGCGCGAGTTCTTTAAAGAGATGGGCGAAAAGCCGTTTCGTGCCGATCAGGTCATGAAGTGGATGTACCATTACTGCAGCGACAATTTTGATGACATGACTGACATCAACAAGGTCCTGCGCAACAAGCTCAAGGAAGTGGCTGAAATCCGCGCACCGGAAGTGGTGGAAGAACAGCGCTCCGCAGATGGCACCATCAAATGGGCGATTGCGGTAGGCGATCAGCGCGTTGAGACCGTCTACATCCCGGAAGAAGACCGCGCCACGCTGTGTGTCTCCTCTCAGGTAGGCTGTGCGCTGGAGTGCAAATTCTGCTCAACCGCGCAGCAAGGCTTTAACCGTAACCTGCGCGTGTCAGAAATTATCGGCCAGGTCTGGCGTGCCGCGAAAATCGTCGGTGCGGCAAAAGTAACCGGTACGCGTCCTATCACCAACGTGGTGATGATGGGGATGGGTGAGCCGCTGCTGAACCTGACCAACGTCGTTCCGGCGATGGAAATCATGCTGGATGACTTCGGTTTTGGTCTGTCCAAGCGTCGCGTCACGCTGTCTACCTCTGGCGTTGTGCCTGCGCTGGACAAGCTGGGCGACATGATTGACGTTGCGCTGGCGATCTCCCTGCACGCACCAAACGACGAAATTCGTGACGAAATTGTGCCGATCAACAAAAAGTACAATATCGAAACCTTCCTCGCTGCGGTGCGTCGCTATCTGGAGAAATCCAACGCCAACCAGGGCCGCGTCACCATCGAGTACGTGATGCTTGACCACGTCAACGACGGTACCGAACATGCGCATCAGCTGGCTGAACTGCTGAAAGATACGCCATGCAAAATCAACCTGATCCCATGGAACCCGTTCCCGGGCGCGCCGTATGGCCGTAGCTCGAACAGCCGTATCGACCGTTTCTCCAAGGTGCTGATGGAGTATGGTTTCACCACTATCGTGCGTAAAACCCGTGGTGATGACATTGATGCAGCATGCGGACAGCTGGCTGGTGATGTTATTGACCGTACCAAACGTACCCTGCGTAAACGCATGCAGGGCGAGACGATCGCGGTTAAAGCTGTTTGATTATTATGCACTCACGGCGCATTATCTGCGCCGTGAAGCCTGGTCTTACTGAATAATCAGTCAGATTCGTGATGACTGAACAATAATTACGGTGCGTTTCATCCGACTTTCGGGCAGTATGTAACGACGTAACAACAGTTTAGCCGTACGGGCAGGGCTGTACTGTCATCTCCGGGCTGACAGTCTTATACTCTCTGTTCAAGGTTAACTGACCAGAAGTTTCGCGGTGCGGGTGGCATTGTGACTCACCGGCACCTGAACCCTTATTTTTCACGTACCAGTAGTTGTAGCGAATGAATACTGAAGCCACTCACGACCAACATGAAGCACTCTCCACTGGCGTTCGTCTTCGCAACGCCCGTGAACAACTCGGACTCAGCCAGCAAGCCGTTGCGGAACGCTTGTGCCTGAAGGTTTCCACGGTTCGCGATATTGAAGAAGATAAGGCGCCTGCCGATCTGGCTTCAACGTTCTTGCGCGGTTATATCCGCTCTTACGCAAAACTGGTCCATATCCCCGAAAACGAATTACTGCCAATGATGGAGAAGCAGGCGCCGGTCCGTGCAGCAAAAGTTGCGCCGATGCAGACCTTCTCCCTGGGGAAACGTCGTAAAAAACGCGATGGCTGGCTGATGAGCTTTACCTGGCTGGTGCTGTTTGTGGTGATTGGCCTGACGGGCGCATGGTGGTGGCAAAACCACAAAGCCCAGCAGGAAGAGATCACCACCATGGCCGATCAATCCTCTGCTGAACTCAACCAGGCCGGAAGTGAGAATGCCCAGAACGTGCCGCTGAATACCGACGGTGCAGCGTCCTCCAGCGAGCCACAGACCGCAGCGCCAGACGCGTCGGCGACCGATGCAGCACAGGCTCCGGCAGCAACGGCTAACACCGATGCAGCACAGGCTCCGGCAGCAACGGCTAACACCGCTGCGCCGCAGGCTCAGGATCAAAACGCGGTTGTCGCCCCTTCTCAGGCGAATGTTGATACTGCGGCGAACGAGCCTGCGGCTACTCAGCCTGCAGACAATAGCGCAGCGTCTCTGCCAACCAACCCGGCGGGTACGGCAACAGCAGCCGATCCCAACGCGCTGGTGATGAACTTCAGCGCCGACTGCTGGCTGGAAGTGACTGACGCGACAGGTAAAAAACTGTTCAGCGGCCTGCAGCGTAAAGATGGCACGTTAAACCTAACCGGCCAGGCTCCCTATAAACTTAAAATCGGCGCTCCGGCAGCGGTACAGATCCAGTATCAAGGAAAACCTGTCGACCTGAGCCGCTTTATCAGAACTAACCAGGTTGCACGTCTTACCGTTAATGCCGAACAATCAGCAGCACAGTAACAGACGGGCAACGCGGGAGATTTTTCATGCATAACCAGGCTCCGATTCAACGTAGAAAATCGAAACGGATTTACGTTGGGAATGTGCCAATCGGCGATGGGGCACCTATCGCCGTTCAGTCGATGACCAATACGCGCACTACCGATGTAGAAGCGACGGTCAATCAAATCAAAGCATTAGAACGTGTAGGCGCGGACATTGTTCGCGTCTCCGTCCCGACCATGGATGCCGCTGAGGCGTTCAAACTGATCAAACAGCAGGTCAGCGTTCCGCTGGTGGCTGATATCCACTTCGACTACCGCATCGCACTGAAAGTGGCCGAATACGGCGTCGATTGCCTGCGTATTAACCCGGGCAACATCGGTAACGAAGAGCGTATCCGCATGGTCGTGGACTGCGCCCGCGATAAAAATATTCCTATCCGTATCGGCGTTAACGCCGGTTCCCTGGAAAAAGACCTGCAGGAAAAATACGGCGAGCCTACGCCACAGGCGCTGCTCGAATCCGCGATGCGTCATGTCGATCATCTCGATCGTCTTAACTTCGATCAGTTCAAAGTCAGCGTAAAAGCGTCCGACGTGTTCCTGGCGGTAGAGTCTTATCGTCTACTGGCAAAACAGATCGACCAGCCTCTGCACCTCGGGATAACCGAAGCGGGCGGCCTGCGCAGCGGCTCTGTAAAATCTGCGATCGGTCTGGGGCTGCTGCTCTCTGAAGGGATCGGTGACACCCTGCGCGTCTCGCTGGCGGCCGATCCGGTCGAAGAGATCAAAGTCGGTTTCGATATCCTGAAGTCGCTGCGCATTCGCGCGCGTGGGATCAACTTCATTGCCTGCCCAACCTGCTCGCGTCAGGAGTTTGATGTGATCGGCACGGTGAATGCCCTGGAGCAGCGTCTGGAAGACATTATCACCCCGATGGACGTCTCCATCATCGGCTGCGTGGTAAACGGTCCGGGTGAAGCACTGGTGTCAACCCTGGGCGTAACCGGCGGTAACAAGAAAAGTGGTCTCTATGAAGATGGCGTTCGTAAAGATCGTCTGGATAATAGCGACATGATCGACCAGCTTGAAGCCCGCATCCGCGCCAAAGCCGCCATGATGGACGAAACACAGCGTATCAGCGTTCAGCAGGTTGAAAAATAACGTGATGGGAAGCGTGCCGCTTCCCATGTATGATTGAACCCATTCTTTGGGTTTTTTTTGTATATAGAAAGAGAATAAACGTGGCAAAAAACATTCAAGCCATCCGCGGCATGAACGATTATCTGCCTGGCGAAACCGCCATCTGGCAGCGCATTGAAGGCACACTGAAGCAGGTGCTCGGCAGCTACGGTTACAGTGAAATCCGTTTGCCGATTGTAGAGCAGACCCCGTTATTCAAACGCGCGATCGGTGAAGTCACCGACGTGGTTGAAAAAGAGATGTACACCTTTGAGGACCGCAACGGCGACAGCCTGACCCTGCGTCCGGAAGGTACGGCGGGATGCGTACGCGCCGGCATCGAACATGGTCTTCTGTACAATCAGGAGCAGCGCCTGTGGTATATCGGCCCGATGTTCCGCCACGAACGTCCTCAGAAAGGTCGTTATCGCCAGTTCAATCAGCTGGGCGTGGAAGTCTTTGGCCTGCAGGGCCCGGACATCGACGCTGAACTGATTATGCTGACCGCCCGCTGGTGGCGCGCCCTCGGTATCGCCGATCACGTTTCTCTTGAGCTGAACTCTATCGGTTCTCTGGAAGCACGCGCTAACTACCGCGATGCGCTGGTGGCGTTCCTGGAACAGCATAAAGAGAAGCTGGACGAAGACTGCAAACGTCGCATGTACAGCAACCCACTGCGCGTTCTGGATTCCAAAAACGCGGATGTTCAGGCACTGCTGAACGATGCGCCTGCGCTGGGTGACTACCTGGATGAAGAATCTCGCGAACACTTCGCGGGCCTGTGCAAGCTGCTTGAAGCGGCAGGCATCGCCTATACCGTGAATCAGCGCCTGGTGCGCGGTCTGGACTACTACAACCGTACCGTGTTTGAGTGGGTGACCACCAGCCTCGGTTCTCAGGGCACCGTATGTGCGGGCGGCCGTTATGACGGTCTGGTTGAGCAGCTTGGAGGTCGCGCAGCCCCTGCTGTTGGCTTCGCGATGGGCCTTGAGCGACTTGTTTTGCTGGTTCAGGCAGTTAATCCGGAATTTAAAGCAGATTCCGTTGTCGATATATACCTGGTGGCTTCAGGCGCGGAAACGCAGTCTGCGGCGATGCAGCTTGCCGAACGCGTGCGCGATGCGCTGCCGGGCGTTAAGCTGATGACCAACCATGGCGGCGGCAACTTTAAAAAACAGTTTGCTCGTGCCGATAAGTGGGGCGCAAGTATTGCACTGGTGCTGGGCGAGTCCGAAGTGGCTAACGGCGAAGTGGTGGTGAAGGACCTGCGCTCTGGTGAGCAGACAACGGTAACGCAGGACGGCGTTGCGGCGCACTTGCGCACTCTATTGGGCTAAGGAGAAGGACTGCGTGGAAATTTACGAGAACGAACACGATCAGGTCGACGCGATTAAGCGCTTCTTTGTTGAAAACGGCAAAGCGCTGGTTGTTGGGGTTGTTTTAGGTATCGGTGCGCTGGTGGGCTGGCGTTACTGGAACAATCATCAGGCGGATTCCGCGCGCGGCGCGTCTCTGTCCTATGAAAATACCGTGAGCGCCATTCGTGCCGATCAGCCGCAAACGCTGACTGCGGCAGAAAAATTTGCGGCTGACAACAAAAACACCTACGGTGCACTGGCTGCGCTGGAAGTGGCTCAGCAGTACGTTGATAAGAACGAACTGGATAAAGCCGCTGCACAGCTCTCGCAGAGCCTTGCTGCTGCCAGCGATGAGAACCTGAAAGCGGTGATCAATCTGCGCCTGGCACGTATTCAGGTTCAGCAGAAAAAAGCTGACGATGCGCTGAAAACGCTCGATACCATCAAAGGCGAAGGTTTTGCTGCCATCGTTGCCGATCTGCGCGGTGAAGCACTGCTGAGCAAAGGTGACAAAGCGGGCGCGCGTAAAGCGTGGCAAGCTGGCGTAGAGAGTAATGCTTCACCTGCGCTGAGCGAAATGATGCAGATGAAAATAAATAATTTGTCCGTCTGAGAGGGACCCGATGCAATTGCGTAAATTACTTCTGCCAGGACTGCTTTCTGTTACGTTATTGAGTGGTTGTTCACTGTTCAGTGGCGAAGAAGACGTTGTGAAAATGTCCCCACTGCCGACGGTTGAAAACCAGTTTACCCCATCCACCGCGTGGGATGTCTCCGTGGGCAATGGGATTGGTGATTTCTATTCCAACCTTCATCCTGCGTATGCAGACAGCGTTGTCTATGCCGCTGACCGCAAAGGTACCGTGAAAGCGGTGAACGCCGATGACGGGAAAGAAGTATGGTCCGTTAACCTGGCGGAAAAAGACGGCTGGTTCTCCCGTAAACCTGCACTGCTCTCTGGCGGTCTGACCGTTGCCGGTGGCCATGTTTACGTGGGCAGCGAAAAAGCGCAGGTTTATGCGCTGAACAGCAGCGACGGCTCTATTGCCTGGCAAACAACCGTAGCGGGTGAATCCCTGTCTCGTCCGGTGGTGAGCGACGGTCTGGTGCTGATTCATACCAGCAACGGCCAGCTGCAGGCGCTGAACGAAGCTGACGGTCTGGTGAAATGGACCGTTAACCTGGATATGCCTGCGCTCTCTCTGCGCGGCGAATCAGCACCGGCTACCGCATTTGGTGCTGCCATTGTGGGCGGTGACAACGGTCGCGTGAGCGCCGTGCTGATGCAGCAGGGTCAGATGATCTGGCAGCAGCGTATCTCTCAGGCCACCGGCTCAACGGAAATTGACCGTCTGAGCGACGTAGACACAACGCCGGTCATTGTTAACGGTGTGGTTTACGCGCTGGCCTATAACGGCAACCTGACCGCGCTGGATCTGCGCAGCGGCCAGATCATGTGGAAACGTGAGCTGGGCTCTGTGAACGATTTCATTGTTGAGGGCAACCGCATCTATATGGTCGATCAGAACGACCGTCTGCTGGCGCTGAGCACCGAAGGCGGCGTGACGCTGTGGACGCAAAGCGATCTGCTGCACCGTCTGCTGACCTCGCCTGCGCTGTACAACGGTAGCCTGGTGGTTGGCGATAGCGAAGGGTATATGCACTGGATCGATCCGGATAACGGCCGCTTTGTTGCACAGCAAAAAGTCGACAGTTCTGGTTTCCTGACCGATCCGGTTGTGGCCGACGGCAAACTGCTGATTCAGGCAAAAGACGGCACGCTGTACGCGATCACGCGTTAATTACCCGGCGGTTGTAGTATACTAAACGGCTCCTGTTCACTCAGGAGCCGTTTTGACATTTTTAAAAACGCCGCGAAAGCGACGTTATTTTGAATTTTATGAGGCTTCAAACATGGTACCTGTGGTCGCGCTTGTCGGGCGCCCTAACGTTGGAAAATCCACTCTTTTTAACCGTTTAACACGCACCCGTGATGCGCTGGTTGCGGATTTCCCGGGGCTGACGCGTGACCGTAAGTACGGTCGTGCAGAGGTGGAAGGACGCGAGTTCATCTGTATTGATACCGGTGGTATTGACGGCACAGAAGACGGCGTTGAAACCCGCATGGCGGAACAGTCGCTGCTCGCGATTGAAGAGGCGGATGTGGTGCTGTTTATGGTGGATGCGCGCGCTGGCCTGATGCCGGCGGACTCCGCTATTGCCAAACACCTGCGTTCACGCGAAAAGCCGACCTTCCTGGTGGCGAACAAAACTGACGGCATCGATGCCGATCAGGCCGTCGCGGATTTCTGGTCTCTGGGTCTGGGTGAAATCTACCCGATTGCGGCATCGCATGGCCGTGGCGTCACCAGCCTGCTGGAAACCGTTCTGCTGCCGTGGGTTGACGAAGTAAACCCGCCGGAAGAAGTAGACGAAGACGCTGAATACTGGGCGCAGTTTGAAGACGGAGAAGAGGGCGAAGAAGAGCCTGAAGACGACTTCAACCCGCAGGATCTGCCGATCAAGCTGGCCATCGTGGGTCGTCCAAACGTAGGTAAGTCTACGCTTACTAACCGTATTCTGGGTGAAGAGCGCGTGGTCGTTTACGACATGCCGGGCACCACCCGTGACAGTATCTACATCCCTATGCAGCGCGACGAGCGCGAGTATGTCCTCATCGACACCGCCGGGGTGCGTAAGCGCGGGAAAATCACCGATGTGGTGGAAAAATTCTCCGTTATCAAAACCCTGCAGGCGATCGAAGATGCCAACGTAGTGCTGCTGGTCATCGACGCACGCGAAGGTATCTCCGATCAGGACCTCTCTCTGCTCGGCTTTATCCTCAATAGTGGGCGCTCACTGGTTATCGTGGTCAACAAGTGGGATGGCCTGAGCAATGAAGTGCGCGAGCAGGTGAAAGAGACTCTCGACTTCCGTCTGGGCTTTATCGACTTCGCCCGCGTGCACTTTATCTCTGCGCTGCACGGCAGCGGTGTGGGTAACCTGTTCGAATCCGTGCGTGAAGCGTACGACAGCTCCACCCGTCGTCAGAGCACCGCGATGCTGACGCGCATCATGAATATGGCTGCAGAAGACCATCAGCCGCCGCTGGTGCGCGGCCGTCGCGTGAAGCTGAAATATGCCCACGCCGGTGGTTATAACCCGCCAATCGTAGTAATTCACGGCAACCAGGTGAAAGACCTGCCGGATTCCTACAAGCGCTATCTGATGAACTACTTCCGTAAATCGCTGGACGTAATGGGCACGCCTATCCGTATCCAGTTTAAGGAAGGGGAAAACCCGTTTGCCAACAAGCGCAACACCCTGACGCCAAACCAGATGCGTAAGCGTAAGCGATTGATTAAGCACATTAAGAAAAGCAAATAAGCTTTACCTGCTTCACGAAAGCCCGCGTTTATCGCGGGCTTTTTTTTGTCCAATCATACCGCCGGTTTTCTCTGTGTGAAGTCAATCACTATTCACTTTTAACCAAGTTTAAATCTAAGAAAGTAGACAATCGTCGAATTTTCATCTTAAAGTCCAGGGTCCGGTACTAGACAAAACTAGCGCCTGGTTATCAAATGGTTAACTAACTTTTCGCCGCATGTAAAAAATCGGCCAGATACGTAACTGGCCGGCGTACCTGCTGGTGTTTACAAGCACGACGACATACCTTTCGGGAGAATTATGCAATCCACTGTTAATCAAAAAGAGAGCCGAACGTTCTTCGGCCATCCGTATCCGCTCGGTTCCCTGTTCTTCACCGAGATGTGGGAGCGCTTCTCGTTTTACGGCATTCGTCCGTTACTGATCCTGTTTATGGCCGCCACCGTCTATGACGGCGGGATGGGCCTGGCGCGTGAAAACGCCTCGGCGATTGTCGGTATCTTTGCCGGTACCATGTACCTGGCCGCGCTGCCGGGTGGGTGGCTGGCCGATAACTGGCTCGGTCAGCAGAGAGCCGTCTGGTACGGTTCGATCCTGATTGCGCTCGGCCACCTGTCGATCGCGCTCTCTGCGGTGATGGGGAACAACCTGTTCTTTATCGGCCTGATGTTCATCGTGCTTGGCTCAGGGCTGTTCAAAACCTGTATCTCGGTGATGGTCGGCACTCTGTATAAAAAAGGCGACGCGCGTCGTGACGGCGGTTTCTCGCTGTTCTATATGGGCATCAACATGGGCTCGTTTATCGCGCCGCTGATTTCCGGCTGGCTGATCAAAACCCACGGCTGGCACTGGGGCTTTGGTATAGGCGGCATCGGGATGCTGGTGGCGCTGATTATCTTCCGCGTGTTTGCCGTTCCGGCAATGAAACGCTATGACGGCGAAGTCGGCCTCGACTCTACCTGGAACAGCCCGGTGGTGAAGCGTAACGGCGTGGGCGTTTGGCTGCTGGCGCTGGCGGCTGGCGTGGCAACGATCGTGACGCTGATTGCGCAGGGCGTGATTGTGATTAACCCGGTCGCGGTAGCCAGCGTGCTGGTCTACGTGATTGCGGCGTCCGTTGCCCTCTACTTTATTTATCTGTTTGTCTTTGCGGGGCTGAACCGTAAAGAGCGCGCCAGGCTGTTGGTCTGCTTTATTCTGCTGATTTCAGCGGCGTTCTTCTGGTCCGCGTTTGAGCAGAAGCCAACCTCGTTTAACCTGTTTGCCAACGACTACACTAACCGCATGATTGGCGATTTTGAAATCCCGGCGGTGTGGTTCCAGTCAATCAACGCCCTGTTCATCATCCTGCTGGCACCGGTGTTTAGCTGGGCATGGCCGAAGCTCGCGAGCAAAAACATTCGTCCGAGCAGCATCACCAAGTTCGTTATTGGTATTTTGTGCGCGGCGGCAGGCTTTGGCCTGATGATGCTGGCGGCACAGAACGTGCTGAGCAGCGGTGGAGCGGGCGTGTCGCCGTTCTGGCTGGTGGGCAGCATCCTGATGCTGACGCTCGGCGAACTGTGCCTGAGTCCGATTGGCCTGGCGACCATGACGCTGCTTGCGCCGGAAAGAATGCGCGGCCAGATGATGGGGCTGTGGTTCTGCGCCAGCGCGCTGGGTAACCTGGCGGCGGGCCTGATTGGCGGTCACGTGAAGGCCGATCAGCTGGATATGCTGCCGGATCTCTTTGCTCGCTGCTCCATCGCGCTGCTGATTTGTGCCGCGGTACTGATCGTCCTTATTGTTCCGGTGCGCCGCATGCTGGAAAATGCGCAGACTAAACCGGCTGCTAACGCCTCATAAAGCTCGGTCTTGCCGGGGCGGCGTTATGCCCCGGTAAAACCCAACAGGAGAGAATATGTCGATTACCTGCCCGGAATGCCAGGCACCGCTGGAGCCCCAGAACGGGGTAGCGCACTGCGACAGCTGTAATAAAGATATTGCGCTTGTAGCCCGCTGCCCGGAGTGTCATCAGCCACTCCAGGTATTAAAAGCCTGCGGTGCGGTGGACTATTTCTGCCAGAACGGCCACGGTCTTATCTCTAAAAAACGCGTGGAGTTTGTTCGGGCCGAAGGTTAATCGCAGACGCAGCCTTCGCCTTTCTTCCACAGCTCGACCAGCGACTCGGGGGCTTCCTGCTCGGGTACCAGCACGATGATATCGGCGTAGTGCGCCTGATTTCGCCCGGTCCAGATAATCTGAATGCGGAAATAGCGCTGGTCGCCGCTGCCGGGTGAAGAGGCTTGCCCCGGCGGCAGACCGCGTGGAAAAGCCTGCTCCAGGATGCTCACCAGACGCTGGCGCTGGGCCTCATTGAGCGAGGAGAGCGCGATGGTGCGCTGTCCGCTCAGCTTGGGAATAAAAGCGACGCCGCCTTCCCGGGCCAGCTCAACCACGGCGTCATCCGTCAGTTCCGGAACCTGCATTTACAACACTCCCACCTGTTCCCAGGCTTGTTTAATGGCCGCACCAGCGTCGGCGCCGGAGCGTTTCTCTCCGTGCGCGATCGTCAGCTTTGCGAAGGCCTCAAAATCCGCATCCTGCGCCAGTTTGCGATCGCAAACCGTGTCGTACCAGGCATAACCCGCTTTTTCCCAGGCGTAGCCGCCGATCGCCGTCGCGGCCAGATAAAATGCCCGGTTGGGGATGCCGGAGTTCAGGTGCACGCCGCCGTTATCCTCGCGCGTTTTAATGAAATCTTTCATGTGCGCAGGCTGCGGGTCTTTGCCGAGCAGGGGATCGTCATAGGCGGTGCCGGGTTCAGACATTGAGCGCAGCCCTTTGCCGTTAATCCCTTTCGCCAGCAACCCTTCACCAATGAGCCAGTCTGCTTTATCGGCGGTTTGTTTCAGATGGTACTGTTTAACCAGCGAGCCAAACACGTCCGACAGAGACTCGTTCAGCGCGCCCGACTGCTCAAAATAGATAAGCCCGGCTTCGGTTTCGGTCACACCGTGGCTCAGCTCGTGCGCCACCACGTCGATGGCGATGGTAAAGCGGTTAAATATTTCCCCGTCGCCGTCGCCAAATACCATCTGCTGACCGTTCCAGAAGGCGTTCTGATATTCCCGGCCATAGTGAACGGTACCGGTCAAAATAAGCCCTTTATTATCGAGCGAATCACGCTGATATTCTTTCCAGAAGAAATCATGGGTAATACCTAAATAATCGTAGGCTTCATCCACCGCCACATCGCCGTTCGACGGCTGGCCTTCGTAACGCACCTGGGTACCCGGCAGCTCCTGGGTATGCTTCGCGTCGTAAATATCGCGCTCCAGCTGTCCGGCTTTATTCACGTGCGGCGCGGCGGGTTTGCCGGGCATGTGGGCCATCAGCGTCTGGACGTGGGTTAAGGTCTGACGGGCACAGCGCTGCTGCGGCTCGGAACCGCTTTCGATAATACGACGAAGAATATAAGGGGGAATAACGCTATGAAGATGGGGCATGCTGCTCTCCTTATTAAAAAAGGGAATAGCAGCAGTATAGTAAGTAACCGGCGAGGAATTATCCGGTTTTACGCTGACGCGTCTTTTTCACCGGTTTAATTGATTTCACTTCGCTTTCTACCCAGCCGTCTGAAAGACGCGTCGTCAGCACATCGCCGGTATTCACCTGTTTGGTCTGCTTCAGCACTTTGCCGTCCGTCGCCGTTGTCACGCTATAGCCGCGCGCCAGCGTGGAGAGGGGGCTGACCGCTTCAAGATGGGTCACCGCATTGCCAAAACGTTCGCGGGTGGTGCTCAGGCGCGCCCGGACAGTTTCCGCCAGACGATACTCCAGCTGCTGGATCCGCGTTTGCGCGCGATAAATTTTCGGCTGCGGGTTCTGCTGATTCAGGCGCTGGGTTACGCGCTGCTGGCGCGATACCGCGCGCTTGAGCTGCGCGTCCACCGCAAAGCTCATGCGCTGACGCAGGCGCTCCAGCACGGTCTGCTGACGCGCCAGACGCAGCTGCGGGTGCTGCTGCTGAAGACGATGATGAAGCTGGGTAAAGCGGCGGGTACGGTTGGCAAGGAAGTAGTCCATCGCCATCTCAAGACGCTGCTGGCCGTTCTGAATCTGACGCAGCAGCTCCAGCTGGTTCCGGCTGACCACTTCCGCCGCCGCGGACGGCGTAGGCGCGCGCAGATCCGCGACAAAATCGGCTATCGTTACGTCCGTTTCGTGGCCGACGGCGCTTACCACGGGGATCAGGCTTGCAAAGATTGCCCGCGCCACGCGCTCGTCGTTAAAGCTCCACAAGTCTTCCAGCGAGCCGCCGCCGCGCCCGACGATTAATACGTCGCACTCCTGACGGGCGTTCGCCAGCTCAATGGCGCGAACTATCTGGCCCGGAGCATCGTCACCCTGAACGGCGGTCGGGTAGATGATGACGGGCAGGGAAGGGTCGCGACGCTTCAGCACGTGCAAAATATCGTGCAGTGCCGCACCGGTTTTCGAGGTGATGACTCCAACGCAGTGGGCGGGGGAGGGCAGCGGTTTTTTGTACTGCTGGTCGAACAGCCCCTCGGCAGAGAGCCGGGCTTTTAACTGTTCATACTTCTGCTGCAGCAGCCCTTCGCCCGCAGGCTGCATGCTCTCAACGATGATCTGATAGTCGCCGCGCGGCTCATACAGGGTGATATTGGCGCGAACCAGAACCTGCTGGCCGTGCTGAGGACGAAACGTCACGCGACGGTTGCTGTTGCGGAACATCGCGCAGCGCACCTGGGCGGTGTCGTCTTTTAAGGTAAAGTACCAGTGACCGGAGGACGGCTGCGTGAAGTTAGAGATCTCACCGCTGATCCAGACCTGCCCCATTTCCTGCTCAAGCAGCAAACGCACCGTCTGATTCAGGCGGCTGACGGTATAAATTGAGGGGGATTGAGAGGATAACATGTGAGCGGGATCAAATTCTAAATCAGCAAGTTATTCAGTCGATAGTAACCTGCTGAGAGGCAATCGCAAGCTTTTTTATAAAAAAGTGTAGATGCAATCGGTTACGCTCTGTATAATGCCACGGCAATATTTAACCACCCAGGTCAGAGATATTGCCCATGCTACGTATCGCTAAAGAAGCACTGACGTTTGACGACGTCCTCCTCGTTCCCGCTCACTCCACTGTTCTGCCGAATACTGCCGATCTCAGCACGCAGTTGACGAAAACCATTCGCCTGAACATTCCTATGCTCTCTGCGGCAATGGACACCGTGACTGAAGCGCGCCTGGCTATCGCCCTGGCACAGGAAGGTGGCATTGGCTTTATTCACAAAAACATGTCTATCGAACGTCAGGCGGAAGAAGTTCGCCGCGTGAAGAAACATGAATCCGGCATCGTGTCTGACCCACAGACCGTTCTGCCAACCACCACGCTGCACGAAGTGAAAGCCCTGACCGAACGTAACGGCTTTGCCGGTTACCCGGTGGTGACCGAAGAGAACGAACTGGTCGGTATCATCACCGGTCGTGACGTGCGTTTCGTGACTGACCTGAACCAGCCTGTTAGCGTGTACATGACGCCAAAAGAGCGTCTGGTCACCGTTCGCGAAGGTGAAACCCGCGACGTGGTGCTGGCAAAAATGCACGAAAAACGCGTTGAAAAAGCGCTGGTTGTTGACAGCAGCTTCCACCTGCGCGGCATGATCACCGTTAAAGATTTCCAGAAAGCAGAACGTAAGCCTAACGCCTGTAAAGACGAGCATGGCCGTCTGCGCGTCGGCGCTGCGGTTGGCGCGGGCGCTGGTAACGAAGAGCGCGTTGACGCGCTGGTCGCTGCGGGCGTTGACGTCCTGCTGATTGACTCCTCTCACGGCCACTCCGAAGGCGTTCTGCAACGTATTCGCGACACCCGTGCCAAATACCCTGATCTGCAGATCATCGGCGGTAACGTGGCCACTGGCGCAGGCGCTCGCGCGCTGGCTGACGCTGGCTGCAGCGCGGTGAAAGTAGGTATCGGCCCTGGCTCCATCTGTACTACCCGTATCGTCACCGGCGTGGGCGTTCCGCAGATCACCGCCGTGTCTGACGCGGTTGAAGCGCTGGAAGGCACCGGTATTCCGGTTATCGCTGACGGCGGTATCCGCTTCTCAGGCGACATCGCCAAAGCGATCGCCGCGGGCGCAGCTGCCGTAATGGTAGGCTCCATGCTGGCCGGTACCGAAGAATCCCCGGGCGAAATCGAACTCTACCAGGGCCGTTCTTATAAATCTTACCGCGGTATGGGCTCCCTGGGCGCGATGTCCAAAGGCTCCTCTGACCGTTACTTCCAGACCGATAACGCCGCAGACAAACTGGTGCCGGAAGGTATCGAAGGTCGCGTTGCCTATAAAGGCCGTCTGAAAGAGATCATTCACCAGCAGATGGGCGGCCTGCGCTCCTGTATGGGTCTGACCGGCTGTGGTACCATTGACCTGCTGCGTACTAAAGCGGAATTCGTACGCATCAGCGGTGCGGGTATCCAGGAGAGCCACGTTCACGACGTGACGATCACCAAAGAGTCCCCGAACTACCGTCTGGGCTCCTGATAAGTTTCCGCGCCCGGCTTCTGCCGGGCGCTCTGTTTTTGTTTCACTTGCCTCGGAATTAGCGTCAATGACGGAAAACATTCATAAACATCGCATTCTCATCCTGGACTTCGGTTCTCAGTACACTCAGCTGGTGGCGCGTCGCGTACGTGAACTGGGCGTTTACTGTGAGCTGTGGGCGTGGGATGTCACGGAAGCACAGATTCGCGAATTCAATCCAAGCGGCATCATCCTGTCCGGCGGCCCGGAAAGTACCACCGAAGAGAACAGCCCGCGCGCGCCGCAGTACGTGTTCGAAGCTGGCGTGCCGGTATTCGGCGTTTGCTACGGTATGCAGACCATGGCAATGCAGCTGGGCGGCCACGTAGAAGGCTCTAACGAGCGCGAGTTTGGCTACGCACAGGTAGAAGTCGTCACCGACAGCGCGCTGGTGCGCGGTATCGAAGACTCCCTGACCGCAGACGGCAAACCGCTGCTGGACGTGTGGATGAGCCACGGCGACAAAGTTACCGCCATCCCGTCTGACTTCGTGACCGTTGCCAGCACCGAAAGCTGCCCGTTTGCCATCATGGCGAACGAAGAAAAACGCTTCTACGGCGTACAGTTCCACCCGGAAGTGACCCACACCCGTCAGGGTATGCGCATGCTGGAGCGCTTCGTTCGCGACATCTGCCAGTGTGAAGCTCTGTGGACCCCGGCAAAAATCATCGACGACGCCGTTGAGCGTATCCGCCAGCAGGTTGGCGATGACAAAGTGATCCTCGGCCTCTCCGGCGGCGTGGACTCCTCCGTGACCGCGATGCTGCTGCACCGCGCCATCGGTAAAAACCTGACCTGCGTCTTCGTGGACAACGGTCTGCTGCGTCTGAACGAAGCCCAGCAGGTTATGGACATGTTCGGCGACCACTTCGGTCTGAACATCATTCACGTGGAAGGCGAGCAGCGCTTCCTGGACGCGCTGAAAGGCGAGAACGATCCGGAAGCGAAACGTAAAATCATCGGCCGCGTGTTTGTGGAAGTATTCGACGAAGAAGCGCTGAAGCTGGAAGACGTGAAGTGGCTGGCGCAGGGCACCATCTACCCTGACGTGATCGAGTCTGCGGCCTCCGCAACCGGTAAAGCACACGTCATCAAATCTCACCACAACGTGGGCGGCCTGCCGAAAGAGATGAAGATGGGCCTGGTTGAACCGCTGCGCGAGCTGTTCAAAGACGAAGTGCGCAAGATCGGTCTGGAACTGGGTCTGCCGTACGACATGCTCTACCGTCACCCGTTCCCGGGTCCAGGTCTGGGCGTGCGCGTGCTGGGTGAAGTGAAGAAAGAGTACTGCGACCTGCTGCGTCGCGCGGACGCGATCTTCATCGAAGAGCTGCACAAAGCTGGCCTGTACAACAAAGTGAGTCAGGCGTTCACCGTGTTCCTGCCGGTTCGCTCCGTCGGCGTAATGGGCGATGGCCGTAAGTACGACTGGGTTGTTTCCCTGCGTGCGGTGGAAACCATCGACTTCATGACCGCGCACTGGGCGCACCTGCCGTATGACTTCTTAGGGCGCGTGTCTAACCGCATCATCAACGAAGTGAACGGTATTTCCCGCGTGGTGTATGACATCAGCGGTAAGCCACCGGCTACGATTGAGTGGGAATAATTCCCCGCTGAATTAACACCAAAACCCTCTGCCTGTGCAGGGGGTTTTTTTATTGCCTTACTTCCCCTCTCCCAACCTATACGCCAGCGCCACCACCAGCGACTGCACCAGGCACAGCGTTGCCGACTGGGAGCGAAACGCATCAACCTGCGCCTCTTTCACCACAAAGCAGAGATCGCTGAACGTCGCCAGCGGGCTTATCTGGCTGTCCGTAATCACGATCTGCCGCGCGCCGACGCTGGCGGCGGTTTCGCTGACCATCACCGTCTCTTCCGCGTACGGCGAGAAGCTGATCGACACCACAATGTCGCGCGCCTTAATGCGGCTGATCTGCTCGCGCAGCATGCCGCCCATGCCGTCGAGCAGGATAGGGCGGCACTCCAGGTGGCTCAGGGCGTAGGTGAGGTAGGCCGCGACGCTAAAGGAGCGGCGCAGTCCGGCGATGTAGATGGTGTCGGCGTCGGCCAGCAGCTGTACCGCGCGCTCCAGCATTTCCGGTTCGGCGCGGGCGGCCAGCTGCTGCAGCGCCTGCGCGTTCGAGCGGGCGAACTCCTGCAGGATATCGAGCGGCGTTTCCGGCACGGCCTCGCTCTCCATTTCGCGAAACAGCCGGGCGCGGTCGCTGTAGCTGGCGGTCTCCTCCACCAGGTTCATGCGAAACAGCTGTTTCATTTCGTTGAAGCCGGTGAAGTCAAAGGCGTTGGCAAAGCGGATCAGCGTCGAGGGCGGCACGTCGGCGCGCTCGGCAATGACGGCAACCGTATCAAAGGCCACGCTGTTGGTGTTATCCAGCACGTAGCGGGAGACCTGCTGCAGCCTCTTGCTCAGGCTATCGTAGCGATCGCGGATTTGCTGCTGCAGTTCGTTCAGGCTGGTTGCTGTCGTCATCTTATCCCCCAAATACAGTCTTATGATTCTAAACGCAAAACCGCGTCTTTTAAATGTCGGCCATCCATCTGGCAGCAAAAATGAAACAGAAACTTCAGTCATTTCCTCGCCCGAAATCCCTTAATAGCGCACGCTGCGTCAGTGTTGTTGGCTGTTAACATAAAAATCCATCCTTGATCACAATAATCATCATTTATTTTATTTCAACTTAAAATGGAATATTTGTTTCATATATAGTGTTCAGTACACAGTGTTCAGTTAACAGTCACGTATCAACAGCGAGAGGTTAAGGATGGAGACGGTAGCGAATTTTATTCACGGCGAATGTGTCACCGGTTCAGGCCAGCGCGTTCAGGCGATCTTCAACCCGGCCACCGGCGAGCAGATCCGCCAGGTGGTGATGAGTACGGCGCAGGAAACGGAGCAGGCGATTGCCGCCGCGCAGCAGGCGTTTCCGGCGTGGGCGCGCCATGCTCCGCTTAAGCGCGCGCGCGTGATGTTCCGCTTCAAGGCGCTGCTGGAAGAGAACATGGAGCGCCTGGCCCGCATCATCAGCGAAGAGCACGGCAAGGTCTTCTCCGACGCGGTGGGCGAACTGACCCGCGGCCTGGAAGTAGTAGAATTTGCCTGCGGCATCCCACATCTGCAAAAGGGTGAACACTCTGCGAACGTCGGCACGGGCGTCGACAGCCACTCGCTGATGCAGCCGCTCGGCGTCTGCGCCGGGATCACCCCGTTTAACTTCCCGGCGATGGTGCCGATGTGGATGTTCCCGATTGCGCTGGCGACCGGCAACACCTTCGTGCTGAAACCGTCGGAAAAAGATCCTTCTCTGGCGCTCGCGCTGGCGCAGCTGCTTAAAGAGGCCGGCCTGCCCGACGGCGTGTTCAACGTGGTGCAGGGCGATAAGGAGTCCGTTGACGTGCTCCTGACCGACCCGCGCGTGCAGGCGGTGAGCTTTGTCGGCTCCACGCCGATTGCGGAATACATTTACCAGACCGCGTCCGCCCACGGTAAGCGCTGCCAGGCGCTGGGCGGCGCGAAAAACCACTGCATTCTCATGCCGGATGCCGACATGGAGATGGCGACCAACGCCATCATGGGCGCGGCCTACGGCGCGGCGGGCGAACGCTGCATGGCGCTCTCGGTGGTGCTGGCGGTGGGGGATAAAACTGCCGATGACCTCTGCGCCCGGCTGGAGAAACAGATTGCCGCGCTGCGCGTGGGGCCGGGCCTGGACCAGTCGCCGGAAAACGAAATGGGGCCGCTCATCTCCTCCGCACACCGCAGCAAGGTGCTGGGCTACATCGACAGCGGGGAAGCGCAGGGAGCGAAACTTCGCGTGGACGGTCGCGGCTTCAGCGTGAAGGGCCACGAGCAGGGCTACTTCGTCGGGCCGACGCTGTTCGATAACGTCACTCCGGAGATGACCATCTATAAAGAAGAGATTTTTGGCCCGGTGCTTTCTGTGGTGCGCGTAGCAGATTACGCCAGCGCGGTGGATCTGATTAACCGCCATGAATATGGTAATGGTTCGGCGATCTTCACCCGCGACGGCGGCTGCGCGCGCCGCTTCTGCGAAGAGGTGCAGGCGGGCATGGTGGGGGTCAACGTGCCGATCCCGGTGCCGATGGCGTTCCACAGCTTCGGCGGCTGGAAGCGTTCCATCTTTGGCGCGCTCAACGTTCACGGCAGCGACGGCGTGCGCTTCTACACCCGAATGAAAACTATCACCGCGCGCTGGCCGGAAATGCAGCAGGAGACAGGCGCTGCGTTCTCTATGCCAACGCTGGGCTGACAGGAGGTTTTATGCAAACCGAACGTATGACCATGGCCCAGGCGCTGGTCCGGTTCCTTAATCAACAGTACGTCAGCGTGGACGGCAACGAAACGCCCTTCGTGGAGGGCGTGGCGACCATCTTTGGGCACGGCAACGTGCTCGGTATCGGCCAGGCGCTGGAGCAGGACCCGGGCCATCTGCAGGTAATGCAGGGCTGCAACGAGCAGGGTATCGCCCATATGGCGACGGGATTCGCCAAACAGCACCGCCGTCAGCGCATTTTTGCCGTCACCTCCTCCGTCGGGCCGGGCGCCGCCAATATGGTCACAGCGGCGGCCACCGCTACGGCGAACCGCATCCCGCTGCTGCTGTTGCCGGGCGATATCTACGCCAGCCGCCAGCCGGACCCGGTGCTGCAGCAGATCGAGCAGTATCACGATCTCAGCATCAGCACCAACGACTGCTTCCGTCCGGTCTCCCGCTACTGGGACCGCATCAACCGTCCCGAGCAGCTGATGAGCGCCATGCTAAGCGCGATGCGAACGCTTACTGACCCCGCCAATACCGGCGCGGTGACCATTTGCCTGCCGCAGGACGTGCAGGGAGAGGCCTGGGACTACCCGCTGAGCTTCTTCGCGCGTCGCGTGCACCACATTGAGCGCCGTCCGCCCGATCCGCAGCGTCTGGCGCGGGCGCGGGCGCTGATCGCCCGTAAGCGTCGTCCGCTGGTGGTGTGCGGCGGCGGCGTGGGCTATTCCGGCGCGCATGAGGCGTTTCGCGAATTTGTCGAAACGCTGCGGCTGCCGTTTGCCGAAACCCAGGCCGGAAAGGGAGCGCTGGTAAGTGACCACCCACTTAACCTGGGCGGCATAGGGGTGACGGGCGGAATGGCCGCCAACCAGCTCGCGCCGCAGGCCGATTTAGTGATTGGCGTCGGCACGCGCCTTACCGATTTTACCACCGGCTCCAAGGCGCTCTTTTCCCACCCGGACGTTGAGTTTCTGCTGCTGAACGTGGCCGAGTTTGACGCCCTGAAGCTGGACGCGACCGCGCTGATTGCCGATGCCCAAACCGGGCTCCAGGCCTTGACCCACGCGCTCGGGGATTACCGCAGCGGCTGGGGAGAGGCGATCGCTCAGGCGAAGTCCGCCTGGCGCGACGAGTGCCGCCGCCTGTGGGATCGCCAGTGGCGTCCTGACGACGCGCCCGAAGTGGCGGGGCACCTGGATGCGCAGCTGGCGGAATACGGCGAGGCGCTTAACACCCGCCTGACCCAGACGCGGGTGCTGGGGCTGATCAACCAGCATGTTGAAGATAACGCCATCGTGGTGGGCGCGGCCGGTTCGCTGCCGGGGGATTTACAGCGCCTCTGGCAGGTCAAAACGCCGGACAGCTATCACCTGGAGTACGGCTACTCCTGCATGGGCTACGAGATTGCGGCGGCCATCGGCGCGAAGCTCGCCAGACCCGAGCAGCCGGTGTACGCCATGGTGGGGGATGGCTCCTACATGATGCTGCACTCCGAGCTGCAAACCGCCGTTCAGGAGGGCATTAAGGTCACCGTTCTGCTGTTTGATAACGCCAGCTTCGGCTGCATTAATAACCTGCAGATGGGGCACGGCATGGGCAGCTTTGGCACCGAAAACCGCCACCGCAACCCGGAAACCGGGCGTCTCGACGGGCCGCTGGTGAAGGTCGACTTTGCGCAAAACGCGGAAAGCTACGGCTGCCGCGCTTGGCGGGTGAACGATGAGCAAAGCCTGCTGGCGGCGCTGGAGGCGTCGCGGGCGCATCCGGGCCCGACGCTGCTGGACATCAAGGTATTGCCGAAGACCATGACTCACGACTACGCCTCCTGGTGGCGAACCGGTGATGCGCAGGTGGCGGCGTCGTCTGCCGTGCGTGAGGCCGCTGAGCAAACGCAGGCGCAGGTGAAAAAAGCCCGTCAGTATTGAGTTTTCTCTTCGTAACGAAATTTTCATTTCATTTTCCCCTCACCCTAACCCTCTCCCCAAAGGGGAGAGGGGATAGTTTGGTGCGCGCTTTTCTCCCTCGCCCCATTGGGGAGAGGGCCGGGGTGAGGGGAGTTGCCGCACGCTCACTCATGTTGTGAGATTGATAACAAAATTTATCTCATTCATCTCAAAAGTGTTAACCCGCACTCAAAAACATAATTTTCACTATTTATAAAAATGAAATAAATGTTTTATTTATAGAGTCGTTAGTTCACAGCATTCACCAACACCGGGAGCCGTTATGTTTAACATTGCTTTACTGGGCGCTGGCCGAATCGGCCAGGTACATGCAGCTAACATTGCCAGCCACGGCGCGACCACGCTCTGGTCCGTGGTTGACCCGAATCAGGAATTTGCCACCCGTCTCGCCGCGCAGTATCAGGCCCGCCAGCAGAGCCTGAGTGAGGCGATGACCGACCCTAACGTTCACGCCGTGCTGATCGCCTCCGCCACCGATACCCACGCGGATCTGATTGAAATGGCCGCCCGCCACGGCAAGGCCATCTTCTGCGAAAAGCCGGTACACCTTGACCTCGCCCGCGTGCGCGACTGCCTGAAGGTAGTCAAAGAGTACGACGTACCGCTGTTTATTGGCTTCAACCGCCGCTTTGACCCGCAGTTTCGCCGCGTGAAAACCGACGCGCAGGCCGGGCGCATCGGCAAACCGGAATCGCTGCTCATCATCTCCCGCGACCCGTCTCCGCCGCCTGCGGAGTACGTGCGCGTCTCCGGCGGCATGTTCCGCGATATGACCATTCACGACTTTGACATGGCGCGCTTCATCATGGGCGAAGAGCCGGTGTCGGTGTATGCCCAGGGCAGCAACCTGGTGGATCCGGCGATTGGCGAGGCGGGGGATATCGATACCGCGTTTATCGTTCTGAAATATGCCTCCGGCGCGATGGCGACCATCGTCAACAGCCGCCGTTCATCTTACGGCTACGACCAGCGCCTGGAGCTGCACGGCTCCGAAGGGCTGCTGTGCGCGGGCAACATTCTGGAAAACCAGGTGCAGCACTACGGCAAACAGGGCTGCACCAGCGCGCTGCCGGAACACTTCTTCCTGCAGCGCTACAAATCCGCTTACGCCGCGGAATGGGAACACTTTGTTGCGGTCCTGCGCGGCGAAGCGGTGCCTGACTGCAGCGGCGATGATGGTGAACGTGCGCTGTACCTTGCGGATAAAGCGCTGGAATCACTGCGCAGCCAGCGCGAGATCGTCCTCTAAACACAACAACCCTACACAGAGAGACATAATAATGAAAAAACTGATCGTAGCCGCCCTCATCGCCATGACGTCCGGGGCCGCCCTCGCCGAAAACGAGCAAATCGTTTTCAGTACGCCAAACCTGGCCATGCCGTTTGAAGTTCACATGCAGCGCACGGCGGTGAAAGCCGCAAAAGAGATGGGCGTGAAGCTTCAGGTGCTGGACGGGCAGGGCAGCTCGCCGAAGCAGGTAGCTGACCTGGAAAACGCCATCACCCGCGGGGCGCAGGGATTTATCGTCTCCCCGAACGACGTGAACGCGGTCTCCAGCGCGGTGGATGAAATTCAGGATGCCAAGCTGCCGATCGTCACCCTTGACCGATCCGTCGACAGCCAGAAAAAAGTGCCGCACTTCGGCGCCAACAACTACAAGGGCGGCCAGGCGATTGGCGACTTCGTCAAAACCAAATTCCCCAACGGCGCGGACATTATTCTCCTCACCGGCCAGCCGGGCTCCTCTTCCAACATTGAACGCACCAAAGGGATCCGCGACAGCCTGAAGGCGGGCGGGGATAAATACAAGATCGTCGCCGATCAGACCGGCAACTGGATGCGTTCTGAAGGGATGCGCATCGTTGAGAGCGTTCTGCCTTCGCTGCCGAAACGTCCGCAGGTGATCCTCTCCGCCAACGACGATATGGCGCTGGGCGCGATTGAAGCGCTGCAGAGCCAGGGCGTGAAGCCGGGCGAAATCCTCGTGACCGGCTTCGATGCGGTGCCGGAAGCGCTGGCCCGCGTGCGCGACGGCTGGCTGGCGGTAACGGCGGATCAGCGTCCGGGCTTTGCGGTACAGACGGCGATGAGCCAGCTGGTGGCCAACGTGCGCGAGAAGAAAGCCATTACCGGGGCCGACTATCCGCCGACGCTGATCACCAAAGAGAACCTGCAGCAGGCTGAGCGTATCGGTGAGGCCGGTAACTAATATGTCCCGAGCCGCCTCTGGCGGCTCATCATGAGGAGGAGCAGACTGATGTCGCAACCCTTACTGAAAGTGACCGACCTGGCAAAAAGCTTTTCCGGCGTCTGGGCGCTGAGCAGCGCTCAGCTGACCGTCGGCAGCGGCGAAATTCACGCCCTGCTGGGGGAAAACGGGGCGGGAAAATCCACGCTGCTGAAGGCGCTCGCGGGCGCGCAGCCGCAAACGCGCGGGGATATCTGGTTCAACGGCGAAACGCTGCCGGTGGACGACTCCCCGGTGGCGCGCCAGAACAAGGGCATTATCACCATCTATCAGGAATTCAACCTGCTGCCCAACATGACCGTCGCGGAAAACATGTTTCTCGGCCGCGAGCCGCGCAGGCGTAACCTGATCGTCGACGAAAGGGCGGTCAACCAGGAGGCGCAGGTCATTCTCGATTACCTCCAGCTGAACGTTGCGCCGACCACGCCTGTCGCCCGCCTGAGCGTCGCCCAGCAGCAGATGGTGGAGATCGCCCGGGCGCTGACCCTCAACGCCCGGTTAATCATTATGGACGAACCTTCCGCCGCGCTGAGCGACAGCGAGGTGGAAAGCCTGCACCGCGTGGTTCGGGAGCTTAAAAACCGCGGCGTGAGCATTATTTATGTTACCCACCGTTTGCACGAAGTTTTCCAGCTCTGCGATCGCTTCACCGTTTTCCAGGACGGCCGCTTTACCGGCACCGGCGCGGTGGCGGAGACCAACGTCGAACAGCTGATCCGCCTGATGGTCGGGCGCGACGTAGCCTTTAACCGTCGCCCCGCCAGCGAAACCCATCATGAAGACAAACCCGTCCGCCTGGCGGTGAAGGGGCTGAGCCGCGAAAAGCCGCCGCTGGATCCGCACGGCATCGCCCTGCACGACATCAGCTTCCACGTCCACGCCGGGGAAGTTCTGGGCATTGCCGGGCTGGTGGGCGCGGGACGTACCGAAGTGGCGCGCTGCCTGTTTGGCGCAGACGCCTTTACCTCGGGGAGTTTTGAGCTGGACGGCGTGCCGTACCAGCCGCGCGACCCGCTGTATGCCCTCGATCAGGGCGTGGCGCTGGTGCCGGAAGATCGCAAAAAAGAGGGGGCGGTGCTGGGGCTGTCGATCCGCGACAACCTGTCGCTCTCCTGTCTCTCCTCGCTGCTGCAGTGGCGCTGGTTCGTGAACACCCGCAAAGAGGACGATCTGATTGAGTCCTACCGCAAGGCGCTGCAGATCAAAATGGTCAACAGCGCGCAGGAGGTGCGCAAGCTCTCCGGCGGCAACCAGCAAAAGGTGATCCTCGCGCGCTGCATGGCGCTCAACCCGCGGGTGCTGATCGTCGATGAGCCGACGCGCGGCATCGACGTGGGGACCAAATCGGAAGTGCACCAGGTGCTGTTTGACATGGCGAAAAAGGGCGTGGCGGTGATCGTGATCTCCTCCGATCTGCCTGAGGTGATGGCGGTGTCCGACCGGATCATCACCCTCAGCGAAGGCCGGGTGACCGGCGAGATCCACGGCGACGACGCTAACGAAGAACGGCTGATGACGATGATGGCCATCAACCACAACGCCCTGAACGCGGCATAACGGAGTTTCTCATGACGCAGATGATTTCTAAAACGCAGGCCCCGGTCAAACGCGCCGGACGCATCGATCCCATCGCCTTCTTCGAGCGCTTCGGGGTGCTGATTTTCATGATCCTGCTGCTGATCTTCTTCCAGTCGCAGAACAGCAACTTTTTCTCTGAACGCAATATTTTCAACATCCTGACCGAAGTGTCCATCTACGGGATCATGGCCGTGGGGATGACCTTCGTCATTCTGACCGCCGGGATCGACCTCTCCGTGGGCTCCATTCTGGCGGTGTGCGCCATGACCGCGGCGTACGTCATTAAGGGCGACAACTTCACCACCGTCGACCCGAACGCCTGGGGCGGCATGAGCTGGCTGATCGGGCTGGGAATTTGTCTGGCGATGGGTACGGCGATTGGCTTCCTGCACGGCCTGGGCGTCACCCGCCTGCGCCTGCCGCCGTTCATCGTCACCCTCGGCGGGATGACCATCTGGCGCGGCCTGACGCTGGTGATTAACGACGGTGCGCCGATTGCCGGTTTCGACCCTGGCTACCGCTGGTGGGGACGCGGGGAGCTGCTCGGCATATCTATTCCTATCTGGATCTTCGCCATCGTCGCCGTCGGCGGCTATCTGGCGCTGCATAAAACCCGCTGGGGCCGCTTTGTCTACGCCATCGGCGGCAACCCGGAGGCGGCGCGGCTGGCGGGGGTGAACGTCAAACGCGTGCTGGTCAGCGTCTACGTGCTGATTGGCTGTCTGGCGGGGCTGGCGGGCTTCATCCTGAGCGCACGTCTGGGAAGCGCCGAGGCGGTGGCCGGGATCTCCTTTGAGCTGCGCGTCATCGCCTCGGTGGTGATCGGCGGCACCTCGCTGATGGGCGGCTACGGGCGCATCGGCGGCACCATTATCGGCTCCATCATTATGGGCATTCTGATTAACGGCCTGGTGCTGATGAACGTCTCGGCCTACTACCAGCAGATTATCACCGGATTAATTATCGTTCTGGCGGTGGCATTCGATACCTATGCCAAAAGCCGTCGCGGCGCACTGTGAGGATCACGATGAAAGAGGTTCGTATTGGATTAATTGGCACCGGGTATATCGGCAAGGCGCACGCTATCGCCTATGCCCAGGCCCCGACGGTCTTCAACCTGCGCGGCAGGCTGGTGCGCGAGATGGTGGCGGAAGTCACGCCGGAGCTGGCGGCAGCGCGCGCGCAGGCGTTTGGCTTCAGCCGCTCCACGGGCGACTGGCGGGCGCTGGTGGCCGACCCGGCCATTGACGTGGTGGATATTTGTTCACCCAACCATCTGCATAAAGAGATGGCGCTGGAGGCGATCCGCCACGGCAAGCACGTCTACTCGGAGAAGCCGCTGGCGCTGAACGCCCACGACGCGCGTGAAATGGTTGAGGCTGCACAGCTGGCAGGAGTGAAAACCCTGGTGGGGTTCAACTACATGAAAAACCCGACGGCGCAGCTGGCGAAGGAGATTATCACGCGAGGCGAGATTGGCGAGGTGATCCACTTCTACGGCACCCACAACGAAGACTATATGGCCGATCCGCTCTCGCCCATTCACTGGCACTGCTTCAAAGAGACCGCCGGGCTGGGGGCGCTGGGCGACCTCGCGGCGCATATCGTCAACATGGCTCAGTACCTGGTGGGGGATATCGAGCAGGTCTGCGGCGATCTGAAGATCGTGGTCCCGGCGCGACCGGCGAAGGCCGGATCGTCTGAGATGATTGCCGTTGAAAACGAGGATCAGGCCCACGCGATGGTGCGCTTCGCGGGCGGGGCGCAGGGCGTGATTGAAACCTCCCGCGTTGCCTGCGGACGCAAGATGGGGCTCTCGTACGTCATCACCGGAACGAAAGGCGCCATCAGCTTCACCCAGGAGCGCATGGCCGAGCTGAAGCTCTATCTGCATGACGATCCGGTGAACCGCCAGGGGTTCCGCACGCTGCTCGTCGGCCCGGCGCACCCGGACTACGCCGCGTTCTGCATGGGCGCGGGACACGGGATTGGCTTTAACGATCAAAAAACGGTGGAGGTGCGCGACCTGGTGGACGGGATAGCCGCCGACGCGCCGATGTGGCCGGACTTCGAAGAGGGCTGGAAGGTGTCGCGCGTGCTGGACGCGATTGCGCTCTCGCACCGGGAAGGCCGCTGGCTGAATGTGAACGACATTGTCTGATGAGGTATCAACGTGGAAAAGCAGTTTGATGTGATATGCATGGGCCGCGTGGCGGTAGACCTCTACAGTCAGCAGATTGGTGCCCGTCTGGAGGACGCGTCCAGCTTCGCCAAATACCTCGGCGGGTCGTCGGGTAACGTGGCGTACGGCACCGCGCGTCAGGGTTTACGTTCGTCGATGCTGGCGCGCGTCGGCGATGAACATATGGGCCGCTTCCTGCGGGAAGAGCTCAACCAGGTGGGCTGCGATACCAGCCATCTGATTACCGATAAACAACGACTTACGGCGCTGGTGCTCCTCGGCATTAAAGACCGGGACACCTTTCCTCTGATTTTTTATCGCGATAACTGCGCGGATATGGCGATTACCGCCAGCGATGTGGACGAAAGCTACATTGCCTCCGCACGTTGTCTTGCCATCACCGGGACTCACCTTTCTCATCCGCAGACCCGCGAGGCGGTGCTGACGGCGCTGGGCTATGCCCGCCGTCACGGCGTGCGCACGGTGCTGGACATCGACTATCGTCCGGTGCTGTGGGGGCTAACCTCCTTAGGCGACGGCGAAACGCGTTTTATCGCCGCCGAGAAGGTCACCCGCGAGCTGCAGGAGGTGCTGCACCTCTTCGACGTCATTGTAGGCACCGAAGAGGAGTTTCACATTGCGGGCGGCAGCACGGATACCCTGCAGGCGCTAGGACAGGTGCGTGCCGTCAGTGACGCAGCGCTGGTCTGCAAACGCGGGGCGCTCGGCTGCTCGGTCTATACCGACGCTATTCCGTCCCGGCTGGACGACGGCCTGACGGTGACCGGCGTGCGCGTGGAGGTGCTGAACGTCCTCGGGGCGGGGGACGCGTTTATGTCCGGCCTGCTGCGCGGCTACCTGAACGACGAAGGCTGGGAGCAGGCGTGCCGCTACGCCAACGCCTGCGGCGCGCTGGTGGTCTCGCGCCACGGCTGCGCCCCGGCGATGCCGAGCAAAATCGAGCTGGATGACTATCTTTCCCGCGCCGCGAACGTGCCGCGCCCGGATCTCGACCCGCGTCTTAACCATCTCCACCGGGTGACCACCCGCCGCCGCGAATGGCCGGAGCTGTGCGTGATGGCCTTCGACCACCGCAGCCAGCTTGAGGATATGGCGATGCAGTGCGGCGCGTCGCTTAAGCGCATTCCGGCGCTGAAGCAGCTGATCCTGCAGGCCAGCCGCGAGGCGGCGAGCCGCGCCGGGCTGGAGGGCAAAGCCGGTCTTCTGTGCGACGGCACCTTTGGTCAGGACGCGCTGAACGCCATCACCGGGGAAGGGTGGTGGATTGGTCGTCCCATCGAGCTGCCGGGTTCCCGGCCGCTGGAGATGGAGCACGGCAACATCGGCACCCAGCTTATCAGCTGGCCGCAGGAGCACGTGGTGAAGTGCCTGGTCTTCTTCCACCCGGAAGATGCCCACGGCCTGCGCCTGGAGCAGGAGCAGAAAATCGCCGAGGTGTACCACGCCTGCTGCCGGTCCGGGCACGAGCTGCTGCTGGAGGTGATCCTGCCTGCGACCATGCCGCGCAGCGACGAGCTCTACCTGCGCGCCATCTCCCGCTTCTACAACCTCGGCATTTACCCGGACTGGTGGAAACTGCCACCGCTCTCCGCCGACGGCTGGACGGCGCTGAGCGAGATTATCGAACGCCGGGACCCGCACTGCCGCGGGGTGGTGATCCTCGGCCTGGACGCTCCGGCGGAACAGCTGCGCGCCGACTTCAAAGCCGCAGCGGGGCAGACGGTAGTGAAAGGCTTCGCCGTGGGGCGCACGCTGTTTGGCGATGCCTCCCGCGCGTGGCTGAAGCACGATATTGACGATGCGCAGCTGGTGGCGCGCATCCGGGACAACTACCTGCAGCTTATCGCCTGGTGGCGCGAGCGCGGACACGCATAATGGAGACGACAATGAGTGTGCAATTAGGCATTAACCCGCTGACGTGGACGAACGACGATCTGCCTTCTCTCGGCGCGGAAACCTCGCTGGAAACCTGTCTGAGCGAAGGGAAAGAGGCCGGTTTTGCCGGCTTCGAACTGGGCAATAAATTCCCGCGCGAAGCGCGCCTGCTTGGCCCCATCCTGCAGCGTCACGACCTGCAGCTGGTCTCAGGCTGGTACTCCGGCCGCCTGCTGGAGCGCAGCGTGGAGGAGGAGATCGCCGCCGTGCAGCCGCACCTGACGCTGCTGCGCGAGCTGGGGGCGAAGGTGCTGGTGTTTGCGGAAGTGAGCGGCTGCATTCACGGCGAGCAGCAGACCCCGGTGCATCTGCGCCCGCGCTTCCCGCAGGAACGCTGGAAGGAGTACGGCGAGAAGCTCACCGAATTTGCCCGCTATACGCAGCAGCAGGGCGTGCAGATTGCCTACCATCACCATATGGGCACGGTGATTGAGTCTGCCGAGGACGTGGACAACCTGATGACTCACACCGGGGAGGCGGTCGGACTGCTGCTGGATACCGGCCATCTGACCTTTGCCGGGGCCGATCCGCTGGCGGTGGCGCAGCGCTGGGCGTCGCGCATCAATCACGTTCACTGCAAAGACGTGCGCGCCGACGTGCTGGCGGACGTGAAAAACCGCAAAACCAGCTTCCTCGATGCGGTGCTGAGCGGCGTGTTTACCGTGCCGGGCGACGGCTGCGTCGATTACCCACCGATTATGCGGCTGCTGAAGGCGCAGGATTATCACGGCTGGCTGGTGGTCGAGGCCGAGCAGGATCCGGCGATTGCCCATCCGCTGACCTACGCCCGTCTGGGGTATAACAACCTGAGCCGCCTGGCGCGCGACGCCGGACTGATTTGAGGAGGGAACATGTCACGTCTGTTATCACGCTGGCAACAGCCGAACGCGGAGGGGCGCACCCAGTGTGTTACACCGGAAAGCGCGGGGTGGGGCTACGTCGGCTTTGAGGCGTATGAGCTGCAGGAGGGGCAGACGCTGACGCTGCCCGCCGTCAGCGAAGAGCGCTGCCTGGTGCTGGTCGCCGGACGCGCCTCCATCCGCACCCCTTCCGCGCAGTTTAACGATATCGGCGAGCGGATGAGCCCCTTCGAGCGCATTAAACCGTGGGCGGTGTACGTCGCCTCGCAGGAGTCGGTGCAGGTGAAGGCGCTGACGACGCTGGAGCTGGCGGTCTGCGCCGCGCCGGGCAAAGGCACGTATCCGACGCGGCTGATTGCCCCGCAGGATATCGACGGTGAAGCGCGCGGCAAAGGTCACAACCAGCGCTACGTGCATAACATTTTGCCGGAAGACAGGCCCGCCGACAGCCTGCTGGTGGTGGAGGTGTGGACCAGTGAGGGCTGCACCAGCTCGTACCCGAGCCACAAGCACGACACGGATAACCCGCCGCAGGAGACCTATCTGGAGGAGACCTACTACCATCGTCTCAACCCGGAGCAGGGGTTCTGCATGCAGCGCGTCTACACCGATGACAGAACGCTGGATGAGTGTATGGCGGTCTATAACCGTGACGTGGTGATGGTGCCGAAGGGCTACCACCCGGTCGCGACGATGGCCGGGTATGACAGCTACTACCTCAACGTGATGGCCGGCCCGGTGCGCAAATGGATGTTCACCTGGGAAGAGGACCACGCGTGGATTAATCGGGATTATCCCGCGGACAGCGGTGGCTAGCGCGGGTTAGCCACCAGAACACCAGCGCCAGCAGGCTGACCGAGGCGCCAAGCAGGCAGACGCCCGGCCAGCCGGCACAGGCATACGTCATCGTTGTGCCGAGCGCGCCGAGCCCGCTGCCGACGGCATAAAACAGCATGTAAAGCCCGACCAGCCGGCTGTGCGCCTCGGGACGGGTGCGGAAAATCATGCTCTGATTAGTGACGTGCAGCGCCTGACCGCCCAAGTCGAGCAGTATGATGCCGATAAGCAAGATCCCGAGTGAACGCTCCATCAGCGACAAGGGCCACCAGGCTAACAGTAAGATACTCAGCGCCGCCGCGCTGGTGCGTTGGGCATATCCCCGATCGGCCCAGCGTCCTGCCCGGCCAGCCGCCAGCGCGCCCACCGCGCAAGCCAGTCCAAACGCGCCAATCGCTGTATGCGAAAAGTTAAACGGCGGTGCGCTCAGCGGCAGCACCAGCGCGCTCCAGAAAATGTTGAACGATGCAAACATCAGCAGCGCCAGCACGCCGCGTATCTGCAGCACTTTTTCCTGCCGCAGCAGCGTGAGCATTGAGCCAATCAGCCGCGGGTAGCTCATCGTGGCAGTGACGGCTGGCAGGGCGGGGAGTCGCCACCACAGAGGTAACGCAATCATGAGCATCAGCGCGGCAGCACAAAGATAGACCCCGCGCCAGCCCGCGATATCGCTGATGCCACCGGCAAAGACGCGAGCGAGCAGCAAACCTGTGAACACGCCGCCCTGTGCCGCGCCGACAACGCGTCCCTGTTCATGGGGCGACGCGGCGCTGGCGGCGTAGGCGATCAGCCCCTGCGTCATGGCCGTGCCCAACATACCTGTCGCAAGCATACCGATAAGCAGCGCTGAAGAGGACTGTGCCATGCTGACGGAAACCAGCGCCACCACCAGAGCAATCAGCTGTACTGCCATGAGTCGTCGACGATCCACTTTGTCACCCAGAGGAACGAGAAGCAAAAGAGCCAGCGCGCAGCCAATTTGTGTCGCGGTCACCACGCCCCCCACGGCCGCATGGCTGATGCCGAAATCGTTCGCCAGCGCGTCAAGCAAAGGCTGGGCGTAATAGACGTTTGCCACGCTTAGGCCGCTGGCGGTGGCGAACAGCCAGACCATGCTGCGCGGCATGTCGGCTGAAGGAAGGGCTGACGTCAGTGACATATTCAAAATCCTCGTCTGTGATAACCTGGTTTTAAAATGAAACTGGTTGAATGCTAGGCTAAGCAGTTTTAAAATGCAACTAGTTATAGGGTGGCCTTTGCGAGGAAAACAGGTGATGTCCCGAAATACGGTAAAAGAGGAATATTGTCCCGTTGCCCGCAGCGTTGACCTGCTCGGGGATCGCTGGTCGCTTCTCATTGTGCGTAATGCGTTTGACGGCATGACGCGCTTCGGGGATTTTCAGCGCAGCCTTGGGGTGGCGCGCAACATCCTTTCTGACCGGCTTCGCAAGCTGGTTGAGGCGGACATCCTGACGTTACAGGGGGCATCGGACGGCACGGCTTATCAGGAATATGTTCTGACCGACAAAGGCGAACGTCTTTTCCCCGTGATCGTGGCGCTGCGTCAGTGGGGAGAGCAAAATCTGTTTTCACAGGGCGAGCGTCACTCGCTGCTGGTCGACAGGCGGACGGGCAGGCCGGTTCCCTTTATGGCGCCAGCAGCGCATGACGGCACTGCGCTGCTGCCGGTGGATACGGAAGTGCAGAAGATCGAATGAGTCACTCCGGTTAATTACCGCTTATCGCCTGCTCAATCGTCCGGGCAACGATCTGCGGCTGGCTCACCATCGACACGTGGCTTGCCGCCACCTCGGCGGTTTTCGCATGGATCGTCTTCGCCATCGCCCGTTCAAGATCGGGGTTGATCATTCGGTCATTCTTGCTGACCACATACCAGCTCGGTTTATCATGCCACGCCGCGTGGGCGACCTTTTCACCAAACGCCTCGGCCTTAATCGGCCCCTGCGTGGCTGCTATGGTGTTTTGAATGTCTGGCTTCACGTCAGGCGCGAAGTCCTTTCTGACGGCTCCTGTCGGCAGGTATAAATAGCCGTCCGCCGTTTTAGCAATGCCCGCGCTGCCCGGCGGGGCAGGGAAACTTCCTGCCAGATCCGCCGTCAACTGGCCGGAATCCGGCGCGAACGCCGCCACGTACACCAGCGATTTTACCCGCGCATCGTTGCCCGCCTCGCTAATCACGGTGCCGCCCCAGGAGTGGCCCACCAGCACCACGTCACCCTGGGCGCGGGCGATGGCCCGCCGCGTGGCCGCAACGTCATCCTTAAGCGACGTGAGCGGGAGCTGGACGGCAATGACCTCGGCGTGCTGCTTCTGCAACAGGGTAATCACCTTATTCCAGCTGCTGCCGTCGGCAAACGCGCCGTGCACCAGCACGACGCTGGTTTTACTCTGCGCAAAGGCGCTGGCGGAAACCGCCAGCAGGCCTGCCGTCACTACAGACAGTGCTTTCATCTTCAGACTCCTTAAAAGTGGTGGACCGTCGCGTGGGGCGGGACGGTGAATTCAACGGTTTTGTGGTCGAGCGGCTTGTGCGTCGGGTCGGCCAGAATAATCGTCACCTTGTGTTTACCGGCGGGCAGCCCCACGAGGATCACCGGCTCTCCGCTGGCGTCAGCCCAGTGCCACGGCGCGTCATCCACCACCACGTGAATGTGACCGATGCGCGGCGTGACCTTGAGCGCCTCGGGGCCGAATACCGGCTCGATACGCAGGTTTTCGGCACGGTACTGGATAAACACCGCGCCTTTGCTCAGCGGCCCGGCAAGCGGGGGATCGACTATCAGCTTTGCGGGCGGCTGCGGCTGCGCCAGTGGCGCAACGGCTGCGGGGCCGTTAACGTCCTCTGCGCTCAGGTTATCCAGCGGCGTGGTCCGGGCATGGGCTACAGAGGCCAGGAATAGCAGGGGGAAAAGTGCATAGCGACGAATCATGGGTTCTCTCCTTATCGGTTGTGAATGACGACAGGGAAAGAAAACCATTTTTATGTATCGGAGATATTTGCCGGAGGCGGCGTTTTGTACCCGTTTGTCAGCGTGGCGCTCTGGATACAGTGCGATACGGTTTGCCTGCCTGGACGACGCACAATCGCTATCGCCAGCCCGGCAATCACCAGCGTCAATCCCGTTGATACCCACATTGCACCTGCGATCCCCAGCGTTTTATTCAGCCACGCATAGGCAAACGGTGAGGCTGCCGCCATCAGCTGGCCTGGGATAAGCAGCATCCCCGTGCGGCGGGCATAGCTTTCGGTGCTAAACAGCTCCAGCGGCAGGGTGGCTTTTACGATGGTGACCAGCCCGTTGATGGCGCCGTAGCCCAGCACAAACCCGGCCGCACACCACGCAAACAGGGCGCTGCTCATCCCCAGAAGAAAGCAGAGCGGCATGGCGAGCGCGGTAAAAAGCGTCAGTTTGAAGGGGGTTAAGCGGGCACCCGCCAGCACTTCCAGCGAGCGGGCGCCCGTCTGGCCGACTCCCCACAGCATGCCGATGGCGACCGGCAGGCCGAAGTGGGCAATAAACTCCGGCAGATGGGTGGAGGTGCCGTTAGAGACAAAGGTGATGAGGGCAATGAAGGCAGCATAAAGCCAGGCGTTACGCCGCTCGTTGTTAAGAGGCGGCGCGGTGACCTTTGTCGTCACCGTCAGCCGCTGCCGGGGAAGCGTTCGAATCAGCATCGCGCTCAGCAGGCCGAAGAGCGCGTAGACGCGCAGCGCCTCCTGCCAGCTCATGACCTGAAGCAGAGCATCGCCCAGCGGCCAGAAAACGGCGGAGGCCAGCCCGCCCGCCAGCGTGACGCGTGAGATTGTTCTTCGCGCCTGCTGCCCGTAGAGGTTTACCAGCGCGGCGAACAGCGCGTCGTACAGCGACAGGCGCATCCCTACGCCGCCGATCAGCCAGGCGCAGTACCAGCCAAAAAGCGTCTGGGTATACGCCATCCCTGCGCAGCTTGCGGCGATCAGCAACGTGCCGCTCATCACCACCGTCTGACCGCCAAAGCGTGCCAGCAGGCGGGCGACAAACGGAGAAACCGCCGCCATCACCAGCATCGCCAGCGTCAGGCCGAGGTAAATCTGCGGTGATGGCCACCCCCGGTCGGCTGAAATCGCCATTGCAAAGGTGCCGGGCATATAAAACGAGATCCCCCAGTTGATAAGCTGATTACATCCCGCCATGAGGGCGAGGCGGCGAGGCAGGGCGGGTGTTTCCATTGTTTTTCATTCCGTTATGCAGTTGTCCTGAGCATAACTCGCGCGCTATTGTGCTGGCAGGGCAGCAACCTTATGCGCGGTATAAGAGAAACTTTGAATGACAACGCTTAATCTGGGCTATCTCGCCACCTTCCGTCTGGTGATCCAGCGCGGCAGCTTTTCAGCGGCAGCGGATGTGCTGGGTATTTCCCAGCCCGCCGTCAGCCTGCAAATACGTCAGCTGGAGCAGTTTCTGCAAACGCGGCTGGTGGAGCGTACCGGGCGGGGGATTAAGGCTACGGCTGCCGGGCAGGCGTTGCTGGCGCATGGGGAGCGTATTCAGCAGGCGGTGGATGACGCCATCCGGTCCGTGAGCGCATTCAGCCACGATGTGAGCGGCACTATTACGCTTGGCACGGGGGCAACGGCCTGCATCCATCTTCTGCCGCCGCTGCTGGAGAAGCTGCGTCGAGACTATCCGCTCCTGAGCGTGGGGGTGACGACGGGCAACACCCTCGACATCGTCAGGGCCATCGAAGAGAACCGGCTCGATATGGGGCTGGTGACGCTGCCGGTGAGCGGCAGAGCGCTGGACGTCATGCCGGTAATGGACGAAGAGTTTGTTTTTATCGCGTCGCGGGAGCAGCAGGATGCGTTCAGGGATTTTACCCCGGAGGCGCTGCACGCTCAGCCGCTGATTGCCTTTGAATCAGGCAGCGGTACCCGGGCGCTGATCGATGGCTGGTTTGCGGCTAATGGATTAGCGATCGCACCGGTGATGCAGCTTGGCAGCATCGAGGCGATCAAACGCATGGTTCGCGCGGGGCTGGGCTACAGTATTGTGCCGCGAATGGCGGTCGAACAGGATGCCGATCGCGAAGGGCTATGCGTGATGTCGCTTACGCCCATGCTGCAGCGGCAGCTGGCGGTGGTAATGCGACAGGATAAAATCCTCAGCAAAGGGATCGCGGCCATTATTCGGCTCGTGCAGCATCCTGCGGCTGTTTAGCGATCGGCGGTCAGGCTGGATTGCTGCGACTGGGTTTTGTCCTGATGGTGGTACCAGGCGCCAATTGAAGAGTAAACGAAGCGGCCAAAGAAAAACAGGAAGCTGATGAGCAGTATGATGCGGGTCATTCGGGTATTAAATTGATGTCGTTTGCGCATACGCGTGACCTGACTCACTCTGTTTTTCCTGGATAAGCCCTTTTGGGCGACAAGGATATTAAGGCACAGCGGGAAGGCGGGGTCAATTCTGCTGTGTGTAAATAACCGTCAATGTTTACATTGATTAATGTTATTGAAATTAATTAATGCATTTACCATATTGATAATATGAAGAAAATAATTTCAAAAAAACGCCGCAAAAAGTTATTTGCGTAAAGTAGTTTGATTTAAGTCAACGGCTTCCCGGCCCTGATATTTAAAATCCTTCCTCCATACAGTTCGCCCCTCACCTTGCCGGGCGGCGCGTACGTCAGGTTGGATGCCTGTCTTTATTTTCCCTCTGGAGCGAAAGGGGTTTAACCGGGCATCTATGAACATTCTGGCTTTCCTGAAAAAAAATGAAAACCGCTGGTGGGCATTGCCGCTTATTTTGCCTGTGGTTTTACTTCCCGTGCTGAGCATTGCGAATACGTTCACGCAGCTGGGCGACGGCATTGCGGCACTCTATTATTTACCCCTCTCATTTTTGCTTTCGCTGATGATGTTCTTTGGCCTGGAAGCGCTGCCCGGGATCGTATTGTCGCTGTTTATCCGCTATTACCCGTCGGTCGGGATGTTTGAAACCGTCGCGGGGATCCTCCATTTTGTCGTCCCTTTAGTGCTCAGCTGGGGTGGCTACCGGGTGTTTGCGCCCAGACGGAATATGACCGCGTACGGCGACGTGCGGCTGATGGCGCAGCGCATCTTCTGGCAGGCGTTCTGCCCCGCGACGCTGTTTCTAGTGCTGTTTCAGTTTGCGGTGTATTTAGGCGTGTATGAGAGCCGTCAGAGCCTTGCGGGATTAAATCCCCTCAATATTCGCACGCTCATCAACTATCAGACGCTGCTGGTCAGCGGTCTGACGGGCGTGCCGCTGAGCTATCTGCTGATCCGCCTGCTTCGTCATCCGCGCTATATCAGAAGCCTTCTCTCGCAGATCCGTTCCGAGATAGACAAAAAGGTGACGGTCGTTGAGTTGTTGGTGTGGGCTATCGCGCTTGGCGGGCTGCTTTCGCTGCTGCTGCTTCCGATGAATGAGAACAGCTCCATTTTCACCACCAACTACACTCTTTCCCTGCTTATGCCGGTGATGCTCTGGGGCGCGATGCGTTTTGGCTATAAGCTGATTTCGCTTATCTGGACGCCGATACTGCTGGTGTCTATTCACTATTTTTACCGCTATATCCCGGTGAATCCGGGGTATGACATTCAGCTTGCGATCACCTCTTCCAGTTACCTGGTCTTCTCGTTCGTGGTGATTTATATGTCGATGCTGGCGACACGGCAGCGCGCGGCGAACAAACGCTCCCGCAGGCTGGCGCTGCTTGACCCGGTCGTCCATATGCCTAACCTGCGGGCGCTGTCGCGCGATCTGGCGAAAAACCCGTGGTCGGCGCTCTGCCTGCTGCGCATTCCGGAGCTGGAAATCCTGGGCCGAAATTACGGCGTGTTGCTGCGGATTCAGTACAAGCAGCAGCTGGCGCAGTGGGTAAATGGCATTCTTCAGCCCAATGAGCTGGTGTATCACCTGACCGGGTATGACCTGGCGGTACGGCTTAACGCGGAATCGCACCAGCAGCGGATTGAAGCCCTGGACGAGCATATCAAGCAGTTCCGCTTTGTCTGGGACGGCATGCCGCTGCAGCCGCAGGTGGGCGTGAGCTATTGCTATGTCCGGTCCCCGGTTAACCATCTTTATCTGGTGCTGGGCGAGCTGGGCGTGGTTGCCGACCTGTCGCTCTCCTCCAACCATCCGGAAAATCTTCAGCAGCGTGGGGCCGTCCATTTGCAGCGCAACCTGAAGGATAAAGTCGCGATGATGAGCCGCCTGCAAAAGGCGCTTGATAACGACGAATTCACCCTGCTGGTTCAACCCGTTCGCGGCATGCGTGGCGATTGCTATCACGAAGTCCTGCTCCGGATGCCGGATATCAACGGGCTATTGATCTCCCCCGACCAGTTCCTGCCCGTCGCGCAGGAGTTTGGCCTGTCTTCGCGGGTAGATTTGTGGGTGCTCGAGCACACCCTGCGCTTCCTGGCCGCGCATCGCGAAAGACTGCCCGGCCAGCGCTTTGCCATTAATCTGGCCCCGTCGACCGTGTGTCGGGTGCAGTTTCCGCTTGAGGTGAGTCGCCTGCTGGCGAAATACGCCATTGAGCCGTGGCAGCTGATCTTTGAAGTGACGGAGTGCAGCACCTTTTGCAATGCGGAGCAGGCGCTACACATCCTCCGGCAGCTGCAGAAAATGGGGGTACGTATTGCAATTGATGATTTTGGCACCGGCTATGCGAGCTATGCGCGGCTGAAAAGCGTGGACGCGGATATTCTCAAGATTGACGGCAGCTTTATTCGCAATATCGTCAACAACAGCCTGGATTATCAGATTGTGGCGTCTATCTGCCATCTGGCGCGCATGAAGAAAATGCTGGTGGTGGCGGAGTATGTCGAAAGCGAAGAGATACGTAGCGCGGTTCACGCGCTAGGCATCGATTATGTGCAGGGTTATCTGATTGGCAGACCGGCACCGCTTGAGTCGCTGCTGGAAGCAGAGGCGTCCACTGCGGACGCCTGAGCCGTTACGCGGCGACGTCGGCGCTCTCTTCTTCAATTTTGAGCAGCCAGCCGGTGACCGCTTCCCAGTACTGCTGCTCTTTTTCCAGATCCAGCAGGACCAGCGCGTTCTGACTAAACCAGTCGTGCGGGAAGCTCAGCGTCCAGTGGTGGTCGTCGGTTTTAAGCTTCAGCGTGGGCGGCGTGGTGGTGGCCTGACGCTGGTTATTGAGCAGCACGCCCAGACGCAGCAGCTGAATAAGCGGCAGAAACTGTTTTTTCTTGAACAGCGTAAAGCGCGGCAGGTCGTCGAGCTTGATGGCCTTGCGGTGATAACGCACCAGGGTCGCCATCATGGTTTGCTGCTCCTGGTTGAAGCCAGGCAGATCGCTGTTTTGCAGAATGTAGGCCGAATGGCGGTGCATCCCGCTGTGGTTGATGTTCAGCCCCACCTCGTGCAGCATCGCGGCCCATTTCAACAGCGCGGCAAGCTGCGGGTGCGCGAGCTTCGGATTCTGCTCCTGCCACTGTTCGTACATCTGCACCGTGGTGTCCAGCACGCGCTTCGCCTGTTCACGGTCGATGTTGTACTGGTTGGCCAGGCTTTGCGCGGTGCGGCTGCGAATATCCTGATGGCGGAAACGGCCTTCCATCTCATACAGCACGCCTTCACGCAGCGCGCCGTCCGACAGACGCAGCTCTTTTATGGCGAGGGCATCAAACACGCCGCAGAGAATAGCCAGCCCCGGCACGAATACCGCTTTACGCTCGTCGGAAAGACCCGGCAGGCTTAAGGCGTCAAAACTTTTATGCTTCAGCACTTCTTCGGTCAGCAACGTCAGGCGTTCGGGCGTGATAAACCCGTCTTTTTCACCCATCGCCAGCAGCACTTCATGCGCCGCCTTGATGGTGCCCGACGCGCCCAGCGCCACGTTCCAGCCCTGAATACGGTACTGCCAGGCCAGATTTTCCAGCTTCTGGACAGCGGCCATACGCGCGCGCTGGAAGTTCTCGCGGGTGATGGTGCCACCCGGGAAATACATCTGCGCGAAGCTGACGCAGCCCATACGGCGGCTTTCCACCAGGCGCGGCTCAAAGTCTTCGCCGATCACCAGCTCCGTTGAGCCACCGCCGATATCGATAACCAGCTTGCGCCCTTTTTCCGGCTGGGTGTGCTCAACGCCCATGAAAATCAGACGTGCTTCCTCGTTACCGGAGATGATCTCAATCGGGTAGGGGATCACTTTTTCGGCCCGCTTGAGGAACTCCGGGGCGTTCAGGGCCTGGCGCAGGGTGTGAGTGCCCACGATGCACACGCTGGAAGGCGAGAAGCCCTGCAGGCGTTCAGCAAACAGCGACAGGCAGTTTAACCCGCGCTCCATCGCCTCTTCGCTGAGCATGCTGCGTTCATCAAGACCATCCGCCAGGTGTACGCGCTGCTTCAGACGACCGATTATCTGCAGCGCGCCATCCACCTCACGGGCGATGACCATGTGGAAACTGTTAGAGCCAAGGTCGACCGCGGCGAATTCCTGCGGGCGTGGGGTCTTATCATTTATCGGCATAGGTTAATCGGGTTGCTCGAGTGATTTGATATAGTCGTAAATCGCCAGTTGCGACCGCACTTTGCGGCGGTTGCCGCGCGGTACATAGCGGTTACTGAGTTCTTTGTCGATATAGCGTGCTTTCACGGTATCGCTGAACAGAATCTCGATGATGTCGAGGATCTGCTGCTTCAGACGCGGATCCAGCAGCGGTGCCGCGACTTCAATACGGTAGTCAATATTGCGCGTCATCCAGTCTGCCGAAGAGAGATAGACCTGTTTATCACCCGCATTATCAAAAATATAGATCCGATCGTGTTCCAGGTAACGGTCAACAATGCTGATCACACGAATATTGTCGCTGATGCCTTCCAGTTCCGGGATCAGCGAGCACATGCCGCGGATCAGCAGGTTAACCGGCACGCCGGAGCTGGACGCTGCATACAGCCTGTCCACCAGCCCTTTGTCGACAAGGTTGTTAAGCTTCAGCGTGATGCCGGACGACAGCCCTTTCTGGGCATTGGCGATCTCTTTATCGATCATATCGTACAGCAGGCGGCGCGAGTTCTGCGGCGAGACCAGCAGATAGTCAAAGCTCACCGGACGGTACGGGTTTTCGATAAAGTTAAAGACCCGGCGCACTTCGTTAGTGATGCGGGCGTCGGCGGTTAAGAGCGAGTAGTCGGTATAAATTCGCGCCGTTTTCTCGTTAAAGTTCCCGGTACCGATGTGGGCATAACGCACTACATCGTCGCCCTCTTTACGGGAAATCAGGAACAGCTTGGCGTGAATTTTCAGCCCCGGCGCGGAGAAGATGACGTGCACACCGGCTTCCGTCAGACGGCGCGCCCAGTGGATGTTGGCCTCTTCGTCGAAGCGCGCCTGCAGCTCAACCACCACGGTGACCTTTTTGGCGTTGTGCGCCGCATGGATCATCGCGTCGATGATGCGGGAATCTTTTGCCACGCGGTAGATGTTGATTTTGATCGCCAGCACGCTCGGGTCGAACGAGGCCTGACGCAGCAGTTCGAGCACGTGCTCAAACGTGTGATACGGATAGTAAAGCAGCACGTCGCGTTCGCGAATGGCGTCGAATCCGTTGCGGAATTTATCGAACCACAGATGGCGCAGGCGCGGCAGCGGCTTGTTCACCAGATTGGCTTTGCCGACGTTCGGGAAGCCAATAAAGTCTTTAAAGTTGTGGTAACGACCGCCCGGCACGATGGAGTCATAGCGCGAAATGGTCAGTTTCTCGCGCAGCATCTCCACCATGGCGTCCGGCATATCGCGCTGATAGACAAAACGGACCGGCTCGGCCGTCAAGCGCTGTTTCAGGCTGGAGGACATCAGCTCCATCAGGCTGGCTTCCATCTCGTGCACCAGGTCATATTCGGCGTCACGGGTCATCTTCATCGAGTAGGCGTTTAACGCATCGTAATCGAAGAAGCCTTTGAAGATGTCGTCCAGGCAGTAGCGCAGGATGTTGTCCAGCAGGATCATCGGCTTGCGTCTGCGCGGGGTTTCCGGCGGCAGGTTCACAAAGCGCGGCACCTTGTCGGACGGGATCTCCAGCAGCGCGTAACGGATGGAATCACCGCGAATAATTTCCACCGCCAGGTAGGTGTAATCATCCTTCAGGAACTGAACCAGATCGGTTTCGCGGTTGATCAGAATCGGGGTAATGTGCTGGCGCAGATAGTGTTTGAAGTAGTGGCGCAGCCAGTTTTGTTGGTTAACGGAAAGCTGGCGTTCGTTAATCAGGAAGATTTGATTGCGCGCCATCTCCAGCAGCAGTTCGTTATACAGGCCGTCAAATTCCTGATCGGCTTTCAGCACGCGGGACTGGATTTTGCCCAGCAGATGCCGCGAGTGCGAGTTTAAGCCCTGTTCTTCGCTGATGATGATGCGTCTTTTCAGCTCGGCAAAGCGAACCTTGTAGAACTCATCCAGGTTGTTGGAATAAATGCCCAAAAAACGCATGCGCTCGATAAGCGGGTTACTTTTGTCTGCCGCTTCCTGGAGTACACGTTCGTTAAATGCTAACCAGCTTAGCTCTTTCTCGATATATAACTTTTCCTGACCCATTACAGCTCACACTCCAGTTCAATCACAGGACGTGGTAAATCCGTCTCGTCCTTATTATGGCGAGCATTTCCACGATATGTCCAACAGTGCCAGAAAAGTATGACAGTTATTTTTTTGTTGGGGATTTTAGAAGGTTGGAGAAGGGAATATCGGGTAATGCAATGAACAGGTCGGGTAAGCGCAGCAGCGCCACCCGACGTAACAAACTACTCTTCCGCCGCATAACCCTGCGGGGGTAACTTCACGCCGTCCAGCCAGGCTGCGCCGTCGCGCATCTCGAGACGCCCGTCGACAAACCAGCTGACCACCAGCGGGTAAATGGCGTGTTCCTGGGTCTGCACGCGTTCGGTCACGTCTTCTTCGCTGTCGCCGTCAAAGACCGGAACTTTGGCCTGCAGGATCACCGGACCGCCGTCCAGCTCGTCGGTAACGAAATGCACGGAGGTGCCGTGCTCCTCATCGCCGTTTTCCAGAACCTGACGATGGGTGTGCAGGCCGGGATATTTCGGCAGCAGGGAAGGGTGGATATTCAGCAGACGACCGGCGAAGTGTTCGACGAAGGCCGGGCTCAGAATACGCATATAGCCCGCCAGCACGACCACGTCCGGCGCGTAGGCATCAATCTCATGCACCAGCTCGCGGTCAAAGGCTTCACGCCCGGCGAACTGGCTGGCTTCCAGCGCGTGCGCGGGAATGTTCGCTTCCCGCGCGCGCTCAAGGCCGAACGCGTCGGCCTTGTTGCTGAAAACTGCCCGAATGGTGCCATTGATTTTCTTCTGCTTGCAGGCGTCTATGATGGCCTGCAAATTGCTTCCGTTGCCGGAAATGAGCACCACGATGTTTTTCATTCAATGACCACACGCTGTTCGGAATCGGAAGCTTTAATCGTACCGATTTTCCACGCGTTTTCACCTTTTTCAGTCAGCAGTTTAACCGCTTTATCCGCTTCGCTTGCCGGCAGGGCGATAACCATGCCCACGCCGCAGTTAAAGGTGCGGTACATTTCGTGAGAGCTCACGTTGCCTGCGGTCTGCAGCCAGTTAAACACGGCTGGCCACTGCCATGAGGATTCGTCGATCACCGCCTGGGTGTTGTCCGGCAGGACGCGCGGGATGTTTTCCCAGAAGCCGCCGCCGGTCAGGTGAGCGATAGCGTGAACGTCGACGTTCTCGATAAGCTCAAGCACGTTTTTCACGTAGATGCGGGTCGGCGCCAGCAGATGGTCAGCCAGCGGTTTACCGTCCAGCTCGGTGGTCAGCGGGTCACAGCCGCTCACTTCGAGGATTTTACGCACCAGGGAGTAGCCGTTGGAGTGCGGGCCGCTGGAGGCCAGCGCGATCAGCACATCGCCATCGGCCACTTTGCTGCCGTCGATAATTTCTGATTTTTCTACTACGCCGACGCAGAAGCCCGCGACGTCATAATCTTCGCCGTGATACATGCCCGGCATTTCTGCGGTTTCACCACCGACCAGCGCACAGCCGGACTGCAGGCAGCCTTCGGCGATACCGTTAATCACGCTGGCAGCGGTATCCACGTCCAGTTTGCCGGTTGCGTAGTAATCGAGGAAGAACAGCGGCTCTGCGCCCTGTACCACCAGGTCATTCACGCACATCGCGACCAGATCGATACCGATCGTGTCGTGACGTTTTAAATCCATCGCCAGGCGCAGTTTAGTGCCTACACCGTCAGTACCCGAGACCAGAACAGGTTCACGATATTTTTGCGGCAGCGCGCACAGTGCGCCGAAGCCACCCAGACCACCCATCACTTCCGGGCGGCGGGTTTTTTTCACCACACCTTTGATTCGGTCAACCAGCGCATTACCTGCGTCAATATCAACACCGGCATCTTTGTAGCTGAGAGAAGTTTTGTTGGTCACGGCTTAAATCCCCACGCGATTGCATAGCTAGTAAGAAAAATCGGCGCAATTCTAACAGTCCAGGCAAACGTTTGCGAGCCTATTCTGGACGTGGGGATCTTTTTTTCTGTGTACCTCGTGAATGCAGCCAAACTTGACTCTGTTCACGAAAATGAAACCGGTTTCTGAGAACTGCTTGCAACAGCTACGCCCTTTGCACATCATCGAAATGAAACCGGTTTCTGTAATTGTTTTTGCAGAAAATAACGCAGAATGAGGGAAAGCGAATGTCGGGATTTAAAGCAGGTTTTCTGTGGGGCGGGGCCGTTGCGGCGCACCAGCTGGAAGGCGGCTGGAAAGAGGGCGGCAAGGGCGTGAGCGTCGCCGATGTGATGACCGCGGGGGCGCACGGCGTGCCGCGTGAAATCACCAACGGCGTGCTGGAGGGGAAAAATTATCCTAACCATGAAGCCATCGATTTCTACCACCGCTATAAAGAAGACATCAGACTCTTTGCCGAGATGGGGTTCAAATGCTTCCGCACCTCTATTGCCTGGACGCGGATCTTCCCGAAAGGCGACGAGCTTGAGCCTAACGAGGCTGGCCTGAAATTCTATGACGATCTGTTCGACGAATGCCTGAAGTACGGCATCGAACCGGTTATCACCCTGTCTCACTTCGAGATGCCTTTCCATCTGGTTACGGAATACGGCGGCTGGCGCAACCGTAAGCTGATCGACTTCTTCGTTCGTTTTGCAAAAGTGGTGTTCCAGCGCTACCAGCATAAGGTGAAGTACTGGATGACCTTCAACGAGATCAACAACCAGGCTAACTTCCACGAAGACTTTGCGCCGTTTACGAACTCCGGGCTGAAGTACGCGCCGGGTGAAGACCGTGAGCCGGTGATGTTCCAGGCGGCGCACTACGAGCTCGTGGCCAGCGCCCTGGCGGTGAAGGCGGGGCGCGAGATTAACCCGTCGCTGCAGATTGGCTGCATGATTGCCATGTGTCCTATCTACCCGCTGACCTGCGCGCCGGACGATATGATGATGGCGATGAACGCCATGCACCGCCGCTACTGGTTCACCGACGTGCACGTGCGCGGCAAGTACCCGCAGCACCTGCTCAACTACTTCGAACGTCGCGGCTTCGCGCTGGATATAACCGAAGAAGATAAAGCCGCGCTGAAGCAGGGCTGCGTCGATTACATCGGCTTCAGCTACTACATGTCCTTCGCCACCAAGGCGACGGCGGACAACCCGCAGCTGGATTACGACGAAAGCAAGAGCCTGGTCTCTAACCCCTACGTGCAGAAATCCGACTGGGGCTGGCAGATTGACCCGGTCGGGCTGCGCTACTCCCTGAACTGGTTCTGGGATCACTACCAGCTGCCGCTGTTTATCGTTGAGAACGGCTTTGGCGCGATCGACGTGCAGGAGAGCGACGGCACGGTGAACGACCAGTACCGTATTGATTATCTGGCCGCCCATATCCGCGAGATGAAAAAAGCGGTGGTGGAAGATGGCGTGGAGCTGATGGGCTACACCCCGTGGGGCTGCATCGACCTGGTGTCTGCCGGTACGGGCGAAATGAAAAAACGCTACGGCTTTATCTTTGTGGATAAAGACAATGAAGGGAACGGCACGCTGAACCGCAGTAAGAAGAAATCGTTCGACTGGTATAAGCAGGTGATTGCGAGCAACGGCGAGAACCTGTAATTGTCGGGTGGCGCTAACGCTTACCCGACCTACACTACACGTAGGCCGCGTAAGCGCAGTGCCACCGGGCAGAACCCCGCACCCAAGCCGGAGTCTCGCCTCCGGTTTTTTTGTCTCTAAATCACTTTGCTTGATATACGTCAAGCAACATGGGTATGGCCTAATCCGAAAAAAGCGGTATAATCCCGCGATTTTTTTGCGGACGCCACCTCAGAGGAGAAAGAGAATGAAGATTGTGGAAGTGAAACACCCACTCGTTAAACACAAGTTGGGCCTGATGCGTGAGCATGACATCAGCACGAAGCGTTTTCGCGAACTGGCATCTGAAGTCGGCAGCCTGCTGACCTACGAAGCGACCTCTGATCTGGAAACAGAAAAAGTCACCATCGAAGGCTGGAACGGCCCGGTGCAGGTTGAGCAGATCAAAGGTAAGAAAATTACCGTGGTGCCAATTCTGCGTGCCGGTCTCGGCATGATGGAAGGCGTGCTGGAGCACGTGCCAAGCGCGCGTATCAGCGTGGTCGGGATCTACCGTAACGAAGAAACCCTTGAGCCGGTTCCTTACTTCCAGAAGCTGGTCTCTAACATCGACGAGCGTATGGCGCTGGTGGTTGACCCAATGCTCGCGACCGGTGGCTCAATGATCGCCACCATCGACCTGCTGAAAAACGCGGGCTGTAACAGCATTAAGGTGCTGGTACTGGTTGCCGCTCCGGAAGGGATCGCGGCGCTGGAAAAAGCGCACCCGGACGTTGAGCTGTATACCGCCTCTATCGACCAGGGCCTGAACGAGCACGGGTACATCATCCCGGGGCTCGGCGATGCCGGCGATAAGATCTTTGGTACGAAATAATCGAATAACGATAAATAAGCCGACTTTGATAGTCGGCTTTTTTTTGAATAAAACACCAACAATACTACACAGAGGAAAACACTATGACGCGCCGTGCTATCGGGGTGAGTGAAAGACCGCCGCTTTTACAGACTATCCCGCTTAGTTTGCAGCACCTGTTCGCCATGTTTGGCGCAACCGTGCTGGTGCCAATCCTGTTCCACATTAACCCGGCCACCGTGCTGCTGTTCAACGGCATTGGTACGCTGCTGTACCTCTTTATCTGTAAAGGCAAAATTCCGGCGTATCTCGGGTCGAGCTTCGCCTTTATCTCGCCGGTGTTGCTGCTGCTGCCGCTGGGTTATGAAGTCGCGCTGGGCGGCTTTATCATGTGTGGCGTCCTGTTCTGCGTGGTGTCCTTCATTGTGAAGAAAGCCGGTACCGGCTGGCTGGACGTGATGTTCCCGCCTGCGGCGATGGGCGCCATCGTTGCGGTCATCGGTCTTGAGCTGGCGGGCGTCGCGGCGAATATGGCCGGTCTGCTGCCTGCTGACGGCCAGTCACCGGATTCCAAAACCATTATCATCTCGCTGGTAACCCTGGGCGTGACGGTGTTTGGCTCCGTGCTGTTCCGCGGCTTCATGGCGATTATCCCGATCCTGATCGGCGTGCTGGCGGGCTATGCGCTCTCCTTCGCGATGGGCGTGGTGGATACCACCCCGATTGCTCAGGCGCACTGGTTCGCCCTGCCGACCTTCTATACGCCACGCTTCGAATGGTTTGCTATTTTCACCATTCTGCCTGCGGCGCTGGTGGTGATTGCAGAGCACGTCGGCCACCTGGTGGTGACGGCGAACATCGTTAAGCGCGATTTAATCCGCGACCCGGGTCTGCACCGTTCCATGTTTGCGAACGGTTTCTCCACCATCATCTCCGGTTTCTTCGGTTCGACGCCAAACACCACCTACGGTGAGAACATCGGCGTGATGGCGATTACCCGCGTCTACAGTACCTGGGTTATCGGCGGCGCGGCGATCATCGCCATTCTGCTCTCCTGCGTCGGTAAACTGGCGGCAGCGATTCAGATCATTCCGGTGCCGGTAATGGGCGGCGTTTCTCTGCTGCTGTACGGCGTGATCGGCGCCTCCGGTATTCGCGTGCTGATTGAATCCAAAGTGGATTACAGCAAGGCACAAAACCTGATCCTGACCTCCGTTATCCTGATCATCGGCGTGAGCGGCGCGAAGGTGCACATTGGTGCGGCCGAGCTGAAGGGCATGGCGCTGGCGACCATCGTCGGCGTGGGCCTGAGCCTGATCTTCAAGCTGATCTCGGTCATCCGCCCGGAAGAAGAAATTCTCGACGCGGACGACAGCGAAAAAGCACCACATTGATCGAAAAGTCGGGCGAGGGATCGCCCGGTTCTCTCCTTGCAGGTTCCGTGTTAAACTCCATTCCGATTTTACGTAGGATCTCTGGTTGAGGTATTTCTGAACGGACCGGCACAGCTCTCTCTGCCACTCTATCTCCCTGACGACGAAACTTTCGCGAGTTTCTGGCCGGGTGATAACCCCTCTTTACTGGCTGCACTGCAAAACGTGCTGCGCCAGGATCACAGCGGATACATCTATATCTGGTCACGCGAAGGCGCGGGGCGCAGCCATCTGCTGCATGCCGCCTGCGCGGAGCTTTCGGCGCGCGGAGATGCGGTAGGCTACGTGCCGCTGGATAAACGCACCTGGTTCGTGCCTGAGGTGCTGGAGGGAATGGAACATCTCTCGCTGGTCTGCATCGATAATATCGAATGCGTGGCGGGGGACGAGCCGTGGGAAATGGCGATCTTTAACCTCTACAACCGCATTCTGGAGTCGGGCAAAACCCGGCTGCTGATCACCGGCGATCGTCCGCCGAGACAGCTCAATCTGGGGCTGCCGGATCTGGCATCTCGTCTGGACTGGGGGCAAATCTACAAGCTCCAGCCGCTGTCGGATGAAGATAAGCTTCAGGCGTTACAGCTGCGCGCAAAGCAGCGCGGGTTTGAGCTGCCGGAGGACGTGGGGCGTTTCCTGCTTAAACGACTGGATCGCGAAATGCGCACGCTGTTTGACACGCTCGATCAGCTCGATCGCGCCTCCATTACCGCCCAGCGCAAGCTGACCATTCCGTTTGTGAAAGATATTCTCAAGCTTTGAGTTTGTTCGCCCGGTGGCCGCTGCGCCTTACCGGGCCTACGAAAACCTGCCGCCCTTTGTAGGCCGGGTAAGGCGTAGCCGCCACCCGGCTAAAGATCTCCCATCAGGTGTTCCACCAGCATCGGGATCGGTCTTCCCGATGCCACGCTCCTGCCGTTCTCTCGCCACAGCGCCGTACCGCTGATATCCAGATGCGCCCATGGAATGGTCGGCGGGCAAAAGTGGTGCAGCAGCCACGCCGCCGACGCGCTGATTGCCGCATTGTTGGTCGGCGTGTTGCACAGATCGGCAATGGCGCTGTCGGTCTGTTTTTTCAGCCGCGCATCCAGCGGCAGGGACCACACTTCATCGCCACTCTGCTTACCCGCCAGCGTCAGCGCCGCACGCAGCGGTTCATCCTGCGTCATCAGCCCGCTCAGCTCATACCCCAGCGCCTTCACGACTGCACCGGTTAAGGTAGCCATATCAATAATATAGCGCGCCTGCGGATGACGAAGGCTGGCCCAGGCGATGGCGTCCGCCAGCACCAGCCGGCCTTCGGCATCGGTGTTGTTGATTTCAACCGTGGTGCCGTTGCAGGCCGTCGCCACCGTTCCGGGCTGCATGGCGTCCGGGCCGATGGCGTTTTCCGCCAGCGCCAGCACGCCCATGATGCGCACGGGCAGCGCCAGCTCTGCGACGGTCAGCATCAGGCCCAGCACGTTAGCCGCACCGCACATGTCGTATTTCATGGTGTACATGCCCGCGCCTTCCTTCAGCCACAGGCCGCCGGTATCAAAGGTTATGCCTTTTCCCACATAGCAGCGCACCGGGCCGTCGTTGACGCCGTCATAATGGATCGCCAGCAGGCGCGGCGGACAGGTCGCCCCTTTGCCAACGGCGTGCAGCAGCCCCAGACCCTGCTCAGCAATAGCCTTTTCGTTCAGCACTTCGCAGCGCAGGGCGGGGAAGGCGGCACAGAGCCTTTGCGCCTCTTCCACCACAAACTGCGGCGTGCATCGGTCGGACGGCATATCCGCCAGACGTCGCGCCGCGACCATGCCGCGGGCGATGGCCTGCTGCTGGCGGAAGACACCCTCCAGTTTTGCCTGCTGTTCCGGCAGGCAGAGGGCGGTGATGTGCGTAAGGCGCACCGCCGATTCATCCGTTTTCTTCAGCTTCAGGTCGCTTAGCCTGTGCGCCTGATTAAAGAGAAAACGCAGCACCTGCGCCAGCACCACATCGTTGATATCGGTAACGTCCAGTATCAGCTCGGGGCTGACGGGCGAGGCCAGCAGCGGGCGCAGCGCCGTCAGCAATCCTTCGGTCAGGCTATCCTGCCAGAGGGCATCCGGCAGCAGAGTGATCCGGGCAAACGGGGCGCAGCCAAAGCGGGTGTCAGCGATGCTGGCAGACTCGCGCATTTCCGCGACAAGCGCCGTTTCGGGCAAATGCGTACAGGAGGCGGACGCAATCAAATGGCTTTGCGGAGCCGCGTCAGAAAGCGCGGTGATAAACTGATACGTGATCATCATGACTCCTCAATCGGCGCGCGGATCCGCGCGGCATAGGCCTGCATCCACTCATCGTCTACGGCGTAATAATGCGTTTTCTCCCGCAGGCGTTCGGTACGAAAAACGGTGAGGGGCTGGCGAGCCGTCGCCACCACAAACGAGAAGGTTTTGATGTTGGTGGCGGCCCCGAATTCGCCCCTGTTGTTCATGCACACCACGGAAAGATCGCCCGCACGGCCAAAGCGCGACATCAGCTTATCTTCCAGCTCGAACACCACCGAATCCGCCGCCTGCTGCGGCGTCATACCCTGCGCCATGCGGCGGACGATTTCGTAGCTGGTGCAGCCTTTCATCAGATCTTCACCGACGCCCGTTGCGGTGGCCGCGCCGGTTTCACTGTCGCAGTAAAAGCCGGAACCAATAATGGGCGAATCCCCGAGTCGACCGCGTTTTTTCATGAACAGGCCGCTGGTGGAGGTGGCGACGCTCATTGACCCTTGTTTATCGAGGCCGATAATGCCGACGGTGTCATGCCCGTCGTAAGGGCTTAAGCCCTTATCCAGCGTTTCGCGGCAGCGTTTGCGGTAGTGCTGCATGGCGCGGTCAGTGAGCATAGTTTTGTCGGCAAAGCCCTGGCTCAGCGCCCATTCCCGCGCGCCCTGGCCGACCAGCAGGCTGTTGTAGCGCTGGCGGCTTAACGCATGCGCCACGCGCACCGGGTTGGCGATATCCACCAGGTTGCCCACGGCACCAAACGCCAGCGTATCGCCGTCCATGTAGGCGGCGTCCAGCTCCACCTCGCCATTTTCGGTGGGCAGCCCGCCGTAGCCGACGGATTTATAAAACGGAAAGTCTTCGACGGCGGCGACGGCATCCACCACCGCTGCAGAGGCCGGTTTACCCGCAGCCAGCGCAGACGCAGACTCCGTAACGCCTTCAAGCGCCATTCTCCAGGTCGCGATAATTCCCCACATGCTTTACTCCTGTTTTGCAAGGGTGGTGTCGGTTTGCGTAACGGTGGCCATTTCCGCCGCGCGGTACTGTTTGTCCACGATACGCATAAAAGGCAGGTACAGCATGGCGCCAATCAGCAGGTTGATAAGCTGCATGACGCTGCCGCTCAGGTGTCCGGTAACGATAAAGCCGCTGATAACCGGCGGCAGCGTCCAGGGAATAAACACCCCGGTGGTGACGGCAACCGCGCCAATCTTCATCGCCGCATACTGCACGGTGACCAGCACCAGCGGCACCAGGTTGAACGGGATAAGCATTATCGGGTTCATGATCACCGGCAGGCCAAACAGGATCGGTTCGTTGATGTTAAACACCGATGCCCCGGCGCCGAGGCGCGCCACTTCACGCATGTTTTTGCTGCGGGCGAAAATCAGCATCGCAATCACCAGCGACAGCGTGGCCCCCGCGCCGCCCATCCAGATCATGTCAAAAAACTGTTCGGTGATAATGTGAGGCGGCGTCGTGCCTGCCTGAATCGCGGCGATGTTGTCGGTCTGGTTCTCCATCCACAGCGGGCGAATGATGCCGTTGATCATCGAGCCGGAGTTAATGCCCACTGACCACAGAATGGTGATGCTGAACACCGTCATCAGCGCGCCAAAGTAAGAGGTGCCGTAGTGGCGCACCGGCGTGGCAACCACTTCGTAAATAAACTGGTGGATGGTGTTGTAGTGGGTGTTTTCAAAAACGATGCGGATACCCAGCACCAGAATCATCACCAGCAGGGCCGGGATCAGCGCGGCGAACGACTCCTGCACCGCCGGAGGCACGCCGTCCGGCATTTTGATCACCAGTTTTTTGCGCTTGAGCCAGCAGAACAGTTCCGTCCACAGCAGGGAACCGATCATCGCCACGAACAGCCCTTTGCTGCCAATCCACTCCACCGGAATGACGGTAATACCGCCGTTTTCCGCCACTTTGATAAAGGGCGTCAGGATGAGAAAGGCGACCAGCGCCAGGATACCGCAGGAAATGCGGTCTTCACCGTAGTGTTCCGCCAGGCGGAAGGCCACCAGGAAGCTGATGAACAGCGACATGGTGGAGAACACCGCGTTGAACGGGATTTCAATAATGGCGCTCCAGCTCTCACCAAAGGCCTGAGACATAAACTGCTGATAGGCTTGATTCGGGAACGACGAGATCACCAGCAGAATAGAGCCGACGATGATAAACGGCATGAATGACACGTAGGCGCCACGAATGGCCCCGAGATGACGCTGCTGGGCCGTTTTGGCCGCCAGCGGCATCAGTTTTGCTTCAAGAAATCCCAGAACATTGTTCATTGTGAACTCCGTACAAGATTGAGGGGTGTTGTTTGTGTTATGTCTGGGGATTATCAGTGAAGCGCGGCGAGCGAAAGGTGAAATCGGTCACAAAGCAATCGCTGGCGTAGTATAAATCTCATAAGATTGGTTCTGGAGGATTCTGCGATGGAAATTAAACTGCATGCTAATGCCACCACGACGCCGCGCATCCGTCGCTATCTACAGCAGTCAGATAAAAGCGACAGGGAGCTGGCTACCGAGCTGGGTATTTCGGTCACTACCGTCAGGCGCTGGCGCAACCGCGAGCAGGTTTCGGATAATCACACGACGCCAAAAGTGATACACAAAGCATTGAGACAGGAGCAGGTTGCGCTGGTCAATGCCCTGCGGGATAACACTGGCGCCCCGCTGGACGAACTGCTGCAGATGGTCAATAGCGAACTCGGGATCGCCGTGTCCCGCGCGACCCTGAACCGCTATCTCAAACCGGCTTCGATAAAGCAGAAGGGCGCGACGTTGCAGGGAAAAAAGGCGCTGAAGGCAGGTATCGTGCCGCAAAAACTCCTGTTACATCATCAGCCTCTGTCGCTGCATATGGACGATGGCGGGGAACTGCATCTGCTGTGGGCGCGTGAACCCGTGAGCGGCTGGTGCTACGCCCGGCTGTACGCGGGCATTTCTCCGCAGCTGCTGGCCCACTGGGCGAACGACGCGCTGGCAGCCTGTCCGGCTGATATTCAATCTGTTGAGACTTTTGGTTTTGAGGTGAAGCTTGAGGAGCGCAATGCCACCGTAACGGCGCATCCACAGCAATACCGCGTCGTTCAGGTTGATCTACCGCTATGTGAAATCATCCCACGTCTGAACAGTGAACCGGCAGGCGAGCTGTTGATCCAGCTGTGCGAATTTTACAACCGGGGAAAAGCGCAGAAAAAGCTGGGAGAGAGTACGCCGCAGGCCTTTCTGGAAGCGCTGCGGCATAAGGACTAGAGGATCTCGAGCACGTCTTCCGGCGGGCGTCCAATGCGCGCCTGGCCGTTCGCCACCACTATCGGGCGCTCAATCAGCTTTGGATTTTCAACCATCGCCTGGATCAGCTCAGCCTCGGTGAGACGGCTGTCATCCAGGTTAAGCGACTTATACAAATCTTCTTTCTGACGCATCAGCTCTCTTGCACTGCCCATTCCCAGCATGTGCAGCAGCTGGCGGAGGGTTTGCGCGTCAGGTGGGGTGTCGAGGTACAGCACCACTTCCGGCTCAACGCCGTTAGACTTCAGCAGGCTAAGGGTATCGCGGCTCTTGGAGCAGCGAGGGTTGTGATAAATTTTTACGGCGTCTGTCATGACGTGAATTCTCCTTTATTACATCTTTTCGTACGGCTTAAAGCGCTGCTGCAGGCCGCGCAGCTGATCGATACGCGCGTCGTAACGGGCCTGCTGGATGCTGCCGAGCTTGACCTGCGCGCTGGCGCTGCTGAGCGTGGAAATCGCCTGATCGAGGCGGCCCACCAGGGCAAAACCTTCGGCACGCGCCGCCAGCTCCTGATCGCGGTTGCCGAGCTGGGCTTCCGCCTGAGCGAGCAGATCCCAGCCGTTTTGATCGTCTTTATTGTTAAAGGTATAGCGGTTCAGAATGGTCGCCGCTTCGCCAGGCTGACCGCCCTGTAAGTAAGCGTTCGCCAGGTTAAGCTGCAGCACCGGGTTGGTACGGACGTCTTTCGCCCCCTTCAGACGGTTAATCGCATCGGCCGTTTTCTTCTGGCCCAGATCGATATCCGTCGACAGATCGAGGTACCACGGGTTGTTAGGGTCGGCAGCCAGAAGCGGTTGCAGCGCTTTGCGCGCCTCGTCGTATTTGCTGGCTTCCATCGCCTGGAGCGCCTGACCATACTGCGCGGCGTTTTTCTCACGCACGTTGCCTTTCGCCAGGGTATCCAGCAGATCGCTGGTGAGCTGGTTACGCCCGGAGTTGTACATCCCCAGCGTTCTCACCTTCGCCATGTAGAAATCCTGCGAAGACTGGACCACCACCGGACGCATCTGGTTGGCACGGTTACGCGCGTCCGACAGGCGACTTTCCGGCAGCGGGTGGGTCAGCAGAATTTCCGGCGGACGGGAAGAGTAACGCGCCTGATCGAGCAGTTTTTCGAGGAAGCTCGGCATGGCCTGCGGGTCAAAGCCCGAACGCTGCAGCACCTGAATCCCGATGCGGTCCGCTTCCTGTTCGTTTTGCTGGGTAAAGCTGATCATCCCCTGGCGCGTTCCCGCCAGCGTACCGGTCAGGGCCGCCATCCCGGCCTGCGGGCTGGCCATCGCCAGCAGAATGGAGCCCAGTGCGCCCACCCAGGTGAGGGGGGCGTTACGTTTCTGGTCTTCCATGGCGCGCGCCAGGTGACGCTGGGTGACGTGCGAAATTTCGTGCGCCATTACCGAGGCCAGCTGGCTTTCGTTGTCGGAATAACGGAATAACGCCGAATGCAGCACCACGTTTCCGCCAAAGAAGGCGAAGGCGTTGATTTCGTCATTATTGATTAAATAGAAATGGAAGGGCGTTTTTACCGAGTCGGCGTGCGAAACCAGACGCATCCCCAGCCCGTTAATGTACTGTACCAGCAAAGGATCGTTGATCAGCGGGGCGCTACCGCGCAGTTGGCGAACATAGTAATCCCCCATTTGCATCTCTTGCCCAATAGAGAGCGTGCTTCCTGCTGTGGTGCCCATGTCCGGCAATGAATCGGACGAGTCAGCAAAAGCGGGCAACACCTGACCGACCGTCACCGCGGCAATCAGTGTTGCAACCAGTGTTTTTCTCAACTGCCTGAACATAACCACTGTCCTGTATGTTGGATGTGCTAATTTGACCGATGAACCGGCATAACGTTCATCTCTGCTGCTCTGCGAGTGTAGCCGTGTTACAGCATGAAGAAAATCCCATTCATCAGGCTTTTGCGGATTGCGATCGGGATACAAAAAGCGAAAGTCTTTTTTGTGACAGTTAGATACAATTCACCGTCTCACTCCCGCCATTCGATTCAGGGAAGGGTTGTATGCTCGAAATGTTAATGCAGTGGTACCGGCGTCGGTTCAGCGACCCGGAAGCCATTGCTTTGTTGGTTATTCTGGTTGCCGGGTTCGGTATTCTGTTCTTCTTCAGCGGCCTGCTCGCGCCCCTGCTGGTGGCGATTGTGCTGGCATACCTGCTGGAGTGGCCGACGGCGCGCCTGGAACACATCGGCTGTTCCCGCCGCTGGGCGACCAGCATCGTGCTGGTGCTGTTTGTCGGCATCCTGCTGCTAATGGCCTTTGTGGTGATGCCGGTCGCCTGGCAGCAGGGAATTAACCTGATCCGCGACATGCCCGGCATGTTGAACAAGCTGTCTGATTTTGCCGCCACGCTGCCGCGCCGTTACCCGGCCCTGATGGATGCCGGGATTATTGACGCGATGGCCGAAAATATGCGCGCCCGCATCATGACGATGGGCGATTCGGTGGTGAAGTACTCTCTGGCCTCGCTGGTCGGACTGCTGACGCTGGCGGTTTACCTTGTGCTCGTGCCGCTGATGGTCTTCTTCCTGGTGAAAGATAAAGATCAAATGCTCAACGCCGTGCGCCGTATTCTGCCGCGCAACCGCGGGCTGGCAGGGCAGGTCTGGGAAGAGATGAACCAGCAGATCACAAACTACATTCGCGGCAAGGTGCTGGAGATGATTGTCGTGGGGGTAGCCACCTGGATTGGCTTCCTGATTTTCGGCCTGAACTACTCGCTGCTGCTGGCGGTGCTGGTGGGGCTGTCGGTCCTGATTCCGTATATCGGCGCGTTTGTGGTGACCATTCCGGTTGTTGGGGTCGCGCTGTTCCAGTTTGGGCTGGGGACAGAGTTCTGGAGCTGCTTTGCGGTGTACCTGATTATTCAGGGCCTGGACGGTAACCTGCTGGTACCGGTGCTGTTCTCCGAAGCGGTGAACCTGCATCCGCTGGTGATTATCTTATCCGTGGTGATTTTCGGCGGGCTGTGGGGATTCTGGGGCGTGTTCTTTGCGATTCCGCTGGCGACGCTGATTAAGGCCGTGGTCCACGCGTGGCCGGATGTGCCGGCGGTGGAAGAGAAGTAGTCTTTGTGCGGCCTGATGCCCTCACTCCGACCCTCTCCCACGGGGAGAGGGGGAAAACATTAAAAACGGCAACCTGGGTTGCCGTTTTGCTGTTTATCAGGCGCTTGCTTTCAGCCAGTTCAACACCACGTCGTGGTGGTTGCTGGTTTTGAAGTCGTCAAACACATGTTCAACTTTACCGTCAGCGTCAATCAGGAAGCTAATGCGGTGAATGCCGTCGTAGGTTTTACCCATAAACGTCTTCTCGCCCCAGACGCCGAACTGCTCGCACACCTGATGATCTTCATCAGAAAGCAGCGTGAAGTTCAGCAGCTCTTTTTCAGCAAATCGTGACAGCTTTTCTGGTTTATCCGTGCTGATACCCAGCACTTCCACACCGACTTTTTTCAACTCGTCCATGTTGTCGCGTAAGCCGCAGGCCTGTACGGTGCAGCCGGGGGTCATGGCTTTCGGGTAGAAATAGACCAGAACACGCTGTCCCTGGAAGTCGGTCAAATTTACTTGCTCGCCGTCTTGATCCGGTAAGCTAAATTTCGGTGCGATGTCACCGGCTTTCAGTGGGTTCATTACTCAACTCCATCCTGTTCGTGCTGCGAATAATTGACGACGCTTATACTGCCCTGCGCGTTTAATTCTGTACAGAGGGCTTTGAACGCTTGCTCGATATTTGACGCATCCTGTGAGGCAGGGCTGTGCGCGGTAATTTGAATAAACAGCACCGGAAGACCCTGGTCATCGCTTGTCTGCGTACGGGAAACCAGTTCGGCAATATTCATCTGATGATTGTCAAAAAGCGCGGTGAAACGCTCAATCAGATGGGGTGAATCAGGCACTTCAACCTGTACCCAGACGGTAGAAGGCAGTGCCGGACGCGGACGCGCAGTGGTGCGCTTCATGACAATCAGCAAATCCAGTTCGGCCCCCTTCAGCGGCAGGGTCGATTCAATCAACGTAATGGCGTTCCATGTCCCGGAAAGCAACATAATAAATGTGAACTCTTCGCCAAGCATCGCCAGACGGCTGTCTTCGATATTACAGCCGCAGCTGCTTACGTGACGGGTGATGGTGTTCACGATACCCGGCCTGTCGGCACCCAGCGCAGTGATAACCAGGTAATGTTGTGATGAGGTTGTCAAACCTGTTCTTCCTTTGCATGGTTAAGTCTTCCTAAGGAAAGCATAAAAAAAACATGCATACAACCGCCTGCGAGCCTCAGGTCGCTTGCTTTTATTACAGTTCCAAACGTAACATTGAGGCTCTTGTTCGCACAGAGGATGGCTCATGTTCACGGGAAGTATTGTCGCGCTTGTTACACCGATGGATGAAAAAGGTAATGTCTGCCGGTCAAGCATGAAGAAGCTCATTGATTACCATGTCGCCAACGGAACCTCGGCGATCGTTTCGGTAGGGACTACCGGTGAATCCGCAACGCTGAGCCACGACGAGCACGGCGATGTGGTGATGCTGACCCTGGAACTGGCGGACGGACGTATTCCGGTCATCGCGGGGACAGGGGCTAATGCAACCGCAGAAGCTATCAGCCTGACCAAACGTTTTAACGACAGCGGCATCGTGGGCTGTCTGACGGTGACCCCTTATTACAACCGTCCTACTCAGGAAGGTTTGTTCCAGCACTTCAAAGCCATCGCTGAACATACTGACTTGCCACAAATTCTGTATAATGTGCCGTCCCGTACCGGTTGCGATATGCTGCCGGAAACCGTTGGTCGTCTCTCGGAAGTAAAAAATATTATCGGTATTAAAGAGGCGACAGGGAACTTAAGCCGCGTTCATCAGATCAAAGAGCTGGTTTCAGACGACTTTATCCTGTTGAGTGGTGATGATGCGACCGCGCTGGACTTTATGCAGCTCGGTGGTCATGGCGTGATCTCCGTAACGTCAAACGTTGCGGCGCGCGATATGGCTGAAATGTGCAAACTGGCCGCAGCCGGTCACTTTGATGAAGCGCGCGTCATTAATCAGCGTCTGATGCCGCTGCACAATAAATTATTTGTCGAACCCAATCCGATCCCAGTGAAATGGGCATGTAAGGAGTTGGGGCTTGTAGCAACCGATACGCTGCGTCTGCCAATGACACCGATTACCGACCACGGTCGTGACATCGTCAGGGCGGCGCTGAAGCATGCCGGTTTGCTGTAGAGTTTAGGGAGATTTGATGGCTTATTCAGTACAGAAGTCGCGCCTGGCGAAGGTTGCGAGTGTTTCGCTTGTTATGCTGCTCGCTGCCTGTAGTTCAGATTCGCGCTACAAGCGCCAGGTGAGCGGTGATGAATCCTATCTGGATGCGACCCCGCTTGCTGAACTTCACGCACCGGCTGGTATGATCCTGCCGATTCAGAACGGCGATTATAATATTCCCGTGACCAACGGCAGCGGCCTGGTCGGTAAAGCGCTTGATATTCGTCCGCCAGCACAGCCTCTGGCGCTGGTGAGCGGGGCGCGTACCCAGTTCACCGGTGATACGGCGTCTCTGATGGTTGAGAGCGCGCGCGGTAGCACGCTGTGGCCGCAGGTTGTCAGCGTCATTCAGTCGAAGAACTACACCATCGATAAACGCGATGACGCCAGCCAGACGTTAACCACCGACTGGATCGAATGGAACCGTCTGGATGAAGACCAGCAGTACCGCGGTCGTTATCAAGTCTCCGTTAAACCACAGGGTTACCAGCAGGCGGTTAACGTTAAGTTGTTGAACCTGGAGCAGGCGGGTAAACCGGTTGCGGATGCCGCGTCCCTGCAGCGTTACAGCACCGAAATGCTGAACGTGATTGCCGCAGGTCTGGATAAGACCGCTACCGATGCCGCCAACGCCGCGCAGAGCCGCAACGGCGCGACCTTCGATGTGCAAAGCGGTGCGGATGATACCGGCCTGCCAATGCTGGTGGTGCGTGCACCGTTTAACCAGACCTGGCAGCGTCTGCCAGCGACGCTTGAAAAAGTGGGCATGAAAGTGAACGACAGCACGCGTTCAACCGGCAGCATGACGGCAACGTATAAGCCGCTCTCCGACAGCGCATGGCAGGAACTGGGCGCGAAAGATCCTCAGCTTGCCTCCGGTGACTACAAGATTCAGGTAGGCGACCTTGATAACCGCAGCAGTCTGCAGTTTATCGATCCAAAAGGTCATACGCTGACCCAGTCGCAGAACGATGCGCTGGTCGCTGTCTTCCAGGCAGCATTCAGCAAATAAATACGAGGGCTGGTGAATCCAGCCCTTTTTATTTTAGTGCTACGCAAACGTGTGCGTGGCATAATATCCCCAGTTTTGAACACAAATCATCACACCAGGAGTAATGAAGATGCAGAAGCAAGCTGAGTTGTATCGTGGCAAAGCGAAGACCGTATACAGCACGGAAAACCCGGATCTGTTGGTGCTCGAGTTCCGCAATGATACGTCAGCAGGGGATGGCGCACGCATTGAGCAGTTCGATCGTAAAGGCATGGTGAACAACAAGTTCAACCACTTCATTATGACCAAACTGGCCGAAGCGGGCATCCCGACCCAGATGGAAGCGTTGCTGTCCGATACGGAATGTCTGGTGAAAAAACTGGATATGGTTCCGGTTGAGTGCGTTATTCGTAACCGTGCGGCGGGCTCCCTGGTGAAGCGTCTGGGCATTGAAGAAGGTATCGAACTGAATCCACCGCTGTTCGACCTGTTCCTGAAAAACGATGCTATGCACGACCCGATGGTCAACGAATCCTACTGCGAAACCTTCGGCTGGGTGAGCAAAGAGAACCTGGCGCGTATGCAGGAGCTGACCTACAAAGCCAACGACGTGCTGAAAAAACTGTTTGATGACGCGGGCCTGATTCTCGTCGACTTCAAGCTGGAGTTTGGTCTGTTCAAAGGCGAAGTGGTGCTGGGCGATGAGTTCTCACCAGACGGTAGCCGCCTGTGGGATAAAGAAACCCTGGATAAAATGGACAAAGACCGTTTCCGTCAGAGCCTGGGTGGCCTGATTGAAGCGTACGAAGCGGTTGCTCACCGTTTAGGCGTTAAGCTCGACTAACTCCCTCACTTGCCAAAGGATGTTCCCATCCTTTGGCGTCTTACCTTTGTTTCCTATGGTAATCTTGCCGTTAACCGCCTACGATCATAGCTATTATAAATGGAATAGTTCGAGGTGGTTATGCGCTGGCAAGGGCGTCGTGAAAGTGACAATGTAGAAGACAGACGCAGTGATGGCGGCGGCGGTCCTTCAATGGGTGGGCCCGGCTTCCGGTTACCCAGCGGCAAGGGCGGTATCATCCTGCTGATTGTGGTTTTAGTCGCGGGTTACTACGGCGTTGACCTTACCGGGTTGATGACCGGTCAGCCGCTGCAGCAGCAGGAGCATTCTCAGCGCTCCATCAGCCCGAATGAAGATGAAGCGGCCAAATTTACCTCCGTTATTCTCGCCACAACAGAAGACACCTGGAGTCAGCTGTTTGAGAAGATGGGGCGTACCTACCAGCAGCCGAAGCTGGTGATGTACCGGGGGGCAACCCGCACCGGATGCGGTACCGGGCAATCTGTGATGGGGCCGTTCTACTGCCCGGCAGACGGCACCGTCTATATCGATCTCTCTTTTTACGATGACATGAAACGCAAGCTTGGCGCTGACGGTGATTTTGCCCAGGGCTACGTGATCGCGCATGAAGTCGGTCATCACGTGCAAAAACTGCTGGGGATTGAGCCCAAAGTGCGCCAGCTCCAGCAAAATGCGTCTCAGGCTGAAGTGAACCGCCTTTCCGTTAAAATGGAGCTGCAGGCGGACTGCTTCGCGGGCGTCTGGGGCCACAGCATGCAGCAGCAGGGCGTGCTGGAATCCGGCGATCTTGAAGAGGCGTTAAATGCCGCTCAGGCTATTGGTGACGACCGTCTTCAGCAGCAGAGCCAGGGACGCGTCGTGCCGGACAGCTTCACTCACGGTACCTCACAGCAGCGCTATAGCTGGTTCAAACGCGGCTTCGACAGCGGCGATCCGGCGCAGTGTAATACCTTCGGCAAAGCGATGTAATGCTGGAGTTTGAACAGCTGATAAGCGAGCTTGAGCGCACCGGCCATCGTCGGCTGGTGGTGCTCAGCGGTGAGGCGCAGTGGACGTTAACCCAGGCGCTTGCCCTGCGTGACGCCTTGCCCGGAGACTGGGTAAGGCTTGACGAACATCCTTCAAAAGCCATCAGCGGCCTGCTGGGACGCGAGTTCCGGCATGCCGTTTTTGACGCCAGCGCCGGGTTTGATGTCGCCGCGTTTGCCGCCCTGAGCGGAACGCTGAGCGCCGGAAGCCTTCTGGTGCTGCGGGTTCCGCCGCTCGATGCGTGGCCCGGGTTGCCAGACAGCGATTCACTGCGCTGGAGCGACGGCGCCGAAGCGATAGCCACGCCGCATTTTGTCCACCATTTCTGCCGGACGATTGACGCCGATCCCGACGCGATTGTCTGGCTTCAGGGCCGCGGGTTATCCCTTCCGCCTTTACCCGACGCGCCAGACTGGCAGCCTGCCAGCGGCGCCCCGCAGCGCGAGCAGGCTGAGATCCTGGATGTGCTGCTGGGGATGCCGGAGGGCATCGTGGCCGTCACCGCCGCGCGCGGGCGCGGAAAATCAGCCCTGGCGGGAATGCTGCTGAACCGCATTGCCGGCAGCGCCGTGGTTACCGCGCCGTCGAAGGGGGCGACGGATATCATCGCCCGCTTTGCCGGAGAGCGTTTTCATTTTATAGCCCCGGACGCGCTGCTTGCCTCTTCACGCCAGGCTGACTGGCTCATTGTCGATGAAGCCGCTGCGATCCCCGGTCCGCTGCTTGAAAAGTTAGCTGTCCGTTTCCCTCGCGTGCTGTTGACCACCACGGTGCAGGGATATGAGGGGACGGGCCGGGGATTCTTGCTTAAATTCTGCGGTCGGTTTGCCGGGCTGCAGCGCTACAGCTTATCTACACCGGTACGCTGGGCGGCGGGCTGCCCGCTTGAGCGGGTTGTTGCCAGCGCGCTGCTGTTTGACGATACGCTGATTGACCGACGCCCGGAAGGGGAGGTGCGTTTAACGTCCCTGACGCCGACGGCATGGAAAAGCCGCCCGGCGCTTGCAGCGGGCGTATACGAGCTTCTCTGCGCGGCGCATTATCGTACCTCGCCGCTCGATTTACGCCGCATGATGGACGCGCCCGGGCAGCAGTTTGCCGTTGCCGAAACGGACCCGGATATCGCCGGGGCGCTCTGGCTGGTGGAGGAGGGCGGGCTCTCCCCCGAGCTTAGCCGCGCCGTATGGGCAGGGTACCGGCGTCCGCGCGGTAACCTGGTGGCGCAGTCTCTTGCGGCGCACGGCGGCTCTCCGCTGGCGGCGACGCTGAGAGGACGACGGGTGACCCGCATTGCCGTACATCCTCACCGTCAGCGGGAAGGGATTGGCCAGGCGCTTGTTCGCGGCGCCAGCGGCGAAGACTATCTGTCGGTGAGCTTTGGTTATACCGATGAGCTGTGGCGTTTCTGGCAGCAATGTGGGTTTGTGCTGGTGCGGATGGGCAGCCATCGTGAAGCCAGCAGCGGCTGCTACACCGCGATGGCCTTGCTGCCCCAGAGCGAGGCCGGGCGTCAGCTGTGTGAACAGGCGCAGCGTCGTCTGAAGCGCGATGCGCGGGTGCTATCGGCCTGGAACGGTGAAAAGATCCCCGTGGAAGACGGCTGGGAAGCTACCCTTAATAATGACGACTGGCTGGAGCTGGCGGGGTTTGCTTTTGCTCATCGGGCGTTTTCAACCTCGGTTGCCGCACTGACGCGGCTGTTGTTAACCGTGGATATGCCGCTTCCGGCCCTGCGCGGGAAAATGGACGGAAAAACGGAAGACGTCGGGCGAAAAGCGTTGCTGGCAACGTTGCGAAATGAAACCGCGCAAGCGATTGAAAGTCTTGATTATCTCCGTAGCCAGCAGTTGAAAGAAGACATTTTGCAATGGCAATTTTTTCAATGACTTCTTCAGTAAAGTGGCATGGTCATTCACGTCGGGAGGCGTAGAATCCAGGTCATCTATTAAGGAGACCACCATGAAACACGACCATTTTGTTGTTCAAAGCCCTGACAAACCGGCTAAACAGTTACTGCTTCTGTTTCATGGCGTTGGCGATAATGCCGTCAATATGGGTCAGATTGGCAGTTGGTTTGCGCCCGTGTTTCCGGAGGCATTGATTGTCAGCATCGGTGGCGTAGAGCCATGTGGTCCGAACGGACGCCAGTGGTTCTCTGTTCAGGGCGTGACGGAAGAGAATCGTCAGGCTCGCATCGACGCCATCATGCCTACCTTTATCGACATCGTCCGCTACTGGCAGCAGCAGAGCGGCGTGGGTGCTGACGCGACCGCGCTGATTGGCTTCTCGCAGGGGTCAATCATGTCGCTGGAAAGCGTAAAAGCGCAGCCGGGTCTGACGTCACGCGTCATTGCGTTTAACGGCCGTTTTGCGACGTTACCGACAAGCGCGACCACGCAGACCACGATCCACCTGATCCACGGTGGTGAAGACCGGGTGATTGAGCTCTCGCATGCGGTTGCCGCTCAGGAAGCGCTGATTCGCGAAGGTGGGGACGTGACGCTGGATATTGTTGACGATCTGGGCCACGCGATTGACGACCGTAGCATGCAGTTCGCGCTCGATCGTTTGCGCTATACCGTACCAAAGCACTACTTTGATGAAGCGCTCAGCGGCGGCAAGCCGGATAACGATGATATTGTAGAGTTTATGTGAGGTTTCCCCCTCTCCCGGGGAGAGGGGAAACTTAACGATTACTTCTTCTGGTCCTTCTTCGGCCAGTCGTCGTCATCGTCCCACTTGTCGTTAAAATCACGGTGCGGGGGAAGATCCGGTTTGTTGGCGAGAAATTTTTTATGGTCAACGCGCTTAAGATCTTTAATCACGTTAAGCAATACGCCAACCAGAAAAACTAACACCAGAATCCACCAGTACTTTGAAAGCCAATCCATTCGCTATTCCTCTCAGAGCGTTCGTCAGGCGACGAGTTGCTCCATAATACGTTGATACATACGGGCCAGCAGTTGCAAATCTGCCGCATTAACACACTCATTGATTTTATGAATGGTTGCGTTCACTGGACCCAGTTCGACAACCTGGGCGCCCATACGGGCGATAAAGCGTCCGTCTGAGGTGCCACCCGTTGTCAGCAGCTGTGGCTTAATTTCATTATAGTGCTCGATGGCGTTCACCACCGCATCCACCAGCTTACCGCGCTGCGTCAGGAACGGCTGGCCGGAAAGCCACCACTCCACGGTGTAGCGCAGGTGATATTTTTCCAGCAGCGCGATAACGCGCGCCTTGATCATCTCATCGGTCAGTTCGGTGCTGAAGCGGAAGTTAAACTGGACGAAGTAATCACCCGGGATCACGTTGTTGCTGCCGGTCCCGGCCTTGACGTTCGCGATCTGCATGCTGGTTGGCGGGAAGAATTCGTTGCCTTTATCCCACTCGATGCCCACCAGCTCGCTCAGCATTGGCGCAGCGCGATGGACCGGGTTATCGGCCAGATGCGGGTATGCAACGTGCCCCTGAACGCCGTGAATGGTCAGGTTACAGGTCAGCGAGCCACGGCGCCCATTTTTGACAACATCACCCACCACTTCGGTACTGGACGGCTCACCGACCAGGCAGTAGTCGAGACGCTCGTTACGCGCCATCAGCGCTTCAACGACCTTCACGGTGCCGTTATGGGCGCTGGCTTCTTCGTCGGAGGTGATTAAAAACGCCAGACGGTTTTTGTGGTTTGGATGCTGAGCCACAAAGCGCTCTGCCGCCACGACCATCGCCGCCAGGGAGCCTTTCATGTCTGCCGCGCCGCGACCAAACAGCATGCCGTCGCGGATGGTCGGCTCAAACGGCGGGTTAATCCAGCGATCCGCGTCACCGGCGGGAACGACGTCAGTATGCCCGGCAAAGGCCAGCGTTTCACCCTGGCCGCGCCACGCCCAGAAGTTCTGGGTATCGCCAAAATCCATGCGTTCAACGGTAAAACCGATGGCACGCAGGCGCTCAATCATAAGTGCCTGACAACCTGCGTCGTCCGGGCTAAGGGAAGGACGGCGAATAAGCTGCTGAGTCAGCTCAATGACCGGGCATGACATAAACTACACCTCAACGAAAAAAGTCGGAATAAAGGGTTTCACTGAAACCCAGCAGCATAGGCTGCCCTGGCGCGCAGAGCAATGGGCGTTTGATAATTGCCGGCATGTCGAGCATCAGTTTTGCCGCGCTGTCGGCGTTGTTGATGCTGGCGCGCAGAGATTCATCCAGCTTACGCCAGGTGGTGCCGCGCGTGTTCAGCAGGGCTTCCCACCCCAGTTCGCCGATCGCGCTATGCAGAAATTCTGCATCAAGCCCGTCGGCTCGGTAATCGTGGAAACGGTACTCCACGCCGTTTGCTTCCAGCCAGCGACGGGCTTTTTTTATGGTGTCGCAATTTTTAATGCCGTACATCACAACCATGGTGAATCCTTTTGACCTAATGATGATTAAATGTTCAGTAAATTCGAAGATATATCCTTAAGTGGAATATAACACATTCAGGAATCGTCTGGATTTACGCTTCTTCTTAATTCAACTCACATCTGTACGCTGAATATTCTTTCACCCTTTAAGCATAGATGTCCATAAAGTTTAAATTTCGAATAAACTCAGCGGGTAAAATAAAACTCACCCGTTCGGAGGGTTATTTCAAAATATTGCCAGCCGTCACAAAAAATTGAGGCCTCTCCGTTCATATTTATCATAAATCCCCGCAGGACGTGGGGTACAATCACAGCAATTGGTTAAATAGTCTTCACAATGATGGTCCGTTTTTGTAGAATGCGCATAATAATAAGAGAGGTTGTTATGATTGAACGTGAACTGGGGAACTGGAAAGATTTTATCGAAGGCATGCTTCGTAAATGACATTCAGTAAGAATTGCAAGAGCACTAAAATAAGTAAAATAACCATAGTGTGAATTAATCACACAATAAAAAGGCGGCCGATAAAGCCGCCTTTTTTTATTTCAATCACTTACTCAGCGCGTTCCTTTAACGGGAAGCGACGACGCACCAGCACAAAGAACAACGGCACGAAGTAAATGGCCAGGATGGTTGCCGAAATCATGCCGCCCATCACCCCCGTCCCGACGGCATGCTGGCTGCTGGAGCCTGCACCCGTACTGGTTGCCATCGGCAGTACGCCAAAGACAAACGCCAGCGACGTCATCAGGATCGGGCGTAAGCGCTGACGGCAGGCGTGCAGCGTGGCGGCCATCAGCTCGTGGCCTTTGGCATTCATCTCGTTGGCAAATTCAACGATCAGAATGGCGTTTTTCGCCGATAGCCCAATCACGGTGAGCAGACCCACCTGGAAGTAAACATCGTTCTCGAGGCCGCGCATCCAGGTCGCCAGCAGCGCACCGATGACGCCAAGCGGCACGACCAGCATGACCGAGAACGGTACCGACCAGCTTTCATACAGTGCGGCTAGGCAGAGGAAGACCACCAGCAGAGAGAGCGCGTAAAGTGCGGGAGCCTGTGCCCCGGAGAGACGCTCCTGGTAGGACATGGCCGTCCACTCCAGACCAAAACCGGCGGGCAGCTGCTGGACCAGTTTTTCCATGGTATCCATAGCGGTACCGGTACTGACGCCCGGCGCAGCTTCCCCGACGATTTCAACCGCAGAGTAGCCGTTATAGCGCTCCAGACGCGGCGAACCGCTCTCCCAGTGCGAGGTGGCAAACGCGGAGAACGGCACCATGCCGCCAGCGTTATTCCTGACAAACCAGCGGTTTATATCATCCGGCAGCATGCGGAACGGCGCGGCGGACTGGACATACACTTTTTTCACGCGGCCGCGATCCATAAAGTCATTCACATAGCTCGAGCCCCACGCCGTTTGCAGGGTGTCGTTGATATCGTTGATCGAGACGCCCAGCGCCTGCGCCTTACGCTGATCGATATCCACCTGCAGCTGCGGGCTGTCGTCAAGACCGTTATGGCGAACGCGGGTCAGGTCAGGATCGTTGCCCGCCAGCGCTAACAGCTTATCGCGTGCCGCCATCAGCGCCGTGTGGCCCGCACCGGCGTGATCCTGCAGCTCCATATCAAACCCGGCGGAACTGCCCAGACCGCTTATCGCCGGCGGGCTGCTGGCGAAGACGCGCGCCTCTTTAATATGCGCAAAGGCTTTGGTCGCACGTTCAATAATGGCAAATGACGTTCCCGTTCGGGTATCGCGCTCGTCCCAGTCCTTCAGGCGGACGAACATGCGGGCGACGTTCTGCCCGTTTCCGCCTGGGCCAGAGCCCACGGTGGAGAAGACCGACACAACGTTATCTTTCTCTTTGGTGAAGAAGTACTGCTCCACTTTCTGGACCACTTTCAGCGTCTGCTGCTGCGTTGCGCCGCTCGGGAGCTGCACCGAGGTGGTGAACATGCCGCGGTCTTCCATCGGCAGAAAAGAGGTGGGGAGATGCATAAACAGCCAGACCATGCCGCCCAGCAGCACAACGTAAATCATCATCCAGCGCAGGCTGCGATGGAGCACGCCACCGACGGCAGATTCATACCGCGCGGCATTGCGGTTGAACATCCGGTTAAACCAGCCGAAGAACCCTTTTTGCCCGTGCTGCTCCCCTTTGTGCAGCGGTTTCAGAATGGTGGCGCACAGCGCGGGGGTGAGGATCAGCGCCACCAGCACGGAGAGCACCATCGCCGAGACGATGGTTATCGAGAACTGACGGTAAATCGCCCCGGTGGTGCCGCCAAAGAAGGCCATCGGGATAAAGACGGCCGACAGCACCATCGCGATACCGACCAGCGCCCCCTGAATTTGCCCCATGGATTTGCGCGTCGCCTGGCGCGGGGAGAGTCCTTCTTCGCTCATGATGCGTTCGACGTTTTCAACCACCACGATGGCATCATCCACCAGAAGGCCAATCGCCAGCACCATCGCAAACATCGTCAGGGTATTAATGCTGTACCCGAACGCGTAAAGCACCGCAAAGGTCCCCAGCAGCACCACGGGAACGGCAATGGTTGGGATCAGCGTCGCGCGGAAGTTTTGCAGGAACAGATACATCACCAGGAACACCAGCGCGATGGCTTCCAGCAGGGTCTTCACCACGTCCTCGATCGACGCTTTAACGAAGGAGGTGGTTTCGTAGGCGACTTTGTACTCCAGCCCGTGCGGGAAATACTGTGAAAGCTCGTCCAGACGGTCCAGCACCAGTTTCGCCGTGGCCATTTCGTTTGCGCCCGAGGCAAGCTTTATCCCCAGACCGGAGGCCTGATTGCCGTTAAAGCGGCTCAGGTAGTCATATTTTTCCGCCCCCATTTCCACCGTGGCGACATCGCCCAGACGCACTTCCGACCCATCCTGATTCACGCGCAGGGTGATGTTGCGGAACTGGTCCGGCGTCTGCAGCAGGGATTGCGAATTGATAGTGGCGTTCAGGGCCTGCTTATCGACGGACGGCGTTCCCCCCAGCTGCCCCACCGCAATCTGGGCGTTCTGGGCCTTGATGGCATTCGTCACGTCGGTTGCCGTCATCTGGACGCTGTTCAGCTTGTTGGGATCGAGCCAGATGCGCATAGAGTATTGTGAGCCATAGGCGTCGATATCCCCGACGCCGTTGATACGGCTGATGGGATCCTGAATATTACTGGCGACGTAGTCCGCAATGTCCTGTTTATCCATCGAGCCATCTGTCGAGACAAACGCGATGGTTAAAATGTTGGTATCACCGGTTTTACGCACGGTCACGCCCTGATTCTGCACCGCCTGGGGCAGCTTGCGCATGGCCGACTGCAGCTGGTTTTGCACCTGCTGCACCGCTTCGTCCGGGTCCGTGCCCGCCTTAAAGCTCAGGGTAACCGTCGCCTGGCCCGTGGCGCTACTTTGTGAGGACATGTACATCAGGTTATCCAGACCCGTCATGTTCTGCTCGATAACCTGCGTCACGGTGTTTTCCAGCGTTTGTGCGGAAGCGCCGGGGTAGTTTGCCGTTACGCGCACGTTAGGCGGTGCCAGATCGGGGTATTGCTCAACAGGAAGTGAAGTAATCGCCAGGACACCTGTCAGACACAACAGGATGGCAAGCACCCAGGCAAAAATGGGGCGATCGATGAAAAAATTCGCCATGAAAGAGTGACCTCGTTTTGCTGCACGTCATTATTGTTTATTGCCCGCATAACTTTAGCGGTAAGGCCCAGGCCAAACGTGGAGAAATAAAGGAGATAATGTAAATTATCATGCGCTTTTTCCCGCGCGTCCTCCTTTACCGTTATTTACCCGTTAACGGCGCGGGCGCCGGGAACGTCACGCTGACCAGCGTGCCGCCGTTTTGCGGCTGCGAGAAGTGCAGCATTCCTCCGAGCCGTTGCGCGCGTTCGCGCATAATGTTCAGGCCGTAATGGCCCGGCGGCTCGCTGGCTTCGCCAATCCCGATGCCGTTATCGCGAATGCTGACGCTGTGCGTACCGTCCACGGCGGTCACGCAGCTGACGGTGATCTCGCTGGCCTGCGCGTGCTTAATGGCGTTCAGCACGGCCTCACGCACGATCTGCAGCAAATGCACCTGCTTTTGCGCGTCCAGCGCCAGCGAGGAGAGGCGGCAGTCGAGATGCAGCTTCGCCTGCGTCTGGCTCTGCAGGACGTCGAGGGACTCCTGCAGCGCCGCGGGTAAGTTCGCGTGGTTCAGCGTCAGGCGGAAGGTGGTAAGCAGCTCGCGCAGCTGCTGCCAGGCATTGTTCAGCTCGCGGGAGAAGTCGGTGATGATGGTCTGCGCCGGGGTATTTTCCTCGGGCACGGCGCGTTTGAGCAGCGCAAGCTGAATGCGCAGATACGACAGCACCTGCGCCAGCGAATCGTGCAGCTCGCGTGCAATGGTGGCGCGCTCTTCCATCAGCAGCAGCTGCTGGTAATGTTTTTGCGCCTGGTTAAAGTACAGCCCGCGCCCGAGCATGGTCGCCACGCTTCTCATCAGCGGAAGGGGGACGCTGTCCGTCTCGCTTTGCCAGCGCAGCTCGCCGTAAAGGGTGTCCTGCATCAGTACCGGCAGGTGCTGCAGAGGAATGCCATGTGACTCCGTCCCTTCAGACAGCCGCCAGTCGTCGCTGGTGCGCAGTTCGAGATAATTCATCTGCGTATAGTCATGGACAATCTGCAGGATATGCCGAAAGCAGTGGCTGTCTATCTGGCCGGTATTCAGCGCCTGAGAGCATTTGAACAGCATGTCGAGCTGCTGGTGGGCTTCATGCAGATGCCGAGTCTTTTCCGCGACCGAGGCTTCGAGCGAACGGTAGAGCGTAGCCAGCTCGGCGGACATGTGGTTGAAGGCGCGGGAGAGTTGGCCCAGCTCGTTCGGCAGGGCGGTATCCGGCGCCGGGGTTGCAAATTCCCCTCGCTCAATCCGTTCGCTGGCCGCCACCAGATTGTTAAGCGGCAACACCACCTGGCGACGGATGCGTCGCAGGGTAAATAGCGTCAGGAGCAGGATCCCGAGGGCGCCCGCCAGCGAGAGCAGGGTCACCGTCTGAATTTTATGTTCGGTGTAGTGCTGGAGGGCGAGCACAAAGGCATCAATGCGGCCAACAAAATCCTCAATGTGGGTTTGATACCACGCGCTGTCGCCGCGGGCGATGTGTGCATCCATCTCCAGCCAGGCCACGTGCAGCTGCTGGTAGCGCGCTTTAACATTGTCCGGGACGTACCAGCGGTTCAGCTTCTGCAGGGCAGGCGCGCTCAGCGTCCGTTGCCAGCTGTCGCGATGCGCGGCAAGGGCAGGGCTGTTGCGCTGCATCTCGTAGCCCAGACGATAGCTCTGCATGCGCAGCGAACCCGCGATATTAATGGCTTCGGCGTCACGCTGGCTGCTGGCTAGCGTCAGCAGCGCGACGGTACTTGTCAGCACCGATAAGGCAATTATCGAAAAGAAAGCCCAGGCAAGGCTTCCGGAAACGGGTCGTTTAACGGTCACAGAACGGCTCTCTGAATAAAATTGATCTGCTACAGGTTCACTGTAAATAATTCGGCATTCCGGGCATTTGAACATTGCCCGATCGCGCCGTGATGCGTAAATACCATATTCATACAAAGAATAAGGTTATTGAACCAAAAACAGGTGTGGTTATGAATCGTTTTATTATGGCTAACAGCCAGCAGTGCATCGGGTGTCGCGCCTGCGAAGTGGCCTGCGTGATGGCGCACAACGATGAGCAGCACGTCCTGAGCGAGCGCCATTTTCATCCCCGCATTACGGTCCTGAGGTCCGGCGAGAAGAGTAGCCCCGTCACCTGCCATCACTGTGAAAATGCGCCCTGCGCGCAAAGCTGTCCGAACGGCGCCATCAGCAAATGCGATGACAGCGTACAGGTGAATCAACAAAAATGCATCGGCTGTAAGGCCTGCGTGGTGGCCTGCCCGTTTGGCACGATGGAGATTATCGTCACCCCGCTCGACAGCGGCGGCGTGAAGGCCTCGGCGAATAAATGCGATCTCTGTCTGACGCGGCCACACGGCCCGGCCTGTATCGAAAATTGCCCGGCAGATGTCCTCTCACTGGCGACGCCTGCTGTCCTTGATACTCTGGCGAAATCGCGCCGCCAGCGCACGGCCTGCCTGGAGGCGCAGCCCTGGCACGCGGAAGCCGTCAGAGAAGACGCTTCGCGCACCAAACTGCATCAGATGCAAACAACCCCGCCACGCGGCGAGCCCGACAAGCTGGCTGCCGCAGAACGCGTGAGCCATTTTAACGAAATTTACCTGCCGTTCCGGGACGAGCAGGCCGCCCGCGAGGCGTCGCGCTGCCTGAAATGCGGAGAGCACAGCATTTGCGAATGGACCTGCCCGCTGCATAACCACATCCCGCAGTGGATCGAGCGTATCAACGCGGGCGATATCGCCGGCGCGGTCGAGCTTTCACATCAGACCAACTGTTTACCTGAAATTACCGGCCGCGTCTGTCCGCAGGACCGATTATGCGAGGGTGCCTGCACAATACGTGAAGAGGCGGGATCCGTGACCATCGGTAACATTGAGCGCTATATCTCCGATCGGGCGCTGGCGATGGGCTGGCGGCCGGATATGTCCGCCGTCACGCCGACAGGTAAACGTGTTGCGATCGTCGGCGCGGGCCCCGCCGGGCTGGCGTGCGCCGACGTGCTGGCGCGCAGCGGCGCGAGTGTGACGGTCTATGACCGGCATCCGGAAATTGGCGGATTGCTGACCTTTGGCATCCCGGCATTCAAGCTGGACAAATCGCTGCTCGCGCGGCGCAGAGAGATATTTACCGCGATGGGGATCCGCTTCGAGCTGAACTGCGAGGTGGGCCAGGACGTGTCGATGTCGCAGTTAAAGCACGAGTACGACGTCCTGTTTATTGGCGTGGGAACCTACCGCTCGATGAAGGCGGGTATCCCGCATGAAGACGCGCCTGGGGTTTATGACGCGCTGCCTTTCCTTGTAGGTAACACGCGCCACGTTATGGGGCTGGAGTCGACGGCCAGCGAACCGTTTATCGATACCCAGGGCTTAAACGTGGTGGTGCTTGGCGGGGGCGATACCGCGATGGACTGCGTCCGCACCGCGTTACGCCACGGTGCGGCAAAGGTGACCTGCGCCTATCGTCGGGATGAGGCCAATATGCCTGGCTCGAAGAAAGAGGTGAAGAACGCCCGAGAAGAGGGTGCGGCGTTTGAATTTAACGTCCAGCCGGTTGAGCTGACGCTGGATCCGAACGGTAAGATCAACGGTATCCGGATGCTGCGTACCGAGCTCGGTGAACCGGACGCGCAGGGACGGCGTCGACCGGTTCCCGTGGCGGGCAGCGAGTTCGTGATGGCGGCTGATGCGGTCATCATGGCGTTTGGTTTTAACCCGCACGCGATGCCGTGGCTGCAGGCGCAGGGTGTCGAAACGGACGACCGGGGGCGGATCGTTGCCTCCGTCGAGAGCCGCTACCGTTACCAGACGACTAACCCACAAATCTTCGCCGGGGGCGATGCGGTACGCGGCGCGGATCTGGTGGTGACCGCAATGGCGGAAGGGCGACATGCGGCGCAGGGGATACTGGACTGGCTTGGGATTAACGCCCTAAAACATCATTAAACCGGCGGGCGACAAAGCGGGATTCACGGCGTAGTATAGGACGACTCATTGTGTTGTGGAGCCCGTATGACCCTGAAAATTGACGTTATCAAAGACAAAATTCTCTCTGAAAACTACTTTGTCCTGCGTAACATCACCTATGACCTTACGCGTAACAACGGTGAGGTGATCCGCCACAAGCGCGAGGTCTACGACCGCGGCAACGGGGCAACCATTCTGCTCTATAACCGTGAAAAGCAGAGCGTGGTGCTGATCCGTCAGTTCAGGGTGGCGACATGGGTTAATGGCAACCCTGACGGACGTCTGATTGAAACCTGCGCGGGCCTGCTCGATGATGATGAGCCGGAAGTTTGTATCCGCAAAGAGGCCGTGGAAGAGACCGGCTTCGAAGTGGGCGAGGTCAAAAAGGTCTTCGAGCTGTTTATGTCGCCGGGCGGCGTAACGGAAATTGTGCATTTCTTCATTGCGGAATACAGCGACGCGCAGCGCACTCACCGCGGCGGTGGCGTGGAGGATGAAGATATCGAAGTGCTGGAGCTTCCCTTTACCCGGGCGCTGGAGATGATGCGTTCAGGCGAAATCAGGGATGGTAAAGCGGTGATATTACTGCAGTATTTACAGACAACCGGGCTGATGAACACCACTTTCGAACGGATATAGCCTGTTTTTCGGGTATATCTGATAAATCCGATTGAGCAACCCCGGCGGGAACACGAAGATACTGCCCAGTTAAGCGTTTTCGTTCCGGGATTGTGTCATTCATGCGCTACAGCGTCTTTTTGTTTTACCTGTTTTGTGTGCTCCTCGCGCCGCAGGTGCGGGCTGCACCTGCCCAGCAAGCCTTCTCCGACTGGCAGGTAACCTGCAATAACCAGAATTTTTGCCTCGCACGCAACACGGGTGAACACCGTGGTCTGGTCATGACGCTCACCCGTAGCGCCGGGGCGAAAACGGACGCCACGCTGCGTATCGATCTCGGCGGCCTTGATACGCCCTCGGTAAAAGAGCCAGAGATTGCCCCCCGGCTGCTGCTGGATAACGTTCCCCTGAAGCTGGACAAACAGCGCTGGCAGCTCACGCCCTGGCATCTTAAAACGGACGATGCGGCCACCATCACCGCCTTTCTGAAAAACATCCAGGAAGGGAAGGCTCTGACCCTGCGCGACGGTAAGCAGGTTATTTCACTGACCGGGCTTAAGGCCGCGCTGCTGTTCATTGATGCGCAGCAAAAGCGCGTCGGCAGTGAAACCGCGTGGATCAAGAAAGGTGACGATCCGCCGTTAAGCGTTCCGCCTGCTCCTGCCCTTAAAAAGGTGGCGGTCGTCAACCCGACCCCGACGCCGCTCTCCCACGCCGAACTGAACGACCTGCTGGATTATGGCACCGGGCGGATGAACACCAGCCAGTGCTCGCTGGATCCTAACCGCCGGGAAGTACGCGTCACCGCGTTAACCGATGACAAAGCGCTGCTGATCGTCAGCTGCGAGGCGGGGGCCTATAACACGGTCGATCTGGCGTGGCTGGTATCGCGTAAAAAACCGTTCACCGCGCGCAGCGTCAGGCTGCGTCTGCCGTTTACGCCGTCAGGCGACGGGAGCGAAATGGAGTTGATGAACGCCAGCTTCGATGAAAAGACGCGCGAGCTGACAACGCTCGCGCTGGGGCGCGGTTTGGGCGATTGCGGGATCCAGACGCGCTGGCGTTTTGACGGCCAGCGCTTCCGCCTGGTGCGCTACGCCGAGGAGCCCAGCTGCGACAACTGGAACGGGCCAGATGCCTGGCCCACGCTGTGGATCACGCGGTAAAACACTACAGTACGCTCAGCGCCTTCTCCACCACGTTCTCAACGGTAAAGCCGAAGTACGGGAACAGCTTATCGGCAGGGGCGGACTCGCCGTAGCCCCGCATGCCGACAATCGCCCCTTTGAGCCCGACATATTTGTACCAGTAGTCGGCAATGCCGGCTTCCACCGCTACGCGAGCCGCGACGCTGGACGGCAGGACCGATTCCCGGTACGCCTCGTCCTGGGCGTCAAAAATATCCGTTGAGGGCAGGGACACCACGCGCACCGCGTGACCTTCGGCAGTCAGTTTCTCCGCCGCTTTCACCGTGATTTCCACCTCGGACCCGGTCGCAATCAGGATCACGTCCGGCTTGCCGCCGCTGTCCTTCAGGATGTAGCCGCCGCGGGCGATGTTTTTCACCTGCTCCGGGGTTCGCTCAATCTGCGCCAGGTTCTGGCGTGACAGGATCAGTGCCGTTGGGCCATTGTGGCGTTCTACCGCCAGCTTCCAGCCCACAGCCGCTTCGACCTGATCGCACGGACGCCAGGTGCTGAAGTTCGGCGTCAGACGCAGGCTTGCCAGCTGTTCAACCGCCTGGTGCGTAGGCCCGTCTTCCCCCAGCCCGATGGAGTCATGGGTGTAAACCATAATCTGCCGCGCCTTCATCAGTGCCGCCATGCGCGCCGCGTTGCGGGCGTACTCGACGAACATCAGGAAGGTGGCGGTGTACGGCACAAACCCGCCGTGATGGGCGATGCCGTTGGCAATGGCGGTCATCCCAAACTCGCGCACGCCGTAGTGGATGTAGTTCCCGGCAATGTCCTCTTTCAGCGATTTTGAGCCCGACCAGATAGTCAGGTTACTGGGCGCCAGATCCGCCGAGCCGCCGAGCAGTTCGGGCAGAAGAGGGCCGATTGCGTTCAGGGTATTTTGCGACGCCTTGCGGGTGGCGATTTTCGCCGGGTTGGACTGCAGGTTTTCAATCAGCGCCTGGGTTCTATCGTCCCAGTCCTCCGGCAGGCCACCGCTCATGCGGCGGGAAAACTCGGCGGCGAGATCCGGGTGCGCTTTTTTGTAGGCGGCAAACTTCTCGTTCCAGGACTGCTGGGCCTTTTCACCCGTCTCACGGGCATCCCAGGCTCTGTAGATCTCTTTCGGGATCTCAAACGGTGGATGTTTCCACCCCAGCTTTTGCCGGGTCAGCGCGATTTCCTCCTCGCCCAGCGCCGCGCCGTGCGCCTCCTCTTTGCCCGCCTTATTCGGCGAGCCGAAGCCGATGACCGTACGGCAGATAATCAGGGACGGTTTATCCTTCACGCTCTGCGCTTCCTGAATCGCTTTTTTCACCGCCTCAGGATCGTGGCCGTCGATCTCGTGCACCACGTGCCAGTGGTAGGCTTCAAAGCGTTTTGCCGTGTCGTCGGTAAACCAGCCTTCGGTCTCCCCGTCGATGGAGATGCCGTTGTGATCGTAGAAGCCAATCAGCTTGCCGAGCCCCAGCGTGCCCGCCAGGGAGCAGACCTCATGGGAAATCCCCTCCATCAGGCAGCCGTCACCCATAAACACGTAGGTGTAGTGGTCGACAATCTCGCGGTCCGGCTGGTTAAACTGTGCCGCCAGCGTGCGTTCAGCAATCGCCAGCCCGACCGCATTGGCCAGCCCCTGACCGAGTGGTCCGGTCGTCGTTTCCACCCCCGGGGTATAGCCAATTTCCGGGTGCCCCGGCGTTTTGGAGTGCAGCTGGCGGAAGTTTTTCAGCTCCTCAAGCGGCAGATCGTAGCCGGAAAGGTGCAGCAGGCTGTAGAGCAGCATTGAGGCGTGACCGTTGGAGAGAATAAAGCGGTCGCGATCGTACCAGGTCGGGTCATTGGGGTTGTGCTTCAGAAAGTCGTTCCACAGCACTTCGGCAATATCAGCCATGCCCATCGGCGCGCCGGGGTGGCCGGAATTGGCTTTTTGCACGGCATCCATGCTGAGGGCGCGAATGGCATTGGCTAGCTCTTTACGGGACATAGTTCACTCCGTGGCAAGGTTAAAGTTTGGCGGCGAGAAGATCTTCAAGTTTGCGCTGGTCGACGGCGAACTGGCGGATGCCGTCCGCCAGTTTTTCCACGGCCATGGCGTCCTGATTGTGCTCCCAACGGAACTCCGCTTCGGTCATGGCTTTCGGTTTTGGCAGAACGGTGGAGGTCGGCACCAGCTTGCGGATCACCGTTTCTTCTTTGTCCTGTAGCTCCTGAAGCAGGTTAGGGGAGATGGTCAGACGGTCGCAGCCTGCCAGGGCGAGGATCTGCTCGGTACGGCGGAAGCTGGCCCCCATCACGATGGTTTCATAGCGGTGCTGTTTGTAGTAGTCGTAGATATTACGGACCGATTTCACGCCCGGATCCTCATCCACCACGTACGGATCCATCGGCTGTTTCGCCTGATACCAGTCGTAGATGCGCCCGACAAACGGCGAGACGAGGAACACGCCCGCTTCAGCGCAGGCGCGCGCCTGGGCAAACGAGAACAGCAGGGTCAGGTTGCAGTGGATGCCTTCTTTTTCCAGCACCTCTGCCGCACGGATGCCTTCCCAGGTGGAGGCCAGCTTGATCAGAATGCGTGATTTATCGATCCCCTGCTCCTCGTACAGTTCCACCAGGCGACGCGCCTTATTAATGCTCTTTTCTTTATCGAACGAGAGGCGGGCGTCGACTTCGGTCGAGACGCGGCCCGGGATGCTTTTAAGAATTTCCGCACCAAAATTAACCGCCAGCTTGTCGCTGGCTTCGGCGACCTGCTGCTCCTGCGTTTTCCCGCGCTGTTTACCGTAGGCAATGGCGTCATCAATCAGATGACTAAAATGGGCGAGCCCTGCAGCTTTGAGCAGTAGCGAAGGGTTAGTGGTCGCGTCCTCCGGCTGATAGTGGCGAATCGATTCGATATCGCCGCTGTCTGCAACCACGGTGGTGAATTTTTTGATGCCGTCTAGCTGGTTCATAAATAATTACTCCTTGGAAATAAAAGAGTTAGATGAGTGCGTTAGTTCACACTTCTGGAAAAATCATGATGGACTTAACAAAAAAGCATAGCAGACGGGGGAGGCATTGCTTTTGAGACGGGTAACATGGCTGTTATAAATTGATAACAATTTTTAATGTGTGATGGTGAGAGTTTGGCTGCCTTCAAAGTTTAGGAGGCGGCCTGAGGCGATACTAGGCGGCACACCAGGGTGTGCATCAGGATCGCTTACGTCACCCTTTTGACCGATACGTGAAAGGAAAAATAAGATGGATGAGCAGTTGAAACAGAGTGCCCTCGATTTTCACGAGTTCCCTGTCCCGGGCAAAATCCAGGTCTCCCCAACCAAGCCGCTGGCAACCCAGCGCGATCTGGCGCTGGCCTATTCGCCGGGCGTCGCAGCCCCGTGTCTGGAAATCGAAAAAGACCCGCTGGCGGCCTACAAATACACCGCGCGCGGCAACCTTGTCGCCGTGATCTCTAACGGCACGGCGGTGCTGGGGCTGGGCAACATCGGCGCGCTGGCCGGTAAGCCGGTGATGGAAGGGAAGGGGGTACTGTTCAAGAAATTCGCCGGTATCGACGTGTTCGATATCGAGGTGGATGAACTCGATCCTGACAAATTCATCAACGTGGTGGCCGCGCTGGAGCCGACATTCGGCGGGATCAACCTGGAAGACATCAAAGCGCCGGAATGTTTCTATATCGAGCAGAAGCTGCGCGAGCGTATGAACATTCCCGTGTTCCATGATGACCAGCACGGAACCGCGATTATCAGCACCGCCGCGATCCTCAACGGCCTGCGCGTGGTAGAGAAAAATCTCTCCGACGTGCGCATGGTGGTCTCTGGCGCAGGCGCCGCGGCCATCGCCTGTATGAACCTGCTGGTGGCGCTGGGTATGCAGAAACACAACATTGTGGTCTGCGACTCCAAGGGCGTTATCTATAAAGACCGCGAGCCGAACATGGCGGAAACCAAAGCGGCGTACGCGGTCGACGACGACGGTAAGCGCACCCTGGACGACGTGATCGACGGCGCGGATATCTTCCTCGGCTGCTCGGGTCCGAAAGTACTAACCCAGGAGATGGTGAAGAAGATGGCGCGTGCGCCAATGATCCTGGCCCTGGCGAACCCGGAACCGGAAATCCTGCCGCCGCTGGCGAAAGCGGTGCGCGAAGACGCCATCATCTGTACCGGCCGTTCGGACTACCCGAACCAGGTCAACAACGTGCTCTGCTTCCCGTTCATCTTCCGCGGTGCGCTGGACGTCGGCGCAACGGCGATCAACGAAGAGATGAAGCTTGCCGCCGTTCACGCCATCGCGGAGCTGGCGCACGCCGAGCAGAGCGAAGTGGTTGCGTCCGCGTACGGCGATCAGGATCTGAGCTTTGGTCCGGACTACATCATTCCAAAACCGTTCGACCCGCGTCTGATTGTTAAGATTGCACCAGCGGTGGCCAAAGCGGCGATGGACTCCGGCGTGGCGATGCGTCCGATTCATGATTTTGACGCGTACGTCGATAAGCTCACCGAGTTTGTCTATAAAACGAACCTGTTCATGAAGCCGATCTTCTCCCAGGCGCGCGCCGACGCGAAGCGCGTGGTGCTGGCGGAAGGGGAAGAGGCGCGCGTGCTGCACGCCACCCAGGAGCTGATCACCTTAGGCCTGGCGAAGCCGATCCTGATTGGTCGTCCGAGCGTGATTGAAATGCGTATCCAGAAGCTGGGCCTGCAGATTAAGCCGGGCGTCGACTTCGAGATCGTTAACAACGAATCCGATCCGCGCTTCAAAGAGTACTGGAGCGAATACTACGCGATCATGAAGCGCCGGGGGATCACCCAGGAACAGGCGCAGAAAGCGGTGATCAGCAACACGACGGTGATCGGCGCGATCATGGTGCATCGCGGCGAGGCGGATGCGCTGATCTGCGGCACAATTGGCGATTACCACGAGCACTTCAGCGTGGTGCAGGAGATCTTCGGCTATCGCGACGGCGTCCATACCGCCGGGGCGATGAACGCGCTGCTGCTGCCAAGCGGCAACACCTTTATTGCGGACACCTACGTTAACGACGATCCGACCCCGGACGAGCTGGCGGAAATCACGGTGATGGCCGCCGAGACCGTGCGTCGCTTTGGTATCGAGCCGAAGGTGGCGCTGCTGTCGCACTCTAACTTTGGTTCGTCTAAATCCGCGGCGGCCTGCAAAATGCGTCAGACGCTGGAGCTGGTGCGCGAGCGTGCGCCGGAGCTGATGATTGACGGGGAAATGCACGGCGATGCCGCGCTGGTGGAAAGCATCCGTAACGAACGTATGCCGGACAGCCCGCTGAAGGGATCGGCCAACATTCTGATTATGCCGAACGTGGAAGCGGCGCGTATCAGCTATAACCTGCTGCGCGTCTCCAGCTCTGAAGGGGTGACCGTAGGGCCGGTACTGATGGGCGTGGCGAAACCGGTGCACGTGTTAACGCCGATTGCCTCTGTGCGTCGTATCGTGAATATGGTGGCGCTGGCGGTGGTTGAGGCGCAGACGCAGCCGCTGTAATTTTTACCCTCTCCCAAAGGGAGAGGGCATAAGGGCTACACCCAGTCCCGAACCTGAATAAACTCACGCAAGGCAGCCTCCGGGCTGCCTTCTTTTGGCTCGTAGCAGTACTCCCAGCGCACCAGCGGCGGCATCGACATCAGAATCGACTCCGTGCGCCCCCCGGTCTGCAGACCGAACAGCGTCCCGCGATCCCACACCAGATTGAACTCCACGTAGCGCCCGCGGCGGTAAAGCTGGAACTCGCGCTCGCGCACGCCGTAGTCGGTATTTTTACGGCGCTCGACGATGGGCAGATAAGCGTCGGTATACCCTTCGCCTACCGCGCGCATAAAGCTGAACGCGGTATCAAAATCAGGCGCGTTGAGATCGTCAAAGAACAGCCCGCCGATGCCGCGCTGCTCGTCGCGGTGCTTCAGGTAAAAGTAGTCATCGCACCACTTTTTAAATTTCGGGTAGACGTCTTCGCCAAACGGTAGGCAAAGATCCCGCGCGGTGGTGTGCCAGTGCACGGCATCTTCTTCGAAGCCGTAGTATGGCGTTAAATCGAAACCGCCGCCGAACCACCAGACCGGGTCGGCGCCCGGTTTTTCCGCAATGAAAAAGCGCACGTTGGCGTGGCTCGTCGGCACGAACGGGTTGTGCGGGTGCACTACCAGCGAAACGCCCATCGCCTCGAAGCTACGGCCCGCCAGTTCAGGACGATGCGCCGTCGCAGATGCGGGCATGGCGTCGCCGTGAACGTGGGAAAAATTCACGCCTGCCTGTTCGAAGATGCCGCCGTTTCGCAGCACGCGGCTGCGCCCGCCGCCTCCGGCCTCGCGCTGCCAGTTATCTTCCTGAAATTCACCGCCGTCTGCGGCAGCCAGTTTCTGGCAGATCTCATCCTGCAGCTGCAGCAGGAAGGTTTTGACCAGTTGAGCATCGGGTTTCATCAACGTTTCCTGGAGTGCGCTTTTTGGTTATCGAACCAGTTGAAGTAACTGATAATGCCGGAGGCGATAGCGTTGGCGATCTTCTGACGAAACGCCGTGGTGCCGAGGAGCCGCTCTTCTTCCGGGTTGGTAATAAAGGACGTTTCCACCAGCACGGACGGGATGGACGGCGATTTCAGGACCACGAACGCCGCCTGCTCGGTGCCTTTGCTGTGCAGACGATGCACCGGCTTAATCTTCTTCAGAATATGCGAGCCGAGCGTCAGGCTGTTTTTAATCGTATCCGTCTGCACGAGGTCGAACAGCACCTGCTGTAGCAGATGATCTTTGTCGGTGGCTTTTTTCCCGGCGACTTCATCCGCGCGGTTTTCGCGGTCGGAGAGGTATTTTGCCATGGCGCTACTGGCGCCACGGTTAGAGAGTGCAAACACCGAGGCGCCGGCCGCAGAAGGGTTGGTAAAGCCGTCGGCGTGAATCGACATAAACAGATCTGCACCGTGCTGGTGGGCGATCTCAACGCGGTCATACAGCGGAATAAAGGTGTCGCCAGAGCGCGTCAGACGGGCGTCAATGCCGTTGCTGCGTAAAATTGCGCGCACATTTTTTGCAATTGCCAGCACGACGTGTTTTTCTTTTGACCCGTTTTTGCCGATGGCGCCGGTATCAATACCGCCGTGGCCCGGGTCGAGCATTACCAGACGCTTCGCGCCCGGCTTTTTGGTTTTCGGTTTGCTGTGTCCGTTACTGGTTTTGAGCGTGCTCTCGTCTTTCGCCTGAGCCTGCTTTGCGATGCCCGTTAACGTTAAGGCCGCCAGCCCCGCTTTGAGAACCTGACGACGCGATGTGAGTGCTTTTAATGGTTTGAATGTGCTCATGCGGCCTGAATACTAAAAAATGGGGTCCTGGTGTTATATCGTATCGTGTTTCCCGTTACGACAGTCCATGTTGAGAATTGTTTTACTTTTCATTTCAATACGTGACAAAGTGACATTATGCCAAATTTTGGCGAGATTTTCCCCGGTTATTGGCGAAAGGCGAGCTTCGCGCCATAATCACTGTTTTTAAACCCGAAAAGGCGGTTAATACCATGGAGATACGCGTTTTTCGCCAGGAAGATTTCGAAGAGGTGATCACCCTTTGGGAGCGCTGCGATCTGCTGCGTCCGTGGAACGATCCGGAAATGGATATCGAACGTAAGGTGAATCACGACGTCAGTCTGTTTCTGGTCGCGGAAGTCAATGGCGAGGTTGTGGGCACGGTCATGGGCGGTTACGACGGCCACCGCGGCTCGGCCTATTATCTGGGCGTCCACCCGGAATACCGTGGCCGCGGCATTGCCAATGCGCTGCTGAACCGGCTCGAGAAGAAGCTGATTGCCCGCGGCTGCCCGAAAATCCAGATCATGGTGCGGGAAGATAACGACGTGGTGCTGGGCATGTATGAGCGTCTGGGTTATGAACACGCTGACGTGCTGACTCTGGGCAAGCGTTTGATTGAAGATGAAGAGTACTGAGATCCATCCGGCTGACTATGACGCGCAGGGCCGCGTCAGGCTGCCCTTTTTATTCTGGTGCGTTCTGCTGCTCCAGGCCCGAACCTGGGTGCTGTTTGTGATGGCCGCCGCGTCTCGCGGGCAGGGCGACACGCTGCTGAATCTCTTTTATCCCGATCACGACGCCTTCTGGCTCGGCTTACTGCCGGGCGTACCGGCGGTGGTCGCTTTTTTGTGCAGCGGACGACGGCATGCGATCCCACGTTTCTGGCGCGCGCTTCGCTGGCTGCTGATCCTCGCCCAGGTTACGCTGCTCTTCTGGCTGCCGGTACTCTGGTGGTACGGTGAACCGCCGACGGGCACCGGCGTTGCGCTGGTGGTTGCCGATATTGTGGCGCTGCTGTGGCTGCTGACCAACCCGCGTCTTCGCGCCTGTTTTGCGCATCAGGATGATTAATCCGGCACTTTTTGCCGATGTCGCACTCCAACAAGCGTTGATTTAACAAGAAAGGACGTTTCAATGAAATCGCTGCGTTTACTTTTATGCGCTCTCCCGCTGGCGTTGACCGGCTGTTCGACGCTCTCCTCCATTAACTGGTCCGCCGCGTATCCGTGGAACTGGTTTGGCTCATCAACGGAAGTGACCGAGCAGGGCGTGGGGAAAATTACCGCCGCGACGTCGCTGGATCAGGACGCCATTCAGGATGCGCTCAGCAGCGATTACCGCCTGCGAAGCGGCATGAAAACGGAGAATGGCAATATTGTTCGCTATTACGAAGCGCTGAAGGGCGACAAGCTGGCGCTGGTGATTAACGGTGACAAAGGCACCGTAAACCGTATCGCTGTAATGGATGACGATATTCCGACGGCGAGCGGTGTGAAGGTGGGTACGCCGTTCAGCGACCTTTATAAGCAGGCCTTTGGCAACTGCACCAGCCTGCCGTCTGACGACAAGGTCGCGGTGGAATGTAAGGCTGAAGGCAGCCAGCACATCAGCTATGTCTTCACCGGAACCTGGAGCGGCCCAGAAGGTCTGATGCCGTCTGACGACACGCTCAGGAGCTGGAAAGTGAGCAAAATATTCTGGAAGCAGTAATTTGCGCCTGAACAAACCGCCTCGCTGAAATCCGGGTATAATAGCCGCCATCAATGCCACGCTGACGTGGCATCTTTATTTCAGGAGGAGCGATGTCTCAGGTTCAGAGTGGCATTTTGCCAGAACATTGCCGCGCGGCGATTTGGATCGAAGCCAATGTTAAAGGGGACGTGGATGCCCTGCGTGCGGCCAGTAAAGCGTTTGTTGATAAGCTGGCCACCTTCCAGGCCAAATTCCCGGAAGCGCACCTCGGCGCCGTTGTTGCCTTTGGCAATAACGTCTGGCGTCAGCTGAGCGGTGGCGAAGGGGCGGAAGAGCTAAAAGACTTCATCCCTTACGGCAAAGGTCTGGCTCCGGCAACCCAGTACGACGTGCTGATCCACATTCTCTCCCTGCGTCACGACGTGAACTTCTCCGTTGCCCAGGCGGCAGTAGCGGCCTTTGGCGACAGCATTGAGGTGCAGGAAGAGGTTCACGGCTTCCGCTGGGTGGAAGAGCGCGATCTGAGCGGCTTCGTCGACGGCACCGAAAACCCGGCGGGTGAAGAGACGCGTCGTGAAGTCGCGGTAATCAAAGACGGCGTGGACGCGGGCGGCAGCTACGTGTTCGTGCAGCGCTGGGAGCACAACCTCAAGCAGCTTAACCGCATGAGCGTGCACGACCAGGAGATGATGATTGGCCGCACTAAAGAAGCCAACGAAGAGATCGACGGCGACGACCGTCCTGTGACCTCTCATCTGACCCGCGTTGACCTGAAAGAAGACGGTAAAGGGCTGAAGATTGTTCGCCAGAGCCTGCCGTACGGCACGGCAAGCGGCACGCACGGCCTCTACTTCTGCGCGTACTGCGCGCGGCTGTATAACATTGAGCAGCAGCTGCTGAGCATGTTCGGCGATACCGACGGCAAGCGCGACGCCATGCTGCGCTTCACCAAACCGGTGACCGGCGGCTACTACTTTGCGCCGTCCGTTGAGCGTCTGCTGGCGCTGTAATGTCCTTTCTCCCTCTCCCTGTGGGAGAGGGCCGGGGTGAGGGCATCAGGCCTCCCCCTTATTCCCTTTTCTGCTTCTAAATCACCAAACGGTATATAAAACCGTTACTCCTTTCATCCCCGTTATAAATATTATGACTATAAGATAGTCATCACATTTATAAGGGTGCGCAATGGCCGTTACTGTACTGAAAAAAGGAACTCTGGCGCTGGCAGGTTTACTGCTGGTGGCACAGGCGCAGGCGATTGAACTGTTAAACAGTTCGTATGACGTCTCCCGCGAGCTGTTTGCCGCCCTTAATCCACCGTTTGAACAGCAGTGGGCGAAAGACAATAACGGCGACAAGCTGACCATCAAGCAGTCCCACGCCGGGTCGTCCAAGCAGGCGCTGGCGATTTTGCAGGGCCTGAAAGCGGATGTGGTGACCTACAACCAGGTGACTGACGTGCAGATCCTGCACGACAAAGGCAAGCTGATCCCGGCAGACTGGCAGAGCCGATTGCCGAACAACAGCTCCCCGTTCTATTCCACCATGGGCTTCCTGGTGCGTAAGGGTAACCCGAAGAATATCCATGACTGGAGCGACCTGGTGCGTTCCGATGTGAAGCTGATTTTCCCGAATCCAAAAACTTCCGGTAACGCGCGTTATACCTATTTAGCCGCGTGGGGCGCGGCGGACAAGGCTGACGGTAACGATAAAGCCAAAACTGAGCAGTTCATGACCCAGTTCCTGAAAAACGTCGAAGTGTTTGATACCGGCGGCCGCGGGGCGACAACGACCTTCGCGGAACGCGGTCTTGGCGATGTTCTGATCAGCTTTGAATCGGAAGTGAATAACATCCGCAAACAGTACGAAGCGCAGGGCTTCGAGGTCGTTATCCCGAAAACCAACATCCTGGCCGAGTTCCCGGTGGCGTGGGTGGATAAAAACGTGCAGGCGAACGGTACCGAGAAAGCGGCAAAAGCCTATCTCAACTACCTGTACAGCCCGCAGGCGCAGACCATCATTACCGATTACTACTACCGCGTGAATAACCCGGACGTAATGAACAAGCTGAAAGATAAGTTCCCGCAGACCGATTTGTTCCGCGTGGAAGATCATTTCGGCTCCTGGCCTGATGTGATGAAAACGCATTTTGCCAGCGGCGGTGAGTTAGACAAACTGCTGGCGGCGGGGCATAAGTAATGTTTGCAGTTTCGACAAAACGCGTGCTGCCGGGTTTTACCTTAAGCCTCGGGACCAGCCTGCTGTTCGTCTGCCTGATCCTGCTGTTGCCGCTCAGCGCGTTGGTGATGCAGCTTGCTCAGATGAGCTGGGCGCAATACTGGGACGTGGTCACCAACCCGCAGGTGGTGGCGGCCTATAAGGTGACGCTGCTGTCGGCGTTTGTTGCCTCCATTTTTAACGGCGTGTTTGGCCTGCTGATGGCGTGGATCTTAACCCGCTATCGCTTCCCGGGCCGCACGCTGCTTGACGCCCTGATGGATCTGCCGTTTGCGCTGCCGACGGCGGTGGCAGGCTTAACCCTCGCGTCGCTCTTCTCCGTGAACGGGCTGTACGGCGAGTGGCTGGCGAAATTTGACATCAAAGTGACCTATACCTGGCTCGGTATCGCGGTGGCGATGGCCTTTACCAGCATCCCGTTTGTGGTCCGTACCGTGCAGCCGGTGCTGGAAGAGTTGGGTCCGGAATACGAAGAAGCGGCGGAAACGCTGGGCGCCACGCGCTGGCAGAGCTTCCGCAAGGTGGTTCTGCCGGAGCTCTCTCCGGCGCTGATGGCGGGCGTCGCGCTGTCGTTTACCCGCAGCCTCGGTGAGTTCGGCGCGGTGATTTTTATCGCCGGGAACATCGCCTGGAAAACAGAAGTCACCTCGCTGATGATTTTCATCCGTTTGCAGGAGTTTGATTATCCGGCGGCGAGCGCGATTGCCTCGGTGATCCTGGCGGCCTCGCTGCTGCTGCTGTACTCGATTAACACTCTGCAAAGTCGCTTTGGTCGACGTGTGGTAGGTCACTGATGGCGGAAGTTACGCAATTGAAGCGATACGATGCACCCCGCATTAACTGGGGTAAATGGTTTCTGATTGGGGCGGGCGTGCTGGTTTCCGCCCTCATTCTCGTCGTGCCGACGGTTTATATCTTCGTTCAGGCATTCAGCAAGGGCCTGATGCCCGCGCTGGAAAACCTGGCGAACCCGGATATGCTGCATGCCATCTGGCTGACCGTGCTGATTGCGCTGATCACCGTGCCGGTGAACCTCGTGTTCGGGACCCTGCTGGCCTGGCTGGTAACCCGCTTTAACTTCCCGGGACGTCAGCTGCTGCTGACCCTGCTGGACATTCCTTTCGCCGTATCGCCGGTGGTGGCGGGTCTGGTGTACCTGCTCTTTTACGGCTCCAACGGCCCGTTGGGCGGCTGGCTGGACGAGCATAACCTGCAGATCATGTTCGCCTGGCCGGGCATGGTGCTGGTCACCATCTTCGTGACCTGTCCGTTTGTGGTGCGTGAGCTGGTGCCGGTGATGTTAAGTCAGGGGAGCAACGAAGACGAAGCGGCGGTGCTGCTGGGCGCTTCCGGCTGGCAGATGTTCCGTCGCGTGACGCTGCCGAATATCCGCTGGGCGCTGCTTTACGGCGTGGTGCTGACCAACGCCCGCGCGATTGGTGAGTTCGGTGCCGTTTCCGTCGTCTCCGGCTCCATCCGGGGTGAAACCCTGTCGCTGCCGCTACAGATTGAGCTGCTGCAGCAGGACTACAACACCATCGGCTCGTTTACTGCCGCAGCGTTGCTGACGCTGATGGCCATCTTGACCCTGTTTTTGAAGAGTGTGGTGCAGTGGCGTTTAGAAAATCAGGAAAAACGCCAGCATCAGGAGGGAAATCATGAGCATTGAGATTGCCAATATTAAGAAGTCTTTTGGTCGCACCCAGGTGCTGAATGATATCTCGCTGGATATCCCTTCCGGACAAATGGTGGCGCTGCTGGGGCCGTCCGGCTCGGGTAAAACCACGCTGCTGCGTATTATCGCCGGGCTTGAGCATCAGACCAGCGGGCACATCCGCTTCCACGGCACCGACGTGAGCCGTCTGCACGCCCGCGATCGTAAAGTAGGCTTTGTGTTCCAGCACTACGCGCTGTTCCGCCACATGACCGTGTTCGACAACATCGCGTTTGGCCTGACCGTGCTGCCGCGTCGCGAACGTCCGGATGCGGCAACCATTAAGGCGAAAGTGACCAAACTGCTGGAGATGGTGCAGCTGGCTCACCTGGCGGATCGTTTCCCGGCCCAGCTGTCCGGCGGACAGAAACAGCGCGTGGCGCTGGCGCGCGCGTTGGCCGTTGAGCCGCAAATTCTGCTGCTGGATGAACCCTTCGGCGCGCTGGATGCGCAGGTGCGTAAAGAGCTGCGCCGCTGGCTGCGCCAGCTGCATGAGGAGCTGAAATTCACCAGCGTCTTCGTGACCCACGATCAGGAAGAGGCGATGGAAGTTGCGGACCGTGTCGTCGTCATGAGCCAGGGCAACATTGAGCAGGTTGACGAGCCGGAGCAGCTCTGGCGTGAACCGGCGACCCGCTTCGTGCTGGAGTTTATGGGCGAGGTAAACCGTCTGCAGGGCACTATTCGCGGCGGACAGTTCCACGTTGGCGCGCATCGCTGGCCGCTGGGCTATACCTCCGCGCATCAGGGGCCGGTCGATCTGTTCCTGCGTCCGTGGGAAGTGGACGTGAGCCGCCGAACCAGCCTGGATTCACCGCTGCCGGTGCAGGTGCTGGAAGCTAGCCCTAAAGGTCACTACACCCAATTGGTGGTACAGCCGCTGGGCTGGTATACCGAGCCGCTGACCGTGGTCATGCGCGACGACGTGCCGCCGCACCGGGGTGAGCGCCTGTTTGTTGGTTTGCAGCACGCCCGTATTTATCACGGGAAGGAGCGCATCGAGACGCGCGAGGATATTGCTCTGGCGGAGTCAGCCTGATAGGTTAGGATTACGTAGTTTTGCCGGGTGGCGCTGCGCTTACCCGGCCTACAATATGACGTCTGTAGGCCCGGTAAGCGAAGCGCCACCGGGCTTTTTATTGGACGGCGATCATGAATACATTAGAAAACACCATCGGCAACACTCCTCTGGTCAAGCTTCAGCGCATGGGGCCGGACAACGGCAGCGAAATCTGGGTCAAACTCGAAGGCAATAACCCGGCGGGCTCGGTGAAAGACCGCGCGGCGCTGTCGATGATTGTCCAGGCCGAAAAACGCGGAGAAATTAAGCCAGGCGACGTGCTGATTGAGGCCACTAGCGGCAACACCGGTATCGCCCTGGCGATGATCGCCGCGCTGAAAGGCTACCGCATGAAGCTGCTGATGCCGGACAACATGAGCCAGGAGCGCCGCGCCGCGATGCGTGCCTACGGGGCCGAGCTGATTCTGGTGACCAAAGAGCAGGGAATGGAAGGCGCGCGCGACTTAGCGCTGGAGATGGCCGGACGCGGTGAAGGTAAACTGCTGGATCAGTTCAACAATCCGGACAACCCGTACGCGCACTACACCACCACCGGCCCGGAAATCTGGCAGCAAACCGACGGGCGTATCACCCATTTTGTCTCTAGTATGGGCACCACCGGCACCATTACCGGGGTCTCGCGTTTTCTGCGCGAGCAGGAAAAAACCGTCACCATCGTTGGCCTCCAGCCGGAAGAGGGGAGCAGCATTCCGGGGATTCGCCGCTGGCCGGCGGAGTATATGCCCGGCATTTTTAATGCGCAGCTGGTGGAGCAGGTGCTGGATCTTCACCAGCGCGAGGCGGAAAATACCATGCGTGAGCTGGCCGTGCGCGAAGGTATCTTCTGCGGCGTCAGTTCGGGCGGCGCGGTAGCGGGTGCGATTCGGGTAGCGCAGGCAAACCCGGGGGCGGTAGTGGTGGCGATTATTTGCGATCGCGGCGATCGCTATCTGTCTACCGGCGTCTTTGGTGAAGAGAGTTATTCGCAGGGGGCGGGGATTTAAGCGTCATGGAGATGATTCTATTCCGGGATAACACCCGGGCGCAGCAAACCGACATTGTCGCCGTGCAGTCGCAGGTGGTTTACGGCAGCGTGGGGAACAGCATTGCGGTACCGAATATTCGTACCCACAGGCTGAACGTTACCGCCGTGCCGACGGTTCTGTTTAGCAACACGCCGCATTACGACACGTTTTATGGTGGGGTGATCCCCGACGAGTGGTTCAGCGGCTATCTTAAGGCACTGGAAGAGCGCGAGATCCTGCGCGAGCTTAAAGCGGTCACCACCGGCTATATGGGCAGCGCCAGCCAGATCGTCCTGCTGGCTCAATGGCTGAAGGCGGTCAAAGCGCAGCATCCTGACCTGCTGGTGCTGGTCGACCCGGTTATCGGCGATATCGACAGCGGTATGTACGTCAAGCCCGAGATCCCGCAGGCATATCGGGAACACCTGCTGCCGCTGGCGCAGGGGATCACACCAAACGTCTATGAGCTGGAGGTGTTAAGCGGCAAACCGTGCCGTACGCCGGAAAGCGCCATCGCGGCTGCGCAGGGACTGCTCTCCGATAGCCTGAAATGGGTGGCTATCACCAGCGCGCCGGTGGCCGATGACCCGGAAAACATCCACGTGGTGCTGGTGACGAATGAAGGCGTGACCGTCAGCGCGCATCCGCGCGTAGAAACCGATCTGAAAGGGACGGGCGACCTGTTCTGTTCAGAGCTGGTGAGCGGAATTGTTGAGGGGAAAACCGTTGCTGATGCCATTCGCATGGCCGGCGATCGGGTGACTGATGTGATGCTTTATACCCAGTCGAAAGGCTACGACGAGCTTATCCTACCGGCATAAACAAAAATGGCGCCCGAAGGCGCCATTTTTCTGTGCGGCAAGAATTACTTCTTGATGCGGATAACCGGGGTTTCACCCACGGTGACGCTGCCAGACAGTTTGATCAGTTCTTTGATTTCGTCCATGTTGGAGATAACAACCGGCGTCAGGGTAGACTTGGCTTTTTCTTCCAGCAGTGGCAGATCGAATTCAATTACCGGGTCGCCAACTTTAACACGCTGGCCTTCTTCCGCGATACGTTTGAAGCCTTCGCCTTTCAGTTCAACGGTGTCGATACCGAAGTGAACGAACAGTTCGATACCGCTATCAGATTCGATAGAGAACGCATGGTTGGTTTCAAAAATTTTACCGATGGTGCCGTCAACTGGAGCAACCATTTTGTTGCCAGTTGGTTTGATAGCAATGCCATCACCAACGATTTTCTCAGCAAACACTACATCCGGCACGTCTTCGATGTTGACGATCTCGCCGGAGAGCGGAGCAACAATCTCAATAGTTCCGGAGTCTTTCTTATCATCAGAAACCAGAGATTTCAGTTTATCGAACAAACCCATGATCTTCTCCTAAGCAGTAATTTGGGCCGCATCTCGTGGATTAGCAGATTGTTTTTTCTTCAATGAACTTGTTAACCAGCGTCATTAACTCGTCCGTTGTCGGTTGAGCAAGAGCCTGCTCTGCTAACACCTTCGCATCTTCGAAGTTCGTGTTACGGATAATCTTCTTAATGCGCGGGATGGAAATGGCGCTCATAGAGAATTCGTCCAGACCCATACCCAGCAACAGAAGTGTAGCACGTTCGTCGCCTGCAAGCTCACCACACATGCCAGTCCATTTACCTTCTGCATGAGAAGCATCAATAACTTGCTTGATCAAGTTCAGTACGGACGGTGACATTGGCTGGTAGAGATGTGAAATCATATCATTACCACGGTCAACTGCCAGGGTGTACTGCGTTAAATCATTGGTGCCGATACTAAAGAAATCAACTTCTTTGGCTAAATGACGCGCAATGGTCGCCGCCGCAGGTGTTTCCACCATTACGCCGATCTCGATTGACTCGTCAAACGCTTTACCTTCGTCGCGCAGTTCCTGTTTGTAGATTTCGATCTCTTTCTTCAGTGCACGCACTTCTTCAACAGAGATGATCATCGGGAACATGATGCGCAGTTTACCGAAAGCAGAGGCACGCAGGATCGCGCGAACCTGGTCACGCAGGATCTCTTTACGATCCATCGCGATACGGATTGCACGCCAGCCCAGGAACGGGTTCTCTTCTTTCGGGAAGTTCATGTACGGCAGCTCTTTGTCGCCGCCGATGTCCATGGTACGGACGATAACCGCCTGAGAACCACACGCTTCAGCCACGGCTTTATAGGCAGCAAACTGCTCTTCTTCCGTTGGCAGCGCGTCGCGGTCCATGAACAGGAATTCTGTACGATAGAGACCTACGCCTTCCGCACCGTTGCGCTCAGCGCCATCAACGTCGCGGACGGTACCGATGTTTGCGCACACTTCTACCTGATGGCCGTCCAGGGTGATGGCTGGCAGGTCTTTCAGCTTAGCGAGTTCAGCTTTTTCAGTCGCAACCTGCTCCTGAACCGCGCGCAGTTTATCGATCTCTTCATTGGTTGGGTTGACGTAAACCAGATTGTTTACGGCATCCAGAATCAGATAGTCGCCGTTTTTCACCTGAGAGGTGACGCTACCGGTACCCACGATGGCAGGCAGTTCCAGAGAGCGCGCCATGATAGAGGTGTGCGAGGTACGGCCACCCGCGTCGGTGATGAAACCGAGGACCTTTTTCAGGTTCAGCTGTGCAGTTTCAGACGGGGTGAGGTCAGCGGCAACCAGGATCACTTCATCCTGAATCGCGCTCAGGTCGATAATGGCCAGACCCAGAATGTTGCGCAGCAGGCGCTTACCGATGTCACGTACGTCAGCCGCACGCTCTTTCAGGTATTCATCATCCAGTTCTTCCAGGGCAGTTGCCTGACCTTCGATAACTTCATGCGCAGCCGCGTCGGCCGTCATGCCTTTATCTTTAATCAGGGCTATGATTTCCTGCTCCAGCTCCTCATCTTCGAGCAGCATGATGTGCCCTTCGAAGATGGCTTCTTTTTCTTCACCGAAAGTTTCGCCAGCTTTAGTTTTGATTGCTTCCAGTTGCGCAGATGCCTTGGCACGACCGCTCAGAAAACGTTCAACTTCCTGATCAACCTTGTCGGCAGAAATTTTTTTCCGGTCGATGACGATCTCGTCTTCTTTCAGCAGCAGTGCTTTGCCGAAAGCGATACCCGGGGATGCTAAAATGCCTGAAATCATAACCCTACCTTACTTGTGACTGATATTTAAAAGAACCCGGAAACTTACTCGAGCTCAGCCATCAGTTTTACCAGATGCTCAACTGCTTTCTGCTCGTCTTCACCTTCTGCAGAGATGGTGACAACGGTGCCCTGAGTCAGGCCCAGAGTCTGCAGTTTGAACAGGCTTTTTGCGCTCGCGCTTTTGCCGTTGGAAGTCACAGTGATTTCAGAAGTGAAGCCTTTTGCTTCTTTAACAAACTGAGCAGCAGGGCGGGTGTGCAGACCGTTCGGAGCGGTAATGGTAACTTCTTGCTGGAACATTGTATTTCCCCAACTTATAGGTTTAGTGTTGTGGAACTAAAGTCTAGCCTGGCGACTGAACTTTAGCCTGTATTGTTAGCGCTGACGTTTCGATCGTCATTAAACATTATGCAGCGAAAGCAAGACTTGAACCAAATCATAAAATCGATTCAGCAAGGCTATTTCATTCACCGATTAATTTCACGCATCAAAATAATTGCTGGTTTAAATACCAGACCCAACGGGGTGAAGCAATGCCAGGAGGGGCAAAAGTTTGAAGCAGGCCACAAAAAAGCACCTGAAAAGGTGCTTTTTTACGCGTTATTAACATGCTGGCACTACTGTTGCAGTTCTTTTTCGGTAAACAGATCGGCAAACAGTGCGGTGCTCAAGTAACGCTCGCCCGAAGAAGGAAGGATAACCACAATATTCTTGTTGGTAAAGGCTTCATCTTCCTGAAGCTTGAGCGCTGCCGCAACGGCTGCACCGGAAGAGATACCCGCCAGAATGCCTTCTTCATCCATCAGGCGACGCGCGGTAGAAATGGCTTCTTCGTTAGTGATAGTCACCACTTTATCGATCAGCTTCAGATCCAGGTTGCCCGGAATGAAGCCTGCGCCAATACCCTGAATTTTATGCGGGCCTGGCTTAAGCTCTTCACCCGCCAGTGCCTGGGTGATAACCGGTGAGTCAGTTGGCTCAACGGCAACGGTGATCAGGTCTTTTTTACCCTTTGTGCCTTTAATATAGCGTGACACGCCGGTCAGCGTACCGCCGGTACCTACGCCGGAGATAAAGACGTCAACCTGGCCGTCGGTATCTTCCCAGATTTCCGGACCGGTGGTCTTCTCGTGAATTTCCGGGTTAGCCGGGTTGCTGAACTGCTGCAGCAGCAGATATTTCGCCGGATCGCTGGCCACAATCTCTTCAGCTTTCTGAATGGCGCCCTTCATGCCCTTCACGCCTTCGGTCAGCACCAGGTTCGCGCCCAGCGCTTTGAGCAGCTTACGACGCTCAATGCTCATGGTTTCTGGCATGGTCAGCGTCAGCTTGTAGCCACGCGCGGCGGCCACATAGGCCAGAGCGATACCGGTGTTACCGCTGGTCGGTTCCACCAGCTCAACGCCAGGCTTCAGTACGCCACGTTTTTCAGCATCCCAAATCATGTTTGCACCGATACGGCATTTTACGCTGAAGCTCGGGTTACGTGATTCGACCTTCGCCAGAATGCGTCCATTACCGATACGGTTCAGTCGAACCAGGGGCGTATGACCGATAGTCAGCGAGTTGTCTTCATAAATCTTACTCATGGCCTGTCCTTAACTGTATGAAATTGGGATACCGACCCAGCATACCTGTTGAGCAGGTAGGGGGAAGTAAGGAATTCGCATATCTATATACTGCAAGGAAATAATGGGGATCAGTATGGAATAAGGGGCGGCATAAGCCACCCCTGCTTTACACATTTTTGCATTATTTCCATAACGCGTGCTTAGCACGGTAGCAGTCGACCCACATCGCCGTCGCGCCGCAGACGGCGACGGGCATGATGAACAGATTCAGGAAGGGAATCATGGTGAACAGGCTGGTCAGCGCGCCAAACTGCATGTTGGCGACCTTCTGGCTTCGCAGGGCAGTGCGCATCTCTTTAAACGGCACCTTGTGGTTATCGAACGGATAGTCGCAGTACTGGATGGCCAGCATCCAGGCGCTGAACAGGAACCACAGCACCGGCGCCACCGTCTGGCCAATGCCTGGCACAAAATAGAGGATAAGCAGCACGACCGCGCGGGGCAGGTACCAGGCAAACTTCTGCCACTCGCGCTTCATGATGCGTGGCAGGTCTTTCATGATCCCCAGCACGCCCGTGTCCGGTGGCGTCGCACCGGTAAGCCGCGCTTCCAGCTGTTCCGCCAGCAGACCGTTAAACGGTGCGGCTATCCAGTTGGCAATCGTCGAAAAGAAGTATCCAAACACCAGCAGCACGGAGATCACCGCCACCGGCCAGAGCAGGTAGTTAAGCCACTGCAGCCAGTCCGGAACGTAACTCATCAGCAACGGGATCCAGCTCTCCAGCTTTGTGAATAGCCACCAGAACGCGCCGCCCATCAGAATAATGTTGATCAACAACGGCAGAATCACGAAGCGTCGAATCCCCGGCAGGGAGACCAGTTTCCAGCCCTGAGAAAAATACCAGACGCCGCTTCGCGGGGGAGAAGAAGATGTTGAAACCATAGCCAGGCTGTACTCCTTTTTACACAACCAGTGGAATTGCCCGCCTATATTATCCACTTACGGAGCAATGACCAGTTCGGAAATGTTCGAAAAACCAGCAAAAAGCACGATTTCCTTCATCTTTATGCTGTGAATGCTCTGCACACACTTGCACTTGACGTAAACGGCAAATACTCTTAGTGAGTAAATGTTTGCCGTGGTGGCAAGGTGTTAGAACAACAGAGAATATAATGATGCAGGATTTGCGTCTGATATTAATCATTGTTGGCGCGATCGCCATAATCGCTTTACTGGTACATGGTTTCTGGACCAGCCGTAAAGAGCGTTCCTCGATGTTTCGCGATCGCCCACTGAAGCGCATGAAGTCCAGTCGTGACGACGATGACAGTGAAGATGACATCGACGGCAGCGATGACGACGGCGTGGGTGAAGTTCGTGTTCATCGGGTCAATACTGCGCCCGGCGCAGGCCATGGGGAGCATGAAGCGCCTCGTCCTTCGCAGCACCAGTATCAACCGCCGTATGCTTCTGCACAGCCGCGCCAGCCAGCGCCGCAGCCTGTGGAAGAACCGGTGCGCCAGCCGCCGCAACAGCCTGTCTATCAGCAGCCTGCTGCGCCACAGCCGGTTCAACAGCAACCGGTGCAGCAGCCCGTGCAGCAACAGCCTGCTCAGCCGGTACAACAACCGCAGCAGCCTGTTCACGTACAGCCTGCGTCTCAGCCTGCTCCGGCTCCACACGTTGAGCCTGAGCCCGTTGTAGAACCAGAGCCGGTTGTTGAAAAACCGCAGCGTAAAGAAGCGGTGATCATCATGAACGTGGCCGCGCATCACGGCAGCCATCTTAACGGTGACGTGCTGCTCAACAGTATTCAACAGGCAGGATTCAAGTTTGGCGATATGAACATTTTCCATCGCCATCTGAGCCCTGACGGTAGCGGTCCGGCGCTGTTCAGCCTGGCCAACATGGTTAACCCTGGCACCTTTGATCCGGAAATGACCGGTGATTTCGTGACCCCGGGCGTCACTATCTTTATGCAGGTGCCTTCTTACGGCGACGAACTGCAAAACTTTAAGCTGATGCTGCAGTCCGCTCAGCACATCGCTGACGAAGTCGGCGGCGTGGTGCTCGACGATCAGCGTCGAATGATGACCCCGCAGAAGCTGCGCGAGTATCAGGACCGCATCCGCGAAGTTAAGGAAGCTAACGCGTAATCGTCGCGTTTACTTCAACTCCTCCTCAACCCCCGCCTGTCGGGGGTTTTTTCTCATTGATGGTGCGATATGGACTCAATCGAACAACAACTCACTGAACTGCGAACCACGCTTCGCCATCATGAATACCTCTATCATGTTATGGACGCGCCGGAAGTCCCGGATGCGGAATATGACCGCCTGATGCGCGAGCTGCGCGAATTAGAGGCGCAGCATCCGGAGCTTATCACGCCGGATTCCCCTACCCAGCGCGTCGGCGCTGAGCCGCTGGGCGCTTTCAGCCAGGTGCGCCATGAGGTGCCGATGCTGTCGCTGGATAACGTCTTCGATGAAGAGAGCTTCCTCGCGTTTAACAAGCGCGTGCAGGATCGCCTGAAAAGCAGCGACTCCCTCACCTGGTGCTGCGAGCTCAAGCTGGATGGCCTGGCGGTCAGTCTTCTCTATGAAAACGGCGTGCTGGTGCGTGCCGCAACGCGTGGCGACGGTACGACGGGCGAAGACATCACCACCAACGTGCGTACCATCCGCGCGATCCCGCTGAAGCTGCAGGGTGACAACATTCCCGCGCGTCTGGAAGTGCGCGGCGAGGTGTTCCTGCCCCAGGCGGGCTTCGAGAAAATTAACGACGAGGCGCGTCGCACCGGCGGGAAGGTGTTTGCTAACCCGCGTAATGCGGCGGCAGGCTCTCTGCGCCAGCTTGACCCGCGTATTACCGCGAAGCGACCGCTTACTTTCTTCTGCTACGGCGTCGGTATTCTGGAGGGCGGCGAGCTGCCGGATACGCACCTCGGACGCCTGCTGCAGTTTAAAGCGTGGGGCCTGCCGGTGAGCAACCGCGTTCAGCTCTGCGACTCGCCGGAAGCGGTGCTGGCGTTCTACCACAAGGTGGAAGATGACCGTCCGACGCTCGGTTTTGATATTGATGGCGTCGTCATCAAGGTGAATTCACTGGCGCTGCAGGAGCAGCTAGGCTTTGTGGCGCGCGCGCCGCGCTGGGCGGTGGCGTTTAAGTTCCCTGCTCAGGAGCAGATGACCGTCGTTCGCGATGTGGAGTTCCAGGTTGGCCGTACGGGGGCGATTACCCCGGTCGCCCGTCTGGAGCCCGTGCAGGTTGCGGGCGTGCTGGTGAGTAATGCCACGTTGCATAACGCCGATGAAATCGAACGCCTCGGCCTGCGCATTGGTGACAAAGTGGTGATTCGCCGCGCGGGCGACGTTATCCCGCAGGTGGTTAACGTCGTGGAGTCGGAACGTTCTGCCGATACGCGCGAGATCGTCTTCCCGACCCACTGCCCGGTGTGCGGCTCCGACGTTGAGCGTGTGGAAGGTGAAGCGGTGGCGCGCTGTACTGGGGGCTTAATCTGTGGTGCGCAGCGTAAAGAGTCGCTGAAGCACTTCGTCTCCCGTCGGGCGATGGATGTCGACGGCATGGGCGACAAGATTATCGATCAGCTGGTTGAGAAAGAGTATGTCCATACGCCAGCGGATCTCTTCAGGCTGACGGCAGGTAAACTGACCGGTCTGGATCGCATGGGGCCAAAGTCAGCCCAGAATGCGGTTAACGCGCTGGAAGCCGCCAAAGAGACGACCTTTGCCCGCTTCCTGTACGCGCTGGGCATTCGTGAAGTGGGTGAGGCGACGGCAGCGGGCCTGGCGGCGTACTTTGGTACGCTGGAGGCGCTGGAAAAGGCTAGCATCGACGAGCTGCAGAAAGTCCCTGACGTAGGCATTGTGGTCGCCACGCACGTCTTTAACTTCTTCGCCGAAGAGAGCAACCGTGAAGTTATCGGCAAGCTGCTTGAAGAGGGCATCAGGTGGCCCGCGCCGGTGGTGGTTAACGCCGAAGAGATCGACAGCCCGTTCGCCGGTAAAACGGTAGTCCTGACCGGCAGCCTGAGCCAGCTTTCACGCGACGATGCGAAAGCGCGCCTGGTGGCGCTGGGGGCCAAAGTGGCTGGCAGCGTGTCGAAGAAAACCGACCTGGTGATCGCCGGGGAAGCGGCGGGTTCAAAGCTGGCGAAAGCCCAGGAGCTCGGCATTGAGGTTATCGACGAAGCGGAAATGATGCGTCTGTTAGGAGAGTAACGTGGAGAAAGAACAGCTCGTTGAAATAGCCAATACGGAGATGCCGTTCGGTAAATACAAGGGCCGCAGGCTGATCGATTTGCCGGAGGAGTATCTGCTGTGGTTTGCCCGTAAGGATGAATTCCCGGCAGGGCGACTGGGCGAGCTGATGGCTATCACGTTACTGATCAAAACCGAGGGGCTGACCCAGCTGGTTCAGCCCCTGAAACGTCCTTAAGCCTTCGCGGCGCGGGTCTCTTCCTGCGCCAGCTTTTCGGTCTGACGCTTGTAGCGACGCGCCAGCACCGCGCAGACCATCAGCTGGATCTGGTGGAAAATCATCAGCGGCAGCACCATCATCCCAATCACCGAGGTCGGGAACAGAATATTGGCCATCGGGATACCGTTAGCCAGGCTCTTTTTCGAACCGCAGAACACAATGGTGATTTCATCCGCTTTGCTGAAGCCGCACCTGCGTGCCACAAAGACGTTTACCGCAATCACAATCGCCAGCAGGACGATGCTGACCACCACGATAAACAGCAGCGAACCTGCGCCCACCTTATGCCAGATCCCGTTCACAACTGCTTCACTGAAGGCGGAATAGACCACCAGCAGAATCGACGACTGGTCGGTTTTTGAGATCCATTTCTTGTGCTTAGCCACGAACGCCCCGGTCCATGGACGGGATAGATGCCCCAGGACAAACGGCAGCAGCAGCTGCAGGCAAATTTTTCCAACCTGCTCGAGATTGCCTTCCGCGCCGTGCATGTTCATCAGCAGGCCCACCAGCAGCGGGGAAACGAAAATCCCTAACAGGCTGGATGCCGATGCCGAGCAGACCGCGGCCGCAACGTTCCCTCCGGCGAGAGAGGTAAAGGCAATGGCGGACTGTACGGTAGCCGGCAGAATACAGAGATACAGGAAACCGGTGTAGAGCGCCGGGTCGACGTTAACCGGCGCCCACCAGGCAAACAGCACTCCGAGGATTGGGAACAGAATGAAGGTGCTGCACATCACCCAGAGATGCAGCCGCCAGTGGCTACCGCCGGCAATAATCGCTTCGCGCGAGAGCTTTGCGCCGTGCATAAAGAACAGCAGTGCGATGGCGGCCGTCGTCAGCCCTTCAAAAAACGGGACGAAGCCCCCGCGGGCGGGGAAGAACGAGGCCAGTAAAACGGTAACCACCAGGGTGAGCGTAAACGGATCAACAATACGAAATAGTTTCATAATGACTCCTGAAAACAGATGTCGCTATTGTGCTTTTTTCCATTTGAGAAATAAAATTGATTTATTGCATCCATTCATGAATGAAACAGATGAATTACTCCTTACGCCAGCTTCGTATTTTCGTCACCGTCGCTCACGCCCGCAGCTTTAGCCGGGCAGGGGAGATGATTGGCCTGAGCCAGTCGGCGGTCAGCCACAGCGTGAAAGAGCTGGAGAATCAGACCGGGGTGAAGTTGCTTGACCGAACCACGCGCGAAGTGGTGTTGACCGAAGCAGGGCAGCAGCTGGCCCTGCGCCTCGAACGGCTGCTGGATGAGCTAAACAGCACGCTCAGAGACGTGGGGAGGCTGGGGCAGCAGCTTTCGGGGACCGTGCGCGTCGCGGCCAGCCAGACAATCTCTGCGCACCTTATCCCTCAGTGTATTGCCGAGGGAAGCCACCGCTACCCGGACATTGATTTTGTCCTGCATGACAGGCCGCAGCAGTGGGTGCTGGAGAGCATCCGTCAGGGTGATGTGGATTTTGGTATCGTTATCGATCCCGGCCAGGCGAGCGATCTGGCGTGTGAAAGCGTACTTTCCGAGCCCTTTTTGTTGCTCTGCCGTGACGACGACCCGCTGGCTACGTTGCCGGAAGTCAGCTGGCAGTCCCTGACGGGCGCGAACCTGGTTTTACAGGATTATGCCTCGGGCAGCCGTCCGCTGATTGATTCCGCGCTGGTGAATCAGGGCGTAAAGGCAACGATCGTGCAGGAGATTGGTCACCCGGCGACGCTTTTTCCCATGGTAGAAGCCGGCATTGGCATCAGCGTGTTGCCCGCCCTGGCGCTTCCCCTGCCGCAGGGAAGCCGGCTGGCCGTCAAGCGATTAACGCCCGTTGTTGAGCGAAAGCTGATGCTGGTGCGGCGAAAAAATCGCTCACTCTCGGGGGCGGCGCAGGCTATCTGGGAAGTGGTGCGTATCCAGGCACAACGATTAACCGAAGCCCGCATACGCGACCCACTGTTTAACGCATCAGAAGATTAGATGTAGATATCAATCTGATTATTGTCTGAAGGGTTATTTACACCTTCCACTTTGCCCAGCTTTTGATCCTGCTTCTTCTGGGCTTCTTCGGCCTGCTGGCGCTGCAGCGCGGCGAGCTGTGCCTGCAGCACTTTGAGCTGGGTCTGAATAAGTTCCTGCTGCTTCTTCTTCTCATCGGTGCTGATGGGGCTGTTCGCCAGCTCTTTTAACTGCTGAGTCAGCTTTTTGATCTTGTCGAGAATGCGGGTGATTTGCGTAGCGATATCGTTGCTGCTGGAAGTTCCACTCGCGCCGCTGGTTTGAATCTGTTGGGTTGAAGCCTGAATGGTCGTCATACTTTTTCCTCGCGTTATAAAACAGAGGTATCGGCACTAACGGGATTAGCTTGAGCAAAACTGCCATATCTGGCAGGGAGTTACATCGATACACAATCAGTATTGATGATGCGGTGAAAGTGTACTGGAAGGCGGAAGTAGACAAACTGCAGATAGCAAAAAGGCGCCTTTAGGGCGCCTTTCTACATTGGTGGGTCGTGCAGGATTCGAACCTGCGACCAATTGATTAAAAGTCAACTGCTCTACCAACTGAGCTAACGACCCGAAATGGTGGGCGATGACGGGCTCGAACCGCCGACCCCCTCCGTGTAAAGGAGATGCTCTACCAACTGAGCTAATCGCCCATTTCGGAACTGGTGCGATAAGGTGAGAATGGTGGGCGATGACGGGCTCGAACCGCCGACCCCCTCCGTGTAAAGGAGATGCTCTACCAACTGAGCTAATCGCCCAATCTCAATTCTTATCTACACTGCGGGCCTACCGAAGTAGATGGTGGGTGATGACGGGCTCGAACCGCCGACCCCCTCCGTGTAAAGGAGATGCTCTACCAACTGAGCTAATCACCCCCGCTGTGTGGAGTCGCATTATAGGGAGAGTTGAAAATGAGTCAACGCATTTTCTAAAGTTTTTATTCGTTCGTCGTAAAATTAAACAAAACGATCGCGAAACGGGCAATGACGCATGATTTCTAAACAAAAATCGCAAACTCGGTCACGATAAAGGGATCAACATTGAGGAATCCCCCCACAGTGATAGAATATTGCCCATCGTTTTTTCCCCAGGATTTGCCGATTGCCGGCATCTTTATAACGTAAGGCCATTTCATGAAAATCAAAACTCGCTTCGCGCCGAGCCCGACAGGCTATCTGCACGTCGGTGGTGCACGTACCGCTCTCTATTCCTGGCTTTTCGCACGCCACAACAAAGGTGAGTTCGTGCTGCGTATTGAAGACACCGATCTTGAGCGCTCCACGCCGGAAGCAATTGAAGCCATTATGGATGGGATGAACTGGCTGAATCTGGAATGGGATGAAGGTCCTTACTTCCAGACCAAACGCTTTGACCGCTATAACGCTGTCATTGATGAGATGCTGGTCGCGGGCACGGCGTATAAGTGCTACTGCTCTAAAGAGCGTCTGGATGAACTGCGTGAAGCGCAGATGGCGAACGGTGAAAAGCCGCGTTATGACGGCCGCTGCCGCCACGACCATAGCGAGCATGCTGCAGATGAGCCTTGCGTGGTGCGTTTTGCTAACCCGCAAGAGGGCTCGGTGATCTTTGACGACCAGATCCGTGGCCCAATTGAATTCAGCAACCAGGAGCTGGACGATCTGATCATCCGTCGTACCGACGGTTCTCCAACCTACAACTTCTGCGTTGTGGTTGACGACTGGGATATGGAAATTACTCACGTTGTCCGTGGTGAAGACCATATCAACAATACGCCACGTCAGATCAACATCCTGAAGGCGCTGAACGCCCCTGTGCCAGTTTATGCGCACGTCTCCATGATCAACGGCGATGACGGGAAAAAACTGTCTAAACGTCACGGTGCGGTAAGCGTTATGCAGTATCGCGACGACGGTTATCTGCCGGAAGCACTGCTGAACTATCTGGTGCGTCTGGGCTGGGCCCACGGTGACCAGGAGATCTTCAGTCGCGAAGAGATGATCGAACTATTCTCTCTGAGCTCTGTAAGCAAATCAGCGAGCGCCTTTAATACCGACAAGCTCCTGTGGCTGAACCATCACTACATCAACACCATGCAGCCAGAATATGTGGCGACGTATCTGCAGTGGCATATTGAGCAGGCAAATATTGATACCCGCACTGGCCCTGAGCTGGCGGACCTGGTGAAACTCCTCGGCGAGCGCTGCAAAACGCTGAAAGAGATTGCCGAAAGCTGCCGCTACTTCTATGAAGAGTTTGAAGAGTTCGACGCGGACGCCGCGAAGAAACACCTCCGTCCGGTTGCGCGTCAGCCGCTGGAAGTGGTGCGCGACAAGCTGGCGGCCCTTACCGAGTGGACCGCTGAGAATGTGCATCACGCCATTCAGGCGACGGCAGACGAGCTGGAAGTCGGTATGGGTAAAGTCGGCATGCCATTGCGCGTTGCGGTGACCGGGGCGGGTCAGTCTCCGGCACTGGATGTGACGGTTCACGCCATCGGCAAGTCACGCAGCGTAGCGCGTATTAACAAGGCGCTGGACTTTATCGCTGAACGTGAAAATCAGCAGTAATTAGGCCTCAGATAAAAAACGGCAGGTTACCCTGCCGTTTTTTTTATGCCTTTTATTCCGTGAGACCGAGCCGCGTCAGAAAGCCGTGTATGCCTTCGCGTTTCAATAAGGCGTCCAGACGCCTCTGCTCTGGCTGAGTCATACTCTCCAGCGTCTCAATAATGCCCGGAGACAGGTTTGAAGAGGGTTCACTGTATGAAGCGGTGACCTCAGCGAGATGGTAAACCGCCTGACGGTTACGGATCGCCGGAAGGCTCATAATATGTTCCTTCACGCGCGCATCAATATGAATGAGCCGCGCGCGACCACCCTTCACGCCGTTGAGGCCTTCGGTTTTCCATCCCTGCTGGCGTATCCAGCGATTAACCGTTTGTCTGGCAACGCCCAAACTCTCCGCCAGCTCTTCCGTGGTCATTTTGCTGCGTAATTTTTTCATATCAGTTCTGATCGCGAATTCCTAAACGTTGCAACAATCCGGTAATCCCTTCCCGCATTAACAGCGATGTCATCTGCTTCTGCTCTTCCGGCGTCATTTCATTGGCCAGCGTCAGGAGCAGCGTGTGAAGCGAACTATCATGACTGACGCCTTCTGGCAGTTCGGACGTTTCAGTTGCCCGACGTGCGCTGCGGATAAAGTCACGGACTTTTTCGTTCACATGTACGAGGCGAGCTTTCCCGCCCTGGACGCCTGGTTTTGGTGATGTAATCCAACCCTCTTTGCGTACCCATTTATTGATGGTCTGGCGGCTATAGCCAGTGAGGAGGGCTAACTCTTCTGGCGTCATTCGTTCCTTGATCATGCAATTTCCTGAATATCAGTGGGGTTAATTAACGGCTCATTTTATAGCACCGTTTTACGTGAAAACGTGACAGGCTTAACTCCTGACTGCGAGCAGGCTCGCAAAGTGATTCATTTGCATGATTTTTCGGCGATTGAATGGCTGGGATTGATTTTGCCGTTGACACTCCGCGGTGGAATTCATATTATGCCGCCCGTCAACATGACAGCTTTACGATGGGGCTATAGCTCAGCTGGGAGAGCGCTTGCATGGCATGCAAGAGGTCAGCGGTTCGATCCCGCTTAGCTCCACCAAACTCTGAACCCAACAGATTGCGGTCAGTAAAGTCACATGTGGGGCTATAGCTCAGCTGGGAGAGCGCTTGCATGGCATGCAAGAGGTCAGCGGTTCGATCCCGCTTAGCTCCACCAAAATTGTAAACCCTCGTCGAAAGACGAGGGTTTTTTTTATGTGTTTGTAACACTCGCCACCGTATTTTGTTATCAAAAAGAAGGTATTCCCGTACCTCACCTCAATCGACATCAATAAACCAGTCTAAAAATAGACTTGAACTTGATTCGCGCAATTAATAAACCTATTATCCATCCGGTCAATAATTCTCTCGGAAAATAACGCCCAGGTTAATGAATAGAAAAACTTACAATAATGTAAAGATATTTATGATTGCTCTGGCTTTATGCCTGATTGCGGTACCTGTCTCCCGTTATCTCTCTCCCCGCGCAATTGTTAATGGTCACGACGTTTATTTAGCATGGTTACCTTTAAGCGTAATGCTGGCGGTAATTCTGCTATTTGGGCGCAGGGCTATTCTTCCCATTTTGTTAGGTTTTACTGTCACTAATTTATTCTATGTAAATTTAGCCCCGCTACAATATTCAGCATTACTGTTCTGTCAGACCTTTGCGTTGTTCGCGGCGTGCGGCCTTCTGCGCATCATGCTGGGTAAGCGTTGGCGCTACTCCATCCCTAACAAGCACATCGGATTGCGGATATTCTGGCTCGGTTTTATGGTGCCAATAGGGATTAAGCTGTCGATGTATTTGGCGGGCTATTTGTTTGATTTTCCGGTGACAATTTCGACCTTTTTCGGCGAAGGGACGGTAATTTATAACGTTGTGGATATACAAAGCCTGATATGCGCGGCATTGATTTTTACCATGATGTTCTATTACCCGTTAAGAATGATAATTAATCCCCGTTATGCAATAAGTTTCTGGCGACGAAGCGTGAAGCCCGTGTTTTTTCACAAGAATTCATTATATATTTTTGCCTGGCTGGTGCTATTAAGTTTCATTCTCGTCATTTTATGTGGTCCTTTTGAATCTCCCGTCATTGCGGGCTATTTGATGCCGCTGATTTTTATTCTTTTTACCTTAGCGATAAGCCGACTGACCTATGCGTTGATTTCTCTGCTGTGGGCTGTATCTGCGCTCCTGCTGTTGACCTACAACTACAATTTCCTTAACGGGGTGGAATCGGGCCATTCGCTCTCTTTTATTCTGTCCGTGCTTATCTCATTCGCGATCTGTCTGCTTTACATGTCGCGCATTTACCAGCGCAGCGAGTGGCTTAAGCGGGGCTGGCAGGGGAGGGCGCTCACCGATCCGCTGACCGGATTGCCCAATATTCGTGCGCTGGAGGATTATCTTGAGATTCACCCGGATGCAAAAGTGAGCATTCTGCGTATGGATAACCTGGAATTTTTGAGCCGCCATTATGGGATCCTGATGCGGGTCCATTGCAAACGTACGATCGCCACGTCGCTGCAGCCTCTCCTGCAAAAAGATGAGACGCTCTTCCAGCTTCCCGGAAGCGAGCTTGTGCTGGTATTACTGGGCCCGGGAACCGCTGAGCGCCTCCAGCATATGGTTGATCGACTGAACAGCCGTAAGATTTTTTGGAACAACACCGGGCTGGATATTGAATTCGGTGCGTCCTGGGGAATGGTCGAAAACGGCGAAAAACTGCACCACACGCTGGGGCAGCTGAGCTGGCTGGCCGAGCAATCCTGCGGAGCAGCAAACAACGTGCTTGCGCTCACGAATAGCCTCGAGGCGGCATCAGGGCAAACGACAGAGCGAGTCCTGATGCTGGCGCGGATTAAGCATGCCCTGGAGGCGGGCCAGTTCCATTTATACGCGCAACCGATCCAGAAGGCGGACGGGAGCGGCTACTACGAAATTCTGGCGCGTATGGAGAGCGAGGGCGAGATCTTCACTCCTGACCGCTTTATTCCGTTGATTGCCCAGTTCAACCTTAGCCACCGGTTTGATATGTGCGTCATGGAGAAATTACTGCTGTGGCTGCGCGATCACCCTTCAACGCAGGCTGGCGCTCGTTTCTCCGTTAATCTGATGCCGCTTACGCTGATGCAAAAAGAGGTGGCGTCCGAGATTTGTGCGCTCTTTGAACGCTACGGCGTTGCGCCTCAGTCCGTCGTGATTGAGATTACCGAAGAGCAGGCCTTCTCAAATTCAGGCAGCAGCATCCACAATATTCAGCAACTGCGGGATTACGGTTTCCGGATTGCCATAGATGATTTTGGTACCGGCTACGCCAACTACGAGCGCCTCAGACGCCTGCAGGCAGACATCATTAAAATTGACGGCTGCTTTATTAAAGACATTTGTACCGATGATATGGATGCGATGATCGTGCAGTCGATGTGTAATCTGGCGAAGACGAAATCGCTGTGCGTCGTAGCGGAATACGTCGAAACACCGGCGCAGCGCGAGATGCTGCTTCGCTTCGGCGTGGATTACCTGCAGGGCTACCTGATAGGCAAACCCAAACCGCTGGAAGAATTGCGGGCATAAAAAAACCGGGAGCCAGGCTCCCGGTTTTTGTTTAACGCTAAACGTTAGAGTACCAGTGCCGCGATAGAAGCAGACAGGACGCTCACCAGCGTAGAGCCGTAAACCAGCTTCAGGCCAAAGCGAGAAACCACGTTGCCCTGTTCTTCGTTCAGACCTTTAATCGCGCCCGCGATAATCCCGATGGACGAGAAGTTCGCGAAGGAGACCAGGAACACGGACAGAATGCCTTCCGCGCGCGGAGAAAGCGTGCTGGCAATTTTCTGCAGATCCATCATCGCAACGAATTCGTTAGAAACCAGTTTGGTTGCCATGATACTGCCCACCTGCAGCGCTTCGTGAGCCGGCACACCCATCACCCAGGCAACCGGGTAGAAGATGTAGCCCAGAATACCCTGGAAGGAGATACCCAGCACCGCGGCGAACAGGGCGTTCAGTGCAGAAATCAGCGCAATGAAGCCGATCAGCATGGCGGCAACGATAATCGCTACTTTGAAGCCCGCCAGAATGTACTCACCCAGCATTTCGAAGAAGCTCTGGCCTTCGTGCAGGTTTGACATCTGAATGTTCTCTTCGCTTGCGTCAACGCGGTACGGGTTGATCAGCGACAGAACGATAAAGGTGCTGAACATGTTCAGAACCAGCGCCGCAACAACATACTTTGGCTCCAGCATGGTCATATACGCGCCCACAATAGACATGGAAACGGTAGACATTGCGGTTGCCGCCATGGTGTACATGCGGTTGCGGGACATTTTGCCGAGAATATCTTTATACGCGATGAAGTTCTCAGACTGACCGAGGATCAGGGAACTGACGGCGTTGAAGGATTCCAGCTTGCCCATGCCGTTCACTTTGGATAACAGGAAACCAATTCCACGAATAACGAACGGCAGAACGCGGATGTGCTGCAGGATACCGATCAGCGCGGAGATGAAGACGATAGGGCAGAGAACCTTCAGGAAGAAGAACGCCAGACCTTCGTCGTTCATTTTACCGAAGACAAAGTTGGTCCCTTCATTGGCGAATCCGAGCAGTTTTTCGAACATTTCGGAGAAGCCTTTCACGAAGCCGAGGCCTACATTGGAGTTCAGGAAGAACCACGCAAGTAAAACTTCAATGACCAGCAGCTGGACAACATAACGGATACGAATTTTTTTGCGGTCTGTGCTGACCAGCAATGCAAGTGCAGTAACGACAACAAGTGCCAGGACAAAATGAAGGACGCGGTCCATATTTGCTCCAAATATGAGGCAGGTTTAATTTTCGTGCACATTCTATGTAACAAGCGAAAAGAAAACGAGATCGAGGACACACTATAGTTACATCCTGTGACGAGTCTCAAAAATAGTGATCCACAATACATTTTTGTTATGTTAGGTAAATGAGTGAAAAGTTAAGTTTGTGTGCTAGTCTTCACAAAAGCGCGCGCGATTTTAGTTTCTGTTAGATCGCCCCACTTACCCGCCCGTCTATCGTTCAAAGCTATCAGAGAAATCACTGTAAACATCACAAATGATCTTGATAATCATTCTCATTTTGATAGCATTAAACATAGCAAAGGCTATATTTCAGAGGCAGAAATGACAAACAGTCGCGTAGAGGGTAGCAGTGGCAGAGCCGCGCGCAAGTTGCGGTTCGCATTAATGGGACCTGCGTTCATCGCTGCCATTGGCTATATCGATCCAGGTAACTTTGCGACCAATATTCAGGCCGGGGCCAGCTTCGGCTATAAGCTGCTGTGGGTGGTCGTCTGGGCTAACCTGATGGCGATGCTAATTCAGATGCTCTCCGCAAAGCTGGGGATTGCCACAGGTAAAAACCTGGCAGAGCAAATTCGCGACCATTATCCGCGTCCGGCCGTCTGGCTCTACTGGGTCCAGGCGGAAATCATCGCCATGGCCACTGACCTCGCTGAATTTATCGGCGCAGCGATCGGCTTTAAGCTGATTCTGGGCGTGTCGCTGTTGCAGGGGGCGGTACTGACCGGGATTGCCACTTTCCTGATCCTGATGCTGCAGCGTCGGGGTCAAAAGCCGCTGGAGAAGGTTATCGGCGGTCTGCTGCTGTTTGTCGCGGCGGCCTATATCGTCGAGCTGATTTTCTCACAGCCGAATCTGGTGCAGCTCGGTAAAGGTATGGCAATACCAAGCCTGCCAACCTCGGAAGCGGTGTTCCTGGCCGCCGGGGTATTGGGGGCGACCATCATGCCGCATGTGATTTACCTGCACTCCTCGCTGACCCAGCATCTCCACGGTGGGACGCGCAAAGAGCGTTACTCCGCCACCAAATGGGACGTGGCGATTGCCATGACCATCGCGGGGTTTGTCAATCTGGCGATGATGGCTACCGCAGCCGCCGCTTTCCACTTTAACGGCCACACCGGTATTGCCGATCTCGACCAGGCCTATCTCACGCTGGAGCCCTTACTGAGCCATGCTGCCGCCACGATATTTGGTCTCAGCCTGGTGGCTGCCGGTCTCTCTTCTACGGTGGTGGGCACGCTGGCAGGCCAGGTGGTGATGCAGGGGTTTGTCCGCTTCCATATTCCGCTGTGGGTTCGTCGCTCCGTCACCATGCTCCCGTCATTTATCGTGATTCTGATGGGGCTTGATCCTACGAGAATTCTGGTCATGAGCCAGGTGCTGCTGAGCTTTGGTATCGCGCTGGCGCTGGTGCCGCTGCTGATCTTTACCAGCAACAAAACCCTGATGGGCGAACTGGTTAACTCAACGCTGGTGAAACGGACCGGGTGGGCAATCGTGGTGGTGGTAGTGGCACTGAACCTGTGGCTGCTTATTGGCACCGCATTGGGGCTCTAAAAGAAAAAGGAGCCGGGAGGCTCCTTTTTGCATTAATGGTGACCGTGGCCATGACCGTGGCCGCGTCCTTTCCCGCCGCGATCCCAGCCGCCGCGACGGTCGTCACGATCGTTCCAGCCTTCACGGTAGCCGCGCTCATACGCGTTGTCTTTATACCAGCCGCGGTGTCTGCCGTTATCATGTTTCCACCAGCGGTCTCCGCGCCACTCATAGTGACGGTTCCAGTAGTCACGGTCGCGCCAGTAGCCACCGTCCCAGTATCTGCCGTAGTCGTCACGATCGCCAATTTGTAATTTTACTGATGGCAACAGGGTGATTTCGCCCGCATTGGCGATCAGCGGGGCTGAAGCCAGTAATACCGCTGCAAGAATCAGTGACCTGAACATACTCTTTCTCCTTCACGATCGGGGCCCTTGTAGGGCCTGTTAACGCAATATTACGAGTTGGTAAAGCCTCGTTTCATCGCCTCAACTCCGAATTCCTGAGCGAGAGCACTTTTTGCTAAAAGTGATTCTATTTTGAGCTGTTCAGAATCGTGTCAATACGGACAAGTTCTTCCGCAGAGAAATGGCGGTTTTCCAGCATCCCCACGGCATCATCAATCTGGGCCGTTTTACTTGCCCCAATCAGCACTGACGTCACGTTCTCATGGCGTAATACCCAGGCCAGCGCCATCTGCGACAGCTTCTGACCGCGCTCTTCCGCCATGGCGTTCAGCTTTCTTACCTTCTCCAGCTTCTCTTCGGTGATCTGGTCAGGGTTCAGGAACTGACTGCCGCTTGCCGCGCGTGAGTCTGCCGGAATGCCGTTGAGATAGCGGTTAGTCAGTTGTCCACCGGCCAGCGGCGAGAAGGGAATGCAGCCGACCCCTTTTTCCTGCAGCACGTTTAGCAGTCCCTCTTCCGGCGCACGTTCAAAAAGGGAGTATTTCGGCTGGTGGATCAGGCAGGGCGTACCGAGATCGTCAAGGATATCAATCGCCTTGCGGGCCAGTTCTGCAGGGTAGTTGGATAACCCGACATACAGGGCTTTTCCTTGGCGCACCGCATGGTCAAGCGCTTTCATGGTTTCCAGCAGCGGCGTTTGTGGGTCAGGACGGTGATGATAGAAGATATCCACATACTCCAGCCCCATGCGCTTCAGGCTCTGATCGAGGCTTGCCAGCAGATATTTGCGTGACCCCCAGTCGCCGTAAGGGCCATCCCACATGGTATAACCTGCTTTGGTAGAGACGATCAGCTCATCGCGCCAGGGCAGGAAATCCTCCTGCAAAATACGACCGAAATTACGTTCGGCCGATCCCGGTGGCGGGCCATAGTTGTTGGCAAGGTCGAAATGCGTAATGCCCAGATCGAACGCGCGCTGTAAAAGTTGACGGCTGTTTTCGATAAGCGTGGTGTCGCCAAAGTTATGCCACAGCCCAAGCGAGATGGCGGGCAACCTGAGTCCGCTTTGCCCGCAGCGACGATACTCCATTGTCCGATAACGATTTTTGTCCGGCTGATAACCCATTCTAATGACCTCTGGCGCTGAAGAAAAAATCAGTGTATGCGTTTACATTAACGCGAAAAAAAGCAGCATAGCGCAGCCTTTTTTGTAAAGCATTCTTTCCATGCTCTTCTTATCGCCAATTCTGGACAGTCATCACGCTTATTTAATACTCAAGGTGAGGTCAACATTAGAAGGATACCTGTTCATGCGTACCCCATACTGCGTCGCCGATTACCTGCTGGACCGTCTTACGGATTGTGGAGCCGATCATCTGTTTGGCGTGCCGGGCGACTATAACCTGCAGTTTCTCGACCATGTGATAGACAGCCCGGATATCTGTTGGGTGGGCTGTGCCAACGAGTTAAACGCCTCCTATGCCGCGGACGGATACGCCCGATGTAAGGGCTTTGCCGCGCTGCTGACGACATTTGGCGTAGGAGAGTTAAGTGCGATGAACGGCATTGCGGGCAGCTACGCTGAGCACGTTCCGGTACTGCATATTGTGGGCGCGCCGGGTACGGCGTCACAGCAAAGAGGGGAGCTGCTGCACCATACGCTGGGCGACGGTGAGTTTCGTCATTTTTACCATATGAGCGAACCGATCACCGTTGCACAGGCGATCCTGACCGAACAAAACGCCTGTTATGAGATTGACCGGGTATTAACTACCATGCTCCGGGAGCGTCGCCCCGGCTATCTGATGCTGCCTGCGGATGTGGCAAAAAAAGCCGCCACGCCTCCTGTAAACGTTCTCACTCTCAAACACGCGCATGCCGATAGCGCCTGCCTGAAGGCGTTCCGGGATGCCGCTGAGAACAGGCTGGCCATGAGCAAGCGTACTGCGCTGCTGGCCGATTTCCTTGTCCTGCGCCATGGCCTGAAGCATGCCCTACAGAAATGGGTCAAGGACGTGCCGATGGCACACGCCACCATGCTGATGGGTAAAGGCATATTTGACGAGCGTCACGCCGGTTTTTACGGCACCTACAGCGGTTCGGCGAGCGCCGGTGCGGTAAAAGAGGCGATTGAAGGGGCAGACACGGTGCTGTGCATCGGGACGCGATTTACCGATACCCTGACCGCCGGCTTCACGCATCAGCTAACCCCGTCACAAACAATTGAAGTTCAGCCTCATGCCTCACGCGTCGGTGACGTCTGGTTTACCGGCATCCCCATGCTTCAGGCAATCGAAACGCTGGTAGAGCTGTGTAAACAGCACGTGCACGATGCGCCGGTACCGTCGTCTCAAAGCGCGATGGAATATCCGCAGCCGGATGGCTCGCTGACGCAGGACAATTTCTGGAAAACGTTGCAAACGTTTATCCGCCCTGGAGACATCATCCTTGCGGATCAAGGCACCTCGGCCTTCGGCGCGATCGACCTTCGTCTTCCGGCTGATGTGAATTTTATCGTCCAGCCGCTGTGGGGATCGATCGGCTACACCCTGGCCGCAGCGTTTGGCGCGCAAACCGCCTGCCCAAACCGGCGCGTGATTGTGCTGACGGGGGATGGCGCGGCGCAGCTCACCATCCAGGAGCTTGGCTCGATGCTGCGGGATAAACAACACCCGATCATTCTGGTCCTTAACAACGAAGGGTACACGGTGGAAAGAGCGATTCACGGGCCGGAACAGCGATATAACGACATTGCGCTATGGAACTGGACGCAAATCCCGCAGGCCCTGAGCCTTGATCCTCAGGCCCAGTGCTGGCGGGTCAGTGAAGCGGAGCAGCTGGCGGATGTCCTTGAGAAAGTGGCGCACCACGAGCGGCTCTCGCTAATTGAGGTGATGCTGCCGAAAGCCGATATCCCGCCGCTGCTGGGGGCGATTACTAAAGCGCTGGAAGCGCGCAATAGCGCCTGATTACTTGTCGTTTCGCCAGGCCATCATCATCGGTTTGCCCGCCAGCAGGAGCCAGGCGGGCAACATCACGATACAGAGCAGGGGGAAAAGCGTCGAATCGGGTACCACTACCGCCGCCATAAACAGGCTGAGCCAGGCGTCGCGCGTGACCACCAGAACCAGCCCCAGAATAGAGCAGGAGACGGTAATGGCCGCAGGCACCGCATCGACGTGTTCGTGCAACATCAGCCCCAGCGCTACACCGACAAAGACCACCGGGAAGATGCGTCCACCGCGAAAACCGCAGGCTGCAGCCACCACCAGCGCGGCCAGCTTAATCACGGCAAACAGCAGATAGTCGGAGACGCTAAACACCTGGCTGAAGGCCAGCTGCTGCATCTCATCCAGACCTTTGAACAACGTCACCGTCCCGCCGATTGCCCCTAAAATACCGAGGATCAAACCACCAGCCCCCAGAACTAACACCGGGTGTTTGAGTTTATGCATCAGCCGGTGCAGGCGAGGAAGACACCATACCGCTACCATTCCCAGCGCGATGGCGATCGCGACGACGATGGCGCCGCTGAAAATATCGGCTATCTGCATTTGCCCATAGTGGGGGAGGGTGAGTGAGAAGTGGGGATGGAAAAACAGGCTGGTCGTCAGCGCGCCGGCGGCTGCTGCCATCAGCGGAGCAAAGAGTTTATCCCACATCGGGACGTCGTTATTGCCGCTGAGCGTCTGAGAAAAGATCAGTGCGGCAGCGACGGGCGTGCCGAAAAGTGCCCCGATGGTGCCTGCGGAGGCGAGGATGGTCCAGTCCAGCGCGCCGACGCGGGGCAAAATGCGTGAACCGAGGAAAACCGCCAGGCCAATATTCACCGCCATAATCGGATGCTCCGGCCCCAGGCTGACGCCGCCGGCCAGACCGATAATCAACGCAATGAGCAGTCCGGGCAGTGCCGAAGGGGGAACCGGGGCGCCAATCAGCGGTTCCTGCGCCGGATCGGGGCCGGCATGGCCGGGACTGAAACGGATCACCAGGCCTACCGCAATACCGGTTAACGTCAGCATCACAACGATCCAGGCAGGGGAATCAGCATTGACCCCCAGTTTTGTCGGAAGCGCTGTCCACAACATGGCTTGCAGCACCGACGCGACTTTCATCACGACAATGAGCACCAGACTTGAAGCCACGCCAATAATTAGCGCCGGAATTGCCAGCAACAGCATGGTTCTGGCTCGCGGGTGGAGCATGATGATTTCCTTGTACAAAACGGTATTACGTTACTTTGCACATTAAGCTTTATGGCAATAGTGCAAAAGGTGCTGAAACGGTAAAGTTATTCTGTGACGAAGATCGATAATCCATGGGCATTCACCTTATGGCCGTTGTTGTTATCACGCCTTGAATTTACAGTGTCCCAAAGATTTATTCTGACTTTAGCGGAGCAGTAGAAGAATGACAAAGTATGCTTTGGTAGGTGATGTGGGCGGCACGAACGCGCGCCTCGCATTGTGCGATGTTAGTAGCGGTGAGATTTCCCGGGCGAAAACCTATTCCGGGCTGGATTATCCAAGCCTTGAGGCCGTTGTCCGCGTCTATCTGGAAGAGCATCAGGTGAGCGTTGAAGACGGCTGCATCGCGATTGCCTGCCCGATAACCGGCGACTGGGTCGCAATGACCAACCATACCTGGGCATTCTCCATCGCCGAGATGAAAAAAAAACTCGGTTTTTCGCATCTTGAAATCATCAATGATTTCACCGCGGTGTCCATGGCGATCCCAATGCTGAAGCCAGAGCATCTGATCCAGTTTGGCGGCGCTGAACCGGTCGAAGGCAAGCCGATTGCGGTGTATGGGGCCGGTACCGGCCTCGGCGTGTCGCATCTGGTGCATGTTGCTCAACGCTGGGTGAGCCTGCCGGGTGAAGGCGGCCACGTAGACTTTGCGCCAAACAGCGAAGAAGAGGGCATTATCCTTGAAGAGTTACGCGCTGAGATCGGCCACGTCTCCGCCGAGCGCGTCCTTTCAGGTCCGGGGCTGGTGAATCTGTACCGCGCGATTGTGAAATCAGACGGTCGTCTGCCGGAAAACCTGCAGCCGAAAGACGTCACCGAACGCGCGCTGGCGGACAGCTGCATTGACTGCCGTCGTGCCCTGTCGCTGTTCTGCGTGATCATGGGACGTTTCGGCGGCAACCTGGCGCTGACGCTGGGCACCTTCGGTGGGGTCTATATCGCGGGCGGGATCGTACCGCGCTTCCTCGACTTCTTTAAAGCCTCGGGCTTCCGCGGCGGGTTTGAAGATAAAGGGCGCTTCAGAAGCTACGTGCAGGACATTCCGGTTTATCTGATCGTGCATGATAACCCGGGACTGCTGGGTTCCGGGGCCCATCTGCGTCAGGTTCTCGGTCAAATCCTCTGATGCAGAGCCCTCTCCCGCAGGAGAGGGCCTTTTCTTTACAGGTGCATCAGCTGACGAAACTCTTTCACCTTGCTGCGGCTTACCGGCACCTGAAAATCCAGATCCTTCAGACGCAAAATGTAGGTGTTGTTAAACCACGGTTCGATCTCGCGGATCTTATTTAAATTCACGCAAAACGACCGGTGGCAGCGGAAAAAGTGGGCAGCCGGGAGCTTGCTGCAGAATTCGGTAATGTTCATCGCCATCACGTACGATTCCCGCCGCGTATAGACAAATGTCATCTTTTCGTGCGCTTCGGCGTAATAGATATCGTTGACCGGCGTCACGATGATGCGCTCGTCTTTGACCAGATTAATGGTGTCGTTTTCGCGTACCGTTGGGGTGGCGCTAGCGGGAGCGGTCTGCTGCTGCCATGCGGCCTCCAGCTTTTGCAGCATGCTGACAATCCGCGACTCCTGATAAGGCTTAAGAATATAGTCAAACGCCTCCAGCTCGAAGGCCTCTACGGCGTGCTCTTTCCAGGCGGTAACGAAAACGATAAACGGCTTATGGGCAAACTGATTGATGTTTTGCGCCAGCAATACGCCATCCAGCGACGGGATATTGATATCCAGGAAAATCGCATCGACCCGGTTATGCTGCAAAAATTTCAGTACGTCCAGACCATCATCAAACGTGCCTACAATCTCCATCTGGCTGTGGGTTTTGATAAGCCAGGTGAGCTCCTGCTGAGCCAGGAATTCATCTTCTACGATGATAACTTTCATGGGTTACTCCACCTGGGGCAACAGTGATGTCGTCGTATGCGCGCGCGAGCGCTCATTCGGGACGTAAAAAGCAATTTCGGTGCCCGGCTCAAGACGTTGAATATGCAGACCGTCGCCGTAAAGCAGCTTGACCCGGTGGTGCACGTTCAGCAGACCGATTTTATTCCCCGGCATCTCGTTAGACTCCACACGCTCAATGACTTTTGGATCAATCCCGTGGCCGGTATCGCGCACGGCAATCCGCACCCGGTTGCCGCTTTCGGTGACGCTAATGGTGACGACGCCTTTGCCTTTACAGGGCTGAATACCGTGAACAATCGCGTTTTCAACCAGCGGCTGGATAAGCAGGCTCGGGATCTCGCAGTTGACCTCTTCATCAATATCGTAAATGACCGTGAGCTTATCGCCAAAGCGCGCCTGCTCAATCGCGATGTAGTCCTTGATCTGATAAAGCTCTTTTTTGATGTCGATCTGCTCGTCATCTTTCAGCTCGATGTTGTAGCGCAGATAGCGCGACAGGTTAAAAATCAGCTGGCGCGCGGTGTCCGGATTAAGGCGAATGGACGAGGAGATAGCGTTCAGCGCGTTAAACAGGAAATGGGGATTAATTTTACTCTGCAGCGCGCGCAGTTCTGCCTTATTTGCCATCTCGCGCAGCTGTTCCGCCCGCGAAACCTCAAGCTGGGTGGAGATAATCTGCGACAGGCCGATGGCCATCTCCTGCAGCGTCGAGGTGATCTGATGCGCGTGGCAGTAATAAATTTTCAGCGTGCCCGTCACGACGCCTTTCTCCCACAGCGGGATGACCAGCATCGAGTGGATTTCCGGCGTTCGGTGGGCTTCATCATTGTTTTTAATAATGATTTTACCGTAGTTAATCGCCTGTCTGGTGGTCGGGCTTATGGTGTCATCGTTGTCGCGATAGTTGTGCTCCCCGACGCCAACGTAGGCCAGCACGTGGTCAATATTGGTGATGGCGACGGCGTCAGCGTGGATGTCATGGCGAATGATCTCGCAGACCTGACGCAACGATTCCGCGTTAACGTGGCGGAAGAGAGGCAGCGTTTTGTTGGCGATATCCAGCGCCAGCTTGGCCTGACGGGCGGCGCTGGCCTCTTTTTCCCCTTCAACGCTTTGCACCAGCAGCACGATAAAACCGATGCACACGCTGCCCAGGATCATCGGAATACCGATTTTCGAGACGATATCCAGCCCCAACTCGGTGGTGGGAGCCCAGACGACGACCAGGATCATGGTCAGCGTTTCGCACACCATGCCTGCGACGATCCCGGCGCGCCAGCGCTGTTTTTTCGGGATTTTGCGGCTGATCCAGCCGGAAAGCACCCCGGCGATAATGCTGGTGATAAAGCACGGCACCGCCGTTACGCCACCGATATCAATCAGATAGCGGTGCGTCCCGGCAATCAGGCCGGTGATAACGCCCACCCACGGACCAAACAAAATCCCGCCGGACATGACGGCGATAATGCGCACGTTAACCAGCGAACCCTCTACCGGCACGCCGGACCAGGTGCTGAACAGGGCGAACAGCGAAAAGATGGCGGTAACGGCCAGCAGCTCTTTTGGCGAGTGGGCTGATTTGTGCAGCAGCTCGCGAAACAGGCGAATGCGAATGAGGAAGAACAGGCAAATCAGCATTAATGCCGCACGGTCAAAAACCGCCAGCAGCATAGTGAATATTTCGTGCACGAGTAGACCTGGGAAAACGGGAAAGAACCATGATAAAAAACCTGGCGCGTATTGACCAGCTATCCGTCAGGTTTATCAAATGAGGAAAAACCATAATTTTGAAAGGGGATTATCTGGCGATGACCGAGGCGTCCTGTTTTTTTCTTACCGGCGCATCGTCAGGTAACTGGTTTGATATCATCCTGTTAAATAACAGCTATCAGACAGCCGTTCCCGAAACAGGGGCTTCCGCTTTTAGGCGCAGCCGAGTTCCGGTTTTTAGTCGATCGCTTTTTTTTTATTTCCCTCTCGACAGCATGATTTTTTTCAGGTTATTTTCTAGTCATGCCACATCGGTGGCAGCGTCGCTCGGACGGTCCGGGCGCTAACGTTAATCTGAGGAATCTATGGCTGAATTCAGTCCTGAACGCCGTTTTACGCGTATCGATCGTCTCCCCCCTTATGTTTTCAATATCACTGCTGAACTGAAAATGGCTGCGCGTCGGCGCGGCGAAGATATTATCGATTTCAGCATGGGTAACCCTGACGGCCCAACGCCACCGCATATCGTTGAAAAGCTCTGCACGGTTGCCCAGCGCCCGGATACGCACGGCTACTCGACCTCTCGCGGTATTCCCAGGTTACGTCGCGCGATCTCGCGCTGGTATCAGGATCGCTATCAGGTTGATATCGATCCGGAAAGTGAAGCGATTGTCACCATCGGCTCGAAAGAGGGGCTGGCACACCTGATGCTGGCCACGCTGGATCATGGCGACACGGTGCTGGTGCCTAATCCAAGCTACCCGATCCATATCTACGGCGCGGTGATTGCCGGTGCGCAGGTCCGTTCTGTGCCGCTGGTGGAAGGTGTCGATTTCTTTAACGAACTGGAACGCGCGATTCGCGAAAGCTACCCGAAACCCAAGATGATGATCCTCGGTTTCCCGTCGAACCCAACGGCGCAGTGCGTGGAGCTTGATTTCTTCGAGAAAGTTGTCGCGCTGGCCAAGCGTTATGACGTGCTGGTGGTTCACGATTTAGCCTATGCAGATATCGTCTATGACGGCTGGAAAGCCCCGTCGATTATGCAGGTCCCGGGCGCGCGTGATGTGGCGGTAGAGTTCTTTACCCTGTCGAAAAGCTACAACATGGCGGGCTGGCGTATTGGCTTTATGGTGGGTAACAAAACGCTGGTGAGTGCCCTGGCGCGCATTAAGAGTTACCACGACTACGGTACCTTCACGCCGCTGCAGGTCGCCGCTATCGCTGCCCTGGAAGGCGACCAGCAGTGCGTCCACGAGATTGCCGCCCAGTATAAGCGCCGCCGCGACGTGCTGGTAAAAGGGTTGCATGAAGCGGGCTGGATGGTGGAAATGCCGAAGGCGTCTATGTACGTCTGGGCAAAAATTCCAGAGCCCTATGCGGCGATGGGATCGCTGGAGTTTGCTAAAAAGCTGCTTCAGGATGCAAAGGTGTGTGTCTCGCCTGGCATTGGATTCGGTGATTATGGCGACACCCATGTGCGATTTGCCCTGATTGAAAACAGCGACCGTATTCGTCAGGCGGTGAGGGGTATTAAGAGTATGTTCCGGGCCGACGGCCTTCTGACCTCAAAGAGCGTCGCTGAACATCCCGCGTCGTCATGACATAAAAAAACAGGAGCCGATGGCTCCTGTTTTTTTGACTGCATGTTCTTCACTAGATCATCAGGGCAAAGGTTCCGGCCCAGACTAAAACAATCACCGAAATGCCCATAAAGAAATATTTCACGTTTCATCGCTCCGCGTATCTTGTGGTACGCATTTAAAAACAGAGTCCACCTGATTATAGAGAACTGAAATCCGGTCAAAACGGAAATGAGAATTTTCCCGTTATGCCGTTAACTCCAGCTCAGAATTCTGTGCTTTCCTGTTGCCAGACGGCGCTAATGTACGCTTAAAAATGAGGGGTGACAAGAGGGATTTTTTTAAATAATTTCCGTCACTTACGAGTGTCGTGGAACGGCGACAGTTTGATTTCACTTCGCAATAAATTCACTTTGGGCGACGCATTAAAAGATAGTTACTCAGCGGGAAGACAGGTGATTGAAAAGGTTAGTTTCTTAGCGAAACTAACCTTCATGAAGGGCTAAATATAGAGCGAGGCTTCGCCAAGAGGGCGGGTTTTGAAACGACGATGCATCCACAGATACTGCTCTGGCGCGCGCATGATTTCAGTTTCGATGACTTTATTGATAAACGCGGCCGCTTCGCACTCGTTTTCCGGATAGTTAGCCATTTCAGGGGAGATGTGCAGGCGGTAGCCTGACTTATCTGCTTTTCTCACCATCGTCACGGTCAGCATAGAGGCACCAGACAGACGCGAAATGACAAAGGTGCCGTTAGTCGTAGCAACGTCTTTCACCGCAAAGAAAGGCGCAAAGCTGCTGCCTTTACGTCCATAATCCTGATCGGGGGCAAACCAGACGGCCTCTCCTTTCTTGAGAGCACCGACCATACCGCGCAGGTTATTACGGCTGATCATCGCCTTATTGGAACGCATACGGCCTCGCGTCTGCACCCATTCCATAAGCGCACTGTTGTGCGGTCTGTAGGTTGCCATCATTGGCTGGCAAAGCCCCATCACGCGGCCGCCCAGCTCCAGCGACATAAAGTGAACGCCGACGACCATCACGCCGCGTTTTTGCATCTGCGCGCGTTTAAGGTTATCCAGGCCTTCCACGTCAAACCATTTGCGGACACGTTCATCTGGCCAAAACCATGCCATGCCGGTTTCAAGCAGCGCCATGCCGATAGACTTGAAGTTTTCAGCGATGAGTTTCTCACGCTCCTCTGCATTGTACTGCGGAAAACAAAGCTCAATATTTTTACGCGCGATGGATTCGCGACGTTTCAGGAAAACGCGGGAAGCGCTGCCCAGTTTTGACCCCAGCAAGCGCAGGACAGGGTACGGAAGTTGAACCAGCAACCAGAGTACGCCAAGGCCAAACCATGTAAACCAGTAACGCGGGTGTAAAAACGCACGTTGAAATTTGGATTGAGACAAAATAGTAGAACCTATGTGAAGCCTGTAAAGGTAGCGCAGAGTTTGCGATACGACGTGCCGATAAGACCGTTCTTCAAGGTGATGGTTGCAGGCTTTACCGAACTTTACGGCGGCGTTGCCTGGCCACTGCTGATTTGGGCGGGCGGCGTAATGTAGCACCGTTATACGATATGTGCTATTACTCGTTTTTGATTAAAAAAGCGGCGATCCGGGAGGTGTTTGATTTTACACTGTATAAACTCCAGAAGGGAGAGCAGTTCTCATGCCTGAGGGGAGAACTGAAGTCTTTGCGCAAGGAGGAGTGGGCCGACAAAAGAGCAGCAGTGTTTATTTTCGGACCCGCATCTACATTTTATTTTCCTTCGAATAATAAATAAGAATTTTCTTTGTGAAAATTCTTATTTATTATTCATGTTATCAATCAATTCGTCACTCTTCTTCATTCATTAACCTCTGTCATTTATCTGCTTGCAATAACCTGTTGCCGTTCCTTCATCTTTTTTTAATATCATGTTGTGATGCAAATCAAAACAAGATGGTTTTATTAGCATCTCTCTGGCTGCGATCCTTTTTACGGTGCAAATATTCGCTTTGTGTGAAAAAAGCAGTGTCTTTCCCTGAGCTGAACGGATAATCCGTAATAATATCTTAGTGGAAAATTCTTAATAAATTTCTCATTGCGGATAAATGATCTGTGTATTTGATTTTGCATCGATCATTATTCTAATATTGCGCATCAAGAACGATACCGTGAAGTTGGCGTAGCAAAAAAAAAGAGGGATGATGAGATGGCTGACAGTTTTCAGAATGAGGTGCCTAAGGCACGTATTAACCTGAAGCTTGACCTGCATACAGGCGGGGCAAGCAAGAAAATGGAATTACCGCTGAAATTACTGGTTGCGGGTGATTTCAGTAATGGGCAAGAGTCTGCTCAAATATCTGAGCGTGAGAAAGTTAACATCACGAAAAATAATTTCGACAGTGTTCTTTCTGAATACTCCCCAAAACTTAATCTAACCGTTAAAAATACGCTCTCTGATGATGGTGGTGAGGAAAATGTTCAGCTGACTTTCCAGAGCATGAAAGATTTCACGCCAGAGCAGGTGGCTGCTCAGATATCCGCATCAGCAGCAGCGAAGGCAGGCTGGTCATCAGCGCGAAGCAGGAAATTATTCTCACCAGCGGAGGCGGTTATATCCGGATAGCGGACGGAACGGTGGAGTGTGCGGCGCCGGACAAAATCATCGAGCGCGGGGCGGTGTGGCAGAAGTTTGGTGGACAGAGTATAAGCCAGGCAATGCAGAGCTGGGAAAACACTGATTTTGCCATAACGCCTGAAGTCAGAAGGTTATCGGATGACTCGCCGGTGGCCGGTCTGAAGCTGGGTTTAACAGGCGGGGATGGCACGCAGCAAAGTTTAGCGACCTTCGCTTCAGGGACCACAGCGGTGCAGAATAATGTAAATGTCGATTCTCTCAACGCCTCTTTGCTGGATAAAACATAAGGCGCTCTGTTATTTCGGAATATATCTTCAGGGAAAGCACAAGGTTGATTGCCCCGAATGTCTTTCTGAAAAGTATTTTCCTGAACGGAAAAAGGACGGAATTTATGGCGAATGAAAATACCACAGGTAATAACAGCAGCCTCTCTATGACCCGTATAAAACCAGAATGGGATGACAGTGGAAAGGTCTACTGGCCCGGCATACAGAATCAAAAAAAATCAGAGAATGCTAAAGCCGTTTTGCTTCAGCCGCCTGTCAAAGCGATCCCCGTTATCTTCCTGCCTGGGATGATGGGGACTAATTTGATGGGTACTGACGAAGGAAAGGAAAATGATATCTGGCGTGGCGATAGTTTGGGAGGAGTATTTCTTAAATGGGCACGCAAGGATGGTACTGAACGAAGAGAGTTGCTTAATCCCGACACCACAAAGGTGGATGACCGTGGGGATATTAACCAGACCATCTATTCTCCGATTTCCGATGATGGGAAATTATTTACAACCCGCCGGGAGCGGGGCTGGGGGGAGGTTTTATCCTTCAGCTACGGTAAGTTTTTAAGTGTTTTACAAGGTGCGCTGTTGGATGACTGGCAGCAGGATCTTGTTAACTACGGCAAATCAGCGCCTGATAAAAAGGGGGTACTAAGCCAGCTGGTCGGCAAATCTCTGTCTGGGGGAAAAGATGCCGAAATTACCGGTGAATCTGTCCTGACCCAGGAAGAACTGAACCATTTTCAGAACTTTTTATTCCCGGTTCACGTTTATGGCTATAACTGGCTGCAGGATAATAAAACCTCGGCGGAAGGGCTGGTCGCCTTTATCGACAGGACGATAAGGCTCTATAAAAATCACTGCGGCCACGGCATGCCTTTTCCTCCCGGGCAGGAAAAAGTTATTATCGTCACCCATTCCATGGGCGGGCTGGTGGCGCGCTACGCGTCCCAGGTCAGCGGAGCAAAAGATAAAATTTTGGGGATAGTGCATGGGGTGATCCCCGACCTTGGCTCACCGGCGGCGTACCGCCGCATGAAGGTTGGCGCGAAACAGGAAGGCATGGCCGGGGCCGTGCTGGGCAATACGGCAGAAGAGCTGATGCCGGTCCTGGCCAGGGCTCCCGCACCGCTTCAGCTCTTGCCCTCGGCGAAATACCTTGCCGGGGCTCCCTGGCTGACCGTGGAAGGGGCTGGCGAAGACGGTTGTGATGTAAAACTGCCGCAGACCCGCGATCCTTTCGGTGAAATATATCTGAATAAAACTCTCTGGTACCGTCTGTATGAATCCGACATTATCGATAAGGATGAGGCAGTTAATCAGAGTAACTGGACTAACTATGTACGTTTAGTTGATAAGCCTGTCCGCAAGTTTATTTCTCTAATGGATAGTAAAGGCTATCACCCTAATACTTACGCTTTTTACGGCCATAAAATCGACTCCGACGGTACTTTAGCGTGGCGGAAAACCTCTATCACCTATCCGAAAAATATGCATGAAAATGACAATAGGCTACCCAACAACTATCGGGACATCCCCCTGCCATTTAATCGTTCCCAGCTTTATGTGGTCACCTCGTCAAAAACGCCGGGTGATGGCACGGTGCCAGTGGAGTCGCTGAGTGCCATATGCCGCAACAGCGAAATCAAAAGTGTTATGGCAACCGGCGTTGACCATCAGGGAGCCTACGACGTCAGCAGCCTGAAGGATATTAAAGACAGGCCAGCCCTGCAGTTTACCCTAAGGGCCATTGTGAAAATGGTTCAGGAGATCCCTATCCCATGAATGCGATTCGGCAGCTTACAGCGCTATCTCTTATGGCGGGCAGTATATTTTTCATTGCCCAGGCTACGGCAACCACGCCAGTGCAGAAGGACAGTCCAGTGATAAATACTTTGTTTGCGCAAACCAAACCACAGTGCATCGGGCGCTATGTGATTGACGTTCCCGAGTCGTTTAACAACCGGCTTCACGATATGATTTTTATCGATGATTTTAAAATTGAAAGTAAACCTCTCTATCCGCCTGCATTTAAACAGCGGGTGCAATTAAGAGAGCAGGAACTGCGTGATGCTATAAATAAGCATGAAAATGAGTCTGTAAATGCACCGTTTATAAAAGAAAAAATTGAGTTGCCTGATGGTAAGGGGGTTATTTTTGACAGAAATATTTCAGGAGAAGATGACCTCGGAAGAGTTTTAGAGTCACATGTATTTGTAAATGCAACAGCTTTTATTATTACGACGGAAATAGTTGATTTATCCAGTCCTAAATATAGTGAAAGAAAAAAACATACACTAAAGCTGGTTTTACCGAGGCTCAAATGAATGAGAAGCCAGCCAAGCTGGCGGCCATGCAGTCTTTGATATCACGGTTAAGCGGCAGAAAAGATGAGGATATTCCATCTGCTAAAGGTGTGTGTATACCGAATGGGTTTATCCGGGATGATGGCGGAAAGCATAAAGAAAGTCTCACATTTCGGTATGAAAATAATGATTTTGTTTTTGGTGTCGATATGGATAACACAATTAAGGGTTCGGGAGACACCCTGTTTAACCGTGGTGCGCAAATTAATGAGGCACTTAAAACATCAAATCAGTACACCATAAAGAAAGTGGCACTCTCACCGAACGGTATTCCGGCGGAGTCATGGCTATTTGGTGGTGCCCAAATCATCATAAATCCGGCAACGGGAAAAGATGAAAAGAACACATTCTATAATTTTATGCTTTATGCTAATGAGCGCGATGCCACACCGGATAAGCCGAATCTTAACATTGGGTTCGGCAGTGAGTATAAAAAACGCGCTACAGCGAAGCGCAGATGATTGAAATCTGGGACAGGCTAGTGAATTCCCTTCGTTATAAGTAGCGCTGGTAAAATTAGTCATGCTTTCCGTATACATTCACAATATTTGAAAATAGAGGATGCGCAATGAGTGTCGGTTACTTTTTACGAGTCGGTGATAGCACCACCTGTGGTGGGAAGATCCTTACCGGCGATCCAACATTTCAATGGTATGGCGTTTCTGCTGCAAGAGAAGGAGATATGGTTAACTGCGGTAAGCACCCGGGAACATACAAAATCTTAGGCGGAGTTGCAGATACATTCGATGGAGGCTCGGTTCTGGCGGGGTCACTCGATAGCTTTAGTTCCTGCCCATGTCACGCGAAATTTATCCCTGGTATTCCGGATAGCTATTCTAAGGCCTAAGGAAGGTATGGGGAATTAGAAAAAACATCGCCACTGAAAAAATTAAAACAATGCATCCCTCTAAGGTAGAAGATAAAAAGGAATGATTAATGAAGGATAAATCTCAATGTGGCTTATTGCTTGCCGGCCTGATGTCTCTGATTTTCATTACTGCTTGTCAAACGAAAGCGGTCACCGTTGAACGTAATAAAAACATTCAGATAGTTAATCCATTCTCGGGTTCAAGCCCTGATGGGCAATGCTATAAAATAACTGCTGAAAATAAAGATTATTATGGACGTCTGGATAAAGATGGTCATCCATTACGAATTTCCGAAATTGAAAATAAGGATATCAAAATTAGCCTGAAATTATTAAACGATAGAGATTGCAAAGAAAAAGGAATCTAATGTTCACTGGCAGTCAAGTAATGAGCAGGGCAGAGATCCGTACTGAGCGGCAGGCAGTCCGTTGAAGGAAAATGAGAAGTTTACAACGTGGAATATAAACTAGTTTACTTCGATTTATGTGGCGCACTATCAGGTACATTTTTAGATAACAAAGTTGATTTCAAATACATTTCCTCAATGGCGAAAAATTTCCCTGTTACTATAATTGAAGAGCTTTTATTTGAATAAGTTGCCCCATTTTTTTCACGAATCTTATGATCCCAGCACCTTCGGTATGGAGTGGGTTTGAAAAAAAAAGCGTTATGGATTGATATTTGCGACTATAGAAATAAAACGGTTTTGCCGAAAAGTGTAAGCATAAGCTTCTCGTGTATATTCTCAAAATAACTTACAGAAAAGAATGGCTTACTCTGAAAAATGAAGCGCTACAGCGCTAGCTCTAAAATAACGTATGGTTAATATTTTATTTGATTTTTTAATGAATGGCATGACATTCAGTTAATCTGGATCGTTGTGCATGATTTTTTAATTTCTTTTTTAGTCTTTAATAACACATACAAATATCGAGTTTTACTATGGCATGGCCTATACCTGATATTCCTGATAAAAAATCTCTTCCACCACCAAAGTTCTGGTTCTGGATAATAGTATTGGTACTGATGTTGATAGTGGGGGCTATTTCCAGCTTATGGATCTGGAATAAGGCAACTTATGCTGAAGTTCTCTTCTACGGTGCTCTCCCCGCATTGTTGATTTGGTTATGCTTATTCGGGGTGCTGTTTAATCGCTACGAGCAGTCTGTCGAAGCTAGTCGGGCCTGGGATTTCGAAAGAGAACAAACCAAAGCTGAATGGCGCAACTGGAGTCGACAGCAGCTTGCCGTGGTTGGTAATGTTTTGTTTTCTCCGGAAGAGAAAGGAATGGAGGCACTACTGGACGAGTTGGAAAAGGTTCCTGCATTTCCTAAAAAAGCTCGCCCATTATTCAACTCCCAGCATAGCTTTCAAGATTTTATGAAGGAAACAGACAGAAAGCTGGAGTTACAACATCCCGGATATCGTTATTCCCTGCACTCTGTTTATGTTTACCAGTCGCCAGATAGGATTGATGAAAAACGCATTGAGTTAATTTCTCAACAATGGGATCTCATTCCCAATTTAATCTATTCCATGAAGACTCTAGATTCTTTCTATGATGAAAAGAATTTTGATGGGCTGGTATTAATGATTTGTCTTCAGGACTGGCCTCATCGGCGCAGCGGGCAGTCAAGTGAGTTTATTTCTGCTCAGCTCCTTACGTCATCTGCTTATGCTCATCAGCATTCATTGCCTGTTATCGCTGGCATAACTCGTACGATGCCACTGGAAGAGGGTAAGCTTAACAATGAGTTAGATATGTTATTCGAATATGTTCAGCCCGATAAGCAGAGTCTGGAATACGTTTGGCTGTTGGGAGCGGCTCAAAAAGCTGCTACAGAAATAATGCAATATGCAACTCTTCATCACTGGCCGCTGCCGGAGAAAAGACCTCTGCATTCTATCGATCTCTCCTTTGGACCTCCCGGAGAGATGGCCTTGCCACTTTCCCTCGCGATGCTGGCTCCGTTACCTGAAGTGCTCACGCCTGTGCAGCAAGACGCGTTAACACTGCGAGGTACTTTACCGTCCACGTTTATCACAGACACGCAGCAGCAGCTTGCCCGCCTGGATAAACTGCCTCCTGACTGGAATCTTTCCTACAGCCTTCAGCTGTTAAAGCAGCTCCAGACATTATGGCCGGAGGAGGCGAAACCGCTCACAATGCAGTGGCAGCAAAAATTTAACGCGGCAGCGTTACCTGTCGACGCAATGAACAGCTGGTATCAGGGAATGATGACGCTTCAGCAACTGAGTCATCGGCTGAGTAGTCTGGACGAGCAAAAAGGAAAATACATCACGGTAAGCGAGCTTAAATCGGTAGTTTTTTCGACTATACAGTCATTTAACCAGACGATACCGGCTGAAGAACAACTCAGGCGCCTGTCACAGCATCCAGCAGGAGATGCGCTTCCTGAAGCAGAAAAGACTCAACTGGAGTTGCGTCTTAAACAGCTGGCAACGCGTTACGCTCAAATAAAACAGGATTCTTCTGCTCAGTGAATTCTGGCGGTAGACAGACGAATGTGCTGGAAAAAGCGGGAGGGTAAAGTGTCCCCTGCAGACTTCGAATTTTCGTTTTAATTTATTGATAATAATATAATTTAGTTTGTTCGATTAATTCATGTGCCCCCAATAAGGCCCCCATCTGTAGTAAGTCAAAACTAGAAAGTTGAAGGGGAATTTTTACGTCCATCTGAAGTGTTTTGGATTGCACGGTAACCTGGCTGTTTACGGAATCGTAGTGAGCACCATCAGCGTTTGAAAATGATACCATAACCTGGCTCCTTAGAGTTTATTGGGCAAAGCCCCTAGATAGTGTCGGGCGATGGTATCGTTCAGTTTATCGACTAGTTCAGGTCTCTTGAATACGATGTGCGCTGTTCCCTTCTGAAAATATTTGATTGCAAACATCTCATCCTCATAGTGATTACTGTGCCTGTTTTCATGGATATGATCGCCGAGACGATGGGTAACATCAGCTCGATTGTCAGGAACAGGCTTTCCGTCTAGGCTCATCAGCATGCGTTCAAGATCCGCCAGACGATCACGTTGCCATCCCCAGCTAAGCCCAAATCCCCAAAGATCATATTTCACCAGCCCTGTAACGATGATCTTTTTCCCAAACTTACACGGGCTGTTACTCTTGTAGTCCCAGCTCAGACCTTTAAACACATTTATCGCCCCGCGTTCAAATACGTCACCTTTACTAAGATGCAGCTGCTCGAATGTGTTGAGAATATTCTCTTCGCTGATAGCCGGAATATCATCCTTCTCCAAGCTGTTGTACCACTGGTTACGGGCCTTGGCATCCATTAGTGAGAGTATCCCGGACTTCTTCATCAGCTCTCGCCATATGCTGCGATCTAGATTGCGGGTAATGGCCTTCATTGCTGTTTCTCTTTTTTCCATCAACCAGCCGCCGCAGCGGAAGTCCTGCTTCATGGCCCAGTCCAGAGCGGTTTTCCCCCCGATACTGCGGGTCAGCATTGAAATATCGTCAAGCTGCTGTATCAACGTTTCAATCTCCGCCAGTGCGGCATTACGTCCGGTAACAATGCGCTCAATACTGGTGGAGCAAATCACGTCGGTATGGTCGGTTAGTACTTCGGGGTCGGTGAGAGTCAGTTGTGACATCATTTCTGTCCTCTATATAAAAGCAAAGCGCCAGTCGGTGAGGACTGGCGCTTATGTGCGTGTGATAAGTCTGGCTCGGGGCTAATCTGTTCTGGCCTGTTGCAGAAGCTGCAGATGGCGGAGATCGCGAACGTCCTGTAATGCCTGTTCAATCCAGGGCAGCAGGGCTGCTGAGTCAGTGTTGTCTTCGTCGTTATCGAAGATAATCTCGCTGCCACAATCAATATTGTCCTGCAGCCAGCCAGTCAGAATGTTGAGACGACCTCAGTGGTTAATTCTGGCATAAGAACTCCTTGTTGTGACTGATGTTGAGTTACCAGTCAAAGGTGGTAAAGCCTGGCAGCACTTCGCCACAGGCATCAAAATGAACAATGCCGATGGCGTAACGACGCATAAGAGTTACCACCAGACGACGAAGGGATTTTGACAAACCCAGGCGTTTTAGCCGCAACACCGGAAATGACCACGCCCCCAGGTGGAGCAGATAGCCCGACCCCGTGTACAGGATCCACTCGCTGTCGCCAAAGTCTTCGTTCTGGTGTGAAAGGGTAAACAGCAGAGTGTTATCGGCTTCGGTGATGTGCGCGGTACTGCACTGGATACCGTTAACGCGGGCTATGGTCGGAAGCGGATCTTCCACGACCAGCTTTCCGGGGGTATCAGCAATACGAAGCGAGTAACCGTTATCACAGACCACATCTATTAGATTGGCCAGTTCAATACCGTCGATATCAACGGCGATCCGGCCCATGTTTAGGGCCTGTACGTTGACAGCATCGGCTTCCACTGTAAGGGACAGTTTCATTGTGGCCCTCCGGAAGACCGTCCACTGATGGCGCAAGTCACCGCTTTATATCCAGTACGTTGCATCATGCCGGTGGGTTTTCTGGCCCGGAGTATGTCAATAGCGCTGATGAACGGAGACTGATGTTGAATGGAGAAACCAGGGCGATCAATTCGTACCAGTTCAGATTTTTCAACGAGAAAATTGAGTGCATCTGCCAGTGAAATCCCGGCGTCAATATGCTGCTGAATGACACCGTCGTTGCCAAACTGTGTGTCGTTAAGCGAAAGGCCGTAATGCCTTTCCAGCAGATACGTAAGAAGTTGCTGCCAGATTTCAACGGGCGTCGGGCGTGACTGTGCCTTCCGCGTCGGGATGGTGGGTAAGGTTTGCATAAAGGTGATCTCTGTTAAATAAGGCGCTGGTGACAGGGGACGTATTACGATGACGGTGGCCGGTGAGTTACGGTGTTTTTCAGGGAAAGCACTTACTGTCGGATGGCGTCAGGTGCGGCCTCCAGTGTGAACCAGTTAATACTCTGTTCTGCGTCGTGATGGCTGGCAGCATGGCGTAATGCCGCTCTGGCCGCTTTTGTCGTAACAGAGTCATCCACATTGTGTACATCGTCTTCGTACCAGAGTGAACATAATACGAAGTCGTCATGTTGATGCTGTTGCAACAGTTCAATAACCTCGCTGATTTTACAGGCGTGCGGCATGGCTATTAGTCTCCGGGCTGTGCTTCAGGTGGGGTCGGGAAAATCGCAATATAGACATAACCGCAACTGCCGAGGGTATCTGCGTCGAGGGTCAGACCTTTTGCATACAGCGTGACGCGGTGCTGATGGCGTGGATTGAGTTCACCGGAAACCAGCATTAACTCGAGCTGTTTGAGAAGTACCGGAAACGACTGATCGAGATGGCGTAAATCCTCATTGCTGAATGTTCCGGTGAAACTGGCCCGGTCAGCCAGATAATGCAGCCGGTTGCCTTCCTGTACCAGCCGTACGCCAAAGCACGGCCTGACGGTAGGTTTAAGTCCCCACCAGGGCTCAGAAATATCATGGTTTACTACAGGTGTTGTGTTCTGCATTGAAGTAATCCTTAACTGTGCGTTAATTCAGGGTAACGCTACGCAATACGACATACGGGCCATTGCGGTCCTGACGACGCTCAGCGAATACGGCCAGCACGCCTGCGATATCCTGTACTTCCCGGCCGGCATAGTGGCAGATACTGCCTGACCACTGGTATTTCCCGGTACAGAAGCGAAACAGGCGGGAATGAGGATGCTGACGGTAAATCGTCATTGCCTAGCGTTTGCTGATGATTTTCATCGCTATTCTCCTTACAGCCAGCCGCGTTCGGCAAAAGAGACAATATCCATCCCGCCGACCACCAGATGGTCCAGCAGGCGAATATCAACCAGGTCCAGTGCCTGTTTCAGGCGTTCGGTGATCCGTCTGTCTGCGTCGCTGGGTTCAGCGAGACCAGACGGGTGGCTGTGCGCCACGAGAATGGCGGCAGCGTTATGTTTCAGCGCAGCCTTCACCACTTCTCTTGGATGTACCTGCGTATGGTTGATGGTGCCGGTGAACAACGTGTCGTGCGCAATAAGCCGGTGCTGGTTATCGAGAAATAGCGCGGTAAATTCTTCGCGCTCCAGTGTGGCAAGCTGCAGGCGCAGCCAGTCACGGACGGCATGGCTGGAGGTGAATGACGCCCCGGGTTCACGTAACTGTCGCTCCAGCAGGGTCAGCGCCGTCCTGACCGTCTGCTGTTCTGTGGGGGCAAGTTCACAGGCAAACAGCGGGAGTTGTTGTTCCATAATTTTGACCTCAGTCAATGATGTGCATAATGGCGTTACACTCCGCGTGGTTCAGCGCGTAGTCCCGCAGGAGGTAGTAGTGCTCCGTCATGGCATCGCATTCGGTGCGCATGGCGTGGTGGCTGTAAGTCATCAGGCAGACGGCTATCCCGGCAGCTTCGCCGCTGAGCTCACCGCCGTTGCCGTTCAGGGGATTGAACAGCGACCAGAGTTCATCGCTCTCCGTTTCCGGGGTCATAAGCGCGCCGCCGTTGCTGAGGGTGTAAAAATTCCAGATGCCGCCGTGGTAGTCCGTGCAGAAGCGGTCCATCCATGCGAAGACAGTCGGCTCAAGAATTATCCACTGCGGTATGTTGCCAAAATGCTGCGGCCAGAAGCTGATGCGCTGCTCGTCCTGTACGCGGGTGGCGGTCAGCGCTGGCGAAGAACTGGCAGGTTGCGGTGGTAACGGGAGTGTATCGTTAAGGTTAATCGTGTTGGTCATGTTAGTTTTTCCTTGTTTATTTATCGGGTTGGGGATGTCGATTCAGCCGGAGTGACGGACAGGACTGCGCATAGCCATCCTCATCACAGCGTGATGGCCAGTGCCCCTCCGGGAGGCTTAAGCTGCACAGGCTGAGTTCACCGGGACGATAAAGAAGGTGAGAGCACCAGGCGCAGAGGTCGTCGTCAGAGATGGAGCGGCAGCCGGGATTGTTCTCCAGGGGGCTCGGATATGGGAGGGCCTGGTGAGCGTTATCAGGCAGCGGTGGCATCAGCTCAGCGCCTGCTGCAGTTCTTCCGCCATCACCCAGAGGGCGCGGTTGAGCTTAACGTCGCCGTCTATGCCATTAACCGCGCGGGTGTGGCTGCGTTTTCCCTTCGCAGTGCGTCCGGGCAGACCCCCTTTCAGCAGGTTCTCCTGGCAACGATTGAAAACTGACCACAGGTCGTCCTGACGGTCTTCATGGCGGCGGGGCGTTAATATCTGTGCCGCAGTGACCGGCTGGTGCTCTTCACCAAAGCGGTACGTCAGCGCGGCTCTGGCAAAAGCCTGTTGTGCCGGAGGCGGGAGTAACAGCGACTGCATGGCATCGCGCTTCTCTTCCACCCAGTCAAATATCCCCAGTACTTCGTAAGCCCCTTCAATGACTTTCTCCACGACGTTGCCTTTATGCGGCACGCGCACCTCGCCAAAACTCTCACCGCAAATCAGCCCGTTCTGGCAGACTGCACGAAATAGCCCCGGCAACATCTGGTATGAGCTGGAGCCGTCATGGCTGTTAAGCAGAATGATTTCCGGTACCTGTTTGCCGGTAATCTGGCCTTCGCGGCGCAGGCGCAACATGTGTTTGGTATGCTCGCGCTTGCTCTGGTCGCGCACTCGGGTCTGGCAGGCAAAGAACGGCTCGAAACCTTCCTGCTTCAGGCTATCAAGCAATGTGATGGTCGGAATATAGGTGTAGCGGTCCGAGCGGGATTCGTGCTTGTCGGTACCAAATACACTGGGTACATGGGTCATCAACTCGTCTTTTGTCAATGGACGGTCGCGGCGTATCTGGTTAATCTGTCCGAAGCGGCTGGCTAATTTCATAGTAAAACTCCTTTGTGGCTAACGGCATAAACGCAGACAGGCCGCACTTCCCGTAAAGAAGTGCGGCCTTTCTGCATGGATTGGATGTTGCTGGGATAATAGGGGAAAAATCTTTGTCGTCGATGAAAGCAAAACTAGCTAATGTCTGTTATGAGCTGTGAGTTCAACTGATGGACGCAACACACTTATTGAACCGTTCTGCAGGTGATTCATAGTCTAGCGTCTTTCTCGGCCTTTCGTTGAGCTGTCTGGCAACACTGTTAAGTCTTTGCTGGCTGTGAACCGATAAGTCAGTTCCATTTGGATAATATTGTCTGAGCAATCTGTTCGTATTTTCATTTGAGCCACGTTGCCAGGGAGATTGAGGATCACAAAAATAAATCTGAATGTCTGTCGCTACAGTAAATCGTGTGTGGCTGGTCATTTCAGCGCCACGATCCCAGGTTAATGTTTTATAAAGCTCAGCAGGTAATTCCCGTGCTTGTCTGATGAGTGCAGATATAACTGTTATGGTCTTGTTGTCTCTGATCTTCGCCAGCATAACAAAACGGGAATGACGTTCTACGAGGGTGATGATATAGAAGTTTTTCGAGCCCTGAATCAGGTCACCTTCCCAGTGACCTGGAATGGCTCTGTCAGCGGCCTCTGGTGGCCTTTCGCTGATAGGTACCGTGTGCGGGATTGACCCTAATCCTTTCCCTTTAAGCGATGACGCCCTGGATCTACGCACTGCTCTTCCGCTTCTGAGGCATTGCTGCAATTCTTTTTTTAATGCTCCCCGGGTTTGTATAAAAAGCGTTTTATAAATCGTTTCGTGTGACACATGCATTTCCTGATTATCCGGATAACAGCGTTTCAGCCAACCGGCGATCTGTTCCGGCGACCAGTCCTGATGCATCTTCTCTGCAATGATTTTACACAATGCGGGGCTTTCAATTATCTTGCAAGGTTTTGGTCTCAGCGCATTTTCCCACGCAGTAGCATCGGCTTTTGCTGCACGGTATTGTTTTGCACCACCGTGCCTCCTGACCTCGCGGCTAATCGTTGAGGGCGCTCTTGATAATTTGGCGGCGATGTCCCTGATACTGAGTTTTGCTACCAGCCCTCTGGATATCTCCTCTCTTTCATCAAGCGAAAGCGCTAATCGGTGCCGTTTTCGCACGGGAGGACGGTAGCCGCCTGTCTGGTGGATAGTGGGCATAATGGAAGAATGATATCTGTCGAACATTCTGGCGATATCATGTAGAGAATCACCTTGCTTATATCTGTCCCAGATAATTGCCTTCTGCTCTGGCGTGTAGTTAATCCGAGTTCTTCGTTTCATGGCAACGTCCCCCTTGATTAAGGATAGCGTTGCATCGACCCATTGAACTCACAGCACAAAGCAGTCAGACAAGCAGTGGCAGGACGCTAACATAATGAGATATATAGTATGGCGAATCCTTCAGAAGGGGAGGGACCTTACGGGGGAGGGGTTTATAATGGCTATTAATACGCAGTATTAATACCTGATTTCTTTGATATTACGATTGATAGCACAACAGGGTCTGACAATCAGTTGTCAGACCAGATATTGTTCAATCGAAATCAGTACTTCATCAGCCAGTCCCCCTGACTGGTGATGATGTTAATCTCTGCCACACTGCACGGGCCTTTAATGTAGACGGCAATCTCTTTGCCGTAAGACAGCGTTGACGGTACCAGCGGGACCGGCTTACTGCCTGCGTAGACGGTGGGCATCTTCTGAATCGGGCAGTTCCCCCGGTTAACGACAATATCCTTAATGGTGATGCTGTCAGCCAGTGACTGAACATGAACACGCTGCTGATGCAGATTCGGATAGTACGGGTTCCTGACCTGCTCAAGACCAATCCTGACCGGAGCCTCTGCGGCATGCGCCAGAGAGGTAATCATCAAGGGAATGGCAAGAGCGCTAATTGCTGTTTTCATTATTTTTTCCTTATATTTTCTAGCGTTGTAAAGGTTTACATGCGGGTCAGACAGCCTGATTTTTCAAACGCAGGCAGGGTCCGGGCGGCATTGCTGAAGGTGAAAGTTGTGGAGGTCAGGCCGGTCGCGGTGATATGAATTCGGTGTGACCGACGGGCAGCGTCCCAGAAGGCTTCGAAGTTACTCCCCCCGGCATCAGACAGAGTGTCGTTAATCAGAAAGATGTCGCCGCTGTCGGTTTGTGCCTGAACGCTGCTCCCATCATCATTGCCGCTGGTGAGCGTTTTGCCATCGGGTGATGTGTACTGGACGAACGCATTGTCCTCCGGCGAGCAGGTCAGAAGCAGTTCAGCGCCATTTTTCCCCTGTATGCGGTATTCCATAACGCCCTGAACCCAGGTACGGGTCCACTGGTTTACGGCTGCGCTGGCCTGCGCTGAAGAAAGCAGCGCCAGCAAAAATGCGATTTTTTTCATGATTATCCTTAATTTTCCGTTTCTGCCAGTACCGTGCGGATGTACTGGAAGTGCGGCAGTGAGTGAATGAAATGTGGGTCGTCGGTCAGGGCATCGATGTGTTTTCTGCGCAGAAACTGCCTCGGCGTCAGGCAGATATCGGTAATGCTTTCCAGCAGAAAGACCTGCAGTTGTCGGGCGTACTCTCCGACCAGATACCAGCCGTTCTCGAAATAAATCAGGCGATAAGGTGCGAACCAGCGGTACTGCTGCCCTTCTGCGGTCAGATCCAGCAGAGTTCGCTCCAGAATGGCCTGTGTGATACGCCAGAAACTGCCGAAGGGACCGGGCTTGCGCTCCGGTGGAGACTGCCAGACGATAAAAGGTGGCTCTACGGAGCTGTCAGTCAGAACCGATATCAGACGGTTATCCATCGCCGGGAACAGCTGCTCCGTGCGGGTTACTCGTGCAAAGTGCTGAATATGCCGGTTGGTGCGCAGGCCTTCATGCTGGTGGGCCAATGACCAGCAACCCTGCTGGTATGTCAGTTCGAGGCAGCTCAGGCGTTCACGAAAATCCCGGCGCAGAGTGCGCTCCGAGATATGAAACTCCTGAGACAACCCACTAACTGACAACCGTTCCCCCATCAGCAGGCGACTGATGATGATCGCCAGCCGTGATGCCATGCGATCGTGCTGTTTTTCTTCCGCAGACATAGTGAAGGGTTTCCGTTGATTACATTGATTTGTACAGATACTGCTGACGCAGACAAGAAACCAGCAGGCAGGCCGGAACCGTAACCCGCCGTGCCGGGCCTGCCATATCGGCAATCAGCCAGCCGGTGCTCAGGGCGATACCAACCGGCCCGGCCAGTACGCTGATAGAGCGGGTCAGGGTCAGATAAGTCACGATGGGGAGCGTGCGCCCCAGTACAACCTTCGCAAGCGTACTGAGCATCACGACCGACAGACGATAGGCTGCAAAACCAGAAGACCGGACTGCAGTCTGTATCGCCATCAGTATCAGCGGCACCGTTGGCGCGGACAGTTCCGTGCCCATGCTGTCAGCAAACTCCCGCAGCTCAGCCGGGGACATTTCGCTGAGGCTTTTTTCGAGCATCTTCATCAGCAGGGAGAGCTCGATGGTTTCGGTTGCCTCCTCTTTTTTGTATTTCACGCCAGTATGGTCACAGACATCGCATAACACTTCCCGGTACAACACGCCTTGCCCGCCCCTGAACATACTGGCAATACTGCTGGCACCAAAGGTCTGGATTTCAGCGGCAATCTCCTGCCAGTAATTACGGTGCGCCGGGTGAAAACGTTTGTAGTTGTCGCTGCTGGACAGCGTTTCCGTCCAGCGCAGGGTTTTATCCCTTGGGTCATGGGTAATGAGACTGACCAGTAAATCCAGGTCCTCATTATCACAACACCCCAGAAACCGCAGGTCAGCATCTTCGCGATAAACGGCCATTACCCCTCCATTCAGGTCTGTATCGTCAGGGTAAAACGATAACAAACCCGCCTGTAAGGACATGGCCGATGTGTCAGGAAAATCAGCGTGTTATACGAGTAATGACGGACAGGTGATGTCCGAAAATGAAATACAGAAGATTATGCTGTGCAGGGCGGAGTTACCGGTGGAATAAACAAACGGATGGCGAGTTGCCCCGTCAGGCGGGTGACGAGCCAGGCGGCACCACCGTTGATTACCCCGCCCAGTAACGGGAGCAGCAGGCTTTCCCTGAGTAACACGTGGCTGCTTTTCAGCAGTAACGCGTCGCGAACCACCGTCAGCAGAGCGATCTCGGCCTGAGGCAGGCTCAGTGTGCGGGTCAATAACCGGGTGATGATGCCACTGATGGCATCCGAGCAGGCATCCCCGGCCAGCGCGCCCCAGCAAAGCAGGCGTACCCGTGGATCTACTGTGTCATGGCCTCCGATGATGGCAACGGCGGCACACAGCCGCATCTGAATGAACAGCGAAGAGCAGACATCGGCGGTGACGGTCAGTGGCAGCAGAGCACCTCCGGCGAGCCCGCAGGAAAAGCCGGAGCCGCAGGCTTTCAGGGACTCGTACAGCACAAGTGATTCAGCCGCATCCACGCGACTCGTTTCGTTCTGCAGGTAACTGTCTGCCAGTACTATGGCAGAGTCCGTGACGGCGGTACCTTCCACCGCCAGGGCATACATCCCCTCAAAGAGATGCTGTAATACAGTAATATCCAGACTATCCTCCTTATCGACAACGCCGGATGGTTGTCGGTAAGGTGATATATATCTGTATTTATTTCATTTGTGTTTTTCTAATCAGAATCATGCGCATTGATTATCAGTCGTTCAATCATTACCCCCATTGTGGTACTGTTTTTTTTCGCCAGATTGGCCAGCTTGCGCTTTGCATCATCAGAAATGCTGATATTGATTGGCTTACGTTTTTCTCTCTTTTGTTTCTCTCTGAGTTTGTGCTGATGCCAGGCTTTCTGCGCTCTGATTATAAACAGTTTTCTGTTACTTTCAGGAAGCGAACAATAATCTAGGGCTGCTATAAATGACGTGCAGCTTTCATTGTCTGTATGAGGCATGGTGAAATAATACGGAAGCGCAAGCATCAGTTCACCGTCTTTTTTGAGATAGCGCCACAAAAACTCTCCCATCTCTTTGTTTTTCTGGTCTATCCACCTGATGCTAGGCTGTTTAGCAATAAAATCATTCCAAAGTTTCTTAAAATAAATGAGGAGGTGTTTTTTATCTTCAACAGGCATAATAACCGAATGAAAACACTCCATGACCATATTGAGACGTTCATCTTCTGAAGGGTAAACATTATCATTTATTATGGTGAAGACTGTTTTCAGCAAAGATATGTTCTCATTATCCAGCGCAAAGATATTGTCATGCAGCAGATGCAACCAAAGCCAGTAACACGCTCTTTTATCCTCGATAAGCCATGTTAAATCCTTTTTTGTCAGTGTAAGAATATCTGCTGACCGATACATGTCTCTGAAGAGGTTCTTTTTTTTGTCGTCGGACATGCCGAGCGATTTAATTGCGTTGTGGAGTGAGTCTCTCAGCGAACCGGTATGAATGTATTTCTCATCGGCCTTAATACCGACAGGCATTTTCTCCATATCTTTGTTGGGATAAATCAGGAAAGGCCTAAAGCAATTGGAAAGTTCAGGGTGATTAATCAGTAAATAATACAAGCAAGCCTTTAAATGTGTCATTCCCAGAGTAGGAAAACTTCCCAGCACAGGATCACTGTCCCGTATAGCCATAAAACCACCACTAAGTAGTTACTATTAGTGGTAATTAAAGTGGCTATACGCGTGATTGTCAAGTGTTATTCAGGTGATGCATTTATCCTCTGCGTGTACTCAGGGCGTACGGTATACAAGAAAAAACACCCCAAAAACCCTCTGTAGCTCTAGTGGGCTCCTTTGTGAGTATCTCACGGCTTTCTAAATGCGCATTCCCCTTATCTACATCACTCCGGGGCTCCATACAATCACATGCCAGCATCAACAGAAATGAGTTGGATCCCCTCCGTCTTTACGACCTTACCCTGTACATGATTTTGGTATAAGTCTTTCACTGACGTGATAAACCCGGCTGGCATCAGCTGGTTTCTGCGTTTTAGTTTACAACGTAGTTTCAGTCTTTTGATTAACGAAAATTAATTTGGGTTAATTAAAATAATTAACAAGTACTCCATAAACACAATCCCCCGTAAACACGAGGTAAACCAACAAGATGAAATCTCTTCAAATCTGATCCTGACCCGTCATTTCAACAGTCTCATTTCTGTCCTGTCGGTAGATAACCTCCCGTTTAGCGTAACCGTCATTCCTCTCAGTAAGTTTATACACATTTCACTAATATTACACCCAGTAGCCCGGGAGGCTTCTGGGATAAGAAACGTCGTTCTGCTAATAACCTATACCATGAGATTTAGCCATGATGATTACCCCTCCGTCAATTCCTCGTTACACAATGGACTGGTATCTCCTATCACATATTAATCATCATATCGATATGATGATTAACCGATATTCCTGCCTGTGTGCATTACGCGTTGACTTATGCTATCGCAGAGACTCTTATCGGTATATGAACAGTACCCCCAGAACAATGGAATACGAGGTCCGTGTATTAATGGCCGAGATGGAGAAGCACCCTGCTGTCGTTGGATATTTCTGTGTAATGGAATGGACCCAGGACCATGGCTTTCATGTGCATGCCGTTTTATGGCTTGACGGGCATATTACTCAGAAACCTTTTGTCTGGGCTGAAAAAGCGAATGCCGCGTGGGCCTGGATTACAAAGGGGGAAGGGCATTTATATCGTTGTGAGAAAAAAGAATCCTATGTAGCGGACATCAGCATTCCGGTCCGGTATAACGATGCGGCGAGCATTGCCAATATTCGCTATATCCTGAGCTATCTGGCGAAGGCAGAGCAAAAAGAGGGGCTTTGCTGGCATTACTGCAACGAGGTTCCTGCCCGGCCATCTGCTGGTCGTCCCAGGCAGCCAGCATTCACCTCTGGTTGATGTATGGGCAGGCAGGAATTTTCCCTGCCTGGCCTTCTCACACCTCTCAGAAAGCATTTCGCTGCTGTTGCGTAGTGCAACGCAGAAAAGAATTCATTGCATCGCTGATCGCGAAACGCTTTTTGTGAATGATGTCTGCGTACTCTGAATGTTCAATATGGTCATGCAGGGTCCGGTGCAATCGGCCTGTATCAGGCATTAATTCATTTTCATGCAGATGTTTATTTCCGATGTAGTAGGCCGTCACCAGTGCCATCTGATCGGAGAGTTCAAAGTTTTGCAGAAATGACTTAGCTTGTGCCTCACTGTTAATCGCTGGAAGCGCTTCCCGCAAGCGTTGTATCAATGTGTCAATATGCATTGTCTGTGTCCTGGAGATAAAGGGATCACAGAGATGGAGCCATTTATCTTCATTTCAAGCTGTTATTCACTCCGTCCGATAGCACACATGATCAGCTCACCCACGATATTGCATGGTTCCTGAATATACGCTGCTGATATGGAAATGGAGGTATTAATGAGCACCAGAATGACGGTTGCCCTGACCGGGAAGGGGCATTTCATCAGTGCTGAGAGCGCCAGACAATATCCCTCAGACCAGTATCGCTGCCTGTATTGCCAGTGTCCCCTGCTCGTTTGTGGCGTTTCGCGATACCTGAGCGCGTATTTTCTTCATGACCCTTTGCATATGACGCCGGAGAGTCTGGAACACTGCACCGATGCAGATATTCCCGTAAGGCGAGAAAGTAGACCTAAGACGTCTGCAAGCTAGTGGCATTGTCTGCTCTGCGATCGCCATTATTATGGTAATAAACGTTGTTCTGTGTGTCATTCGGGCGACCACAGCATTCCGCCTTGGTCTGCTTTCCCCGGGAGCATGCGATGGACCAGACCGGTAAATTTTTACACGGTTTCCTTATCCTCTGAGGGAGTACCGGCGTGCCACTGAATTCAACCACGCCGGGAATCTCCCGTCATGCATTACTCAGAGGGAGAGACAGAATGACCGTCACAACACCGGCAGCGCAGCCATTATTTAATTCCGAAGACCCACTAATCGACATGGCCTTCATCACCACGTACACCGGAATGACGGACAAGTGGTTCTATAAACTGATTGGCGACGGGTTGTTCCCGAAACCGATTAAATTAGGGCGCAGTTCCCGCTGGTTCAAAAGCGAGGTGGAATCCTGGATGCGTCAGCGCATTACTGATTCCCGTGGCGTCTGAGCAGAGGGAATATCTGAATGGAAAAACAACGCCGTACTAAACCACAGAACATCCCTGCACACTGGAAGTGTCCCCATTGCCGGAGGCAGTATTGTGGTGCCAAGCCTGCCCCGTTTGTTTTCGAAGCCCCGTTACATCTGCACAACCATAATCGTGGTGATCTGCAGAGACTAAATACAACGAATTATCTTCCGCTAACGCATAACTGACCCGCCATTCATCTCCTGCCACGTTGCCCATACCGGGACGGCTTACGCCTGCGTGTCATCTGGCGGTAAGGAGCACAACGATGTATGCCAAATCTTTCCTAGCCCTTGACGGTAATGGTCGTCTCACCGGAGCCAGAACGGCACAACAGTATCCGTATGACCGCTACACCTGCCACCTTTGCGGCAGTGCGCTGCAGTATCACCCTAATTACGACTCAGGACGACCATGGTTTGAACACCGGTCCGGGATGCTGACATATAACGGGCGACAGCATTGTCCGTATGTCAGACCAGAGCCGGGGGAGACCCGTCATATCCGGCAACTTAAATGTTATGTACCGCATGCCGGCCGGCTGGTTTACCGGGATGACTGGTACTGCAGTGGCTGCGGCAGCAATTACCATGGTGAGCGCTACTGCCTGAGCTGCCGTACTGGTGAGAACAGCGAAGAGCGTACTGACGATGTCGTCTGTGTACCGGAGGTGACGATATGCGCATGCTGAAATGTTACCTTGCAAATGACCGTCAGGGTCACTTTGTCACGGCCGGTGAGGCCATTAGCACACCGGGGCAGATATGGAGCTGTAACTCCTGTGGCTGCCGTCTGGTGTTACATGCCGGGGCGCCGGAAGAGTCAGCCTGGTTTGAACACGATACGCAGAGCGTGGCCCGGGATGTGCTGATGAACTGCGCTCATCTCGACCCAGAAGTAAAAGCCGAGGCCCGGCATAGGAAGCTGCGCAATATGCTCAACGGACTGGATGCAACGGTAATGACGCTGTCCTGGTACTGTGCGTGGTGCGGTGGCCATTATCAGGGCGTGAAGCATTGTCACAGGTGTCAGACCGGTATATACAGCATCGAAGAAGTGAACTGGCAGAGAAACTACGGATGCAGTACCAGGTAGTCTCCCCCATCTTTATGAACCAGATACCGCTGTAGAGGCTGTGTCCTACCTGATTTAATCCAAAGAGAGTTGCATTGTGAATTATTCTTATACAGGGCTTCTAATGCTTTCAGTGCGGACGCTGCCAGCACGCGTGCATTTCAGTAACAGGCTGTTGACTATTACCAGCGACTGGCGGAATTCAGCTTTACTCTGAAATTGCCGTATCGTGAAGCCATGAGCGAATACCGGGTGTTCCTATGTATGGCGATGCCGCAGGAATGGAACGGCAGACATCAGCGCGGAATGGAATCCCAGCGGAAACAGGTACGTCTACTATGGGTCAAAATGCAGGAGCAGTTCGGCTTCAGCTTCCAGCCAAGTATCGATCGTAAGGTCGTCAGGGAGCAGGACGGTCTGGCGTTCGTTGAGTGATGCGAGAACGTGATCCTGTTTGGGCCTCCCGGCGTGGGGAAAACCCACCTAGCCCTCGGTGTGAAAGCGGCTGATGCGGGTCACTGGATGTTGTTCATGCCGCTTGACAGTCTGGTAGTGATGCTGTTGAAAGCGAAACAGGAAAACCGGCAGGATCGTCAGCTACAACAGCTGAGCTATTCGCGGGTATTAATCTTGGATGAAATAGGCTATCTGCCGATGAGCAGAGAGGAAGCCAGCCTGTTCTTCCGCCTGCTGAATCGCCGGTATGAAAAAGCGAGCATAATCCTGACATCAAACAAAGGCTTCGAAGACTGGGGATAGAGGTTCTGTGATAACGCACAGGCAAAGGCGATCTTAGATCGGTTGCTGCACCACTCAACCACAGTGAATATAAAAGGAGAAAGTTACCGGCTGAATGAAAAACGCAACGCCAATCAGTGATGATGAAATGGCGGACATTAAAAATGGCGAAAAACGTTCATAAATCTTGGCGTTGACATCCGTGATGACTGCCAGAACTGGTGTGTTTTGTTCATAAAGATAATGGTTTCTGTACGCAAAGGAGATGGCAGTTATTTCAGACCTGAAAATACGCACCTTATCCCGGTTTTCCCCGATCTCTGCTGCTCCGGTATAATTTCTGAATGAAAAAAAAATCACGAGACCTTACCCCCGGAAAAAACCGTTACGGCACTGGCATATTGTGCATGATGCGCCCTTGTCGCCACTCAGCACGCATGCATTATTACTGTGGCGTTGAATCTGAACGCTTTTCAACCTAAGCAATAGAACAAACTTTCTCGGCGCATTAGTCAGTCTAATCACTGTCCATTCCCTGAAGGGCAGGTGACCAGGACGTTCTTACTTCCGGTATGGAAGAATGTTTTAAGGGACGTCGTGAAATTTTCTCTCTTCTGACGAAAACAAATAATCCCTGCTTAAATGAATAATAAGGAATGATGATAATTCGATAATGTCATCAATTTTTAACATGCTCAGTCACATCCTACTGCTCATGTTTTGATAAAGATACAAAATCAGATATTTCGTGTGATTGGTTGTGTTTTGCACAATTGTGCTCCCTGCGCTAAATTGATTATTTGCTACACATCCGTATTCCATATGATTTGAATGGTGTTTATAAGAAAATTCTTATAAATAAGAAAGTTGATATATGAATATTAAAATCTGCGCTTGTAGTTTTTTGTTACACTTTTCCATTTCCGGTCGGGTAGATAATATTTCTACACTACTGCCATTGGGTTCTTATCCGAATTTTTTATGTTCAGATAATATTTAAAAATACAGTGTTGGTATGGTAGTGGATGGCTTGTGCCTGCTTTTTAGTTCTGCGGTTTTATTGTCGTCGGATGATGCGAACCGGAAAGTTGTTTTAGCAGGTTTTTTCTTATTTATCACTGGAATTGTCCGTTTCTATTAGTCCATAGAACAGGGACGGCCATGCCAAACTCTATCTTTCGGTCCGAAATATCCAAAGTAGGTATTAATTTAAAAATTCATCTATTTTCGTAGATCGCGAGCTAGGAATTTATCCGTCACTTTTAAAGCCGACAACCAGGCCATTTGTAGTAGGGCTGATGGCGGAGATAGATATTCGCCTGGACCAGGGGGGAATAGTCAATATGCCAATAAAGGAAAGCTCACAGTATATGGAGGTGGCCGGGGTGTATATGTCTCCGGACCGAGAGAACCACACCTAGCGTGTGGTACTCAGTTGCAATGACCTTGATCCAGACGAGGCTAAGATGATTGATGCAGGTAACAACCGGTTGGCCCTGCAGATGTTTAAATAAGCGTCAGAAATCCCGTCCTTCACGGTATAAACTTTTAACGACAACTTTACCGGTGAACTCGAGTTGTAACAGGTCATAGAGCTGAACCAGTTTAGTTTATCAGTCTTGGACAATATGCAGAGTAGCCTTAACTCCCGTACAGGAACGCAGAGGCATCTGACGTTCTATGGCCTGCCCGATATGACTAAAATTCTCAAGTGCATTCTCGGAACGGCCCATAAACAGATGGGCAAATTGTTTGCCTTCCTGTTCAAAAATGAGCAACGCTGAAAAAATAACTGTTAACCAACAGGAGCAGAACATCACCGGTGAATTGTGCTATGTCATTAATGCCGAATTCGGGGGAATTGCCTTTTACGTTACGGCACAGATGTACGCCATAACGGAAGGTTACCCTGCGACATTTTAAACAACAATATCTTGACTCAACAATCCGCATGTAAGGATAGTTAACAACATGACAATAAAGTCACAGCTTATCAATCAACTGCAGGTAACACATACTGCGCCCGTATTTTTTGCCAGTAATCCTCAGGTTGATATCCAAGAATTTTGCCTGAGAATGACTCAACTTCAGGAGCGGATGAATGATTGGTTGATGGGTGTTGGAATGTGTGTTGAGACGCTCACCGTATCGGTTACGAACATTCTTGAGGGGGGAGGGGTTTTTGATATCACCGCTCTCATCATCAACCGCAATGGTCGGTCATTAACATTTACACCGGTATTTTTACCCTGTCAGGGCATGACCTGGAGCGTGGAAACTACTCTTCATGTGGGAGGGCTCATGACTTCGCAGGGACGTCTGTTCATTCGGGGAGGACATCACAACGACTGGATGTTTAGTCTGCCTGGTGCATTATCCCGGCAAGGACAGCATTTTGATGAAGGTACGTTTTTTTGCCTGATTTTAGCGCTTCTGCCGTAGCTGAACCCAAATGGATAAAAGTTTTACTTGCCTGTTGATTATTTCGATCTAATTGGAACAGAACCCTGCAATAATGAAATATGTCGCGGATATGGAAATTAGAAAATTAAAATTTATTCGTAAGCGTAAATCCAGCGCCGTATGTAGCCATTAAGCCAGTGCTGGTAACGTAGACGCCCACCTCTACTGACGGACATCTAAGTATAGAATCCAAACTTGGCGAAAAGAACCTCGTAAAAATTATTCGAATGATTTCAAGCTACGCATGGTCGAGCTAGCTTCCCGACTCTGAGCCTGCATTACTCAGGTTGCCCGCGAAAACGGCATCATTGATAACGTCATCTATAAAAGGCCGCGGATCTGGCAGGATGAAGACCGAATATCGCGTCGTCTTCTGGCAACAGTTGAATCTTCACAAAACGACTGGGAGATTACCAGTTCCTCTGGACTGCCATTCGCGACGTAAAGGTAGGTATTAGCCGTTCACAACTCTATGCTCCCCAATAAGCTGGACTGGCGTTAACAAAAGCAGCCTATTTTAACTCAATGATAATCTTGTAAAAAGAACATGACCGTATCATAAATGGAGTCATAAGCTAGGGCTATCTCGACCATATCGTCGTGCTGGAAGATGCTCAACACCAGAATGACAATCAGCTCTGCTTTGTTGCAGAGACGGAGTCGTTCATGCGTCCGGCGCTGCGCGCGCAGAAGATAAAATAGAGAACGAAGAGCGCGAAATAGAGCATCAGCAGGCACTGATAGAAAAACTTCGGCGGATTTGTTCGGTACCAGTCGTTTCGGGCTAGGTTCTGGATAGGCTGTGCGCATGATTGCGGCGTTCCGATAGGGCTGCTGGTTTCTCAGTTAACCATCACCTCCATCTTACTGGATGTGCTAGCCAACACGTGCGGTAATGACCTGCTCCCCGTTGATTGGACGGTGTTCATTTACTATGTAATTACTTTATGCTGTTTCTGGGGTACATCCATATGGTACGCAAACAGCCAAATAAGAAACGTAACTTTAGTATTCCTGGCGGCAAAGGAGTTAAGCTGGCAGTAGCCGTTGCGGGATTACTGACTTCAGTGATGGCCTTCGTTGTCTCATACTTTCCGCCCACCGGCCTGCTATGCTGTGATGCGAATGAGGTTTATGCGGGTCTGCTGGTAGTCTGCTTCCTGGTTGTACTGGCTATTCCGTTAATCATCAATTCTTAGAATGATATACGTCCGAAAGTTACTAATCTGATGCTCACGTGTGAGATAAGCGAATCCGCGCCGGAAGGTCAATTCTTCTTCCATCCACGCGCTCGTGCTACCCAGCACATTATTGTTGACTGGAAAAAGGTACATTAATCAATAAGAGCGTAAAGACCGGTCAAGCGAATCCAGTCTTCACGCTGGACAAATTTAGTAAAAGAGAGCAGATAACTTCGTTAACTTTTTCCGGTTAATACAGATATACCGGTTATGTATGGAGCACTATTCTATGGGGCACAACAGCTTAAGTCATCAGTACTACCCTGAACATTATGAAGCCTGTCTTTGCCACAGTCCGGCGTTTATCCGCATTAATACCATACTAAGCCGGGAGGCCGCAAAAGCGCCGCCTATTACTGCGGCAACGGTTGCCTCAGCCATTCCCGGAGCTAATTCACAGCACAGCACAGCAACCACCAACGCCGTACATATGAAAGCATTCATCAATGTGCGTTTGTTTGACGGTGTATCAGATAAACTGCACGACAATTTGCAGGTCATCGTTGAAGGCAACAAAATCAAAGCCATTGAACCACAAGACAGTGGTTTACCGGAGGATGTACAAATCATCGATGGCAAGGGCGGCGTGCTGATGCCGGGCCTGATTGACGCGCACTGGCATGCGATTATGGCCCGTCCCACAATCATGACTGCCATGACCTCTGATTTTAACTATATACAGGCACTTGCAATTGCGGAGGCGCAGGCAACTTTACTGCGCGGTTTTACCACTGTACGCGATATGGGGGGGCCAGTTTTCGGGCTCAAGCGCGCCATAGATGAGCGTGTAACCTCCGGTCCACGCATTTATCCGTCCGGCGCGTTTATCTCGCAAACAGGCGGCCATGGCGATTTCCGAATGCTGAGCGATATTCCCCGTGCGCCAGCGGATCACCTGAGTTATATCGAGCGGGTAGGGATTACCGCCATTGCCGATGGCCCGGATCAGGTGTTGCAGCGAGCCAGAGAACAATTGATGCGTGGCGCATCGCAGATCAAGTTTATGGCTGGTGGCGGCGTGGCGTCGTTATATGACGGGATTGACGTCACTGAAGGCTCAGTTGCTGAAATCAGAGCGGCGGTGATGGCGGCTCAAAACTGGGGGACCTATGTCACTGTTCACGCCTATACCGCACGCGCTGTGACCATGGCAATTGAAGGAGGCGTGAAGTGTATTGAACACGGTCAACTGGTCGACGAAGCCACGGTGCAATTGATGGCCGAAAAAAAACTCTGGTGGTGCTTACAACCTTTTCTTGATGATGAAGATGCGGTGCCAATGGCGACGCAAGCATCCCGCACAAAGCAACTATTAATGTCGGCGGGTACGGATACGGCCTACTTCCTAGCGAAAAAATACAATATCAAAACTGCTTGGGGTACTGATACGCTGTTTGATGCGCATCTGGCTACCCGTCAGGGCGCACAACTGGCGAAACTGGTCCGCTGGTACACACCGTTGGAAATCTTGAAAATGGCGACCAGTGTTAACGCTGAACTATGTACCATGTCCGGCCCACGCAACCCGTACCCACACAAACTAGGTGTAATCGAAGCTGATGCGCTGGCAGACCTGATTCTTGTTGATGGGGATCCTCTGACCGATATTAAGTTAATTGCCACCCCAGGGGAGTCTTTCAAGATCATTATGAAAGATGGCGTAATTTACAAGAACACCTTGTGAGGATGATTAATCTTCAGAAAAGAAAGCACCTCTTTTTCAAGTGTCGGTGTTACTCTTTGGCTAAGAATCCGGTCATTGACCGGAACTCAGTTTTTATATGATATTTGATCGTCTGGATAGTTCGTGTCGTACTGGTTTTTCTCACGCCATTCTTTGTTAGAAAAATATCCTCTATATGAGGGTTGAAAGATTACATGTGAATAAATTTAAATTAAATAAATAAAAATGCGCCTTGTAAAAGGCGCATGAAAGTGGAAGGGTGGAGCAGGAATCTAAATTAAAAAATTATACGCTGCATTATGCATCACTTATGAAACTAAACTTCAAAAAAAACAACTTTTCCACCAAGGAGATGATACATGCTACCTATTATTTTAATTTTACCCTGGTCTTCTAGTTGTTTCAATATAGGACTTTTTTGACGGATGTTTTCGATAGTAAGTTCAACATTTTTCTTAGCAACAGCATCAACAAAATCGTAATTACTGCCTTTACGTTCGCCAATATATTCTGTTTTTTCAATCGCGGGCTTTATTTCATCTAATAGATGAGTCAAATTACCCAGCTCTACATTATCGATAGCACCGCGTACTGCTCCACAACGGGTATGTCCCATTACTAACACCACTTTAGCGCCAGCAATAGCACAAGCAAATTCCATACTCCCGAGTATATCAGTATTGCTTATATTGCCGGCGACACGTGAATTAAATGTTTCGCCTATACCTGTATCCAAAACAATTTCGGCTGGCGCACGTGAATCAATACAGCTTAAGATAACAGCTGCAGGGTACTGACCAGTAAGACTGTTGCGTTTTTGCGCCAAGTAATCATGTTTCATAGGCCTGTTTTCACGAAATCGTAGATTTCCCTGTTTGAAATGTTCTATGACAGCCTCTGGTGTCATATTGTCACGTTCTTCTTTGCTAAGCGAAGCAGCAAAAGAAATGGAGGGTAAGGTTAAAGCAGCCATTCCGCTGATAGAAAGAGCGGAAACAGCTAACGTTTGTTTCAGAATGCTCCGACGTGATAATTGGATAGATTTATTCTTTTCCATGATCTTTTCCTTTAATTGCAATCGCTGGAAGTGAGTTCAAATAGATTTTTGAAACAATTTGATGCTTAATATATTAACTTTTGCGTAGCCCACACAACTCATCGCATTATCTTTGTAAATCATCAGTAATAAAAACATGTTCATACATTGGCTTTACACATTATGAATTTAGTCTGTTAAGAGTAAAAAAAATTTGACATCCGTCATATTTCTAACCAAAAAGTATTGTACCTCCTTTTTAAAGTTTTCATTTATACTGTAAATACAGATTCACGAATTTTTTCATTTCCATTGGTTTGGCCAGGTAGTATCCCTGCATTGCGTTAACTCCCGCTTTCTTTAGAAGATCTAATTGTAATTCATTCTCAACACCTTCAGCAGTAACCGTAAAGCCAAGCGGTATCGATAACGTCACAATCGCTTCAATAGTTTTATTGTTTATCAATCTGTTATCTGATGTTTGAGTGAGTTCTCGATCAATCTTAATAGTAGAGAAACCTATATGCTCTATATATTTTAGTGAAGATGTTCCTGCACCAAAATCGTCAATTGCAAAGCGAATGCCTTTTCTTATCAGTGTATTCATGATATTGCTGGTTTCTTCATTAAGCTGTAATGTTCCACGTTCAACAATCTCAAGCACAAGGGAAGCTTTACCCTTAAATTTATCGCTAAAAATTATTAGTTCTTGAATTATTTCTTCTGAGTGCAATTGTTCCGGATAGATATTAAAAGAAAAATAGAATTTATTAGGAATATCATTTACATATGCTAGAAAATAGTCGGAAACATCTTTTAATAATTTTGAAGTGATGTAATTCATCTGATGACTACATTCAAGAAAATTTATATAAGAGGCTGGTGATGTGAAACCTTCATCAGTTTTGACTCGCAAAAGCACTTCACATCCTACCATTTTGTCACCACTAGAGTTAAAAATTGGTTGCAGAAAGGGGTGAAAGTCAACTTTGTTAACGAAAATTTCAACTTGTTTTTCTTGAATGGAGTTTTTCTTCGTATTAAGAATTTTTATGATAAATTCAAGTGCTTTAGTGATTTTTGTACTGAATTTCATTTCTAATTTCATGTTAGTCCAAGGCTTCTATTTCTCTTCGATTAATGGTTAGTCATGTTTCGAAGAAGATGTTTAAGGTAGTAAGTGCTTAACGCTATAATGTAATTGGTTTTTCTAATGAATTTACATTAATATAACTCTTCCTTTTCACTAATTGAGTGCGTTAGTTGAGCTTTGATATTTCACGATGATATTTGAGTTAAGGTTTCATCATGTATTGAAGTGCAATCATATAATTAATATTAAAGCATGAAAAACATATCCAGCGTATTACAGTTTGCAATATTGGCTTGGGGGTTATGTTAAATTTAACAAGTAATAAATTATTAAAGTAATGTAAATTCCTCTGTAGAATTTAGTTATAACTGATAGTGAATATTACCTTCCCATCTGCTCTCCCAGGGGATACTACATTTTCGGTTTGGTAATATCTCGCTGCTATCGGTATTGTAATGTTTTTCGTACCGTCAGTGGGTGGAGAAAAAGTTTGTTGCTGTGAAAGATTCCAAACTAGTGGGTTTGATTTATCACCCCATGCTAACTGAATACCCAGACCTGACGCAGAATCTGACTGATTCTCATTAATAGAAATAATTCCAGCGGCTGTGTCTATCACTCCGGTATTTGCCGTGATTGATATAATTAATTTATTTTCTGTAGGCGTACCACCTGCGGGAGTTTCACCATCAATAGATGTTTGATAATTTGAAGAATAAAACCCAACAAATGCAGGGCAATTTATTAACTCAATTGATGAATCAATCCAAGGTGTTACAGAACCTTTCCCTCTAAAATTTTTCCTGAGTTCATACTCACCTAGAAAAACAGTCCTGTCTTGAGTTTGGCAAGTAGAACTTTGGACATTAACTGCCCCTGAAAAACTTAGTTTCAATAAATCTAGTGGGAGGCCAGTTAACCCCGGTGTTGGTTCTACTGTTATACCAAGAGGGGGAATGGAGTTTCCTGAAACGGATGAACCATTTAAAATATTGCCAGTTTTAACAAGCGCTATATATACAACTGGATTGCGAGTAAGCACTGATGCAGAGCCAGCTGTTGTGCCATCCCACACATAGTTCATAGGCACATACATGGGAGTATTTGTTGTTATTGTTGGATTTGAGTTTGCCGTGTATATGGCTACTCCAATTCCTGTAATATTTGTTGGGTAAACAGGTCCGTTAAATGTATTCCCGGCAAAATTAAATGCAGGCCCTAGAGGTTCTGAAATAACTTTATAGTATACATTAGCAGTCCAAGGGTCTTTCGTATCACATCGTAAGGCAACTTTATTTTCAGAACCTGTAGCCTTAAATCTGTACAAAGTTGTTCCATTGGGTAGGTCATTACCAGCATAAATGGAGCCGCTTAAGGGAACTGTTATGTCGCGATAAGGGTATCTTGCATCTATACTACATTGAATGTCAGCGTGAGCATGTATTGATAAAAACATTAGTAATAAAAAATATATGGTTCGTGAGGTGTTGTTTGTTATTGAATTAATGGTTTTCATGTTTTTTTAAGATCTGGTTATACAGGTTGAAGGCAGGCGGATAATATTTTCACTATTAATCTGCTTATCTGTTAGAGCATAGTGGACAGTGCAATTTTCGTTGCCAGAATCTCCCCATTGAATGCGTAATGTATCGCTTCGAGCTTCAACACGGGCGTATACTTCTCCACCTTGACCAACTATTCCAACACTTTTACCTTGTGTATTGATGACCTCTGCTCCAAATGGTATAGGGATACTGCTTTTATTAAGCTTCAATAAAAGTGACTGTCCTTTTAAAGTTTTAAATTTCATGTGAACCACTGAGCCAGCATATGGGGTAACCTTTTGACTTGTATTTTCAAGTTCGATTTTTTGTGATATACCTTTAGGATCAAGTGTTATTTCATTTGTTTCATATGGGTTAAGATTAGGTACTGCTGCATGACCAAATCGGTCTACTTTCACTCCTGTATAATTACCTACGACTGCCCCTGAGGCACCTTTCGCCTCAACAATAGCAAACGTATCACTAGTATATGGCGTTGCTACAACACCGCCAGAATAAGCAAGAAGGGTACCACTGGCACCAGCTGATAAACTATTATAATTCTGTCCCTTGCTTAGAGCTCCATTCAGATTGGCGAACGGTGAAAGGTATTGACCGTTCAGGCTACTACTACTAGGGCTCTCCTTAAAATGTGAGACTGTTGCACCATAACTATACTGATGTTCTTGCCCTGCCGTACCGGATACCCCTACTTGCTGACCGTAGTTGCCACGACCGTCACGATTAAGTGATACGGTCATGTTTGGTGTATTTGAATAATTCAATCCATTCAGTGGAATACTCATGTTGAACATTAAAGTTGTCTCCATGTCTCCCTGACCGTTACGGTTACGAGCTGCATTTAAGCCATACGTAACTGATTTAAAATTGTTGTTATGCCCCATCTGGTATTGTAGTTCTGAACCAGTGCGTTTGTTCCAGTAGTCTTGGGTATAGCCTGAAATATAAAATTGCCCATAACCACTTGGTAAACTTTGGTTAAAAGTAGTAGTAATACGGCTTTTCGGGCGGTATATTGTATCAGGGGTACGACCACGTTCTATTCCATCAATCATCAGCATAGCCGTTTGATAGTCTAAATAACCTGAATTAGAATAACGATATGTAGCTACGGATAAATTAGTCTTCGTATCCGAAAGATATTTATTATAGGTAACACGATAACTCTGGCCAGTAAAAGAATTATCTTTTTTAATAAAATCATTGGATTGGGTTCTTGCATGGCTTACATCAAAAGCCAGTGCACCAGCAAAAGTATTCATTGCAGTACCTAACTGCAGATTATAGTAATCATTCCTGCTACTTTGCACGCCACCGTAACCGGTAAACATGTTGGTTAGCCCGCGCTGATAAGTTGCTTGGTAAATTGCACGACGATTTAAGGCCCGGGTATCATTAAACTCACCAATAACAATATCGTAGCGTTGACTTCCAGGGCGTAATAGCTGACTGACAGCGGTATATGGAACAGTAAAGCGCTGCACAGTACCATCTGCTTCTGTTACAGTAACTTCTAAATCACCACCGTAATTATTTGGATACATGTCATCAATATTGAACGCCCCGGGAACAACCGTCGTTTCATGAATAATATGTCCATTTTGACGAATTGTTACTGTGGCATTTGTTCGGGCAATCCCTCGCACCTCTGGTGCATAGCCGCGTTTGGTCTGAGGCTGCATGCGTTCCACATCCTTTAGTTCAACACCGCGATAGGCTACGGAATCAAAGATGTTGCCACTGGTATTATTCTCACCGATTATTAGCCTTCCACTAATGTCGGGAATATCACGCTCAACATATGTGTTAATACGTTGATAGCCTCCACCTAAACCCTGCAACCAATTATAGTTACCGTTGTGACGTAGTTTCCATGCCTTGATATTCAATCCACTATTCAGACCTACATAAGCAGAGTCAACACTCCTGCTATCTGACGAAAAAGAGTTAAAGTTGCTCTGATATCCTAACATCATTGCGTTTATACCTTCATCCCAATATTCTGGGCTGACATAATCCTGATTAGCACTTTGTAAATAAACCTGCGGAATGATTAGATTAAGTTGCCCTGCCTCTGAATCATAATCGAAAGATGCCGCCGGCAAAATAGAGTTTAAAAAAATACACGCATTATCTTTTTTCATTATTAGTTTGGCTGCGAGTGGAGATAGTTCTCTCGTGTTCAAATTTATTTTTTGTAATACTACCCGTTGCAAACAAAGACTAACATTGCCATTATCATCTTCATGAAAGGTTACCTTTTCATTACCTAGTTCTTTACCATTTATGAAAATAGATGTAGAATATGTTCCCGCTACTATAATTGGTCCTTTTTCAAAACGACTGATATTCACTTTTTTATCAGTCCATGGACTTAGGAAAATGGGATCGAACGTTATACTATCACCGGAATTAACCAGTTCATTTGCCGAACCGGTTTCAGGGATGACAACATAAATTACGGAAATGAACCCCATTAACACATTCAGTTGAAATAATTGCTTTCGTTTCATTTTTTAAATCTGAAGATCAATGTTAAAATTAAATGGTTGCACTCGTTTTTTTTATGGCCCCCCAATCGTTAATGTAACTCCAAGAAATTGTATGACCATGTATGAAAGGTCCTTTATTACTTTTAATTTCAAATTGGCTAAATGGGGAAATCATTTCGCCGACACTTTCAGTTTTACCATTTTCATCTCTTACATTAAGCAAGGTAACATGATACGGTGAATTATTTATAGCTGTTAGCTTACCGTTGTCAATTTTCCATTTGATTGATTCTGCCGCTTCTGCACTGTTTTTTTTTAATTGTGCAGGTCGATAAAATAATTTTATTCTCGAGCGGAAGGCGACCTGTAATTTATTTGAATCTTTTCCTTTGATATTATTTGGCGGAATTTCTAACACGTTCAGCCAAAAGACACTTTCACGGTCCTGTGGCAAGGTTTCCCCACCGGTATATGATATGCGAAGGGTTTGTCCTTTTCCTGCATTCACACGATTCATTGGTGGGTTTATAAAGAAAGGGACATTTCCATCGTCAGGGTTTATATTTTGATCTCCTTTATCAATCCATGCTTGGATTAAAATAGGAGTTGTACCTTTATTATTCAGTTTTACGGAGATCTCCTTTTCTTCCGCTGGATAAACTACTCGTGTTCCATTTATGACAATGTTTGCATGCGTTGTACATGATAATGCCAAGGTGAAAATTAAAAACACGCCTTTACTAATTATAGACTTCATTATTGCACTTTTTTCCTCAAGAATTAATACCTGGCATTATTAACCAGGTGGTGTCACTAAATGATATTTGTTTACTTGTATTGAAGGTTATAAACAACACTGGATGTAACAATTCCAGAAGTTACAGGACCTTCGGCATAATATCGAACTGAATATGGAAGCTTAATAACTTCATTTCCGTTTATGTTTGAGAAGTAATTTTTTTCATTCTGATTCGGGTTGCCCACAAATATAACGTTGCCGTTAGTACCATCAAGCAACTGCAACGAAACATTCTCTGCACCTGCAATAGAAGTTTGTTTCAAACGCCCACTGATGTTATCGACTGTTGCCCCTGCCTGAAAAAATGCAGAAACAGTATTTTCACCTTGGTTGCCTAAAACGCAATTTTCTAAAGTCATAGTAAAGCTAGTTTGACCGGTTGTTTTACCAACTGAAGCCAACTCACTTGTTGGAACTATTGGCAGAGAAACTGTAGCATCACCTTTCTGTCCATTAATAGCCACGTCACAGGTTGTATCAGTAACCTTCCCGCTGAAGTTAATTGTACCGCTGGTTGCTGCATTAGTTGTGAAACTTAGACCAATCAGCATCGACATAATGGTCAGTGGAGCAATCTTTTGCATCTAATCCTCAAAAACTTGTGTTTATGTAGTTTTATACTTTTGAAGTAATCAAACTGAAAAGCTGATCTACCTCATATACGTTAAATTTTTTCTTCGTATTGTAGTTGGCGAACTTGGTTGTTCTCAACGCCGGATATACTATGCCAAAAGAAAAAAAATAGTAATTGATATCGCGAAATTGTATAAATACAGAATAAAGTGCTGATTTAATGAGTTGATATCAATTTTTAAAAAATAAAACACTATTTTATTGGGGTTATACTAAATGGGTATGAACTGAGAAAAATGCTTAAAAATACGTTGGCTTTTTTACTGCTTGCGTTCTGGAAAAAAATCTATAAAACGTCATTTTTTTTCACATATGGAGTTCATAATGCTTTATATCATTAGTGGCGAAATACATTTTCAGAATAGCGATGGTGCAATCTGGAAGGAAGCGCATACTCAGGAAGAATCAGTAACTCTTACGGCAACTACCAGTCGATTGCTGTCATACTTGCTTGACCATCATGGCAAGGTTTGCACAAGAGATGAAATTCTCGACGCGGTTTGGTCAACTTATGGGTTACGTTCGTCGAATAATAGCCTCAATAAATATATTGCTGATTTACGGAGGGTTTTTAATAATTTTGAATTGACAGGCGATGTTATAATTACAGTGCCTAAAGTAGGTTTTATGTTTGCTAAGGAAGTCGATGTCAAGAAACTGCAGCACAGCTTTAATGATGAAAATTATATTCCTGATACTACTGTTGTTTCACTTACGACTGGAGCGCATGATCAAGAGATACAGTTAAAATCTCATTTGAACTTAACAGTTTTATTTTTCGCAATTATTTTTTTTGGTTTGTCACCAATTGTTTTTTCAATGTTTATACAAAATCTAAAGTTATTAGATGTTCATTCTATTAAACAAAGTAATCCATACTTGTTAGAAAACATGAATAATTGTAAAATATATACATTACAGCAAACTTCTACTGACATAACAGCAATTCAACTTACGATTGTAAAAAAATTAATGCAAAAAACAGGTTTCAAGTGTCAGGAGAATACTTCTATTTTTTTTCAGCCTTCGGACCCTGTGATTTATGGGTACCCAGGCCGAGTGTTTTTATCACGCTGTACATATAATAATGACAAGCAAGCTAAGCTTGCTGCGTGCGATAACTATTATGGAGTTAATTATACAAGTGAAGAATAAATTTAAAATGTCAACCTTTTATTTATCGGTTGTTTTTGTTCTTATTGTATTTTGCAATATTTTATATTTTTCTTACGATCGAGGCACCATACTTAATGATACATGTGTATCAGTGTTTAGAATACAGGAATTCAATAATGAATTTTCTACAACAGCAACTTCTAAACTCGTTATGAAAGCTGATAAAAGTGGATATGTGGCTTTTTCAGGAAATGCAACCTATGAAGGTAAATCAATGATTCTCTCTAGGGATATAAGATTCAAATATGAAAAGGAATCAAATGATATTTATAAGATTTTTGATTATGAAACTGTGAAATACTCAAGTGATAATACACCGGATGCTCTAATGGATAGTGTATTCTTTAGCACTAGGAATCAAAAACCACGCTATATAATTGTGAGCAAAATCATGAATAGTTATGTTATAGGGAATTTATATTCTCCTATTTTCATGTGTGTGGTTAAGTAATATTTGGGTATATTAAATATATCCGTTATTTAACTCTTGATTGTCAAAAGAAGTCAACTCAAACTCAATTTGAGTTGCTTTATTATTGCTGCAAATCATTTATCAAGCATAAATAATTGCTCTAAATAGCCAATCATTCAGGGTAACTCAGTCCGGTTTATGTGATCTGGTCAATCACTGAATATTCCATATCACCAGCCGGACTGAGTAATGCCGATCATAGCACCAATATCCATAACCTAACGAGGCCTGATGCAAAAAACTATTCATAAATTAAAGAACAGATACCACGCACCGCGGCTCACCGCCTTCTTATTCCACTGTCAGTCTTGGTGCCGGAACGGTTAGCTGTGCCAGCTCATCGATTTGTCGCTGGATTAAATGATACAAACTATCTGGTTCTGAAGGCCTGAAAACTTTACCGTCAGGAAGTGGGAGACGCTGGCCATTAGATTTTATTTGCACTTTGCTGCTGGAGTTTGTTAAGCATTCTCCCAGTAGATTTCGATCTGCGTTCGAGCTGGAGTACCGAACTGCTGGCGATAAAAACTCGTGATATCACTGGTTGTCTGCTTCATGCTTCAACTTTCTGGTAATGGTTTCCTTTTGACGGACAGATTTGGCGAAGAGCCTCGCCAAAACTGCTTTAGCGTGACCCATATAAAGAAGAAACCAATGGTCGTTACCCAAAAGTATTGACTGATCCTGACCCCGAATCACCTTGAGCGAAAGTTCGCTGGAACAGAGCCAAACCTGGTGTAGTGCGGCGATGTGACCTATATCTGGACAGGTAAGCGCTGGGCGTACCTCGCCGTTTTTCTCGACCTGTTCGCAAAGAAACCAGTGGGCTGGGCAATGTCGTTCTCAACAGATAGCAGACTCACCATGAAAGTGCTGGTAATGGCATGGGAAATGCGCGGCAAGCACGTTGGAGTAATGTTCTACAGCGATAGTAATAATGCCGGTATCAGTCTTTACCACCACTCAGTTTGCCGTTTAACCCGATTGGTGCGATTACTGATGCATTGAATACCTTCCTCCATCCTGACTCACACAGCGATCGACCTTTTGTGTCCTGCCCTTGACCCGTCAGTTGTCGGAAGCGCCTTCATGCGAGGCATCTCCACCGATGCGCGTGGCTCAAGAAGGGCCTGACGGCTTGTCTCGTTACTGTCCAGTCCGGGTTATCTGTCTCGAGATTCAACTCTGTTTCCTCACAGGAGTTCTGTCATGGCTGATAAAGTTACCGAAGCCGCCGTTGTGGGTGGCGTGGATAGACATAAAAATCTGCACGTTGCCGCTGTCGTTGATCAGAACAATAAAGTCCTGGGGACCCAGATTTTCGCCACAACACGACAAGGTTACCGGCAGATGCTGGCATGGATAACCACATTTGGGTCAATAAAGCGAATTGGTGTTGAGTGCACAGGCAACTATGGATCGGGTCTGCTTCACTATTTTCATAATGCCGGGTTAGAAGTTCTTGAAGTCACCGCCCCAGACCGGATGGAACGATGAAAGCGGGGTAAAAGTGACACGATTGATGCTGAGTGTGCTGCTCATGCCGCATTCTCCGGAATAAGAACCGTCACACCCAAAACGCGCAATGGCATGATTGAGTCTCTTCGTGTTAAAAACCTGCCGAAAAACAGCGATGTCCGCCCGCAGAGTCGCTCTCCGGATTATCCATTCCAATATTATCTCTGCGCCGGATGAATTACGCGAACAGCTCAGAAATATGACGCGCATGCAGCTCATCAGGCCCCTGGGTTCCTGGAGACCTGATGCCAGTGAATTCCGTAATGTTACCAACGTTTATTGCATTACATTAAAGTCCCTTGCCCCGCGCTATCTCGAATTAAATGACGAAATCACTGATCTGGATGTCATGATTGTGGCAATTGTCGATGAGCTGGTACCTGAACTGATTAAACATAATGCTATTGGATACGAAAGCGCTTCACAGTTGCTGATCACTGCCTGAGACAATCCCCAACTGTTAAGATCCGAATCAGGTTTTGCTGCACTGTGTGGTGTCAGCCCGGTTCCTGTCTCTTCTGGAAAAACGAACCGTTATCGACTTAATCGGGGGGGGGGGGGGAGAGCGTGCTGCAAATAGTGCACTTCACATCATCGCTATCTGACGTGTACGAACAGATGATAAAACGAAAGAATATGTTGCCAGGCGAGTAGCCGAAGGACATACAAAAATGGAAGCAATACGCCGTCTTAAGCCCTATACCTCACACGAAGTCTATACATTATTGCGAAATCAAAATAAGCAGGTCAACAGCATCCCGATAATGGCTTTACTCTTAGAAGGGCGTCCAGGTCAGTCATTATACAAGCAGGCAGTTCCGGCAGTTACTATGGCGATACCGGATCAGGCAGAGTATGAGTCGGTGAGGAAACTGCTGGGATAATAGCCCAATGGAACGCTTCTTCCGGAGTCTGAAGAGCGAATGGGTGCCAGTGACGGGTTACGTAAGCTTCAGCGCTGCAGCCCATGCAATAACGGACTATCAGACTGCACGAATATAACGTTGGGTTGCCACCAGACGAATCAGAAAATAGATACTGGAAAAACTCTAACGCGGTGGCCAGTTTTAGTTGGCTACTTCAGTTTTATATTAATAAGTAATCCCATTGAATATGGTGTTTTAATCTATATTTTGCTGATATATTTTTTTATTGTAGTCTTTTGTTCTGTTTTTTGGTGTCTTATGAATACAAGTAGCTATTCAAATTGAAGGGTATAAAATTATGTTACTTCTTTATATTTGCCTAATTGGAAATAAACGGACACTTATGAAATTAACTTCGGCAATCGTAGCGAGAGAAACATCCCTAGGAAAATTCCATAATAAAGGATGTACCTATCATAATTCCGGTTAACTATAAAAAAAACCAATATACAGATAAGTGTATTATTTTATAACTTTAATGTTTTAATGTTGCTAAATTGCGGTTTGTGATTTTTTTCTAGTTTATATTGCTGGATTTGTATTCAATTGTGAGATTTTATTCTTTTGGTTTTTTTTGGGTTTGTAGTAGGGTTCAGATGTTGCATACTTTATTAGGCATTGAACACAAGTAGTGCTTGAGGGAAGAAGGAATATCGTCGAGTGCCGTGTTTTTTTATCGAATGGAATTGATGTGTTAAAAATATGACTGTTTCAAATTCTTTTTTTTCAGATGATTCTTTTTTTGTTTATGGACTTTGTGGCTTGTTAAGCCGAGAGTTCTTAAATGACTTTTTTATCATTTTCGATTTTGATTGCCGAAATTTATACGAAGATCGTATTCCTTTTTCTGAAGATAAAAAGGTGGTCGCGTTCGTTTCTAATGATATTGCATTTTATAAAGCTGAAAATTTTGGTCTGCACCATGTTTTAGATAAGAAAAGTAGCTTGAAAGATATCCTCGACTTTTTTTTACTAGAACGTAACTCGGGTGCCTATAAAACAAAAAGATCGTTAAGCAAACGCGAAAAAGAAATTCTAATGTTAATGTCTGATGGTACAACGCATAAGGAAATGGTGGATAAATTAGGGATTAATTACAAAACACTCTATACCCATCGCAGAAATTTAATGCTAAAGCTGGGGTGTGAAAATAGAATTTGTTTGCAAAATCTTTTTTTGAAATGATGGCTGAACTCAGTATTAATATTTTCGTGAACACAAGTTAGATAAAAATCTTAATTTAATATTGAGCTGCTTGGTTTTTGGGTTGATATGGTGTTTTTAATAATCCAGAACGTGAGGGGATCTATGCGTTTCTGCATAAAAATATACGGAAAATGGAATCATTAAATAATGAATATCTTACAAAGCTAATATTAAAAATGAGAGTTTATAAATTAATCATTTTTATGCAAAGATATTTATTCAAAGATCATTGAATTTGATGGAAGTATCATTGCTTTTTCTTGAAGAAATAAACTGTCTTAACAAAAGTCATTTACATCGTTTTTTTAGGATTTTCATTACAAAGATTAGGGGAGTTCCCGATTGAAACAATGTGGTTATTTAATTTACAATATATTCATTAATTGTAAGGTAAATAAGGTTGGTATTAATGATTCTAGCCAATTGACTAATGGAGCGCACTATTGAGTTCCATACTGGTTTTAAGTGACGACTTTATTTTTAAAAAGGCAATAACATTACTTTTGACTGCTGAGAAAGAAGAACTCGCCCAGGTGGAAAAGGGAAGCGAGGTGATAAATATTTTTTACTCTAACCACCAGGAAAATATTGAGCACGTGTTGATTGTTAACAACTGTAGTGCCCTGATTGTAGATATCCAAGATGAACTGTGTGCGCAGACGATTAGTGTTCTTAGTGGAATTAAAAGAGAATATCCTAAAATTCGTATGATGTTCATCGTTAACGAATTTTTTGACTACCAAAATCCATTTGCTAGAGTATTAATTTCAATATTGGATATGCTGGTTACTCGCTATGAAAGTATTATAGGGATAAAGCAAAAGTTGAATCGTTTTTCACGCTCAAAACATTTTATGTTCAATGGCTCTGAATCAGCTTTTTCGGGTCTTTCGAAACGAGAGCAAGAAGTAATAAACCGTCTTGTGCAGGGGAAAAACACGAACGAAATTGCCGAAGAATTATATATAAGTACAAAAACGGTATACACCCATAGATACAGAGTTTATGCCAAATTAGGTGTGAGGAATATTTTTGAACTGCATAAGGTTATGCGGAATTCATTAATGCTCCCTTCGCCTTAGTTGTGAATTAAAATCATCAACAGCACCTCCATCAACGGCATAAAAAGCCAAGGAGGTTTTTAATTTAAAAGGATTATTCAATGAAAAAAACTACGTCTTTAGCTTTTTTATTCTTTAGTGCTAGTACCTTTGCGAGCGATGGTACAATAAATTTCACTGGTAATATTACCGATACCTCGTGCACGATCTCTACCTCTGATGTTACCGTCGATTTTGGCACAATTGCTGCTAGTTCCTTTACTGCAAAAGGAGATACAGCTGCTGGTCGTTCTTTTCAACTGACCTTGACGAATTGCCCTTACGAAAGTGCCACCGTTCGCTTTGATGGCAATGCTGACCCGGAAGGTAAGCTGTTCCTGATAGACAGCGGTACGGGTAAAGCTAGTGCTGTAGGGATTGCGCTTTATGATGTTAACAACCAGCAGGTATTGCCGAATACTCCATCTAGCGCTTATGTACTTTCAAAGACAGCGGCAAATACACTGAATTTCACCGCCAAACTGCAATCTACCGCAGCGACCGTTAACAGCGGGAATATTTCCGCAACATCTAATTTTACTATTGTCTATCCATAATTAACTTGGAGCTGGCGGGCAGCCAGCTCTTTTATTCCAGTTGGTCGGGTTTGGAGAAGAATGTGAAATTAATAGCCTCGCTATTTATAATTATTTGTAGTGTGCACTCTGTTTGGGCAGGAATTACACTAAACGCAACTCGTGTTATTTATAATGAATCCCAAAAAGAGGCGGCAATAACGATAAGCACCTCCGGAGAAAATCGACCTTATCTGGTTCAGTCATGGCTAGAAAATGGCGAGCGTGGTGAGACATCACCGCCTTTCGTTATTACGCCACCGCTCTTTAAATTAATGCCAGATACCACTTGGCAAATTCGCATTACTCGGATTCGCGAAGGGCTGGCGAACGATCGTGAATCGCTATTCTGGCTTAATGTGAAAGCGATTCCCGCATCTGATAATCGCGAGCGTAACCGTATGCTGATTGCCACTAAAAATGTCATGAAACTCATCTGGCGTCCGGATTCGCTTAATGCGGCGGCGGCTGGTGATGCAGTGAAGCAGGTGAGCGTTCTGGGCGATGGAAAGGCTATCACGTTTCGCAATCCTACCCCTTATTTTGTCAATATTGGTTCGCTACGGGTGAACGGTCTTCCGGTGAACACGCCGGGCTATATCGCTCCTTTCGCTACCCATACAATTCCGCATAGCCAGCGTCATGGTCAGCTTGAGATACAAGCAATCAATGATTACGGCGGCTTAACCCCCGCTGTAACGCTTAACTTCTAAGCATCTGCAGAATATGGACATTGAAGATGAGAGTAAAAAAGTTGGCATTCTTGCTTATCTGGAGTTATGCACCTCTGGCCGCGCATGCCGATCTATATTTTGATACCAATGCCTTAGATTTGTCTGATGAGCAAAAAAAACAGCTTAATCTTAAGTCATTCAGCGATGCTACGACCGCATCGCCGGATATCTTAAATGTCGACGTGCAGGTTAACGGCGTTTCAGTGGGCCAGCGTAGTATCGCCTTTGATGTTTGCGAGAAGACACTATGCGCGGTCTATTCGCCACGGCTACTCGCTGAACTTGGCGTGCGCATCGAGCAGTTTCCGTCACTGGCGGCGCTGGGAGCTGACCAGACACTGAGCAGTATCGATAAATATATTCCTCAAGCGACGAGCCTGTTTGACCCGGCAAAACAACAGTTGCTGATCTCGATGCCTCAGTTAGCGTTGAAACCGCAGGTACGAGGAGACGTCTCCCCCTCACTCTGGGACGACGGGCTGCCAATGCTGTTTACCAGCTACAACTTGAATGGTATGGAGTCGCGCTACAGCGAAGGTAAAGAAAGTTCGCAATATCTTAACTTGCGAAGCGGTGCCAATCTGGGAGCATGGCGTGTGCGTAACTACAGCTATTACAACCACGATAGCAATGAAGAAGATCGATGGCATAGTATGCAAACATGGATTGAGCGCGACATTCGCGCTCTGCGCTCCCACCTTAAAATTGGCGAAAGCGCGACGACGAAGTTGGTGTTCGACAGCTTTAATTTTAGCGGGCTAATGCTGGCTTCTGATGACGGTATGCTGCCGCAAAGTCAGCAGGGCTTTGCGCCAATTATCCGTGGCATCGCCATTAGCCACGCGCAGGTCGAGGTGCGCCAGAAGAATAATATTATCTATCAGTCTTGGGTTCCGCCCGGAGCGTTTGAGATAACTGATCTCTTCCCCACCTCTTCAAGTGGCGATCTTGAGGTTCTTATTCGCGAAGAGGACGGCAGCGTGCGCTCTTTTATTCAGCCGTTTTCATCCGCTCCGGAGATGGTTCGCGAAGGGCAGATGAAATATGCATTTAGTAGCGGCAAGTACCGTAGTGATAACGTGGATGCGACGCAGCAGAAATTTGTCCAAGGCGAGATCATTTACGGCCTGCTAAATTCTACAACGCTGTACGGCGGCATTATGGGCGCGGAACATTATGCTGCGACAGCGATTGGTATTGGGCAAGGGCTGGGCGAACTAGGGGCGGTTTCTGTCGACTTTACTCACGCCGAAAGTTACTTCTATGACCGCGATGTGACGAAGGGTAACTCTGTGCAGTTCCGCTACAACAAAAATATTACTGCCACCGATACAACCATGACGCTCGCAGGGTATCGCTATTCGACTTCTGGCTATTACAGCTTTGAAGAGGCCAGCGAAGCTTGGCGTGACAACGATTCGCGTCATTACGGTCAGCCGAAGCAGCGTATGCAGCTTATTCTCAACCAGAGCCTTAGCGATTGGGGCGGTCTTACGTTCTCAGCATATCAACAAAACTATTGGCAGGGCAAAGGCGGTAAAACCCGTTCAATGACATTGGGCTACAACTTTAACTTCGCCGGAGTGGGTGTATCGCTTAACTATAGCGATAACCAGACACAAGGGCGAGACGGTAATGATAGAATCGCCTCGTTGAACCTATCATTACCCTTGAGCCGTTGGTTGAGCCCAAATAATACGGCGCTGGTGAATTTCAGCCAGACGCATTCTCAAAACGGGCGTAGCCAGAGTCAGGCGACGTTTACAGGTACTGCTTTAAGCGATCATAACCTTAACTATTCCCTTTCTCAAAGCTACAGCCGCGATGAGCGGTCAGAATCTAGCAGCGGCAGTGCGGCCAGTCTCCGCTATACCGGTAGTAAAGGCGTCGCATCGGCGGGCTACTCTACAGAATACGGTGAAAATCAACGCGTTAATTACGGCCTTCAGGGGTCCGTAGTGCTGCATCCCTATGGTCTAACGTTGGCTCAGGAGCTGCCGGAAGGTGGTGCTAGCGCGCTAGTCCATGCGCCGGATGGCGGCAGCCTCAAAGTAAAAAACACCACCGGCGTCGCGATCGACAGCGTGGGCAATGCGATTGTGCCGTGGCTGACCGTCTACCAGGAAAACATCATAGCGATTGACGCACAAAGCGCGGAGGACGATGTGGAGATCGACAATACCCAGCAGCGTGTCGTGCCGAGTCGCGGCGCGCTGGTGTTGGCGGAGTTCAAACCGCAGCGCGGAAATCGCCTATACGCCCGGCTACGCTGGCAGGGTAAAAATGTCCCCTACGGCGCCATGGTCAACACTGGTGACGGGCATAGTGGGATCGTTAATGAACGCGGCGAGGTCTATCTGAGCGGGCTCAACCAACATGCGGTGCTCAGCGTCTCGTGGGGAATCGGCAAACATTGCTTAGCGTCGGTTGACTTTAGCAACGTGAAAAAGATTAATGGTATCGCCCTTATGGACGTTGAGTGCCGGGCTAATTAAGGAGTGATGATGAAACGATATGTTGTATTTGGGGCCCTGGCTACACTGTCCGTTAGCATGACAAGTGCGCTGGCCACCTGCACGCTGCAAAATGGGGCTAAAGCTGGAAGCGTCTCAATCTCTTTTAACACCGATACGTTGGATCCGGGCGTCAGCGCCGGTACGCAGAGACAGACGCAGGCAATTAGTGCTACCACCATGGCGGCTGCGATGGGCATTAGCTCATCGCAGCGTATAGCCGCATGCACCGCGGACGAGAGTTTTATGATGACGGATAGTTCCTATCCGCTACGGGCAGGGGATTCACCGGGAAATACGGGATATATTGAAACTGGTATCCCAAATCTTTATATGTATATCGTGTATACTCCCGGTACGGCAACAGGCATTCTATTTCCAACAACCGCGGGTGGCGATTACACGCGCGCAGCAAGCACCATTAACTTCGGCTTAGGACGTTGGTTGGATATTGGCAATGCCACCATCTTTTTGTACCAAGCGGGTAAAATATCGCAAGGTGGCGTCGTACCTGCGGGCATTTTAACGCGTTGGCGCACCTCAGATGGAGTAAATATGGTCGATATCATCCTCAACAGTTTTGTCGTCAACGTTAAAAGCTGCCAGTTAACCAATAACACTCCGACAGTTTCTTTAGGTGATGTACATGTTTCACATTTTAACGGTATCGGCAGCAGCGCCGGTAACACAGGTTTCACACTAGGAATGAACTGTGACTCTAGCATTAAACCAACGATTACGTTTACAGGGGTATCAACAAACCACGGAACCGTTTTGCCGTTAAACAATCTTGATGCTTTTACCACCGCTAGCGGCGTGGGCCTAGAATTACTCTACGGACAGAACAAAGTAACGTTTGGCGAGGCTCTGTCGTTGGGCGCCACCACTAATGGGCTCAATAACTACACTTTTACGGCCCGCTATGTGCAAACGGAAAGTAGCATCAAGGCCGGTGAAGCTAACGCAACGGCAAACTTTACGATCAATTATGAGTGATTATGCTGGGAAAAACACGGTCCCATCAGAAATGCCAGTTAGTTAAGCAACTGACTGGTTCTTTTTCTGGGCTTTGGGTATTTACAGTCCCGCTCCTTTCTTCCCCTCGGGAAGCCCCTTTGCCTTCTTGTCGGTAACTTTACAGGCTGTACCATACCTTTATTATCGCATACCAACTCCGGACCCGCCCCGGAGGAGCGTCCTTAAATGTTATCAACATTCACATTACCATTCCGCATGATTCTGATAAAATACGTTGGTTTTGTCAGTTTCCTTTCAGATGGTAAGTTGTTTTAATTTTATGATACATAATAGGATTGTAGCGAGTAAGCAGCCCAAAAGTTCCTGTTCAATAAGTTCCGGCTTTTTACTTACCATCGTCAGTTTGCTAAGTCGTATCGTCTGTTTTATCTCCTGTATCCCAGCATTATTTCCCTGCGATGACTGTACAGGTCTGCCATTTCTCCTCTGTAATAAATCATCGTGTCAGTCATCGACGTCAGCTGATGGCTGATTTTCCATTTACACGTAATGGTCAGCAAGCGGGCAGTCATATCATCTTCCGGAGCCGGCTTTGTCCGTACATATGGAATGTTTTTCAGCGTCACTAGATAGTTGCCTTTACCCAGATTTCTAACCTCTTCTTATGACGCTACCTTCCTGATTGGGGTAACCTAATGCTGGTGCACTCCCGCCCGGCTCAACGCATTCAGCGGTCCCTGTGAGTAATAAACTTTATTAATTAACGTCAGGGGTTATCGCCTGTTTGCTCTGTGAGTTGCTCAGTAAGTTCGTTTAAGCTGTTTTATAATTTTATCGAAAGCCGCGGCCGTCAGCAGCTTGCTGGTCAGCACCATCTGACAGTCCATTTTTACCTATGGGTAGAGAGCCTGATTTCCGCCATTTCTGGAGGGGGAACGTCTTATTGTTTTCTGGTGTGTCCAGCGCTCGTCAGAACGCACCATCACACGACCAGCAGGATCAGATCGCACCAGTGTGGGGGGCGTGGAGTTATGTCAGAACTGTACTGTTTGTGTGAATCAAAGAACTACTGGCCGTTGCCCAGAAGCCATGGCCACATATATCTACTTTCGTGTCGTAGCTTATTTGCCGCAGTGCATTATTCACCGAATTTTTCACTCATAGGCTCTCAGGGATTGTGGTCGACAGTGAAAATCAGCTCATGCTCTCCACTGATCACCAGTATTTCTTTGAGAAGTTCGACGGGCTACCAGGAAAGACTAACAATGTGCATTGGGTAAGTTTTTGAGCCCCGCAGTGAATGTTTTCCTTTTAGAACGCCTCATGCTTATATTCATTCTGTGTGATAAATATGCCAGATGGCCATAGAACAAAAAAAAAAAGAATGACATTCCCCGCTCCTTCAGGAACGGAGAACTAACACTAACTGTTTGCCGATGAACTGAGAAGCTTGTCAATATAATCAGCGTACCACTGCATCATTTCTCGTCTTCCTTCCAGATACTGTGCATGGTTGTATGTGCCGCGAATACTATTTTTATCCACGTGAGCGAGCTGCATTTCGATCCAAGCTGTATTAAACCCCTGCTCATGCAGAATGGTACTCATGGTGTGGCGAAAACCATGCCCAGTCGCTCTCTTATCGTAGCCAACCCTTTTTATAACCATATTGACGCTTGCTTCACTCATCGCTTTGTTAACATCGTTTCGTCCTGCAAAAATAAGCTGGTAGCTTCCTGTTAGTTCTTTCAATTGACGAAGAGCGCCCAAGGATTGAGCCGATAACGGGACAACATGAGGACGTTTCATTTTCATTCTAGTTTTGGGGATTTCCCAGATACGATTATCGAAGTCAATTTCACTCCATTCAGCCAGACGTAACTCTACTGTTCTCAAGCCTGTTAGCATGAGCAATCGGGTTGCGAGAAGAGTAATAATACTTCCGGAGTAGCTTGATAACTTTTGCAAAAAATCAGGCAGTTCGGTGGCGGTAAGAAATGGATAGTGCTGTTTCTCATGGCCTTGCAAAGCGCTACCAAGATCAGCTGCAGGGTTGTAATCGGCACGACCTGTAACAATCGCGTAGCGAAAAACTTCACTACAACGTTGGCGTACTTTGTTTGCAAGCTCAGGTGCTCCGCGCTTTTCCATTCGTTGTAATACGGACAAAAGCTGCAGTGGCTTTATTTCATTCACTGGCTTAGAGCCTAGATAGGGGAAGACATTATTTTTAAAAGCTCGCTTGACGTAATCAGCATAACTTTTCGACCAACCAGAAACTTTCGCACTGTACCATTCGAGGGCAATTGCTTCAAATGTGTTGGTAACTGAGAGTTTTTTGGCTAGCTGAGCGGCTTTTTTGACCTCTCCGGGATCCTTATCATTCGACAATACCTTTCTTGATTCATCTCGTTTAGTGCGAGCTTCCGCAAGTGAAATGTTCGGGTAGGTTCCGAAAGAGAGCTTTTTTTCTTTCCCAGCAAATCTATACTTCATGCGCCAGTACTTTGAACCATTAGTATTCACTAAGAGATAGAGACCTCCGCCATCAGCGAGCTTATAGGCTTTGTCTTTAGGTTTTGCAGTCTCGACTTGACGCGCATTTAAGGACATTTTTGGGGGCCTTATTTTTATTGAACAGGATAAGCCCCCACTAAGGCCCCCAAGCGTTTATTGATACACGTTGAAATGGGGAGACATCAGTTGACGTTGCATAGCCAGAATGGAGGGTTTTTAACTGATTATAAAGGGATTTTATTGAATTTGGTAGATGTCAGAAGAGGTGTGTATGGTGTCCCCTGCAGGAATCGAACCTGCAACTAGCCCTTAGGAGGGGCTCGTTATATCCATTTAACTAAGGGGACGAGGCGGCACGAGTATAGCCTTATTTACACTTTGCGTTAAGCGCATCGCCGCCTGACTGCTCAAAGAGTCACCATTCAGGTCGATTTTTTTGTCGATTTATCATCATTTTCCCGTGCCTTGAGCTCAGCTTTGCGTTTGTTCGACATGTCGTTACGAATTTGGGCATGGCTTAACAGCGCGAAGATAAACGTTCCGCCGCAAATGTTTCCCGCCAGCGTCGGAAGGGCAAACGGCCAGAAGAAATCGCTCCAGTGAAGCGTACCGTTAAAGACCAGATAGAGGATTTCAACGGTACCGACCACAATATGCGTGGTGTCCGCCAGCGCAATCAGCCAGGTCATCAATATGATCACCACAATTTTGGCGCTTCCCGCTGAAGGAAACATCCAGACCATCGTGGCGATAATCCAGCCTGAGATGATGGCGTTTGAGAACATCTCGACCGGCGTGTTTTTCATTACGTCCATGCCGATTTTCACAAACGCATCCCGGGTGGGTTCATCAAAGATCGGCATATATTCAAACGCCCATGCCGCGATGCCCGTGCCGATGATATTACCCAGCAGAACCACGCTCCAGAGCCGCATCAATAAACCGAAATTACCAAGTGTGGGGTTTTGCATCACCGGCAGAACGGCGGTCACCGTGTTTTCGGTAAACAGCTGCTGGCGGGCCATGATGACAATAATAAAGCCGAAGGTATAGCCGAGGTTTTCCAGTAAAAATCCACCGGGTACGCCTTCCAGCTGCACATGAAATATCCCTTTTGCAAGCAGAGATGCGCCCATTGATAGCCCGGCAGCGATGGCTGACCAGAAGAGGGCCATCGCGTCGCGCTCCATCTCTTTTTCACCATCCTGGCGTATATGCTCGTGGATGGCCATTGCGCGGGAGGGGAGGCGATCTTCATCAATTTCTATCTTCTCGCCGCGCGCTTTCTCCTCGCTTTCAATTTCAAGCTCCTCAGTGCTCTCGCCAATTTTTTCTTCGCCTACATCTTTCATATCTGCTCCCGGAGGTTGATCTTTCTGTTAAGCGTAGCGGCTTTTATCGGGATGCCTGTGGGGATGCTCTTAAATTGGCGGCAATGACAACAAAGGTGATACATCTCTTTCAAAGTCATTATAAAATTGCCAGCGAAACGAATTCCAAAAGCCAGGCTATGCTGAGATCAGAGTCACGGTGGTTACTGCCCGTAATTGTGCTCATAGACATCGGTAAACGTGCTGTTACAATCGCTTGCACGTTTACAGACGGAGCGTCAACGGCTCCGTTACGGATGGCAATCAACGATAGCCATACTGAACAGGGAGATATTTATGAAACTTCGGCTGTCGGCGCTTGCGCTTGGCGCGACGATGCTTGTGGGCTGCGCCAGCTCCGGTGAGCAAACGGGACGCTCCGATCCTCTCGAAGGATTTAACCGCTCAATGTATAGCTTCAACTACAACGTACTGGACCCGTATGTGGTTCGTCCGGTGGCAGTAGCATGGCGCGATTATGTTCCACAACCCGCGCGTAACGGGTTAAGTAACTTTACCAGCAACCTCGAAGAGCCTGCGGTAATGGTGAACTACTTCCTGCAGGGCGACCCGTATCAGGGGATGGTCCACTTTACCCGCTTCTTCCTGAACTCCATTCTGGGTATGGGTGGCTTTATTGATGTTGCAGGTATGGCTAACCAGAAACTGCAGCGTGAACAGCCGCACCGTTTCGGCAGCACGATGGGACACTATGGCGTCGGGTATGGTCCGTACGTGCATTTACCGTTCTATGGTAGCTTCACCCTCCGTGATGATGGCGGCGATATGGTGGATACGCTGTATCCGGTCCTTTCGTGGCTGACCTGGCCGCTGTCGGTGGGTAAATGGACGGTGGAAGGGATTGAAACACGCGCGCAACTGCTCGACTCTGATGGTCTGCTGCGCCAGTCTTCTGACCCGTACATTATGGTGCGTGAAGCGTACTTCCAGAATCATGACTTTATTGCCAACGGCGGCAAGCTGAAGCCGGAAGAGAATCCAAACGCGAAGGCGATCGAAAACGAACTAAAAGATATCGATTCGGAGTAAATAAAAAAGGTGAGCAATGCTCACCTTTTTTGATTCCAGCGCGATTAGAACGCGTAGTTGAAGTTCGTACCGAACAGCCAGGCTTTACCTTCAGAGGTAAACTCGTACGGACCTTCCTTGAACGTTACTTTCTGACCGTGCATATAAGATACGCCCGCATCGATGGATGCATTCTCGTTCAACGCATAGGTCGCACCAGCACTTAACCAGAAGCGGTCCTGATCCGGAATGGAAATGGAACGTTTGTCTGCCGGAACCGGGCTGTCGTCAAATGCGATACCGGAGCGGAAAGTCCAGTTTTTATCGTAGTAGTAGGTGGTACCCAACGCTATACGATAGGCATCATGGAAGCTTTCGTCCTTATAGAACAGCGTTTGACCATTGGTTCCGGTCGCTTTCAGCTCCTGGAACTGGCTCCAGCTGGTATAGGCCAGGCTATAGTGAATAGCCCATTGTGGTGCAACGCGGTTGTAACCGGAGACTTCCCACATTTCTGGCAAATGCAGCGACAGTGAACCCGGAACGGTCTGGTTGGACGTTCCCCAAGGAATGGTAGTGCCCGCACCTGGAACCAGATTGTTCACAGGCTTCAGGATGCCGCTCTTGTAATCGCCGTCGAAGTCAATTTTCACTTCGGAACGATAGGTCAGGCCCCAACGGTTGTTTTTGTCCAGCTCGTACAGGATACCGGCGTTCCAGCCATAGCCCCACTCATCACCTTCAAGACTGGCAATTTTATTGCTGTTTTTAGGCAGGCGAGCAGTCTGTTCCCCGGAATAACGTTCAATCTTGGCGTCGGCGTAGACGGCATCAAAGCCCAGGCCAAAACTCCAGTTATCGTTCAGGCGATACGCACCGCTCAGGTTGAGGTTCAGCGTAGTAAGATCGGTTTTACCGCCGTATTCACCAGCCGGGTAGTTGTTATTGAACTCGGTAGCCAGGCCGTAGTTAGACGTTACGGATGCACCCCAGCCAAACTGTTCGTTGATAGGCGCAACGAAGTGCAGGTTTGGGATCCATGCTGTTGGGGCAATATTGTCTGCTTTAAGGCTCGCACCCGTGTAAGGCGACTTACCAGAAACGTTGACATCAGGATCGATATAAACCGCACCGGCAGAAAAAGTCGGACGATCGAACATCATGATCAACGCGGGGTTACGACTCGCGTTACCCGCATCATCAGCGATAGCGCCTTCCCCGGAATACGCACGGCCAAGGCCAGAGGAAGAAAATTCGTTTAACTGAAAGCCCGCTGACCAGGCGGAAGTGGAGACGAGTGCCACTGCGACTGCCAGCGCAGTCTTGTTGAACAGGGTTTTCTGGCTCATGACCATAACCTCATTGAGTTATTTTTATTCAATAATTGTTACATACCGTAACAGGAGCGCGAAGTGTAGGGTCTGAGGTATGACAGACAAATCAGACCAGTGGCCAGAGTATAGGTCTGACCAGCCGGAATGTTGCAAGTTTGTTTATTAATATTTTCAAGCATGTTTCGTGAAACGAGATCTGGTTGGCAAAATTGTGACCATCACGACTCACCCAAAAGGGTGGTTTTTGTTTTAGATCATTTTTTAGTGTGATATTGGTCACTTCTCCGATTTTGCGCCATTAACGGCTGGAGAGCGCCCGCTCCGGGGCGTAAAATATCAGCATCGTGTCTATCTCGCGCGCTGCGCGAATACAGAGGAAATTGAGCTATGAGTAAATGCAGTGCTGATGAAACCCCGGTTTGCTGCTGTATGGATGTTGGGACCATCATGGACAACACCGATTGCACCGCCTCTTACAGCCGTGTATTCACCAACCGTGCCGAAGCGGAAGAGACCCTGACCGCGCTGAGCAAGCGTGCGCGTGACGTTGAATCCGATCCGTGTGAAATCAAGTCTACCTTTACCGAAGTGGAAGGCGGCGTGAAGCTGGACATCGACTTTATCTTCGCCTGCGAAGCAGAAACGCTGATTTTCCAGCTGGGCCTGCGTTAATCTCTGCGGCCTGATGCCCTCACCCCCAGCCCTCTCCCACGGGAGAGGGTGCAAACACTAAAAACGGTAACCTGTGGGTTACCGTTTTGCTTTTTCCTTGGGGGCATTTTCTTTTTCTTCTCTGTGTTTTAGCTCGCACTTTTTCGTTTCCCCGATTGGCTGAATGTAAAAAATGGTTAAGACTATTATCAGGTCAGACCACTTTATGTTTGCGAAAATTTTTTACAGGGGAGTGTTATGAGTCAGGCATTACCGCTTATTACCCGTCAGGGCGATCGCATTGCCATAGTCAGTGGATTGCGCACGCCATTTGCGCGTCAGGCAACGGCGTTTCATGGCATACCGGCCGTCGACCTGGGGAAAATGGTAGTGGGGGAGATGCTGGCTCGCAGCGAAATTCCGCCTGAGGTCATCGAACAGCTGGTATTCGGTCAGGTCGTGCAGATGCCTGAAGCCCCCAATATTGCGCGGGAAATCGTCCTCGGTACCGGGATGAACGTGCATACCGATGCCTACAGCGTCAGCCGCGCCTGCGCAACCAGCTTCCAGGCCGTGGCTAACGTCGCTGAAAGCCTGATGGCGGGCACGATTCGCGCCGGGATTGCGGGTGGAGCGGACTCCTCTTCGGTGCTGCCAATTGGGGTCAGTAAAAAGCTGGCGCGCATCCTGGTGGATGCCAATAAAGCCCGCACGACGGGTCAGAAACTCAAACTCTTCTCGCGTTTACGCCTGCGCGACCTCATGCCTGTACCACCTGCCGTCGCGGAATACTCCACCGGCCTGCGCATGGGCGATACCGCCGAGCAGATGGCGAAAACGTACGGCATTACGCGTGAACAGCAGGATGCTCTGGCGCATCGCTCGCATCAGCTTGCGGCAAAAGCCTGGTCGGAAGGCAAGCTAACCGACGAGGTCATGACCGCCTATATTCCCCCCTACCGTGAACCGCTTGTGGAAGATAACAATATTCGCGGCACCTCAACGCTGGCGGATTACGCCAAACTGCGCCCGGCGTTTGACCGCAAACACGGCTCGGTGACGGCGGCGAACAGTACGCCGCTGACGGATGGCGCCGCCGCCGTGATCCTGATGACCGAATCCCGCGCGAAGGAGCTGGGCATCACTCCCCTGGGCTATTTACGCAGCTATGCCTTCACCGCCATTGATGTCTGGCAGGACATGCTGTTAGGTCCGGCGTGGTCCACGCCGCTGGCGCTGGAGCGCGCGGGGCTGACGCTGGCTGATTTAACCCTGATTGATATGCACGAAGCGTTTGCCGCGCAAACCCTGGCAAACGTACAGCTGCTGGCAAGCGAGCGTTTCGCGCGCGATGTGCTGGGCCGCGCCCATGCCACGGGCGAAGTGGATCAGAGTAAATTCAACGTGCTGGGCGGCTCTATCGCCTACGGTCATCCGTTTGCCGCCACAGGGGCGAGGATGATCACGCAAACATTACATGAACTCCGTCGCCGCGGCGGCGGGTTTGGCCTCGTTACCGCCTGTGCGGCGGGTGGCCTTGGCGCAGCAATGGTTCTGGAGGCTGAATAATGGATATGCCATCTGCATTTAATCTGACGGTTCGCCTCGATAACGTGGCCGTTATCACTATTGATGTGCCTGATGAAAAGATGAATACCCTGAAGGCCGAATTTGGTGTTCAGGTGCGCGCGATGCTAAAGCAGATCCGCGACAACAAAGCCATTCGTGGTCTGGTGTTTATCTCTGCCAAGCCGGATAACTTTATCGCCGGCGCGGATATCAACATGATCGCCCGGGCGCAAAGCGCTCTGGAAGCCGAAGAGCTGGCGCGTCAGGGCCAGCAGGTCATGGCGGAGATCAACGGTCTGCCGATCCCGGTCATTGCCGCGATCCACGGTGCCTGCCTGGGCGGCGGGCTTGAGCTGGCGCTGGCCTGTCACAGCCGGATTTGCACCGACGATGCGAAAACGATTCTGGGTCTGCCGGAAGTGCAGCTGGGCCTGCTGCCTGGCTCCGGCGGAACGCAACGACTGCCGCGCCTGGTGGGCGTAAGCACGGCGCTGGAGATGATCTTAACCGGTAAACAGCTGCGTGCCCGCCAGGCGCTGAAAGCCGGTCTGGTCGATGACGTCGTGCCGCAGTCCATTTTGCTGGAGGCCGCCGTTGAGCTTGCGCTGAAAGGGCGTCAGGCAAAACGTCCTCTGCCGGTACGTGAGCGCGTGCTGGCCGGCCCGTTGGGAAGAACGCTCCTGTTCAACATGGTGGGCAAAAAGACCGAACAAAAAACCAAAGGCAATTACCCGGCGGCAAAGCGGAGCCTCGAAGTGATCGAGACCGGGCTGTCGCAGGGAAGCAGCAGCGGCTATGCCGCGGAGGCCAAAGCCTTTGGCGAACTGGCGATGACGCCGCAGTCGCAGGCGCTGCGCAGCATCTTCTTCGCCAGCACGGAAGTGAAAAAAGATCCGGGCAGCGAGGCGCAGCCCGCTCCGCTGCGTGCGATTGGCGTACTGGGTGGGGGGCTCATGGGTGGCGGAATTTCTTTTGTTACCGCCAGCAAAGGCAAATTGCCTGTACGAATCAAAGACATTAATCCTAAGGGGATCAATCACGCGCTACAGTACAGCTGGCAGAACCTTGATCAAAAGGTCAAGCGCCGCCATATCAAGGCAAGCGAGCGCGACAAAACCCTGGCGATGATATCCGGTACGACGGATTACAGCGGTTTTGCGCACCGCGATCTGGTGATTGAAGCCGTGTTTGAAGATCTGGCGCTTAAACAGCAGATGGTGGCAGACGTTGAGCAACATTGCGCCCCGCATACCATTTTTGCCTCCAATACGTCGTCATTACCGATTGGCGATATCGCAGCGAAAGCCGCGCGCCCGGAGCAGGTGATTGGGCTGCATTTCTTTAGCCCGGTCGAAAAAATGCCGCTGGTGGAAGTTATTCCGCACGCGACTACCAGTCCGCAAACTGTTGCCACCGTGGTGAAGCTGGCGAAAAAACAGGGCAAAACCCCGATTGTGGTAGCGGACAAAGCTGGCTTCTACGTCAACCGCATTCTGGCTCCCTACATTAATGAAGCAATGCGGTTGCTGACGGAAGGGGAGAAGATTGAGCACGTCGACGAGGCGCTGGTAAAGTTTGGTTTCCCCGTTGGCCCAATCCAACTTTTGGATGAGGTGGGAATAGACACCGGCACTAAAATTATACCAGTGCTGGAAGCTGCATATGGCGATCGTTTTAGCCCACCTGCAAACATTGTTTCTGCGATTTTGAAGGACGATCGCAAAGGCAGAAAAAATGAACGCGGTTTCTATCTTTACGGCGCGAAAGGGCGTAAAAGCAGGAAACAGGTCGACCCTTCGGTATATGGACTCATTTCGACCACAGGTCAGGGAAAACTGTCCGCCGTTCAGTGCGCTGAGCGCTGCGTGATGATGATGCTCAATGAAGCGGCGCGCTGCTTTGATGAGCAGGTGATTAAGAGTGCACGCGATGGTGACATCGGCGCGGTATTTGGCATTGGTTTCCCGCCGTTCCTTGGCGGCCCGTTCCGTTACATGGATACGCTCGGCGCGGGTGAAGTGGTTGCTATCTTGCAACGTCTGGCTTCGCAATATGGTCCACGCTTTACACCGTGTGACCAATTATTGCAGATGGCGGAACGCGGCCAGACATTTTGGCCTGCAAGGGAAACTGTCCTCGTAAGCTGAGGTCAAAGAAGGGTAAATCCTGAAGTGAATGGATCTGTTCTGGCGATTTTGTAAACAGAGATTGACTATACTTACGCCATTGAGGTAAAAAACAGCGTTTCATTCACCGAATGGATCAGGCACAATGCCCGGCCATCGGGTTTTCTACCTCTTAGCATTTATCGCGGGTAGTTAACGCCGGTGATTCTGGTTAACAAAAGCGGTGCAATATGCAAGTTTTTATCATGCGTCACGGCGACGCGGCACTCGATGCCGCCAGTGACTCAGTACGTCCTTTGACCGTCTGTGGCTGCGACGAATCTCGTCTGATGGCGACCTGGCTTAACGGTCAAAAAGTGGACATCGAACGCGTTCTGGTGAGTCCGTTCCTGCGTGCAGAACAGACGCTGGATGTGGTAGGGGAGTGTATGAACCTGCCGACCAGTGTGGATGTTCTGCCTGAACTCACCCCGTGTGGCGATGTAGGCCTTGTCAGCGCTTATCTTCAGGCGCTGTGCAATGAAGGTGTCGCTTCCGCGCTGGTCATTTCCCACCTGCCACTGGTTGGCTATCTGGTATCTGAGCTGTGCCCGGGCGAAACCCCGCCGATGTTCACGACATCCGCCATTGCCAATGTTTCTCTCGACGAAACGGGCAAAGGTGTCTTCAACTGGCAAATGAGTCCGTGCAACCTGAAGATGGCAAAAGCTATCTGACGTGACGTGCGATATGGCGGGGCGCAATGTGCTTCCCGCCATTCTGTCAGGGCAACTCTGGCGGCTGCCACTCTTCCACTTCAATCAACACCAGCAACGCGGCATCTCCGCCGTACTCTTTCGGTGCCTGATGAAAAGCCATTACGTGTGGGTGCTGAGCCAGCCACAGCGGCGTTTGTTGCTTGAGGATATGTTTACCGTGGCCGTGCATCACGCAGGCGCAAAAAACATGTTCACGGCGACAGGCGGCGATCAACGCCCCCAGCTCTTGTTTCGCCTGCATCTGCGTTAAACCGTGCAGATCGAGAAACAGCTCCGGCGAATAATCCCCGCGGCGTAATTTTTTCAGCTCAAAATGGCTGACGTCTTCGCGTACGTACTTCACAGCCCCTTGCGTGTTGAGCAGCGGCTGAAATTCATCTGAAAAATAGTGGCTGTTATCGGCCTGCTCCTGCAGAAGACGCTTGACCGGTACTTCGCTGATTTTTTTACGCAGCGGGCGATGGACGATGGTGTCCTGCGTGATTTTACGCGTCCCGGTCATCAGCTGACGGAAGAGCGCCTGATCCTCCTCGCTGAGCGATGTTTTCTTTTTCATTCGTCATTCTCATCTCGTATTTCCGACAGTGTACCCGACTAAACGCATTTTTTAACCTCAAGCACGACGCGTCATTGCTGATTTATCGCCGTCTTCATGGCAAACTAGCCGCCGAAAATTATGCGAGCATGCCCTGGAGGAAAGAGTGGATAAAATATTTGTCGATGAAGCAGTAAACGAGCTGCATACCATACAGGACATGTTGCGCTGGTCGGTTAGCCGCTTCAGCGCCGCCAATATCTGGTACGGTCACGGTACCGATAATCCGTGGGATGAAGCCGTACAGCTGGTGCTGCCGTCTCTCTACCTGCCGCTGGACATTCCGGAAGACATGCGCACCGCGCGCCTGACTTCCAGCGAAAAACACCGCATCGTTGAGCGCGTGATCCGCCGCGTGAACGAGCGCATTCCGGTCGCCTATCTGACCAACAAAGCCTGGTTCTGCGGCCACGAGTTCTATGTCGATGAACGCGTGCTGGTGCCGCGCTCGCCGATTGGCGAGCTGATCAATAACCACTTTGACGGTCTGATTGGCCATCAGCCGCAGCACATTCTGGATATGTGTACCGGCAGCGGCTGCATCGCCATCGCCTGCGCGTACGCCTTCCCGGAAGCGGAAGTGGACGCGGTAGATATCTCTACCGACGCGCTGGCCGTGACCGAGCACAACATTGAAGAGCATGGGCTCATCCATCACGTTACGCCAATTCGCTCCGACCTGTTCCGCGATCTGCCGACGCTGCAGTACGATCTGATCGTCACCAACCCGCCGTACGTCGATGCTGAAGACATGTCCGATCTGCCGAACGAATACCGTCACGAGCCGGAGCTGGGTCTGGCGTCAGGCTCTGATGGCCTGAAGCTGACCCGCCGCATTCTGGCCTGCGCGCCGGATTACCTGACCGACGACGGCGTTCTGATTTGTGAAGTGGGCAACAGCATGGTACATCTGATAGAGCAGTACCCGGATGTGCCGTTCACCTGGCTTGAGTTCGACAACGGCGGTGACGGCGTCTTTATGCTGACCAAAGCGCAGCTGCTCGACGCGCGCGAACACTTCAGCATCTATAAAGATTAATCCAGCGGGCTTCGGCCCGTTTCACAACGCTCAAACACAAACTACAACATCGGAGCCGTGATGGCAGGAAACAGTATTGGACAGTTATTCCGCGTGACCACCTTTGGCGAGTCGCACGGGCTGGCGCTGGGCTGTATCGTTGATGGCGTACCGCCAGGCATCGAACTGACCGAAGCCGATTTACAGCACGACCTCGACCGTCGTCGCCCGGGCACCTCTCGCTACACCACGCAGCGTCGCGAGCCGGACCAGGTCAAAATTCTCTCCGGCGTCTTTGAAGGGCGCACTACCGGGACCAGCATTGGCCTGCTGATCGAAAACACCGATCAGCGCTCCCAGGACTACGGCGCCATCAAAGACGTCTTCCGTCCGGGCCACGCCGACTACACCTACGAACAAAAGTACGGCTTCCGCGACTATCGCGGCGGCGGACGTTCTTCCGCGCGTGAAACCGCGATGCGCGTGGCGGCAGGGGCGATTGCTAAGAAATACCTGCAGCAGAAATTTGGCATCGTTATCCGCGGCTGTCTGACCCAGATGGGCGACATTCCGCTGGCGATCAAAGACTGGGATCAGGTTGAACAAAACCCGTTCTTCTGCGCCGATGCCGACAAGCTTGAGGCGCTGGATGAACTGATGCGTGGCCTGAAAAAAGAGGGCGACTCCATTGGCGCGAAAGTGACCGTGGTAGCTGACGGTGTCCCGGCTGGCTGGGGCGAGCCGGTATTCGACCGTCTCGACGCCGACATTGCCCATGCGCTGATGAGCATCAACGCAGTGAAGGGCGTTGAGATTGGCGACGGCTTTGACGTGGTTCAGCTTCGCGGCAGCCAGAACCGCGATGAGATTACGAAAGCGGGCTTCCAGAGCAACCATGCGGGCGGCATCCTGGGCGGTATCAGCAGCGGGCAGCAGATTGTTGCCAACATCGCGCTGAAGCCAACTTCCAGCATCACCGTGCCGGGCCACACGATTAACCGCGATGGCGAAGAAGTTGAGATGATCACCAAAGGACGTCACGATCCGTGCGTGGGGATCCGCGCGGTGCCGATCGCAGAAGCGATGCTGGCGATCGTGCTGATGGATCACTTCCTGCGCCAGCGCGCGCAGAATGCGGATGTGACGACCACCATTCCACGCTGGTAAACATGAAAAAAACCGCAATTGCTCTGCTGGCGCTGCTTGCCAGTGGAGCCAGTCTGGCCGCGACGCCATGGCAAAAAATCACCCACCCGGTGACGGGGAGCGCGCAGTCCATTGGCGCCTTTTCCAACGGCTGTATCGTCGGTGCCCAGGAGCTTCCTCTCCAGTCTGATACCTATCAGGTGATGCGCACCGATCAGCGGCGTTATTTCGGCCACCCGGACCTGGTGCTGTTCATCCAGCGTCTGGGCAATCAGGTACATAATCTGGGGCTGGGCACGATGCTGATTGGCGATATGGGGATGCCTGCCGGCGGGCGTTTTAACGGTGGACACGCCAGCCACCAGACCGGACTGGATGTCGATATCTTCCTGCAGCTGCCGAAAACGCGCTGGACCTCCGCCCAACTGCTGAAACCGCAGGCGCTGGACCTGGTGGCGAGCGACGGTAAGCGCGTTGTGCCGTCCCTGTGGACGCGGGATGTATCCAGCATGATCAAGCTGGCGGCAGAAGATAACGACGTCACGCGGATTTTCGTTAACCCGGCCATCAAGCAGCAGCTCTGCCTGGATGCAGGAACCGATCGCGACTGGCTGCGCAAAGTGCGCCCGTGGTTCCAGCATCGTGCGCATATGCACGTTCGTCTGCGCTGCCCGGCGAATAGCCTGGAATGTGAAGATCAGCCGCTACCTCCGCCAGGCGATGGCTGCGGTGCGGAACTGCAAAGCTGGTTTGAGCCGGCAAAACCTGGAACCTCTAAGCCTGAGAAGAAGACACCGCCTCCGTTGCCGCCTTCCTGCCAGGCGCTACTGGATGAGCATGTACTTTAATGGATAATTTCGTCGATCTGTTTATGGTGTCGCCGCTGCTGCTGGTGGTGTTGTTCTTTGTGGCCATGCTGGCCGGTTTTATCGACGCGCTCGCGGGCGGCGGCGGGTTGTTAACCGTGCCCGCGCTGCTGGCGGCGGGCATGAGCCCGGCGCAGGCGCTTGCCACCAACAAGCTGCAGGCCTGCGGCGGTTCGCTCTCGGCGTCGCTCTATTTTATCCGCCGCAAGGTGGTGAGCCTTGCCGATCAGAAGCTCAATATCCTGATGACCTTTATCGGCTCCACGTCGGGCGCGCTGCTGGTTCAGCACGTGCAGTCCGATATTTTGCGCCAGATCCTGCCGATTCTGGTCATCTGCATCGGGCTTTACTTCCTGCTGATGCCAAAGCTCGGTGAAGAAGATCGCCAGCGTCGCCTGTTCGGCCTGCCGTTTGCCCTGATTGCCGGGGGCAGCGTGGGTTTTTACGACGGTTTCTTCGGGCCGGGGGCGGGTTCATTTTATGCGCTGGCGTTCGTGACGCTGGCCGGGTTTAACCTCGCCAAATCCACCGCCCATGCCAAAGTGCTCAACGCGACCTCAAACGTCGGCGGCCTGCTGCTGTTTATCATCGGCGGTAAGGTTATCTGGGCAACCGGATTTGTGATGATGGCAGGGCAGTTCCTGGGCGCGCGCGCGGGCTCGCGTCTGGTATTAAGCAAAGGGCAAAAACTTATTCGCCCGATGATCGTCATCGTCTCGGCCGTAATGAGCGCCAAACTTCTTTATGACAGCCATGGACAGGAGATCCTCACCTGGTTGGGGATGCACTAATGAACAGTACGCATAAATACGAACAGCTGATTGAGATTTTCGACGGCTGTTTTGCTGACGATTTTAATACCCGTCTGATTAAAGGCGACGACGAACCGATCTATCTTCCTGCTGATGCGGAGGTTCCGTATAACCGCATCGTCTTTGCCCACGGCTTTTATGCCAGCGGCTTGCACGAGATTTCGCACTGGTGCATTGCGGGGAAAGCGCGGCGCGAGCTGGTGGACTTCGGTTACTGGTACTGCCCGGACGGACGTGATGCCGCCACTCAGGGCCAGTTTGAAGATGTGGAAGTGAAGCCGCAGGCGCTGGAATGGCTATTCTGCGTCGCGGCGGGTTTCCCGTTCAACGTCAGCTGTGACAACCTCGAAGGCGACTTCGAGCCAGACCGTATCGTCTTCCAGCGCCGCGTTCACGCGCAGGTGATGGAATATCTTGAGAAAGGCATCCCGGAACGTCCGGCACGCCTGATCGAGGCCTTACAGAATTATTACCACACGCCGGTTATCACGGCGGAATGCTTCCCTTGGCCGGAAGATCTTTAACAGAGGAAAGAAGATGATCGCAGAATTTGAATCACGCATTCTGGCGTTAATTGATGACATGGTGGAACACGCCAGTGATGATGAGCTGTTCGCCAGCGGTTATCTGCGTGGTCACCTGACGCTCGCGGTAGCCGAGCTGGAAGCGGGGGACGATCACTCTGCCGACGCCGTTCACGCTGAAGTCACTCGCAGCCTGGAAAAAGCCATTCTGGCCGGGGAGCTCTCGCCGCGCGACCAGTCTCTGGTGTTAGGCATGTGGGACACTTTATTCCAGCAGGCTAAACGCTAAGTCATCGTATTTCACCCGGTGGCGCTGCGCTTACCGGGCCTGTGAATATCCCCTCTCCTTGTGGGAGAGGGTTAGGGTGAGGGCACCAGACCGCACCCTACTTGACCTTCTTCCCCTTCAGCAGTTTCCGTACCCACAATCGATTCGGATTCAGCCCTGCAAGCGTAACCCTGTCCAGCGGCATCGGCTCGCCGCTCATTTGTGCGGCTAACACTTCTGCCAGTAGCGGTGCGGAACAGAGCCCGCGAGATCCTAATCCACCCAGCATAAACAGCTCCGGATACACCGGCGAGGCCGCCGCCGTTTCCTTGCGTTCAGCCAGATCCTGATAGGCCTCAAGCGTAGCATCGTAGTCCGGCACATTTCCCGCCATTGGCAGATGATCGCGGGTGGCGCAGCGCACGCCGCAGCGCGCGTCACCCTCGCTGACGTCAACCTCTTTCGCCCACGCCGCATCCGGGAAACAGTCAATCAGGCGCTGGCGGTTCTGGGCCTGATCCGCTTCGCTGTAGCGCATATCCGTTTCGCCACGATGATAGCTGGCCCCGATGCAGTGGTGGCCGTTAGACGGATTTTGCGGCGTCAGATAGCCGTCATAGCACAGCACCTGACGCAGTTTGTTCACTTCGGGCGCGGAAGGAATATGGCTTACCTGGCCGCCGACCGGATAAACCGGCAATGACTCTGTCTGGATAAACTGGCTGATGTTATGTCCGTTTGCCAGCACAACGCTGGCATGGCTTGCCTCTTTGCCATCAGCAAAACGCAGATTCCAGCGTTCTGTCCGGCTCAACGATTCAACCTTGTGAGCATAATGCGCCGTCAGCCCGCGCGACTGCGCCAGCGCAATGACCGCCGAGGTCAGTTCAGCCGGGCACAGCCAGCCGCCGAGCGGATACTGAATGCCCCCACACCCGGTTTCCACGCCAGCGGTGTCTGCCACCTCTTGCGCACTTACCGCGCGTGCAATCTCGTCAGGCAGGCCCAGCGACAGCATCTGCGTGATTTTTTGCTGGCTCTTTTCATCCCAGCCGAGCTGCGTCACGCCGCACCAGTCATGCTCGAACGCCACCGGCAGGGCGTCATACAGGCGACGAGCGAAGGTAAACGCCGCCGGGAAAAACTGGAACAGGGCCGGGTCGTGCGCGCTTAAAAGCGGATAGAGCGCACCCTGACGGTTGCCGGATGCGCCGCTTGCTGGCGCGTCGTCGGCACAGTAGAGCGTGACCTGCCAGCCGCGGTGGAGAAGCGCGAGAGACAGCAGAGCGCTGGCGATCCCCCCGCCGACTATCGCCACCTCGCGGGATGCGCTGGCGCCGCGTGCAAACCAGGGGGTACTTGCGGGGATGTCCAGCGTCTGCTCCATTCTGCCGACCAGCATGTCGCGCTTGCGGCCAAAACCTTTGGTTTTCTGCATGGTAAAGCCCGCCTCCTGCAGCCCGCGGCGGACAAAGCCTGCCGAGGTGAAGGTGGCAAGCGTTGCGCCCGGGCGCGCCAGCCGCGCCATCGCGCTAAACAGATGCTGGCTCCACATGTCCGGGTTTTTGGCGGGGGCAAAGCCGTCAAGGAACCACGCGTCCACCGTCTGATTCATCGAGTCATCGAGCGTATCGGTCAGGTCATTGATGTCGCCAAGCCATAAATCCAGCGTCACGCGTCCGCCGTCCAGAATCAGACGGTGACAGCCGCCAATGTGGGGTGGCCACTGCGCCTGAAGCTGCTCCGCCCAGGCTGCAAGCTCTGGCCAGCGCTGATGAGCGAGCCGCAGATCGTGCGCGGTGAGCGGGAATTTTTCGAAACTGATGAAATGTAATCTTTGTAGCGTAGCCTCAGGGTGGGCAGCGTGAAACTGGTCAAACGCCTGCCAGAGGGTCAGAAAATTGAGCCCGGTACCGAATCCGCTTTCCGCTACAACGAACAGGCTCCGCGGATGCTCCGGGAAGCGGGTGCTGAGCTGGTTTCCGTCGAGGAAAACATAGCGAGTTTCTTCGAGTCCGTTATCATTAGAAAAATAGACGTCATCAAAATCTCGGGAAACAGGTGTACCCTCAGCGTTGAATTCGAGGTTGGCGGGTTGTATAGCGTTTTGTTTCACGTAAGTTACTCGTCTGACAGGCAGTGGCACGATCTTAACGATGTGAGTCCATCGGTGCAAATTTCCGCAGAAAATGTCTGATCGGACTTGTTCGGCGTACAAGTGTACGCTATTGTGCGACTCGAAACTTACTATAGTGCGACTTACAGAGGTATTGAATGAAACGTGCAGTGATTACTGGCCTGGGCATTGTTTCCAGCATCGGTAATAACCAGCAGGAAGTCCTGGCATCTCTGCGTGAAGGACGCTCCGGGATCACTTTCTCTGAAGAGTTTAAAGATTCAGGTATGCGTAGCCACGTATGGGGTAACGTCAAACTGGACACCACCGGTTTGATTGACCGCAAAGTGGTTCGTTTCATGAACGATGCCTCTATTTATGCTTATCTCTCCATGCAGGAAGCGATCAAAGATTCCGGCCTGAGTGAAGAGGTTTATCAGAACAACCCGCGCGTGGGTCTGATCGCCGGTTCCGGCGGCTCATCAAAAGCGCAGGTATTCGGCGCTGACGCAATGCGTAGCCCGCGTGGTCTGAAAGCTGTAGGTCCGTACGTGGTCACCAAAGCTATGGGTTCTGCGGTTTCCGCGTGCCTGGCGACCCCATTCAAAATCCACGGTGTGAACTACTCCATCAGCTCCGCGTGTGCGACTTCCGCGCACTGCATCGGTAATGCTGTTGAGCAGATCCAGCTGGGTAAACAGGACATCGTATTTGCTGGCGGCGGCGAAGAGCTGGGCTGGGAAATGGCCTGTGAATTCGACGCGATGGGCGCACTGTCCACCAAGTACAATGAAACCCCGGATAAAGCCTCCCGTACCTATGATGCGCACCGTGACGGTTTCGTTATCGCTGGCGGCGGCGGTATGGTTGTGGTTGAAGAGCTGGAGCATGCCCTGGCACGTGGCGCGCACATCTACGCTGAAATCGTGGGCTACGGTGCAACGTCTGACGGCGCCGACATGGTTGCGCCATCCGGCGAAGGCGCTGTGCGCTGCATGAAGATGGCGATGCACGGCGTTGACACCCCAATCGACTACCTGAACTCCCACGGTACCTCTACTCCGGTAGGCGACGTGAAAGAGCTGGGTGCGATCCGTGAAGTCTTCGGCGACAACAGCCCGGCAATCTCCGCGACCAAAGCCATGACCGGTCACTCTCTGGGGGCGGCTGGCGTGCAGGAAGCGATCTACTCTCTGCTGATGCTGGAAAACGGCTTTATCGCGCCAAGCATCAACATCGATGAGATGGACGAGCAGGCTGCTGGCCTGAACATCGTGACCAAACCAACGGAAGCGACGCTGACCACCGTCATGTCAAACAGCTTCGGCTTCGGTGGCACCAACGCCACGCTGGTTATGCGTAAGCTGAAAGCATAAGTTTTACGTTTGATTCCGGAAGGGAGCCATAAGGCTCCCTTTTTTTATGCATTGACAAGCGGCTGATCTCACAGGCAAACTTCACCCCTCAACATTATCCTCACGATAATGCGTAAGCGTTTAACGTCAACCAACGCACCTTAATCCTGATAATCAGGTAGAGGGGGCGTGGCATTTCCCCGCCTTACTCTTCATTTCGGAGTAAAGCATGACTGCAGTAACTCAAACAGAAACAACCCCTTCAGCGAACGTCTCGCTGTTCCGTATCGCTTTTGCGGTATTTCTGACCTATATGACCGTCGGCCTGCCGCTGCCGGTGATCCCGCTGTTCGTTCATCAGGAGCTGGGCTATGGCAACACCATGGTCGGCATTGCCGTGGGCATTCAGTTTTTAGCCACGGTATTGACCCGCGGTTACGCCGGACGGCTGGCGGATCAGCACGGTGCAAAACGCTCGGCGCTACAGGGGATGTTTGCCTGTGGGCTGGCGGGCGGCGCTACAGGGGATGTTTGCCTGTGGGCTGGCGGGCGGCGCATGGCTGCTGGCTGCTCTCTTGCCCGTAGAAGCGGCGTATAAATTTGCGCTGCTGGTGCTGGGCCGCTTAATCCTGGGCTTTGGTGAAAGCCAGCTGCTGACCGGCACCCTGACCTGGGGAATGGGTCTGGTGGGGCCGGCACGCTCCGGCAAGGTGATGTCCTGGAACGGTATGGCCATCTATGGCGCGCTGGCCGCAGGCGCACCGCTTGGGCTGCTGATCAATAGCCAGTTTGGATTTGCGGTGCTGGCTGCCACCACCATGGTTTTACCCCTGCTGGCGTGGGCGTTTAACGGCTCGGTGCGTAAGGTGCCCGCGCACAAAGGCGAGCGTCCTTCCCTGTGGAGCGTGGTCGGCCAAATCTGGCAGCCGGGTCTTGGCCTGGCGCTGCAGGGCGTGGGTTTTGCGGTGATCGGTACCTTCGTCTCGCTCTATTTTATGAGCCGCGGCTGGGCGATGGCCGGTTTTACGCTCACCGCGTTTGGCGGCGCGTTTGTGCTGATGCGCGTGCTTTTCGGCTGGATGCCGGATCGCTTTGGCGGCGTGAAGGTGGCGGTGGCGTCGCTGGTGATTGAAACCATCGGTCTGCTGCTGCTGTGGAATGCACCCGTTGCATCCGTTGCGCTGCTTGGCGCGGCGCTGACCGGCTGCGGCTGTTCACTGATCTTCCCGGCGCTGGGCGTTGAAGTGGTGAAGCGCGTGGCCCCGCAGGTGCGCGGTACGGCGCTGGGCGGCTATGCGGCCTTTCAGGATATCTCATACGGGGTAACCGGACCGCTGGCCGGGGTGTTAGCCACCTCGTTTGGTTATCCGTCCGTCTTTCTGGCCGGTGCGGTTTCCGCAGTGGTGGGGATCGTGGTGACGCTGGTGGCGTTTCGCAGGACTTGAGCCGTTATTGCCGGGTGGCGGCTGTGCCTTACCCGGCCTACGGTTCGAGCCGCTTTAGGCCCGGTAAGCGCAGCGCCACCGGGCAAAATATCAGGCAACCAGCCAGAAAATCGCCAGCGCAATCAGTAGCGCAATAAACATCAACCCCGGACGCGCAGAGAGCGTTCTGAACGTCTCGACGACCGGCGCAAACAGCGGGCTGTAGATCGGCTGAATGTTTCTCACCTCCGGCACGCCGCCTTCGCGCTCGGCGCGGCGAACGAAGATTTGATTGAGCAGATCCTGCACCTGCGCGGTGGTCAGAACCGTTTGCGGCGTGGCCTGCCAGTTTTGCTGGGCGTAATCCCGAATGACTTCAAACTCGTGCGGCTCAAGCGGCTGCTTCAGTGCCGCCTGGACGGTATGCAGGGTAGGGGCATTCTGTGTGCTGAGCGTCTGGCGCGCCTGGAGCCAGGTCACCAGATGCGTAAACTGTTTGGCCGGGATCAGCTCACCCGCTTTCACGCCGGACAGCTCCAGCATGGATTGCCAGATAAGCTTCGTCGGTTCGCCGGTGGCCGCAGCCAGCTTCGTCACCATCTGCTTGAGCGTGTTGTGCTCGGCAGGCAGCAGCGGACGCTCGGTCGCCGGGCGCACCTGAGGCTGCGGGATAGACAGCTCGTTGTTCTGCAGCAGGGTCAGCACGGTTTTGAGCTGGTCGGGCGTCAGCTGGCCCAGCGCGGTCTGACCATACTGCTGGCGAATAAAATCGCTCACCGCCTGCCGGTTATTACCCTGGCCCAGCAGCTCCGTCAGCTGAGCGACAATCTGGCGCGTGGTGTGGTTCTGCTGCGCGGTATTAATACGCTGGTTCAGGTTTTGCTCGGCCGCAGGGAAATGGCGCGACTGCAGCGGTGCGTCGTTCCTCACGCCTAAATCATGCTTTACCCCGGCCCAGACTTCCGCGTTTTGCTGTGAAGTCAGCGCAATCAGGCGCGTGATCAGTCGCTCCAGCACGGTGCGCTGTTGCGTGGATAGCGGTTGTTCACCGGCAACGTTTGGCGTGACGGGGCCTTCACCCGGAGGGCGTGGCGGCGTACCTGAAATGGGCTGCATCGTCAAAAATCCTTAAAGTCAAAACTCAGCGTAAACCAGGCATACATATATGCCTGGCGGCGAGATTATGGCACACTTGGCAGGTTTTCTTCCTCTCAAACAGGTACTCAGACGTGAAAATCCTCGTTGATGAAAATATGCCTTACGCCCGTGAGCTGTTTAGCCGCCTGGGTAACGTTAAGGCTGTCCCTGGTCGCCCGATCCCGGTCAACGAACTGGATGACGCAGACGCGCTGATGGTGCGCTCGGTGACCAAAGTAAATGAGGCGTTGCTCGCCGGTAAAGCGATTAAGTTTGTCGGAACCGCAACGGCAGGGACCGATCATGTGGATGATAAATGGCTGAAGCAGGCCGGAATCGGTTTTTCCGCCGCGCCGGGCTGTAACGCCATTGCCGTTGTGGAATACGTTTTCTCCTCCCTGCTGATGCTGGCCGAGCGCGACGGGTTTGCGCTGAAGGACCGCACCGTGGGGATTGTCGGCGTGGGTAACGTCGGCGGGCGCCTGCAAAAGCGCCTTGAAGCGTTAGGGATCCGCACGCTGCTGTGCGATCCGCCGCGTAAAGATAACGGCGATGACGAGGATTTCCGCTCGCTGGATGAGCTGGTTGAACAGTGTGACGTGCTGACGTTTCACACGCCGCTGTTTAAAGAGGGGCCGTATAAGTCGCTGCATCTTGCTGACGAGGCGCTGATCCGCCGTCTGAAGGCTGGCACTATTCTGATAAATGCCTGCCGTGGTCCGGTCGTAGATAACGCCGCGCTGCTGACATGCCTGAACGAAGGACAAGACCTCAGCGTGGTGCTGGACGTCTGGGAGCCGGAGCCGGATCTCAACGTTGAGCTGCTTAACAAGGTGGACGTGGGCACGGCGCATATCGCCGGTTATACCCTCGAGGGGAAAGCGCGCGGCACGACGCAGGTCTTCGAAGCCTACAGCGCTTTTATCGGCCATCCGCAGCAGGTGGCGCTGGATACCTTACTCCCCGCGCCTGAATTTGGCCGCATTACCCTGCACGGTCCGCTCGATCAGGCAACGCTGAAAAGGCTGGTGCATTTGGTGTATGATGTGCGCCGCGATGATGCGCTGCTGCGTAAAGTGGCGGGGATCCCGGGTGAATTTGATAAGCTGCGCAAGAACTACGTTGAGCGGCGCGAGTGGTCTTCCCTGTATGTAATATGCGACGACGCCCCGGCGGCGACGCTGCTGCATAAGCTGGGGTTTAACGCCGTTCATCACCCGGCGCATTAATGTCTTCTTAATGCTCCCTGTCGGATACTCCGGCAGGGACGCTTTTTTATTTCTGGAGTAAACCACCATGTCTGAAGGCTGGAACATTGCCATTTTAGGTGCCACGGGTGCCGTGGGCGAAGCCCTGCTCGAAACCCTTGCTGAGCGTCAGTTCCCGGTGGGCGATATCTATGCGCTGGCCCGTACCGACAGCGCAGGTGAGCATCTGCGTTTTAACGGTAAATCCGTCATGGTCCAGGACGCGGCCGCGTTCGACTGGACGCAGGCGCAGCTGGCGTTTTTCGCCGCGGGCGCTGAAGCGACGGCTGCGTACGTTGAAGAGGCGACTAACGCAGGCTGCCTGGTGATCGACCTGAGCGGTCTGTTCTCAATGGAGCCGGATGTGCCGCTGGTGGTGCCGGACGTGAACCCGTTTGTGCTGGCTGACTACCGCAACCGTAACGTCATTGCGGTCCCGAACAGCCTCACCAGCCAGCTGCTGACCGCCCTGAAACCGCTGATCGACGACGGTGGCCTGTCGCGCATTACCGTCACCAGCCTGCTGTCCGCGTCCGCGAACGGCAAAAAGGCCGTTGACGCGCTGGCCGGGCAGAGCGCGAAGCTGCTGAACGGTATCCCGATTGACGAAGACGATTTCTTTGGGCGCCAGCTGGCGTTCAACATGCTGCCGCTGCTGCCGGACCGCGAGGGCTCCGTGCGCGAAGAGCGCCGTATCGTCGATGAAGTGCGTAAAATTCTGCAGGACGATGGCCTGATGATTTCCGCGAACGTCGTGCAGTCTCCAGTCTTCTACGGCCACGCGCAGATGGTTGGCTTTGAAGCCCTGCGTCCGCTGGCGGCAGAAGAGGCGCGCGACGCGTTTGGCCGCGGTGAAGACATCGTGCTCTCCGAAGAGAGCGAGTTCCCGACGCAGGTTGGCGATGCCACCGGCAGCGCGCATCTTTCCGTTGGCTGCGTGCGTAACGATTACGGCATGCCGGAACAGGTTCAGTTCTGGTCCGTTGCCGATAACGTTCGCTTCGGCGGCGCGCTGATGGCGGTCAAAATCGCTGAAAAACTGGTGCAGGAGTACCTGTACTGATGTCAGACGTGGAACAAAAGCCGGTCCATAGAATTGCCCTCGGAATTGAGTACGACGGCAGTAAATATTATGGCTGGCAGCGTCAGAACGAGGTGCGCAGTGTCCAGGAGAAGCTGGAGAAAGCGCTCTCTCAGGTGGCAAACGAGCCGATTAACGTCCTGTGCGCGGGACGTACGGACGCGGGAGTTCACGGCACGGGGCAGGTGGTGCACTTTGAAACCACCGCCGTGCGTAAGGATGCCGCCTGGACGCTGGGTGTAAATGCGAATTTGCCTGGTGACATTGCGGTGCGTTGGGTAAAAGCTGTGCCGGATGATTTTCACGCGCGCTTCAGCGCCACGGCGCGTCGCTACCGTTATGTCATCTACAACCAGCGCCTGCGTCCGGCGGTGTTAAGCCAGGGCGTGACGCATTTTTATGAACCGCTTGATGCGGAACGTATGCATCGCGCGGCGCAGTGTCTGATTGGTGAAAATGACTTTACGTCGTTTCGTGCGGTGCAGTGTCAGTCCCGCACGCCGTGGCGCAACGTCATGCACATAAACGTCAGCCGTTTTGGCGCGTATGTGGTGGTGGATATTAAAGCCAATGCCTTTGTACATCATATGGTTCGGAATATTGTAGGCAGCCTGATGGAAGTGGGTGCCGGACACCAGCCGGAGAGCTGGATTGCAGACCTGCTGGCAGCGAAGGACAGAACGCTTGCGGCAGCCACGGCGAAAGCGGAAGGATTGTATCTGGTCTCAGTAGACTATCCGGATCGATTTGACCTGCCGAAACCGCCAATGGGCCCGCTATTTTTAGCGGACTAAACAAAGGTGCAATTAGGGCTTAGACAATATGGACGTAATACGTTTTCTGATTGATTTCATCCTGCATATTGATGTTCACCTGGCGGAGCTGGTCGCGCAGTATGGCGTCTGGGTCTACGCTATTCTGTTCCTCATTCTGTTTTGTGAAACCGGACTGGTCGTTACCCCATTCCTGCCAGGGGATTCACTGCTGTTCGTTGCCGGGGCGCTCTCGGCGTTACCCACTAACGATCTGAACGTGCATCTTATGGTTGTGCTGATGGTGATTGCCGCCATTGTCGGTGATGCGGTCAACTATACGATTGGACGGGTGTTCGGTGAGCGGCTTTTCAGCAATCCTGATTCGAAAATTTTCCGTCGCAGCTATTTAGATAAAACCCATGCGTTTTATGAACGCCATGGCGGGAAAACCATTATCCTTGCGCGTTTTGTGCCTATTGTGCGCACATTTGCACCGTTTGTGGCGGGAATGGGGCATATGTCCTATCGTCATTTTGCGGCATACAACGTGGTTGGCGCGCTGCTGTGGGTACTGCTGTTTACCTACGCAGGCTATCTGTTTGGCGATCTCCCGGTGGTGCAGGAAAACCTTAAGTTACTGATTGTAGCGATTATTGTGCTTTCCGTACTGCCTGGCGTTATCGAAATCATTCGTCACAAACGTGCGGCGGCAAAACAAGCGAAGTAAATGCACACTGGCGGTTCGACCACTTTTTTATCCAAAGTTTCGGGCTGTTATGTTTTAATGTGCAACATTCATGGTCTGTTGGAGGCAAAAATGGCATTATTCGCCTCTTATAGCAAAACTGGCATACGACCAGGTTCAGGCAGAAAGGTTATCAATGAGCTGGATTGAACGAATTAAAAGCAACATTACCCCAACGCGCAAAGCGAGCATTCCTGAAGGGGTATGGACGAAGTGTGATAGCTGCGGTCAGGTTCTGTATCGCGCAGAGCTGGAGCGCAACCTTGAGGTGTGTCCGAAGTGTGACCACCATATGCGTATGTCGGCGCGCAACCGCCTGCATAGCCTGCTGGACGAAGGCTCTCTGGTAGAGCTGGGTAGCGAACTTGAGCCAAAAGACGTGCTGAAGTTCCGCGATTCCAAAAAATACAAAGATCGTCTGGCCTCTGCACAAAAAGAGACCGGCGAGAAAGACGCGCTGATCGTCATGAAAGGCACCCTGCATGAGATGCCGGTTGTCGCCGCTGCTTTTGAGTTCTCCTTTATGGGCGGCTCAATGGGCTCCGTGGTCGGTGCGCGCTTCGTGCGTGCCGTTGAGCAGGCGCTGGAAGACAACTGTCCGCTGATCTGCTTCTCAGCCTCCGGCGGTGCGCGTATGCAGGAAGCGCTGATGTCGCTGATGCAGATGGCGAAAACCTCTGCTGCGCTGGCGAAAATGCAGGAGCGCGGTCTTCCGTACATCTCCGTGCTGACCGACCCAACCATGGGCGGCGTCTCCGCGAGCTTCGCGATGCTGGGCGACCTGAACATCGCTGAGCCAAAAGCGCTGATCGGCTTTGCGGGTCCTCGCGTTATCGAGCAAACCGTTCGTGAAAAACTGCCGCCGGGCTTCCAGCGCAGTGAGTTCCTCATTGAGAAAGGCGCTATCGATATGATCGTCCGCCGTCCGGAAATGCGCCTGAAGCTGGCGAGCATTCTGGCGAAGCTGATGAATCTGCCAGCGCCGAACCCGGATGAGCCGCGCGAAGGTGTGGTGGTACCGGATCAGGAACCCGAGGCCTGATAACTGAAAAGGGCAGGGCCGGTTGGCGCTGCCCTTTTGCTTTCTAATCTGTTAATGACAACCGGGCATTATGGAAAATAAAAGCATTCCCCAAGCCACGTCGCCCCTGGCCGCGTGGCTTTCTTATCTGGAAAACCTGCACAGTAAAACCATCGATATGGGGCTTGAGCGCGTAAGCCAGGTCGCCGCGCGTCTTGATGTGCTCAAACCGGCACCTTTCGTGTTCACCGTCGCGGGCACCAACGGTAAAGGCACTACCTGCCGCACGCTGGAATCTGTCCTGATGGCCGCAGGTTACAAAGTTGGCGTGTACAGCTCTCCACACCTGGTCCGCTACACCGAGCGCGTTCGCGTGCAGAACAGCGAGCTGCCGGAATCGGCGCATACGGCGTCGTTCGCGGAAATTGAAGCCGCGCGCGGTGAGATCTCATTAACCTATTTTGAATACGGCACCCTGTCGGCTCTGTGGCTGTTCAAACAGGCGCAGCTGGATGTGGTGATTCTTGAGGTTGGCCTCGGCGGACGTCTTGATGCGACCAATATGGTGGATGCGGACGTGGCGGTGGTCACCAGCATCGCGCTGGACCATATCGACTGGCTAGGACCGGATCGTGAAAGCATTGGCCGCGAGAAGGCCGGTATTTTCCGGGCGAGTAAACCCGCCGTGGTCGGCGAGCCGGACATGCCGCACACCATTGCTGACGTGGCAAACGAGAAGGGCGCGCGTCTGCTGCGCCGCGGCGTTGACTGGCAGTATGAGGTTCAGGATAACGGCTGGCGCTTCAGCGATGCCCAGGGCGCGCTGGACAATCTGCCGCTGCCGCAGGTGCCGCAGCCGAACGCGGCCACCGCGCTGGCGGCACTGCGCGCCAGCGGATTAGCGGTCAGCGAGCAGGCAATTCGCGACGGCATTCAGAGCGCAATTCTGCCCGGGCGTTTCCAGATTGTCAGCGAGTCACCGCGCCTGATTCTGGACGTGGCGCATAACCCGCATGCGGCGGCGTATCTCGCGGGACGTCTCAAATCGTTACCAAAAACCGGGCGCGTGCTGGCGGTTATCGGTATGCTTCATGATAAAGATATCGGCGGGACGCTGGCCTGCATGGAGACTGTGGTCGATAGCTGGTATTGTGCTCCTCTGGAGGGGCCGCGCGGCGCGACGGCTGAGCAATTGATGGAACATCTCGGCAAAGGCGCAATCTATAGTAGCGTGGCTCAGGCCTGGCATGCCGCGATGGCGGATGCTAAACCAGAAGATACCGTGCTGGTGTGTGGTTCATTCCACACGGTGGCACATGTCATGGAAGTGATGGACGCGGGGAGAACCGGTGGCGAGTAAGTTTCAGAACCGTTTAACAGGAACCATTGTGCTGGTCGCGCTCGGGGTGATTATTCTCCCGGGTCTGCTCGACGGGCAGAAAAAGCATTATCAGGACGAGTTTGCCGCTATTCCGCTGGTGCCGAAACCGGGTGACCGCGATGAGCCGGATATGCTGCCAGCGGCGACGCAGGCGCTGCCTGCTCAGCCGCCGGAAGGCGCGGCGGAAGAGGTGCGTGCAGGCGATGCCGCCGCACCGTCGCTCGATCCGTCTCGTCTGGCGGCAGCGAGCAGCAGCGATATCGATCCGGTGCCGGTAGAGCAGCCTAAACCCGTTGAAAAACCGAAGCCGGTTGAGAAACCGCAGCCGAAACCGCAGCGGGATAAAGCCGCAGAGCAGCTGGCTGCCGCATCAGAAACCCCACCGCCGGCAAAACAAGACGCGGCACCGACCGGAAAAGCGTACGTTGTGCAGCTCGGCGCGCTGAAAAACGCCGACAAAGTTAACGAGGTCGTGAGCAAACTGCGCAGTGCGGGATATCGTGTTTACACTTCACCTTCCACGCCGGTGCAGGGTAAAATTACCCGTATCCTCGTGGGGCCAGAAGCGTCCAAAGATAAGCTTAAAGGTTCGCTCGGTGAGCTGAAGCAGATCTCCGGCCTGAGCGGCGTGGTGATGGGCTACAGCGCGAACTGATAAGATCTTACCCAACCTCGGAGTGGTTTGCTCCCTCTCCCTTGAGGGAGAGGGCCGGGGTGAGGGGGAGCAGACGTCCACAGAGACGTCAAATGGACCGTGGCGTTGAACATTTTTTCAGCGCCTTTTTTATTTACGCGCGGGAAGGAAATCCCTACGCAAACGTTTTCTTTTTCTGTTAGAATTCGCCCCGAACTGGATGACAGGGCGTTAAATCGTGGGACACATATGGTCTGGATTGATTACGCCATCATTGCGGTGATTGGTTTTTCCTGTCTGGTTAGCCTGATCCGTGGCTTTGTTCGTGAAGCGTTATCGCTGGTAACCTGGGGTTGTGCTTTCTTTGTTGCCAGTCATTACTACACTTACCTGTCTGTCTGGTTCACGGGCTTTGAAGATGAACTGGTCCGAAACGGAATTGCCATCGCGGTGCTGTTTATCGCAACGCTGATTGTCGGCGCTATCGTGAATTACGTGATAGGTCAGCTGGTCGAGAAAACCGGTCTGTCAGGAACGGACAGGGTGCTCGGGATCTGTTTCGGGGCGTTACGAGGCGTGCTGATTGTAGCCGCGATCCTGTTCTTCCTGGATACCTTCACCGGGTTCTCCAAAAGCGAAGACTGGCAGAAATCGCAGCTCATTCCAGAGTTCAGCTTCATCATCAGATGGTTCTTTGACTATCTGCAAAGCTCGTCGAGTTTTTTGCCCAGGGCATAAACCCTGAGATGTGGCTTAACGAGGAAAAGACGAATGTGCGGTATTGTCGGTATCGCCGGTTTCATGCCGGTAAACCAGTCGATTTATGACGCGTTAACGGTGCTTCAGCACCGTGGGCAGGATGCTGCGGGTATCATCACCATTGATGCAAACAACTGCTTCCGTTTACGCAAGGCGAATGGCCTGGTAAACGATGTGTTTGAAGCCCGCCATATGCAGCGTCTGCAAGGTAATATGGGGATCGGTCACGTTCGTTATCCTACTGCTGGCAGTTCCAGCGCCTCCGAGGCACAGCCTTTCTACGTCAACTCACCGTATGGCATCACCCTTGCTCATAACGGCAACCTGACCAACGCGCATGAGCTGCGTAAAAAGCTGTTCGAAGAGAAACGTCGCCACATTAACACCACCTCTGATTCTGAAATCCTGCTCAATGTGTTCGCCAGCGAGCTGGATAACTTCCGTCACTACCCGCTGGAAGCAGACAACATCTTTGCTGCGATTGCCGCGACCAACCGCCAGATCCGCGGCGCGTACGCCTGCGTAGCGATGATTATCGGTCACGGCATGGTCGCCTTCCGCGATCCAAACGGCATTCGTCCCCTGGTACTCGGCAAGCGCGACCTTGGCGATGGCCGTACCGAATATATGGTTGCCTCTGAGAGCGTGGCGCTGGATACCCTGGGCTTTGAATTCCTGCGTGACGTTGCGCCGGGCGAAGCGGTCTATATCACCGAGAAGGGCCAGCTGTTTACCCGCCAGTGTGCCGATAACCCGGTCAGCAACCCGTGCCTGTTTGAATACGTTTACTTCGCCCGCCCGGATTCCTTCATCGACAAGATTTCCGTCTACAGCGCGCGCGTCAACATGGGCACCAAGCTGGGCGAGAAGATTGCCCGCGAGTGGGACGATCTCGACATCGACGTGGTTATTCCTATTCCGGAAACCTCCTGCGATATCGCGCTGGAGATCGCCCGCATTCTGGACAAGCCATACCGTCAGGGCTTCGTGAAGAACCGCTACGTTGGCCGCACCTTTATCATGCCGGGCCAGCACCTGCGCCGTAAGTCCGTGCGCCGCAAGCTGAACGCCAACCGCGCGGAATTCCGCGACAAGAACGTTCTGCTGGTGGATGACTCCATCGTTCGCGGCACCACCTCTGAGCAGATTATCGAGATGGCGCGCGAAGCGGGTGCGAAGAAAGTGTACCTGGCCTCTGCCGCGCCAGAGATTCGCTTCCCGAACGTGTACGGCATCGATATGCCAACCGCCAACGAGCTGATCGCTCACGGCCGTGAAGTGGATGAAATTCGCCAGATCATCGGTGCCGACGGCCTGATTTTCCAGGATCTGAACGATCTCATCGACGCGGTGCGTGCCGAGAACCCGGAAATTCAGCAGTTTGAATGCTCCGTGTTCAACGGTATTTACGTGACCAAAGACGTTGACCAGCAGTACCTCGACTATCTTGATTCTCTGCGCAACGACGATTCGAAAGCCGTCCAGATGCAGAACGATCTTGAAAGCTTAGAGATGCACAACGAAGGTTGATGGTCCGGCAGGTGAGGGCTTATGCCCTCACTTGCAACTCCCCGCAAAATCCTGCACAGTCTGCCCTGAAATCAGTAAGGGCGAAAATCATGAAACGACTCATTGTTGGGCTCAGCGGCGCCAGCGGCGCGATTTACGGCGTACGTCTGTTACAGGTTCTGCGTAACGTGGCGGAAGTCGAGACCCATCTGGTGATGAGCCAGGCGGCGCGGCAAACCCTCTCTCTGGAAACCGATCTCTCCCTGCGCGATGTTCAGGCACTGGCGGACGTGGTTCACGATGCCCGTGATATCGCCGCCAGCATCTCCTCAGGCTCGTTTAAAACGGCCGGCATGGTTATCCTGCCCTGTTCAATTAAAACGCTCTCCGGCATTGTGAACAGCTATACCGACACCCTGGTGACGCGCGCGGCGGATGTGGTGCTGAAGGAGCGTCGTCCTCTTGTGCTCTGCGTGCGGGAAACGCCGTTGCATCTCGGTCATCTGCGTTTAATGACCCAGGCCGCCGAACTTGGCGCCATCATCATGCCACCGGTTCCGGCGTTTTATCATCGCCCGACCTCGCTGGATGACGTGATTAATCAGACCGTTAACCGCGTGCTGGATCAGTTTGACATCGACCTGCCCGAAGATCTCTTCACCCGCTGGCAAGGGGCCTGATTCTGTGCACAAACAGAGTGCATGAAAAGAGACGTTGCCCTGTTTCAGGGCAATTATGCAACGGCGATCATATCCTCGACATTTAATTCGTTTTTTCCCTTTTTCTCTTTCCGGTTCGTTCGGCAGACCTGCTATCTTTCACCATTAAGGCAATATCGCAACGTTTTATTAACATATTTAACGTCGAAGTTTTGACCAGACGGCAATGTGGCATAAGACCTGCAAGATGAAGTCTGCAACACAACACACAACACAATACATAATAAAATCACGGTACTTGAGGGTAAATGTATGAAGAAGACGGTTCTGGCTCTGTCTTTGCTCGTGGGGTTAAGTGCGGCAGCAGGTAGCTACGCAGCGCTTCCACAGACGGTTCGTATCGGTACAGACGCAACCTACGCGCCATTCTCTTCCAAGGATGCGAAAGGCGATTTCGTGGGGTTTGATATCGATCTGGGAAATGAAATGTGCAAACGCATTGCGGTGAAATGCACATGGGTGGGCAGCGACTTTGACGCGTTAATCCCGTCGCTGAAAGCCAAGAAAATCGACGCCATTATCTCTTCTCTTTCCATCACCGAAAAACGCCAGCAGGAGATTGCCTTCTCTGACAAGCTTTACGCCGCGGATTCCCGCCTGATTGCGCCAAAAGGCTCCCCGATTAAGCCCACCATCGACTCGCTGAAAGGCAAGCATGTTGGCGTGCTTCAGGGTTCGACGCAGGAAGGTTATGCCAATGCGACCTGGCGTGAGAAGGGCGTAGACGTGGTGGCTTACCAGAACCAGGATCTGATTTACTCTGACCTGGCCGCAGGCCGTCTGGATGCGGCATTCCAGGATGAAGTCGCCGCGAGCGAAGGCTTCCTGAAACAGCCTGCGGGTAAAGACTATGCGTTTGCGGGCCCGTCGGTCAAAGACAAAAAATACTTTGGTGACGGCACCGGTATTGGCCTGCGTAAGGATGATACCGAGCTGAAAGCCGCCTTCGACAAAGCCTTTGCAGAGCTGCGTAAAGACGGTACTTACGACAAACTGGCGAAGAAATACTTCGACTTCAACGTATACGGTGAATAATGCCTGACGCTAACGCACCGCAAAGGTGCGTTGCGGGAGCGGTTGACCCAATACGGTGCATTTGTTGCACCGTATTGGAACGCTTTGTGCATACTTACGCATTTATAATGCAAAAATTCCCGCCTGAAGGGCATTAGTCTTTGCCTGAAAGAGGGGATTAATGGCACATTAGCACCACCCCGTCGTCGTAAAAATCCCGTATGAAGACAGTTTGTTGAGGACAAATATGAAAAAACTCGTGTTGTCACTATCTCTGGTGCTGGCCTTTTCCAGCGCCACCGCGGCATTCGCAGCCATTCCGCAGAAAATTCGGATTGGTACCGATCCAACCTATGCGCCGTTCGAATCGAAGAATTCAAAGGGTGAACTGGTCGGTTTTGACATCGATCTGGCCAATGAGCTGTGCAAACGCATCAAAGCACAGTGTACCTACGTTGAGAACCCGCTGGATGCGCTGATCCCGTCCCTGAAAGCGAAAAAAATCGACGTAATCATGTCCTCGCTCTCCATCACCGAAAAACGCCAGCAGGAGATTGCCTTCACCGACAAACTCTACGCGGCCGATTCTCGTCTGGTGGTGGCTAAAGCTTCTGACATTCAGCCAACGCTGGAGTCCCTGAAAGGCAAACGCGTCGGCGTGCTGCAGGGCACCACGCAGGAAACCTACGGCAACGAACACTGGGCGCCGAAGGGGATTGAAATCGTCTCCTATCAGGGCCAGGAAAATATCTACGCTGACCTGACGGCAGGCCGAATTGATGCGGCATTCCAGGATGAAGTCGCGGCAAGCGAAGGCTTCCTGAAAACGCCGGTGGGTAAAGATTACAAGTTTGGCGGCCCGTCCATTAAGGACGTGAAGTTGTTTGGTGTGGGCACCGGCATGGGCCTGCGCAAAGAAGACAATGAGCTGCGTGAGGCGCTGAACAAAGCGTTTGCTGAAATGCGCGCTGACGGCACCTACGACAAGCTGGCGAAAAAGTATTTTGATTTTAATGTTTACGGCGGCTAATCGCCCCGTCAAATAACGTGCGGCCCCTCCCGATGTGGGAGGGGAAAAGACACGGTTCCACCACTCACGATACGACAGGGCTCGCGGTATGCTGTACGGATTTTCTGGCGTTATTTTACAGGGCGCGCTTGTCACCCTTGAGCTGGCTATCAGCTCCGTGGTGCTGGCGGTGCTGATAGGTCTGGCGGGCGCAGGAGCGAAGCTTTCGGCTAACAAACCGCTGGCGCTCATATTTGAAGGCTACACCACGCTTATTCGCGGCGTTCCCGATCTGGTGCTGATGCTGCTTATCTTTTACGGTCTGCAGATTGCGTTGAACAGCGTAACGGACGCGATGGGCATGGGACAAATTGATATCGACCCGATGGTGGCCGGTATTATTACCCTCGGTTTTATCTACGGTGCCTACTTCACCGAAACCTTCCGCGGTGCCTACATGGCCGTGCCGAAAGGCCACATTGAGGCGGCAACCGCATTTGGTTTTACCTCTTCACAAACGTTTCGTCGGATTATGTTCCCGGCCATGATGCGCTATGCGCTGCCGGGTATCGGCAACAACTGGCAGGTTATCCTCAAAGCGACAGCGCTGGTCTCGCTGCTCGGTCTGGAAGACGTCGTGAAAGCGACTCAGCTGGCGGGCAAGAGCACCTGGGAGCCGTTCTACTTTGCGGTGGTCTGCGGCGTGATTTATCTGGTCTTTACGACCGCCTCCAATGGTGTGCTGCTTCTGCTCGAGCGTCGCTACTCCGTGGGTGTGAAGAGGGCTGACCTGTGATTGAGATTATTCAGGAATACTGGAAATCGCTGCTGTGGACGGATGGCTACCGCTTTACCGGCGTGGCGATTACGCTCTGGCTGCTGATCTCCTCCGTGGTGATGGGCGGCATTCTGGCGGTGTTTCTTGCTATTGGCCGCGTGTCGAACAATAAATTTATCCAGTTCCCGATCTGGCTGTTTACCTACGTGTTTCGCGGTACGCCGCTGTACGTGCAGCTGCTGGTGTTCTATTCGGGGATGTATACGCTTGAGATCGTAAAAGGCACTGAGATGCTGAATGCGTTCTTCCGCAGCGGTCTGAACTGTACGGTGCTGGCGTTGACGCTCAACACCTGCGCCTACACCACCGAGATTTTCGCCGGGGCAATTCGCTCTGTCCCTTACGGTGAGATTGAAGCGGCGCGCGCATACGGCTTTTCCTCGGTGAAGCTTTATCGCTGCATTATTCTGCCGTCGGCACTGCGTATCGCGTTACCGGCGTACAGTAACGAAGTGATTTTGATGCTGCACTCCACCGCGCTCGCCTTTACCGCGACGGTGCCGGATCTGCTCAAAATCGCGCGCGATATTAACTCCGCGACCTATCAGCCGTTTACCGCGTTTGGCATTGCGGCGGTGCTCTATTTAATTATCTCTTATGTTCTGATTAGCCTGTTCCGTAAGGCTGAAAAACGCTGGTTGCAGCATATAAAACCTTCTTCGACGCACTGAGAAAGATGATGGCTGAGAACAAATTAAACGTTATTGATTTGCACAAACGCTACGGCGAACATGAAGTGCTGAAAGGGGTGTCGCTGCAGGCGAATGCGGGCGACGTGATCAGTATTATCGGCTCATCCGGCTCGGGTAAAAGTACCTTCCTGCGCTGCATTAACTTCCTCGAAAAGCCGAGCGAAGGCTCGATTGTGGTGAGCGGGCAGAATATTAACCTGGTCCGTGATAAAGACGGCCAGCTGAAGGTCGCGGATAAGCACCAGCTGCGACTGCTGCGTACGCGCCTGACGATGGTGTTCCAGCACTTCAACCTCTGGAGCCACATGACGGTGCTGGAGAACGTGATGGAAGCACCGATTCAGGTGCTGAGCCTGAGCAAGCAGGAAGCCCGCGAGCGCGCGGTGAAATACCTGGCGAAAGTGGGTATCGACGAGCGCCAGCAGATGAAATACCCGGTGCATCTCTCCGGCGGTCAGCAGCAGCGCGTCTCCATCGCGCGCGCGCTGGCGATGGAGCCCGAAGTGCTGCTGTTTGACGAACCGACTTCCGCGCTGGACCCTGAACTCGTTGGCGAAGTGCTGCGCATCATGCAGAAGCTGGCCGAAGAGGGCAAAACGATGGTGGTGGTGACGCACGAGATGGGCTTCGCCCGTAACGTCTCGAACCACGTTATCTTCCTGCATCAGGGGAAAATTGAAGAGCAGGGCCACCCGGACGAGGTGCTGGCGAACCCGCAAAGCCCGCGTCTGCAGCAGTTCCTGAAAGGGTCGTTGAAGTAGGTTTTGCCTTTCCCCCTCTCCCTGTGGGAGAGGGGCGGGGTGAGGGCATCAGACCGCAGTGCAGCCCAATCGCCCGGTGGCGCTTCGCTTACCGGGCCTACGGACTGGGTGTTCTCCCTCTCCCTGTGGGAGAGGGTTGGGGTGAGGGCATCAAGCCGCACCGCACTCCAACCGATACACCCAGTCGTCATAGCGCACGCCGTCAATTTCATACGCCTTTTCCAGCACCTGCGTACGCACAAACCCGGCTTTCTCCAGCACCCGCACCGAACCGCCGTTATCTGCCAGCACGTACGCGTTAATCGCTTTCACGCGGGTCTGGTTAAACGCGTAATCACACACCGCGCGCAGCGCCTCGCTGGCAATCCCTTTTCCCTGCGCGGCAGGCACAACCGTATAGCCAATATCGGCCTCTTCACGATTCTCAGGGCTGATTTGCAGGCCGATATCGCCCAGCGGCGTATCGTCCTCCAGAGAGCGGATCACGAAGACATGCTCCGCCATCAGGCGTGCGGCAAACACGCGGCGGGTCTCTTTTTCCGGCGCGATGGCGGCCATGTAGCGCATGATGTGGCGATCTTCACGCAGCGAGCGGAAGAAGGCCCAGTCAGTGGGTTCGAAAGGAGTGAGGTGAAGCCGGGGTGTGGTGATCGTTGCCATTGTTACGCCATATCTTCGGAACATGGCCTGTCACTGTAACATATTCACCGCACCACATCCCCCAGCGCCTCTTCTAACTCATACCAGCGAAACGCAAACCCGGCCGCTTCCAGCCGTTTTGGCAGCGCCCGCTGCCCGCCTAATACCAGCACAGACGCTTCACCCATCATCAGGCGAATCACCGTCGCAGGCACGCGCAATATCGCCGGACGGTGCAGGGCATGACCCAGCGCGTGGGCGAACTGTTCGTTACGCACCGGATACGGCGCAACCATGTTAAACGGCCCGCGCAGATCGTTATCCAGCAGCCAGAGAATACCGTTGACCATATCGTCGATATGGATCCAGGCCAGATACTGACGGCCATTACCGATGGGCCCACCGAGTCCAAGCCGGAAAGGGGGAAGCATCTTCGCCAGAATGCCGCCCTTCGGCGCAAGCACGACGCCGGTCCGCAGCAGGCAGACGCGGGTACGATCGCTCTGCGCCGCGCAGGCGATACGCTCCCACTGGGCGCAGAGCTTATGGGTAAACTCGTTATGCGGCGGCTCTTCCTCGGTCACCACCACCTCGCCGAGATCGCCGTAATAGCCCACGGCTGAACCTGAAATCAGCACCGAAGGCGGCGTGTGGCTATTGCGGATCAGCTCGACCAGCTTTTCGGTGATGTTCCACCGGCTGCTGCATAACAGCTGTTTTTGCTCTTCCGTCCAGCGCTTATCGGCGATGGGTTCCCCCGCGAGGTTAATGACGGCGTCGAAGCCGTCCAGATTTTGCTGCTCGGCCAGATTTTTCCAGATATCGATACCCGCCCCGAGCACCTGGCGCGCTTTCTCCGGGCTGCGCGTGACCACGGTAATGTCGTGATGCAAGGCCTGCAGACGCGCAATGAGGTGACGACCAATAAGGCCCGTGCCGCCGGTCAGCAAAATCTTCATACAACCTCCAGGATTACGCCTGGCGTCGCCAGCTTAGCGTCATGGAGACGGAATCGGCGTAGCGCAGGGCGTGAAGTTTATCGATCTCAACTTCAGCATAAGTGACCCAGTGATGTTCGCGTGCGATATCGAGCACATCCTGAGTTAATTTTTCCAGCAGAGAGAAGCGGTTATTCTCCACGTACTGAATGATGTTTTTGGTAATTGTGCGGTAGTTCAGCGCGTCGTTGATGTCTTCGCTGGCCCGCGCTTTGTCTGCGGGATAGTGAATTACCACGTTAATGACAATATCCTGACGGTTGGCGATCTCTTCCTCTTTGATGCCGATGAAGGTGCGCAAGCGTAAATTTTTTATGCGAATAATAGCGTCTGGCTGTGACATTGCAGGTCTTCTCCGTGTCAGTATTTCCTGCTCATCATACATGAGAGGCTCGCGGGCACCCAGCCTCATAGAGGGTTAAATCTGCTGGATTTTTTGCATCGCTCGCTCGGTGGCCGGGCGGGTTCGTATGCGCTCAAACCAGTTGTTCACCGCCGGGTAAGCGGCCAGGTCAATTCGGTGTTTTTCATGCGTATTCACCCACGGCCAGCAGGCGATGTCGGCAATACTGTAATGATCGCCCCCGAGCCACGGCGTTTTCTCCAGCCGACGGTTCAGAACGTCATAGAGCCGTTGAGTCTCAACCTGATAGCGTTCTATTGCATAAGGAATGGGCTGCGGGGCGTAAGCGGTAAAATGATGATTTTGCCCCAGCATGGGCCCCAGTCCGCTAGCCTGCCAGAAGAGCCATTGCAGGGTATGGTGACGCTCGCGCAGTTCGCCGCTCAGCAGTTTGCCGGTTTTCTCCGCCAGATAGAGCAAAATCTCACCGGACTCAAACAGGCTCAGCGGCCTGCCCCCGTCTGCCGGGTGGTTATCAATAATGGCCGGGATTTTATTATTCGGCGAGATAGCCAGAAATAGAGGGCTGAACTGATCGCCTTTGCTGATATCCACGCGAATGATTCTGTAATCCAGCTCGGCTTCTTCAAGAAAAAGGGTGATCTTATGGCCGTTTGGGGTAGGGGCGTAATAAAGGTCGATCATTCTCAACTCCTGTCCATGCGAATAGTGGTGCCATGACAAATGAGTATAGGTGGTTGTTGTAAATCGTGAGTTTTCATCAAGTGACAGCGGGGCAAAGAGATTATATGTTGAGTAAAAAACCGATCAGCCGATGAGGATGTTATGAACCAGCCCGTAATCACGTTGTGGTCCGATGCGAATTTCTTTTCTCCCTATGTCATGAGCGTATACGTTGCGCTGGCCGAAAAAGGGCTCACTTTTACGCTGAAGACCGTTGATCTTGACGGCGGTGAACATCTCAAACCGCAGTGGCAGGGCTACGACCTGACCCGACGCGTGCCGGTGCTGGAGATCGACGGTTTTGCCCTGAGCGAATCGTCGGCGATCGATGAATATCTGGAAGATCGGTTCGCGCCGCCTGAGTGGGAGCGCATTTATCCTCACGATCTGCAAAAACGCGCGCGGGCGCGGCAGATCCAGGCGTGGCTGCGGAGCGATCTGGTGCCGATTCGCGTGGAACGCTCAACTGATGTCGTGTTTGCCGGGGGCAAAAAGCCAGCGCTCAGCGCTGAAGGCCGTGAAAGCGCGCAAAAACTGATTGAAACCGCCACCTCGCTCCTCGCACACGGCAACCCGAACCTGTTCGGCGAGTGGTGCATCGCCGACGCCGATCTGGCGTTGATGCTAAACCGCCTGATCCTCAACGGCGATGAGGTGCCGCAGCTGCTGGGGGATTATGCCGCGTTTCAGTGGCAGCGCGCCTCCGTGCAGCGCTATGTGGCACTATCTGCCAGGCGCGCGGGCTGATAAGCCCTGACGCTTCAGGTATGATGGGGGCAGTCTGTTTTCCCGAGGAGTGACTGATGAAACTGATGTTTGCGTCGGATATCCATGGATCGCTGCCCGCTACCGAGCGTGTTCTTTCCCTGTTTGCACAAAGCGGCGCGCAGTGGCTGATTATTCTGGGGGATGTCCTCAACCACGGCCCGCGCAACGCGCTGCCGGAGGGCTACGCTCCGGCGCAGGTCGCGGAAAAGCTCAACCCGTACGCCTCGCGCATCATTGCCGTTCGCGGCAACTGCGACAGCGAAGTGGACCAGATGCTGCTGCATTTTCCCCTTACCGCGCCATGGCAACAGGTGCTGCTGGAACAAAGCCGCCTGTTCCTGACGCACGGGCATCTTTTTAGCCCGGATAATCTCCCGGCGCTCGCGGCTGGCGATGTCCTGGTTTACGGTCATACTCATATTCCGGTTGCTGAAAAGCGCGGTGAGATTTATCACTTCAATCCGGGTTCGGTCAGCATACCGAAAGGCGGTTATCCTGCGAGCTATGGCATGCTGGATGGAAATACCCTGAGCGTTATCGCACTTAATGATCAGCAAGTTATTGCGCAGGTAGCGATTAATCCGTAAGTTACACCTCAACTGCAAACGCGCCGAAAGAGCGCTTAGAAGAGAAGGTTTCCCGATGGTGGAGCAGAGTCATTTGGCAAGTACAGAGTGGGTTGACATTGTCAGCGAAGAGAATGAAGTGATCGCGCAGGCCAGCCGCGAACAAATGCGTGCGGAGCGTCTGCGCCACCGCGCAACGTACATCGTTGTGCACGACGGGATGGGCAAAATTCTGGTCCAGCGCCGCACGGACACCAAAGATTTTCTCCCGGGTATGCTGGATGCCACCGCAGGTGGGGTTGTCCAGGCAGATGAAGTGCTGCTGGATTCCGCACGTCGCGAAGCAGAAGAAGAGTTAGGTATCGCCGGTGTGCCGTTTGCCGAGCACGGTCAGTTCTATTTCGAAGACGAAAACTGCCGCGTCTGGGGCGGGCTGTTTAGCTGCGTCTCCCACGGTCCGTTCGCTCTCCAGGAAGAAGAGGTGAGTGAAGTCAGCTGGATGACGCCGGAAGAGATCACCGCGCGCTGCGACGAGTTCACGCCGGATTCGTTAAAAGCGCTGGCGCTGTGGATGACCCGCAACGCCAAAAACGAATCGACCAAATCAGAGAAAGAGGAAGAGGCTGAGTAAGCGTCAGCAACTCTCTCTCAGACACAGACTGGACGCGATGGGCTTTTGATCGCGCCAGTCCCCGTCATTCAGACGCTCCAGTAGCGCTTTCCCGGCTTCAATTCCAATCTTACGATGCGGCACCGCCATCGTCGTCAGCGGCGGCTGACAGACGCGGCTCACGTCGCTATCGCCAAAGCCGACCACCGCCAGATCGTCCGGCACCTTGATTCGTCTGCGCTGACACTCGTACAGCGCCCCGCAGGCCAGCTCGTCAGAGACGCATACCAGCGCATCCAGCTCCGGCCACGCCAGCAGGAATTCTGGCAGCTGTGCCGCGCCGGTCGAGAAGCTCGGCGGCATTGCCGCGTTAATGACCCGGTTCGGCGACATATGGTGGCGAAGCATGGCTTTGTACCAGCCCTGCAAATGCTGCTGGAAAATCCACTGCTCCTGGTTGGCGCACAGCAGGCCAATATTTTGATAGCCGCGCTTAATCACCATTTCCGTGAGTTCATACATGGCCGCTACGTTATCAATCCCGATATTCATATCAATCGGGTCGGCGCGCATGGCCCCCATCTCCATCACCGGAATGGAGGCGTTTTTCAGCCAGTGGCGAACGGTGTCGGTATGTTCAACGCTGAGCAGGATTGCGGCGGCAATATTCGACGCCAGCAGCGTCTCCAGCAATTTCTCCTCCTGCTCCAGGCGATGCTGGGATTCAGCCAGCATGATCTGATACCCGGCAGGCTGTAGCACCTGCTGTAGTCCGGCGAACATCTCCGAGCATCCGGCTTCGGAGAGGTTAGGCACCACCATGGCTATCGTCCATGACGACGCCGAGGCCAGCGCGCTGGCGGCAAGATTAGGCATATAGCCCAGCTCCTGCACGGCAGCTTCAATTTTTTCTCGTAGTTTATCGGAAACCTGTTCGGGCGTGCGGAGTGCACGGGACACGGTCATCGTGCCCACACCGGCAAGCTGTGCGACATCGGCGAGTGTCACTTTACCGGTACTGCGCCGTTTTCGGGTTAGAGACATACACCTTCCTGCTGACCAGACGCGTTCTTCATTTCCTTCGCTTTACGTGACAGGCAGTATACGCCTTAAATCCCTTTTTTTGCTGTGATTTAGCGCCGTGATTGCAATTTGATAGCGCTATCACATTTCTGCATGTTAACGATTGGTAGCGCTATCTTTGTGATCGCGATCGCAGTCATCCAGCGATGTGTTGAATAAAGTTTGCTCATCTTTAGCGTGTAGCGGGAGTGAAAAGTGCTCAAAAAATGGATATATGATACAACCATCACGCTGCAGGATAGCGTGGAAAACTGGCCGCAGGCGCTGGAGCTGTGCGCGAAGCCGCTTCTGGATATGCAGGTGATTGAGCCTGAATACGTCACGGCCATCATCCAGCAGCACCACACGTTAGGACCCTATTATGTGCTGGCACCAGGGCTGGCGATGCCGCATGCGCGGCCGGAGGAAGGCGCCAAAGGACTGGGGTTGTCTTTATTAAAACTAAAACAGGGCGTCTCGTTTGGTGCCGGTGAGTTTGACCCTGTCGATGTGATTATTATGCTCGCGGCACCGGATAAACATAGCCATATCGAAATGATATCCGCACTCGCAGAATTATTTTCCAGCGACGAGGATATGGAAAAACTGCATCAGGCGAATACCCTGGAGGAAATTAAAACGATTATTGACCGCTTCTGATTTAATTCTTTAATCCGATTATTCACAACATTACGCGACAGCGTGATGGGGCGTGCTCTACTCAAAATAAGGGGACAACAATGAAAATCATGGCTATTTGCGGCTCCGGCCTGGGCAGCAGTTTTATGGTCGAAATGAATATTAAAAAGGTGCTTAAAAAACTGGAGATTGAGGCTGAGGTTGAACATTCCGATCTCTCCTCGGCCACGCCGGGCGCAGCCGATCTGTTCGTGATGGCAAAAGACATTGCGGCCAGCGCCAGCGTGCCGGAAAGCCAGCTGGTGGTGATTAACAACATCATCGACATCAACGAACTTGAAGCGCAGCTGCGCGCCTGGTTCGAAAGACAATAACCCTGATAAGGCGAGGTGGATATGTTTATCCTTGAAACGCTGAATTTCGTTGTTGATATTTTAAAAGTCCCTTCGGTGCTGGTCGGCTTAATTGCGCTTATTGGTCTGGTTGCGCAGAAAAAAGCGTTTTCGGACGTGGTGAAAGGGACGATTAAAACCATTCTTGGCTTTATTGTGCTGGGCGGCGGTGCCACGGTGCTGGTGGGGTCATTAAATCCGTTGGGCGGTATGTTTGAGCACGCCTTTACGATTCAGGGCATTATTCCAAACAATGAAGCGATTGTGTCAATTGCGCTGGAAAAATACGGTGCAGCGACCGCGCTGATTATGGCCTTCGGCATGGTGGCGAATATTATCGTCGCGCGCTTTACCCGCCTGAAGTACATCTTCCTGACCGGACACCACACGTTTTACATGGCGTGCATGATTGGCGTGATCCTGACGGTAGCGGGCTTTGAGGGCGTGGGGCTGGTGTTTACCGGCTCGCTGATCCTCGGCCTGATCATGGCCTTCTTCCCGGCGATTGCCCAGCGCTACATGAAGCGCATTACCGGCAACGATGAGATTGCCTTCGGGCACTTCGGCACGCTGGGCTACGTGCTGTCCGGCTGGATTGGCAGCAAGGTTGGCAAAGGCTCCCGCTCAACCGAAGAGATGAACCTGCCGAAGAACCTGAGCTTCCTGCGCGACAGCTCGATCTCCATCTCCCTGACCATGATGATTATCTACCTGATCATGGCGGTGAGCGCCGGACGTGAGTACGTGGAGGCTACCTTCAGCGGCGGTCAGAACTACCTGGTCTACGCCATCATCATGGCGATCACCTTCGCGGCGGGCGTGTTCATCATCCTGCAGGGCGTACGCCTGATTCTGGCGGAAATCGTTCCGGCCTTTACCGGCTTCTCGGAAAAACTGGTGCCGAACGCGCGTCCTGCGCTGGACTGCCCGGTGGTGTATCCCTATGCGCCAAACGCGGTGCTGATTGGCTTCCTGTTCAGCTTCCTCGGCGGGATTGTAGGGTTGTTCATCTGCGGTCAGTTTAGCTGGGTGCTGATCCTCCCGGGCGTCGTGCCGCACTTCTTCACCGGCGCAACGGCGGGCGTGTTCGGTAACGCCACCGGCGGACGCCGCGGGGCAATGATTGGCGCCTTTGCTAACGGCCTGCTGATCACCTTCCTGCCGGTTCTGCTGCTGCCGGTGCTGGGCGCCATTGGCTTTGCCAACACTACCTTCTCGGACGCCGACTTCGGCGCGGTCGGAATTGTCCTCGGCAACCTGGCGCGCTTCCTGTCGCCGCTTGCCATCACCGGACTGGTTGTGGCGTTGTTCGCGCTGCTGGTGGCGTACAACGTCTTCGCGAAAAACAAACCTGCGGGCGGTAACGCGCAGGAAAACACCGGAGCCAAATCATGAATGAGAAAGAGATAACCGAACTCGCGCGTCAGATCCGTCTTGAGACGCTGAAATCCCTGACGCAGCTGGGATTTGGCCACTACGGCGGTAGCATGTCGGTGGTTGAAACCCTGGCCGTGCTGTACGGCGCGGTGATGAAAATCGACCCGGCGGACCCGGACTGGCCGGAGCGAGACTACTTTGTGCTGTCAAAAGGCCATGCGGGCCCGGCGCTCTACAGCACGCTGGCGATCAAGGGCTACTTCCCGGTGGAAGAGCTGATCACCCTGAACCAGAACGGCACGCGCCTGCCAAGCCACCCGGACCGTCTGAAAACGCGCGGCGTGGACGCCACCACCGGTTCGCTGGGGCAGGGGATCTCAATTGCCGGCGGTATGGCGCTCTCGCACAGGCTGGCGGGGCGACCGAACCGCGTCTTCTGCATCGTCGGTGACGGCGAGCTGAACGAGGGGCAGTGCTGGGAAGCCTTCCAGTTTATCGCTCATCATCGCCTTAACAACCTGACGGTGTTCGTGGACTGGAACAAACAGCAGCTCGACGGCGAGCTGGACGAAATCATCAGCGCGTTTGACCTGGAGGGGAAATTCCGCGCCTTTGGCTTTGACGTGGTGACGGTCAAGGGGGACGACATTCCGGCGCTGCTGGAGGTAACGTCCCGGGTGCCTGCCGCGGACGCTCGCCCGCGGGTGGTGATCCTTGACAGCATCAAAGGCCAGGGGGTGCCGTATCTGGAGCAGCTCAGCAACTCGCATCACCTGCGATTGACCGCGGAGAGTAAAGCGGCCCTCAACGAGACGATTCGCCAACTGGAGGCTTCACATGATTAAGGTTGCACCGGCAGGACAGAAAGACGCCGTTGAGATGCGTAAAGTTTACGCGGGCTTTGTGGCAAAGCAGATTGAGGCGGGAAGCGAGATTATCGCCCTGGAAGCGGATCTGATGAGCTCGATGGCGATGGACGGCGTGGCGCGCGATTATCCGCAGCACGTGATTAACTGCGGCATTATGGAGGCCAACGTCATTGGCACTGCGGCGGGGCTGTCGCTTACCGGGCGTATACCGTTCGTTCATACCTTCACCGCGTTTGCCAGCCGTCGCTGCTTCGACCAGCTGTTTATGTCCCTGGACTATCAGCGCAACAACGTGAAGGTAATTGCCTCGGATGCGGGCGTGACGGCCTGTCACAACGGCGGGACGCATATGTCGTTTGAGGATATGGGCATCGTACGCGGTCTGGCGCATTCGGTGGTGCTGGAGGTGACCGACGCGGTGATGTTTGAGGACGTGCTGCGCCAGCTTATCGACCTCGAAGGCTTCTACTGGGTACGCACCATCCGTAAGCAGGCGCCGAGCGTATATGCCCCGGGCTCAACCTTCACTATTGGCAAAGGCAACGTGCTGCGCGAAGGAACCGATATAACTCTGATTGCCAACGGCATCATGGTGGCGGAAGCGCTGGAGGCGGCGCGCCAGCTTGAGCAGGAGGGGGTCAGCGCGGCGGTCATCGACATGTTTACCCTGAAGCCCATCGACCGGATGCTGGTGAAAAACTACGCCGACAAAACCGGTCGCATCGTCACCTGTGAAAACCACAGCATTCACAACGGGCTGGGATCGGCGGTGGCGGAAGTCCTAGTGGAAACCTGCCCGGTACCGATGCGGCGGGTGGGCGTCAAGGAGCGTTACGGCCAGGTGGGGACACAGGATTTCCTGCAGAAGGAGTATGGCCTGACGGCACATGACGTTGTATCGGCGGCGCGAGAGCTGCTGTAAATAAAAAAGGCGACCCGTTAAGTGGTCGCCTTTTTGTTGCCCGGTAAGCGCTAGCGCCACCGGGCTTTTTAACATTACTGCTGCTGTGAAGACTGGATCGCGGTCAGCGCGATGGTGTAGACGATATCGTCAACCAGCGCGCCACGAGACAGGTCGTTCACAGGTTTGCGCATGCCCTGCAGCATTGGCCCGATGGAGATCAGGTCTGCTGAACGCTGCACCGCTTTATAGGTGGTGTTACCGGTGTTCAGATCCGGGAAGATGAACACGGTAGCGCGACCTGCAACCGGCGAGTTCGGCGCTTTGGATTTCGCAACGTCGGCCATTACGGCGGCGTCGTACTGCAGCGGGCCGTCGATCATCAGGTCAGGACGTTTTTCCTGCGCCAGACGGGTCGCTTCACGTACTTTCTCTACGTCGCTACCAGCACCAGAGGTACCGGTGGAGTAGGAGAGCATTGCTACGCGCGGTTCGATACCGAAGGCAATCGCGGAGTCCGCGGACTGGATAGCGATTTCTGCCAGCTGCTCTGCGGTTGGATCCGGGTTGATCGCGCAGTCGCCGTAAACGTAAACCTGTTCAGGCAGCAGCATGAAGAACACGGAAGAAACCAGAGAGCTGCCTGGCGCGGTTTTGATCAGCTGCAGCGGTGGACGGATGGTGTTCGCCGTGGTGTGAACCGCACCGGAAACCAGACCGTCAACTTCGTCCTGCTCAAGCATCAGCGTGCCCAGCACCACGTTGTCTTCCAGCTGTTCGCGCGCAACGGCTTCGGTCATACCCTTGCTCTTACGCAGCTCAACCAGACGGGCAACGTAGCTTTCGCGAACCACTTCAGGGTCAACGATTTCGATGCCAGCGCCCAGCTCAACGCCCTGAGACGCCGCAACGCGGGTGATCTCATCCGGGTTACCCAGCAGCACGCAGGTCGCGATGCCGCGCTCTGCACAGATAGCAGCTGCTTTAACGGTACGTGGTTCGTCGCCTTCTGGCAGAACAACGCGTTTGCCCGCTTTACGCGCCAGCTCGGTCAGCTGGTAACGGAATGCTGGAGGAGACAGGCGGCGGCTGCGCTCGGAGGTTGCAGTCAGGGATTCGATCCAGTCTGCGTTGATGTAGCCCGCAACGTATTCCTGAACTTTCTCGATACGCTCGTGGTCATCAACCGGCACTTCCAGGTTGAAGCTCTGCAGGCTCAGGGAGGTCTGCCAGGTGTTGGTATTCACCATGAAGACCGGCAGGCCGGTCGCAAACGCGCGTTCGCACAGCTTGCTGACGCGTGGGTCCATCTCGTAGGCACCGGTCAGCAGGATCGCACCGATTTCCACGCCGTTCATCGCGGCCAGGCAGGCGGCAACCAGCACGTCAGGACGATCTGCGGAGGTCACCAGCAGGGAACCTGCGCGGAAGTGTTCCAGCATGTGCGGAATGCTGCGCGCACAGAAGGTCACGGACTTCACGCGGCGGGTGTTGATGTCGCCTTCGTTAACGATGGTAGCGTTCAGGTGACGCGCCATATCGATTGCACGGGTTGCAATCAGATCGAAGCTCCATGGCACCGCGCCCAGTACTGGCAGAGGGCTGGATTCCTGCAGCTTAGCCGGGTCAACTTTGATGACTTTCGCTTTGGAAGAGTCGTCGAAAATCTCGGACAGGTCAGGGCGAGTACGTCCCTGCTCATCCACCGGTGCGTTCAGCTTGTTCACGATCACGCCGGTGATGTTGGTATTTTTCGCGCCGCCGAAGCTGCTGCGCGTCAGTTCGATACGCTCGTTCAGCTGCTCTGGGGTGTCGGTGCCCTGAGACATCACGAAAACGATCTCTGCGTTCAGGGTTTTCGCGATTTCAAAGTTAAGAGACTGGGCAAACTGGTGTTTGCGCGTCGGGACCAGGCCTTCAACCAGCACCACTTCCGCGTCTTGCGCGTTAGCATGGTAGTTAGCGATGATCTCTTCCATCAGCACGTCTTTCTGGTTGCTGGACAGCAGAGACTCAACGTGGCTCATCTTCAGCGGTTCAGCCGCTGGCAGATTGGAGTTCTTGCGAACGATAGTGGTGGTCTGGTCTGGCGCATCGCCACCAGCACGTGGCTGGGCGATTGGCTTAAAGACGCTCAGACGAACGCCTTTGCGTTCCATAGCACGGATAACGCCAAGGCTGACGCTGGTCAGGCCGACGCTGGTTCCGGTAGGGATCAGCATAATAGTACGGGACACGGTTTATCCTCTTTCGTTACCGCCGCAATTGGGCGGGTTACAAAACAGCACCGCCAGCATTGCTGGCGGTGTGGAATCAGGCAGTCAGGCGGTGCGCGTCTTGCGCAATGACCAGTTCTTCGTTAGTTGGGATAACGAGAGCAGGGCGGGTGCCTTCTTTGTTGATGAAGCCAGACTTGCCGAAGCGGGCAGCCAGGTTACGCTCGTGATCAACGTCGAAGCCCAGAACGCCCAGTTTGCCCAGGGACAGTTCACGAACCATTGCCGCGTTCTCACCGATACCACCGGTGAAGATAACTGCGTCCAGACGGCCGTCCATCAGCGCAGTGTAAGAGCCGATGTACTTCGCCAGACGGTGGCAGTAAACGTCCATTGCACGTTTAGCGTCTTCTTTCTCTGCGTAGTTGTCTTCAACGTAACGGCAGTCGCTGGTGACTTCGGTCAGACCCAGCAGGCCAGACTCTTTGGTCAGCATTTTGTTGATCTGGTCAACGCTCATGCCCAGGGTGTCGTGCAGGTGGAAGATGATCGCCGGGTCGATGTCACCGGAACGGGTACCCATCACCAGACCTTCCAGCGGGGTCAGACCCATGGAGGTATCAACACATTTACCGTTGCGGATAGCAGAAACAGAACCACCGTTGCCCAGGTGGCAGGTGATGATGTTCAGTTCTTCAACCGGCTTGTTCAGAACTTTTGCGGCTTCCTGAGTCACATAGAAGTGGCTGGTGCCGTGCGCGCCGTAGCGACGTACGCCGTGTTCTTTGTACAGGCTGTATGGCAGGGCATAGAGGTAAGACTCTTCCGGCATGGTCTGATGGAACGCGGTGTCGAATACGGCCACGTTTTTGTCTTTCAGATTCGGGAAGGATTTCAGCGCTTCAGCGATACCGATAAGGTGAGCCGGGTTGTGCAGCGGTGCGAAGGACGCAGAGTCCTTGATGCCCTGGATCACAGATTCGTCGATCACGACGGAGCTGGTGTATTTTTCGCCGCCGTGGACGATACGGTGACCAATCGCAGTCAGCTGAGCAGACAGTTCTGGTTTTTGTGCCAGAATAGTGTTAACGATAAAGTTCAGCGCTTCACTGTGAGCGGCGCCTGCACCTAAAGCCGCTTCTTGTTTGCTGCCGTCCATCTTCCACTTGATACGTGCTTCAGGCAGATGGAAACATTCGGCCAAACCAGAGAGGTATTCGTCACCGTTGAGCGCATCGATGATGGCGAATTTCAGTGAGGAGCTACCGCAGTTCAGAACCAGTACTAACTTACTCGACATGGAAGTACCTATTATTGATACGTGGCTAAAAAAACGTCAGTGAGTCTAACAGCGTAACGCATGAGGACTCAGACATTTATGATTAACATCATGCCAAACGAACATTGTGGCATGATGGAAGAAATAACTATGATTTTATGCCATTTTGCACAATTTTCAGCCAATGGCATAATATGCAATAATTTGACGAGTTAATGATTCTCGTCTAAGGCCCTATCAGGCTGGCACAGGATACCCGATACGGGGTAGAGATGACAAAATATTTTGAACGTTGTCATAGCTTGTTGTGGTTTTGCACGAAAATTTTAATTTTTATATGTGAAGTTGAGGTACAGCCATGTCGACATCAGAGAACCCGTCCGTAAATTTCTTTAGTCTGTTTCGTCGGGGACAGCATTACGCAAAGACGTGGCCGATGGAAAAGCGCCTTGCGCCGATGTTCATTGAGAATCGCACCATTCGCGCCACGCGCTATGCGATTCGCTTTATGCCGCCTGTCGCTGTTTTTACGCTGTGCTGGCAGATTGCGTTGGGCGGGCAGCTTGGTCCTTCAGTCGCGACGGCGCTCTTCGCCTTAAGCCTGCCGATGCAGGGCCTGTGGTGGTTAGGTAAACGGTCCATCACTCCGCTTCCCCCTTCTATTTTACACTGGTTTTATGAAGTGCGCGGAAAACTGGAGGAGGCCGGACAGGCGCTCGCCCCGGTCGAAGGCAAGCCGGACTACCAGGCGCTGGCGGACACGTTAAAGCGCGCTTTTAAGCAACTGGATAAAACATTCCTCGATGATTTGTGATTGATCATCGAAACGACGACGAAAAGAAGGCACAGTAACAATCAGTTACCGTGTCTTTTTTTTAAAGTGCAATGCGCTACAGGAGTCGAAAGATGGAAATGACCCATGCTCAACGTCTGATTTTGTCCAACCAGTACAAGATGATGACTATGCTTGATCCCGATAACGCTGCGCGCTACAGCCGCCTGCAAACCATCGTTGAACGCGGTTTTGGTTTGCAAATGCGCGAACTGGACCGCGAGTTTGGCGAGCTGAAAGAAGAAACCTGTCGCATCGTGATCGACATTATGGAGATGTATCACGCCCTGCACGTGTCCTGGACGAATCTCAAAGATCAGCAGTCCATCGACGAGCGCCGCGTGACCTTCTTAGGCTTTGATGCCGCAACGGAAGCGCGTTATCTGAGCTATGTTCGCTTTATGGTGAATACAGAAGGGCGCTATACCCATTTTGATGCGGGCACCCACGGCTTCAACGCGCAGACCCCAATGTGGGATAAGTATCAGCGAATGCTAAGCGCGTGGCACGCCTGCCCGCGCCAGTACCATTTAAGCAGCAACGAAATTCAACAAATCATTAATGCCTGACGGAGGTGCGTGTGCAGTGTAGAGGTTTTCTGTTTGATCTGGACGGTACGCTGGTGGATTCGCTGCCGGTTGTGGAGCGTTCCTGGTGCCATTGGGCTGACAGACATGGCATCGACCATCAGGACGTGCTGAATTTTATCCATGGCAAACAGGCCATCACCTCGCTACGGCACTTCCTGGCCGGACGCTCTGAGGACGAAATTCAGGCGGAGTTCAAATACCTGGAACATATTGAAGCCACGGATACGGACGGCATCACAGCCTTACCGGGCGCGCGCGAGCTGCTTGAGCATCTGAACGAAGCGCAGATCCCGTGGGCTATCGTTACCTCAGGCTCCATTCCCGTCGCCCACGCCCGTCACAAGGCGGCAGCTCTGCCGACGCCAGAAGTGTTTATCACGGCGGAGCGCGTAAAGCGCGGTAAACCGGAGCCCGACGCGTTTTTACTGGGCGCTGAACTGCTGGGCCTCGAGCCTGAAGAGTGCGTGGTGGTGGAAGACGCGGCCGCTGGCGTACTGGCCGGGCTGAACGCCGGAAGCCACGTTATCGCGGTGAATGTTCCGGCGGGATCTCCCCGCCTGGAGGAGGCAGACTTTGTGCTGGATTCACTGACGGCGCTGGCTGTTTCGAAAGCCTCTGACGGGGTTGTAACCGTCTCGCTAAAAATGTAATCACATGATATAGCCCCACATTGCTGGGGCTTTTTTATGGCAAAATTCCTCATCTCCCACTGACAAGGACATGTTGTGAACGGTGAACTGATTTGGGTCCTGAGCCTGCTTTTAATCGCCATCCTTCTTTTTGCAACGGGCAAGGTACGCATGGACGCCGTCGCCTTGTTTGTCATCGTCGCGTTTGTGCTGAGCGGTACGCTCACGCTGCCGGAAGCCTTCTCCGGGTTTAGCGATCCCAACGTTATCCTGATTGCCGCCCTGTTTATTATTGGTGATGGGCTGGTGCGTACCGGCGTGGCGACCATCATGGGGTCGTGGCTGGTGAAGGTGGCGGGCAGCAGCGAAACCAAAATGCTGATCTACCTGATGGTGACCGTCGCCGGGCTGGGAGCGTTTATGAGCTCAACGGGCGTGGTCGCCATCTTTATCCCGGTGGTGCTGAGCGTCTCCATGCGGATGCAGATCTCGCCGTCGCGCCTGATGATGCCCCTGAGTTTTGCCGGTTTGATCAGCGGCATGATGACGCTGGTGGCAACGCCGCCGAACCTGGTCGTCAACAGTGAGCTGATCCGGGAAGGATTCCAGGGCTTCAGTTTTTTCAGCGTCACCCCGCTTGGGCTGGTCATTCTGGTGTTGGGCGTGGTCTACATGCTGCTGACCCGGTTTGCCCTGAAAGGTGAAAAACAGGACAAAAATAAAGAAGGGTGGAAGCGACGCACCTTCCGCGATCTGATTAAAGAGTACCGTCTCACCGGGCGCGCGCGCCGTCTGGCTATTCGCCCCGGCTCGCCGATGGTGGGACAGCGTCTTGACGACCTGAAGCTGCGTGAGCGCTATGGCGCAAACGTGATTGGCGTAGAGCGCTGGCGTCGTTTTCGCCGGGTTATTGTCAACGTCAACGGGGTGTCGGAATTCCGCGCGCGTGATGTCCTGCTGATTGATATGTCGACCGCGGACGTGGATCTGCGCGAGTTTTGCAGCGAGCAGCTGCTGGAACCGATGGTGCTGCGCGGGGAGTATTTCTCCGATCAGGCACTGGATGTCGGCATGGCCGAAGTATCGCTGATCCCGGAATCGGAACTGCTGGGCAAAACCGTGCGGGAAATGGGGTTCCGAACCCGCTATGGCCTGAATGTCGTGGGGCTGAAGCGCGATGGCGTAGCGATGGAAGGGGCGGTGGTGGATGAGCCGATCCTGCTGGGCGATATCTTCCTTGTTGTTGGTAACTGGAAGCTAATTAGCCAGCTTGGGCAAAAAGGGCGCGATTTTGTGGTGCTCAACATGCCTGTCGAGGAGAGCGACGCCTCCCCGGCTCACAGCCAGGCGCCCCACGCGATTTTTTGTCTGGTGCTGATGGTGGCGCTGATGCTGACCGATGAAATTCCCAATCCGGTCGCGGCTATTATCGCCTGCCTTCTGATGGGCAAATTCCGCTGCATTGACGCCGAAAGCGCCTATAAAGCCATTCACTGGCCGAGCATTATCCTCATTGTCGGGATGATGCCTTTTGCCCTGGCGCTGCAAAAAACCGGCGGGGTGGATCTGATTGTTAAAGGCTTAATGGACGTTGGCGGCGGGTATGGGCCGTACATGATGCTGGTCTGTCTGTTCATCATGTGCGCCACCATCGGTCTGTTTATCTCCAATACCGCGACGGCGGTACTGATGGCGCCGATTGCGCTGGCGATGGCCAAATCCATGGGCGTGTCGCCGTATCCCTTTGCGATGATGGTCGCAATGGCGGCCTCCGCGGCATTTATGACGCCAGTCTCTTCACCGGTGAATACGCTGGTGCTGGGGCCCGGGAATTATAAGTTCAGTGATTTCGTGAAGCTGGGCGTGCCGTTCACCGTGCTGGTAATGGTAGTGTGCGTGGTGTTGATACCGGTCCTGTTCCCGTTCTGATAATTTTGCCGGGCGGCGGCTGCGCCTTACCCGGCCTGTAACCCGCAGGCCCCGCAAACGCAGCGCTGCTGGGCAACAGATTACAAAGGTGAATCCTGGCTAATCTCATCCAGCGACAGATGGAAGCTCGGCACAAACACCTGCATAAAATAGTCCATCTCTTCGCTGCGGCGAGATTCCAGCGTTTTTTCCAGACGCGTTTTCGCCAGTAGAAATTCGTTATTCCCCGCAGACAGCTCTTCCAGACACTTCAGATAGGCGCAGAGCGCGTCGGCCTGCTTGACCAGCGACTTTTCATCTTCCGTGTACTGAAGCTCATCGATGAGCGGCTCAAAAATGTCGCGCAACTCATCCGGCACCATGTCAATCAGCTTCTGCTGGGCAATTTTCTCGATGGCCTTATATTCCTGCGCAATTTGCGAGTTGAAATATTTCACCGGCGTGGGCAGGTCGCCGGTCAGCACTTCTGACGCATCGTGGTACATCGCCAGCAGGGCGATGCGCTCTGGATTGACCTGGCCGTTGAATTTGCGGTTTTTAATGGCGGCCAGCGCATGAGCAACCATGGCAACCTGCAGGCTGTGCTCTGACACGTTCTCAGTGCGCACGTTACGCATCAGCGGCCAGCGGTTGATGAGTTTCAGGCGGGAGAGGTGGGCAAAGAAATGACTCTGACTCATAGGTTACCTTTTGTCTTCACTGCGACAGGCGTTCATTGTGCGGGGAGGGGAGGGAAGATGCAAATCAGGCTACCGAAGTAGCCTGATTTTAAGATTACTGATGGTATCCGGAGAGGAAGCGCCCGAAGCGGCTGATGGCCATTTCGAGGTCATCTTCGCGCGGCAACGTCACGATGCGCACGTGATCCGGCCACGGCCAGTTAAACGCCGTCCCCTGAACCAGCAGCACTTTTTCCTGAAGCAGGAAATCGAGCACCATTTTCTGGTCGTCGTGAATATTAAAGCGCTTCGCGTCAATTTTCGGGAACATATAGAGCGCGCCATTCGGCTTCACGCAGGAGACGCCCGGGATATCGTTGATCAGCTCCCACGCGCGGTTGCGCTGTTCATACAGGCGACCACCGGGAACGATGAACTCGCTAATGCTCTGATAGCCGCCGAGCGCCGTCTGGATCGCGTGCTGCGCCGGCACGTTGGCACATAAACGCATGGAGGCCAGCATCTCCAGTCCTTCGATATAGCCTTTGGCGTGCTTTTTCGGACCGTTTAATACCATCCAGCCCTGACGGAAACCGGCCACGCGGTAGGTTTTAGACAGGCCGTTAAAGGTGACGGTCAGCAGATCCGGTGCCAGCGCAGCGATTGAGTGGTGCTGTGCCGCGTCGTACAGGATCTTGTCGTAAATTTCGTCGGCAAAGATGATCAGGTTGTGCTGGCGGGCGAGCTCGACGATCTCCATCAGCAGCTCTTTTGAGTACACTGCACCCGTCGGGTTGTTCGGGTTAATGATCACGATGCCGCGCGTGCGGGGCGTGATTTTTGCGCGAATATCATCGAGGTCCGGGAACCAGTCGGAGGACTCGTCGCACAGATAGTGCACGGCTTTCCCGCTCGACAGTGATACGGCAGCCGTCCACAGCGGATAGTCCGGCGCGGGCACCAGCATTTCGTCCCCGCTGTTCAGCAGCGCCTGCATCGCCTGCACGATCAGTTCGGAAACGCCGTTGCCGATATAGATATCTTCAACGGTAACATCACGCATACCGCGCGCCTGGTAGTGCTGCATGATGGCTTTACGTGCGGAGTAAAGTCCTTTTGAATCGCAATAGCCTTGTGCAGTTGGAAGGTTGCGGATCACATCAACCAGAATTTCATCCGGCGCTTCAAAACCAAATGGCGCAGGGTTACCAATGTTGAGTTTCAGAACCTTGTTGCCTTCCTCTTCAAGGCGTTTTGCCTCTTTCAGAACCGGGCCGCGGATGTCATAACAGACGTTATCTAGCTTGCTGGATTTTTCGATAGGGGACATGAACCTTTAACCTTTTCGCTATTATTGCCGCTCCCTGCCGTGGAAGTCAGCACGGAATAATGTACTCCCCCCTCGCTTCGTTTTGAAGGGTGTGCAGTAGAAGATTTTGTGCCGGGAGCAAAATTTTGATAAATCTTTTTCGCTGTGCGTTAGCTTTTTTACTGTCTTAAAGTTGTGCGCATGGCACGATGATAGGTTAAATGTGCTATTCATTTGTCAGAATTCTGTATATTGTGCTGGTGAAAATAAGTGGTGAACCTGACAACGGTAGCAATCACCCTGCGTGACTTTTCGTAAAACCTGAATGCTTGATACATGTTCCTGTAAAAGCATAATGTGGCTAAAAGTTACTCATGTGAAATTAATGTTAAGTGCCATTAATGAATGGTCTTAATCTAAATTAAAATTTATTTATTATTAACCTATAAAATGCAACTTTAGTTAATTTTAATAAAATTAGTTTAGAAGCTTAACATTCTTCTTTAATCCTCAATATTGCAATAAGACTTATAAATAAAGTGGATTTGGGTTAAGATGTCTTTCAGGAAAGCAGAGGACAGATGCAAAAATTTTGTATATCTGGCACTGACTTTTCGAATTAATTGATTGTTATTGTTGGAGTTATCTCTGGCTGGAATGTGTCGCACATCTCCTGCTACGTTGACAGCGCTGCGATAAAGATGGCAGAAAAGGTGTTATACCTTTAATGTAATTTACATAAACCTGCGAACATCTAAATATCCTGAACGTTTAAGAGAATAAAAATAACGTCATGAAACGTGCTTTCTGACTGTTGATATAAAGCAGCACAATAACTATCTGTCAGGCAGTCTGCCGGGCCGGGATGCGAGGGAAAACCTTCAGAGGGAATTGCTTAACTGTTACACACAGCTTCAACCCGGGCAGCTCCGCACGAGCAACCTGAAAGTGAATAGATATGATAAATGCAAATCGTCCGATAATGAATCTCGACCTCGATCTGCTGAGAACGTTTGTTGCGGTCGCCGATCTCAACACTTTTGCAGCAGCTGCTGCCGCCGTTTGCCGAACTCAGTCCGCCGTTAGCCAGCAAATGCAGCGGCTGGAGCAACTGGTTGGTAAAGAGCTTTTTGCACGTCACGGGCGTAATAAGCTCTTAACGGAACACGGTATTCAGCTACTGGGTTATGCCAGGAAAATTCTTCGCTTTAATGATGAAGCATGTATGTCATTAATGTTTAGCAACCTTCAAGGGGTGTTAACGTTAGGCGCATCTGATGAGTCAGCGGATACTATATTGCCGTTTCTTCTCAACCGTATTAGTTCGGTTTATCCGAAGCTTGCGCTGGACGTTAGCGTAAAACGTAATGCCTTTATGGTTGAGATGTTAAATGAGCATAAAGTCGACCTTGTGGTGACGACGCATCGTCCCGGGCAGTTTGATTGCCTGACGCTGCGCACATCACCTACGCACTGGTATTGCGCAGCCGAGTACGTGCTGCAAAAAGGGGAGCCGGTTCCGCTGGTCTTGCTGGATGACCCGAGCCCGTTCCGCGATATGGTGCTCACGGCGCTGAATGAGGCCAACATTCCGTGGCGTCTGGCGTATGTGGCTTCCACGCTGCCAGCGGTTCGTGCCGCCGTGAAGGCCGGTCTGGGCGTAACGGCCCGTCCGGTAGAGATGATGAGCCCCGATCTGCGCGTCCTGGGGAAATCCGACGGTCTTCCTGCGCTGCCGGATACGGAGTATCTGCTCTGCCACAATTCGTCCAGCCATAATGAGTTGGCCAAAGTGGTGTTCGAGGCGATGGAAAACTACCATAACCCGTGGCAGTTCGAGCGCGTTACCTCCGAAGGGGGGGATGACTCCCTGATCGTTGAAGGGGATTTTGAGTGATCGATAGCTCAATATTCTGGTAACAAAATGTAAGTGTAAAAAACAGCCACTCGTGTGATTTTCACATGCAGTGGCTTTTTTTACGCAATAACACCCGCTTATGGCGCAAGGGTTTTCAGGATACTCTCTTATTTATCAATAAGCTGAATACTTTTGCTTAAAACTTGTCCGTTTTCCATTCTAACTTCGCCCATATCCCTCTCATGTTAAAAAAACAGGAAATATGTTGCCGTTTTCCATGTTGAATTAACAAAAGCGTGTCGCAGATCAAGAAAATACTCCTATTTGGGGGGAGGAATCGTTGGCAAATCCTGTCAAAATAGGAGGGTTATTTTTTTTACTTCCGAAACGGACACGATTCAACAACATACATTTGACGGAAAGTCATGCACCCACCAGGGTTAAAGGGCATCAAATGTTAATGAGAATCGCTCGATGTAATTTAATGTGAAGAAACCTTTGTTAAAGTTGACAATAGGTTATAGAAAGGAGTAAAAAACCCCATCATTTTGCTGTCTACGTCTCATTTCTGACAGTTAGTGTAAGGTTATTTGTTCCTCCCCATGAATCGATGTGATGCCCATCTGCCATTAAGAGCAGTGTCGTTGGTATCACTTTTGATGAGTAAGCAATGAGTATGTCAACATCCACAGAAGTCATCGCTCATCACTGGGCATTCGCAATCTTTCTTATTGTAGCCATTGGCCTGTGCTGCCTGATGTTAGTCGGCGGCTGGTTCCTGGGCGGTCGCGCCCGTGCAAGGCACAAAAACACACCTTTCGAATCAGGTATTGATTCAGTAGGTTCCGCTCGCTTACGCCTGTCTGCCAAGTTCTATCTGGTAGCCATGTTCTTCGTCATCTTCGACGTGGAAGCGCTTTACCTTTTCGCATGGTCAACGTCCATCCGCGAAAGTGGTTGGGTGGGCTTTGTCGAGGCCGCAATTTTCATTTTAGTGCTACTGGCCGGTCTGGTTTATCTGGTGCGTATTGGCGCGCTTGACTGGACGCCTGCGCGTTCACGTCGTGAACACATCAACCCGGAAAACAGTATCTCTAATCGTCAGCAGTAACAGCGAGGCAATAAGATGGATTATACGCTCACCCGCATAGATCCTAACGGTGAGAATGACCGTTACCCCCTGCAAAAACAGGAGATCGTAACCGACCCCCTGGAGCAAGAAGTCAATAAAAGCGTGTACATGGGCAAGCTCGAACATGCCATGCACGATATGGTCAACTGGGGTCGTAAGAACTCCATCTGGCCTTACAACTTTGGTCTTTCTTGCTGCTACGTTGAAATGGTGACGTCATTCACTGCGGTGCATGACGTTGCGCGTTTTGGGGCCGAGGTACTCCGTGCTTCCCCGCGTCAGGCTGACCTGATGGTGGTTGCCGGAACGTGCTTTACCAAGATGGCACCTGTTATTCAGCGTCTGTATGACCAGATGCTGGAGCCAAAATGGGTTATCTCCATGGGCGCATGTGCAAACTCTGGCGGTATGTACGACATTTATTCCGTCGTGCAGGGCGTAGATAAATTTATCCCAGTGGATGTGTACATCCCGGGTTGTCCGCCACGTCCGGAAGCCTACATGCAGGCGCTGATGCTGCTGCAGGAATCTATTGGTAAAGAACGTCGCCCACTGTCGTGGGTTGTTGGCGATCAGGGTGTGTATCGCGCGAACATGCAGTCTGAGCGCGAGCGTAAACGTGGTGAACGTATTGCCGTCACCAATCTGCGTACGCCTGACGAAATTTAATTTGCGCCTGTAGGCCTGGAGAACACCTTCGCATATCACTACTCAAATAGCGCGAAGCCAGGCTCAACAGTCACCACGGACCATTTGCAATGGTGAACAATATGACCGACTTAACCGCGCAAGAAGCCGCCTGGCAGACCCGGGATCATCTGGATGACCCAGTCATTGGCGAACTGCGCAACCGTTTTGGGCCGGATGCCTTTACTGTTCAGGCTACCCGCACCGGGGTACCCGTTGTTTGGGTGAAGCGTGAGCAATTGCTGGAAGTTGTCGATTTCCTTAAGAAATTGCCAAAACCGTACGTCATGCTGTTTGACTTACACGGCATGGATGAACGTCTGCGTACCCACCGCCAGGGTCTCCCTGCTGCGGATTTTTCCGTTTTCTACCACCTGATCTCAATAGACCGTAATACGGATATCATGCTCAAGGTGGCATTGTCTGAAAACGACATGCATCTGCCGACGATCACCAAACTTTTCCCGAACGCGAACTGGTATGAGCGTGAAACCTGGGAAATGTTCGGCATGACCTTCGACGGCCACCCGCATCTGACGCGCATCATGATGCCGCAGACCTGGACCGGCCACCCGCTGCGTAAAGACTACCCTGCGCGTGCAACCGAATTCGATCCGTTTGAGCTGACCAAAGCCAAGCAGGATCTGGAGATGGAAGCGCTGACCTTCAAGCCGGAAGACTGGGGCATGAAGCGCGGTACCGACAACGAGGACTTCATGTTCCTCAACCTCGGTCCAAACCACCCGTCTGCGCACGGTGCATTCCGTATTATCCTTCAGCTTGATGGCGAAGAGATTGTCGACTGCGTTCCGGACATCGGCTACCACCACCGTGGCGCTGAAAAGATGGGCGAGCGTCAGTCCTGGCACAGCTACATTCCGTATACCGACCGTATCGAGTACCTCGGCGGCTGCGTCAACGAAATGCCATACGTGCTGGCCGTTGAGAAACTGGCGGGTATCGTTACGCCGGATCGCGTTAACGTGATTCGCGTTATGCTGTCAGAACTGTTCCGTATCAACAGCCACCTGCTGTACATCTCCACGTTCATTCAGGACGTCGGCGCGATGACCCCGGTCTTCTTCGCCTTTACCGACCGTCAGAAAATCTACGATCTGGTGGAAGCGATTACCGGTTTCCGTATGCACCCGGCATGGTTCCGTATCGGCGGCGTGGCACACGATCTGCCGCGCGGCTGGGACCGTCTGCTGCGTGAATTCCTCGACTGGATGCCAAAACGTCTGGCGTCATACGAGAAAGCCGCGCTGCGTAACACCATCCTGAAAGGCCGTTCCCAGGGCGTTGCTGCCTACGGCGCGAAAGAAGCGCTGGAGTGGGGTACGACAGGTGCAGGCCTGCGTGCGACCGGTATTGATTTCGACGTGCGTAAAGCCCGTCCTTACTCTGGCTACGAGAACTTCGACTTTGAAGTCCCGGTGGGCGGCGGTGTTTCCGACTGCTACACCCGCGTGATGCTGAAAGTGGAAGAGCTGCGCCAGAGTCTGCGCATCCTTGAGCAGTGCCTCAACAACATGCCGGAAGGCCCGTTCAAGGCGGATCACCCGCTGACGACGCCGCCACCGAAAGAGCGCACGCTGCAGCATATCGAAACCCTGATCACCCACTTCCTGCAGGTTTCCTGGGGTCCGGTCATGCCGGCGCAAGAATCCTTCCAGATGATTGAAGCGACCAAGGGTATTAACAGTTACTACCTGACCAGTGACGGCAGCACCATGAGCTACCGTACCCGCGTGCGTACGCCGAGCTTTGCGCACCTGCAGCAGATCCCGTCCGCCATCCGCGGCAGTCTGGTCTCCGACCTGATTGTGTATCTGGGTAGTATCGATTTTGTTATGTCAGATGTGGACCGCTAATTATGCACGAGAATCAACAACCACAAACCGAGGCTTTTGAGCTGAGTGAAGCAGAACGTGCCGCGATTGAGCACGAGATGCACCACTACGAAGACCCGCGTGCGGCGTCCATTGAAGCGCTGAAAATCGTACAGAAACAGCGTGGTTGGGTGCCGGATGGGGCGATCTATGAGATCGCGAAAGTGCTGGGTATTCCGGCAAGTGACGTAGAGGGCGTAGCCACGTTCTACAGCCAGATCTTCCGTCAGCCGGTAGGCCGCCATGTGATCCGCTACTGTGACAGCGTTGTCTGCCACATCACCGGTTATCAGGGCATTCAGGCTGCGATTGAGAAAAAGCTCAATATCAAGCCGGGCCAGACCACGTTCGATGGACGCTTTACCCTGCTGCCAACCTGCTGCCTGGGTAACTGCGACAAGGGGCCGACCATGATGATTGATGAGGACACTCACAGCCATCTGACGCCGGAAGCGATTCCTGACCTGCTGGAGCAGTACAAATGAAAACTGTAATTCGTACTGCTGAGACGCATCCGCTGACCTGGCGTCTGCGCGATGACAAACAGCCGGTATGGCTCGACGAATACCAGAGCAAAAACGGCTATGCCGGCGCGCGTAAAGCCCTTGGCGGCATGGCGCCGGACGACATTGTTAACGCGGTGAAAGACTCCGGCCTGAAAGGGCGCGGCGGTGCGGGCTTCTCCACCGGTTTGAAGTGGAGCCTGATGCCGAAAGACGAATCCATGAACATCCGTTACCTGCTGTGTAACGCCGATGAAATGGAGCCGGGCACCTATAAAGACCGCCTGCTGATGGAACAGCTGCCGCACCTGCTGGTGGAAGGCATGCTGATCTCCGCGTTTGCGCTGAAAGCCTACCGCGGCTACATCTTCCTGCGCGGTGAGTACATCGAAGCGGCGGAAAACCTGCGCCGCGCGATTGCCGAAGCCACCGAAGCGGGCCTGCTGGGTAAAAACATCCTGGGTACCGGCTTTGACTTTGAACTGTTCGTGCACACCGGCGCAGGGCGTTATATCTGCGGTGAAGAAACCGCGCTGATTAACTCCCTGGAAGGCCGCCGCGCGAACCCGCGTTCCAAGCCACCGTTCCCGGCAAGCTCCGGCGTATGGGGTAAACCGACCTGCGTAAACAACGTTGAAACCCTGTGTAACGTTCCGGCTATCCTCGCCAACGGCGTGGAGTGGTATCAGGGCATCTCCTCAAGCAAAGATGCCGGTACCAAGCTGATGGGCTTCTCTGGTCGCGTTAAAAATCCTGGCGTTTGGGAACTGCCGTTCGGTACCACCGCACGTGAAATTCTTGAAGACTACGCTGGCGGCATGCGCGATGGCCTGAAATTCAAAGCCTGGCAGCCGGGTGGGGCAGGGACAGACTTCCTGACCGAAGCCCATCTTGACCTGCCAATGGAATTCGAAAGCATTGGTAAAGCAGGCAGCCGTCTGGGTACGGCGCTGGCGATGGCCGTCGACCACGAGATCGGCATGGTCTCGCTGGTGCGTAACCTGGAAGAGTTCTTCGCCCGCGAGTCCTGCGGCTGGTGTACACCGTGCCGTGATGGTCTGCCGTGGAGCGTGAAGATCCTGCGTGCAATCGAACGTGGCGAAGGCCAGCCTGGGGATATCGAGACGCTTGAGCAACTGTGTCGATTCTTAGGCCCGGGTAAAACCTTCTGTGCCCACGCACCGGGTGCCGTCGAACCTCTGCAGAGCGCGATCAAGTATTTCCGCGACGAGTTCGAAGCAGGCATCAAGCAGCCGTTCAGCAATACCCATGCCATCAATGGGATTCAGCCGAACCTGCTTAAAGCGCGCTGGTAACGACAAGAATTTTGATTAACGCTCGGTTTCGACCGAGCCAACTGGAAGCATGCTAATGGCTACGATTCATGTAGACGGCAAAGAATACGAAGTCAACGGGGCGGACAACCTGCTGGAAGCTTGTCTGTCTCTTGGCCTCGATATTCCGTACTTTTGCTGGCATCCGGCGCTGGGCAGCGTCGGTGCTTGCCGCCAGTGTGCGGTGAAGCAATATCAAAACGCGGAAGACACGCGTGGTCGCCTGGTGATGTCCTGTATGACGCCAGCCACCGAAGGCACCTTTATTTCGATTGATGACGAAGAAGCGAAACAGTTCCGCGAAAGCGTTGTGGAATGGTTGATGACCAACCACCCGCACGACTGTCCGGTCTGTGAAGAGGGCGGTAACTGCCACCTTCAGGATATGACCGTGATGACCGGCCACAGCTTCCGTCGCTATCGCTTTACCAAGCGTACCCACCGTAACCAGGACCTGGGGCCGTTCATCTCTCACGAAATGAACCGCTGCATCGCCTGCTACCGCTGCGTGCGTTACTACAAAGACTACGCAGACGGTCAGGATCTGGGCGTATATGGCGCGCACGATAACGTCTACTTCGGTCGTCCGGAAGACGGTACGCTTGAAAGCGAATTCTCCGGTAACCTGGTAGAAATCTGCCCGACCGGCGTATTCACGGATAAAACCCATTCCGAGCGTTACAACCGCAAATGGGACATGCAGTTTGCGCCAAGCATCTGCCAGCAGTGTTCCCTCGGCTGTAACACCAGCCCGGGTGAGCGTTACGGCGAGCTGCGTCGTATCGAAAACCGTTACAACGGCACCGTTAACCACTACTTCCTCTGCGACCGCGGTCGTTTCGGCTATGGCTATGTGAACCTGAAAGACCGTCCGCGTCAGCCGGTTCAGCGCCGTGGCGACGACTTCATTACCCTGAACGCTGAGCAGGCGATGCAGGGCGCGGCAGATATTCTGCGCCAGTCGAAGAAAGTGATCGGTATCGGCTCCCCGCGTGCCAGCATCGAAAGCAACTTCGCGCTGCGCGAGCTGGTTGGCGCGGAAAACTTCTATACCGGTATCGCCCAGGGCGAACAGGAACGTCTGCAGCTGGTACTGAAAGTGCTGCGTGAAGGCGGTATTCATACCCCTGCGCTGCGCGAAATCGAATCTTATGATGCGGTCCTGGTGCTGGGTGAAGACCTGACGCAGACGGGCGCACGCGCGGCTCTGGCGGTTCGTCAGGCGGTGAAGGGGAAAGCACGTGAAATGGCAGCGGCGCAGAAAGTGGCTGACTGGCAGATTGCGGCGATCCTGAACATCGGCCAGCGCGCGAAGCATCCTCTGTTTGTGACCAACGTCGACAACACCCGTCTGGACGATATCGCGGCGTGGACCTACTGCGCGCCGGTTGAAGATCAGGCGCGCCTCGGCTTTGCGATTGCCCACGCGCTGGACAGCAGCTCGCCGGCCGTTGAACTGGATCGCGACCTGCAGAACAAGGTCGACGTGATTGTTCAGGCCCTGGCAGGTGCGAAAAAACCGCTGATTATTTCCGGTACCAACGCCGGCAGCGCGGAGATCATTCAGGCGGCAGCCAACGTTGCTAAAGCCCTGAAAGGCCGCGGTGCGGACGTCGGTGTGACCATGATTGCCCGTGCGGTGAACAGCATTGGTCTGGGCATGATCGGCGGCGGCTCGCTGGAAGCAGCGTTAAGCGAACTGGAGTCCGGTGCCGCTGACGCCGTTGTGGTGCTGGAAAACGATCTGCATCGCCACGCCTCTGCCGCTCGCGTTGACGCCGCGCTCTCCAAAGCGCCGCTGGTAATGGTCATTGACCATCAGCGCACCGCGATCATGGACAAAGCGCACCTGGTGCTCTCTGCGGCAAGCTTCGCAGAAAGCGACGGTACCGTTATCAACAACGAAGGTCGCGCCCAGCGTTTCTTCCAGGTTTACGATCCGGCGTACTACGACAGCAACACCGTGATGCTGGAAAGCTGGCGCTGGCTGCACTCCCTGCACAGCACCGTGCAGAGCCGTGAAGTGGACTGGACGCAGCTCGACCACGTTATCGACGCGGTAGTGGAAAAACTGCCTCAGCTGGCAGGCATTAAAGATGCCGCACCTGAAGCAAGCTTCCGCATTCGCGGCCAGAAACTGGCGCGTGAACCGCACCGTTACAGCGGCCGTACCGCGATGCGCGCCAATATCAGCGTGCACGAACCGCGCCAGCCGCAGGATAAAGACACCATGTTCGCCTTCTCTATGGAAGGGAACAACCAGCCGTCTGCGCCGCGTTCGCAAATCCCATTCGCATGGGCGCCGGGCTGGAACTCCCCGCAGGCATGGAACAAGTTCCAGGCTGAAGTGGGTGGCTCCCTGCGTCACGGCGATCCGGGCGTGCGTCTGATTGAAGCCTCCGAAACCGGTCTGGACTTCTTCACCGCCGTACCGGCGAGCTTCCAGGCGCAGGATGGCAGCTGGCGTATCGCGCCGTACTACCATCTGTTCGGTAGCGACGAGCTGTCCCAGCGTTCACCGGTCTTCCAGACCCGCATGCCGCAGCCTTACATCAAGCTTAACCCGGCGGATGCCGCGAAGCTTGGCGTAAACGCGGGCGCAAACATTGCCTTTAGCTATGACGGCCAGACAATCAGCCTGCCGCTGATTATCTCCGAAGGTCTGACAGCAGGGCAGGTGGGTCTGCCGATGGGTATGCCTGGCATCGCGCCGGTTCTGGCGGGTGCGCGTCTTGATAATCTGCAGGAGGCAAAAGCATGAGTTGGTTAACGCCGGATCTTATCGACATCCTGCTGAGCATTCTGAAAGCGATTGTTATTCTGCTGGTGGTGGTCACCTGCGGCGCGTTCATGAGCTTTGGTGAACGTCGTCTGCTCGGTCTGTTCCAGAACCGTTACGGACCGAACCGCGTGGGCTGGGGTGGTTCACTCCAGCTGGTCGCGGACATGATCAAGATGTTCTTTAAAGAGGACTGGATCCCGCGCTTCTCTGACCGCGTGATCTTTACTCTGGCACCGATGATCGCCTTCACCTCGCTGCTGCTGGCGTTTGCTATCGTTCCGGTCAGCCCGACCTGGGTAGTCGCTGACCTGAACATCGGCATTCTGTTCTTCCTGATGATGGCAGGCCTCGCGGTGTACGCGGTGCTGTTCGCAGGCTGGTCCAGTAACAACAAATACTCGCTGCTGGGTGCGATGCGTGCTTCCGCGCAGACGCTGAGCTACGAAGTGTTCCTGGGGCTCTCCCTGATGGGCGTGGTGGCGCAGGCCGGTTCATTCAACATGACCGACATCGTCAACAACCAGGCCGACATCTGGAACGTTATCCCGCAGTTCTTTGGGTTTATTACCTTTGCTATCGCGGGCGTGGCGGTGTGTCACCGTCACCCGTTTGACCAGCCAGAAGCCGAACAGGAACTGGCCGACGGTTACCACATCGAATATTCCGGTATGAAATTCGGTCTGTTCTTCGTGGGCGAGTACATCGGTATCGTCACCATTTCCGCGTTGATGGTAACGCTGTTCTTCGGTGGCTGGCATGGCCCGTTCTTACCGCCGTTCATCTGGTTCGCGCTGAAAACCGCGTTCTTCATGATGATGTTCATTTTGATTCGCGCAGCGTTACCGCGTCCGCGTTATGACCAGGTAATGTCCTTCGGCTGGAAAGTGTGCTTGCCGCTGACGCTCGTCAACTTGTTGGTAACGGCGGCTGTCATTCTCTGGCAGCAGCCATAAGGGGCTATAGACCATGACCTTAAAAGAATTACTGGTAGGCTTTGGTACCCAGGTACGCAGTATCTGGATGATCGGCCTGCACGCGTTTGCCAAACGCGAAACCCGGATGTACCCGGAAGAGCCGGTATATCTGCCGCCGCGCTACCGTGGCCGTATCGTGCTGACGCGCGACCCGGACGGTTCCGAGCGCTGCGTTGCCTGTAACCTGTGTGCGGTAGCGTGTCCGGTAGGCTGTATCTCTCTGCAGAAAGCAGAGACGGTAGACGGCCGCTGGTACCCTGAGTTCTTCCGCATCAACTTCTCACGCTGCATTTTCTGCGGTCTGTGTGAAGAAGCGTGCCCAACCACGGCGATTCAGCTGACTCCAGACTTCGAGCTGGGTGAGTACAAGCGTCAGGACCTGGTGTACGAGAAAGAGGATCTGCTGATTTCCGGTCCGGGCAAATACCCGGAATATAACTTCTACCGGATGGCGGGTATGGCAATCGACGGCAAAGATAAGGGCGAAGCAGAGAACGAAGCTAAGCCTATCGACGTCAAGAGCCTGTTACCGTAAGGAGAGGGCAATGGAATTCGCTTTTTATATCTGTGGCCTTATCGCCATCCTGGCTACGCTGCGAGTGATTACGCACACCAATCCGGTGCATGCGCTGCTGTACTTAATCATCTCGCTGCTGGCCATTTCCGGGGTGTTCTTCGCACTGGGCGCGCACTTCGCCGGTGCGCTGGAAATCATCGTCTACGCCGGGGCCATCATGGTGCTGTTCGTGTTCGTGGTGATGATGCTGAACCTGGGCGGCTCTGAGATTGAGCAGGAACGTCAGTGGTTAAAACCGCAGGTGTGGATTGGTCCGGCAATTTTGTCGGCCATCATGCTGGCGGTGATTGTTTACGCCATTCTGGGCGTCAACGATCAGGGCATCGACGGCACGCCGATCGGCGCGAAAGAGGTCGGTATTACCCTCTTTGGCCCATACGTTCTGGCGGTTGAACTGGCCTCAATGCTGCTGCTGGCAGGTCTGGTTGTTGCTTTCCACGTTGGCCGCGAAGAGCGTGCTGGCGAGGTGCTGAGCAACCGCACTGACGACCGCGCGAAAAGAAAAACGGAGGAGCGCGCATGATCCCCTTAACACATGGACTGATCCTCGCTGCGATTTTATTCGTTCTGGGTCTGACCGGTCTGGTTATCCGCCGCAATCTGCTGTTTATGCTGATCGGTCTGGAAATCATGATTAACGCCTCCGCGCTGGCCTTCGTGGTCGCAGGAAGCTACTGGGGCCAGACCGATGGTCAGGTGATGTACATTCTCGCCATCAGCCTTGCGGCTGCCGAAGCGAGTATTGGCCTGGCGCTGTTGCTGCAGCTCCATCGTCGCCGCCAGAACCTGAACATCGATTCAGTAAGTGAGTTGCGTGGATGAACATGCTTGCCTTAACCATTATTTTTCCGCTGATTGGCTTCGTGCTGCTGGCGTTTTCTCGCGGCCGCTGGTCTGAGAATCTGTCTGCGACCGTGGGCATTGGCTCCATCGGTCTGGCTGCGCTGGTGACGGCGTATGCGGGTATCGACTTCTTTAACAACGGGCGTCAGCCTTTCAGCGTGCCGCTGTGGACCTGGATGTCGGTCGGTGATTTCAACATCGGCTTCAACCTGGTGCTGGACGGCCTCTCGCTGACCATGCTCTCCGTGGTCACCGGCGTGGGCTTCCTGATCCACATGTTCGCCTCCTGGTATATGCGCGGTGAAGAGGGTTACTCCCGCTTCTTCGCCTACACCAACCTGTTTATCGCCAGCATGGTTGTTCTGGTGCTGGCCGATAACCTGCTGCTGATGTATCTGGGCTGGGAAGGCGTAGGTCTGTGTTCTTACCTGCTGATCGGTTTCTACTACACCGATCCGAAGAATGGCGCAGCGGCCATGAAAGCGTTCGTCGTGACCCGCGTGGGTGACGTCTTCCTCGCTTTCGCGCTGTTCATTCTTTACAACGAACTGGGCACGCTGAACTTCCGCGAAATGGTGGAACTGGCGCCGGCGCACTTCGCTGCTGGCAACAACATGCTGTGGTGGGCAACGCTGATGCTGCTGGGTGGCGCCGTGGGTAAATCCGCGCAGCTGCCGTTGCAGACCTGGCTGGCCGACGCGATGGCGGGTCCAACCCCTGTCTCCGCGCTGATCCACGCCGCGACCATGGTAACCGCCGGTGTCTACCTGATTGCGCGTACCCATGGCCTGTTCCTGATGACCCCGGAAATTCTGCATCTGGTGGGTATCGTCGGTGCGGTCACGCTGGTGCTGGCAGGCTTTGCCGCGCTGGTGCAGACCGACATCAAACGTGTTCTCGCGTATTCCACCATGAGCCAGATTGGTTACATGTTCCTGGCGCTGGGCGTTCAGGCGTGGGACGCAGCCATTTTCCACCTGATGACGCACGCGTTCTTTAAAGCGCTGCTGTTCCTCTCATCCGGTTCCGTGATCCTGGCCTGCCATCACGAGCAGAATATCTTCAAGATGGGCGGACTGCGTAAGTCCATTCCGCTGGTTTATGTCTGCTTCCTGGTGGGCGGCGCGGCGCTGGCGGCACTGCCGCTGATCACTGCGGGCTTCTTCAGTAAAGACGAAATCCTTGCGGGTGCCATGGCGAATGGTCATATCAATCTGATGGTTGCGGGTCTGGTCGGTGCGTTCATGACCTCCCTGTATACCTTCCGTATGATTTTCATCGTATTCCACGGTAAAGAACAAATTCACGCTCACGCAGGGAAGGGGATCACCCACCACCTGCCGCTGATTGTGCTGCTGGTACTGTCCACCTTCGTTGGCGCGATGATTGTGCCACCGCTGCAGGGCGTACTGCCAGACACCACCGAGCTTGAGCACGGTCGCGTTCTGACGCTTGAAATCACCTCCGGTGTGGTCGCTATCGCGGGCATCCTGATCGCTGCATGGCTGTGGCTGGGCAAACGTACGCTGGTGACTGCCGTTGCCAACAGTGCGCCGGGCCGTCTGCTGGGCACCTGGTGGTACAACGCGTGGGGCTTCGACTGGCTGTACGACATGATCTTCGTTAAGCCGTTCCTGGGCATTGCGTGGCTGCTGAAGCGCGACCCGCTGAACAGCCTGATGAATATCCCGGCGATCCTTTCCCGCTTTGCAGGTAAAGGCCTGCTGTACAGCGAGAACGGTTACCTGCGCTGGTATGTGGCGTCCATGAGCATCGGTGCGGTTGTCGTGCTGGCGCTGCTGATGGTGTTGCGTTGATCGTTAAGTGAATTTTATTCGAATTCGTTGAAAATCAGGCCCCTGCTGGGGGCCTTAAAAAGGAATGTAAATCGCCATGTTACTACCCTGGCTAATATTAATTCCCTTCATCGGCGGCTTCCTGTGCTGGCAGACTGAACGCTTTGGCGTGAAGATGCCGCGCTGGATCGCGCTGATCACCATGGGATTGACGCTCGCGCTTGGCCTGCAACTGTGGTTGCAGGGCGGTTACTCACTGACCCAGTCTGCGGGCATTCCGCAGTGGCAGTCTGAGTTCATCCTGCCGTGGATCCCGCGTTTCGGCATTACGATCCACCTGGCGATTGACGGTCTGTCGCTGCTGATGGTGGTGCTGACCGGTCTGCTCGGCGTTCTGGCGGTACTTTGCTCCTGGCGAGAAATCGAAAAATACCAGGGCTTCTTCCACCTGAACCTGATGTGGATCCTGGGCGGCGTGATCGGCGTGTTCCTTGCCATCGACATGTTCCTGTTCTTCTTCTTCTGGGAGATGATGCTGGTGCCGATGTACTTCCTGATCGCGCTGTGGGGCCACAAGGCGTCCGACGGTAAAACGCGTATCACGGCGGCAACCAAGTTCTTCATCTATACCCAGGCGAGTGGTCTGGTGATGTTGATTGCTATTCTGGCGCTGGTGTTTGTTCACCACAACGCGACCGGAACCTGGACCTTCAACTACGAAGATCTGCTGAAAACGCCAATGTCCCACGGCGTTGAATACCTGCTGATGCTGGGCTTCTTCATCGCGTTCGCGGTGAAAATGCCGGTCGTTCCGCTGCACGGCTGGCTGCCAGACGCGCACTCTCAGGCACCAACGGCGGGTTCCGTTGACCTGGCGGGCATCTTGCTGAAAACGGCGGCCTACGGTCTGCTGCGTTTCGCACTGCCGCTGTTCCCGAATGCCTCCGCTGAGTTCGCACCGATTGCCATGTGGCTGGGTGTGATCGGTATCTTCTACGGTGCCTGGATGGCCTTCACGCAGTACGACATTAAGCGTCTGATTGCCTACACATCCGTTTCCCACATGGGCTTCGTGCTGATTGCTATCTACACTGGCAGCCAGCTGGCGTACCAGGGCGCGGTGATCCAGATGATTGCGCACGGTCTGTCCGCAGCCGGCCTCTTCATCCTGTGCGGTCAGCTGTACGAACGTCTGCATACCCGCGACATGCGCATGATGGGCGGCCTGTGGAGCAAAATTAAATGGCTGCCAGCGCTGTCCATGTTCTTCGCGGTGGCTACCCTGGGGATGCCGGGTACCGGTAACTTCGTCGGCGAATTTATGATTCTGTTCGGCAGCTTCAAAGTGGTACCGGTGATTACCGTGATCTCCACCTTTGGTCTGGTGTTCGCTTCCGTGTACTCGCTGGCGATGCTGCACCGCGCTTACTTCGGTAAAGCGAAGAGCGAAATTGCTGCACAAGAACTGCCGGGGATGTCGCTGCGTGAGCTGTTCATCATCCTGCTGCTGGTCGTACTGCTGGTGCTGCTGGGCTTCTTCCCGCAGCCGATTCTGGATACCTCGCATAGCGCGATGGGTAACATCCAGCAGTGGTTTGTTAATTCTGCTTCTACTACAAGGCCGTAATTCGCCATGACAATAACTCCACAACAACTGATCGCGCTGCTACCGCTGCTGATCGTCGGATTGACGGTGGTGGTTGTGATGCTCTCCATTGCGTGGCGACGCAATCACTTCCTGAATGCCACGCTGTCGGTCATCGGCCTGAACGCCGCGTTAGTCTCTCTCTGGTTTGTTGGCCAGGGTGGGGCGATGGACGTCACCCCGCTGATGCGCGTTGACGGTTACGCCATGCTGTATACCGGTCTGGTGCTGCTGGCGAGCCTGGCAACCTGTACCTTTGCGTACCCGTGGCTCGAAGGCTACAACGACAACAAAGAAGAGTTTTACCTGCTGGTTCTGATTGCCGCGCTGGGCGGCATTCTGCTGGCGAATGCGAACCACCTGGCCGCGCTGTTCCTCGGTATTGAGCTGATCTCTCTGCCGCTGTTCGGCCTGATTGGTTACGCCTTCCGTCAGAAGCGTTCCCTGGAAGCAAGCATCAAGTACACCATTCTGTCTGCTGCTGCGTCCTCGTTCCTGCTGTTTGGTATTGCGCTGCTGTACGCACAGTCCGGTAACCTCTCTTTCATGGCGCTCGGCAAGAGCCTCGGTGACGGCATGCTGCATGAGCCGCTGCTGCTGGCGGGTCTGGGCATGATGATTGTTGGCCTCGGCTTCAAACTCTCTCTGGTGCCTTTCCACCTGTGGACGCCAGACGTATACCAGGGTGCCCCGGCTCCGGTGTCGACCTTCCTGGCGACGGCGAGCAAGATCGCTATCTTCGGTGTGGTCATGCGTCTGTTCCTGTACGCGCCGGTGGGTGACAGCGAAGCGGTTCGCGTGGTGCTGGGCATTATCGCGTTCGTCTCCATCATCTTCGGTAACCTGATGGCGCTGAGCCAGACCAACATCAAGCGTCTGCTGGGCTACTCGTCTATCTCTCATCTGGGCTACCTGATGGTGGCGCTGATTGCGCTGCAGAGCGGCGAGATGTCAATGGAAACCGTGGGCGTGTATCTGGCCGGTTACCTGTTCAGCAGTCTCGGCGCCTTCGGCGTGGTGAGCCTGATGTCCAGCCCGTACCGTGGCCCGGATGCCGATTCACTGTTCTCCTACCGTGGTCTGTTCTGGCACCGTCCGATCCTGTCCGCGGTAATGACCGTGATGATGCTCTCTCTGGCAGGTATCCCGATGACGCTTGGCTTTATCGGTAAGTTCTACGTGCTGGCCGTCGGTGTGCAGGCGCACCTGTGGTGGCTGACCGCGGGCGTGGTTATTGGCTCCGCGATTGGCCTCTACTACTACCTGCGTGTTGCCGTGAGTCTGTACCTGAGCGCGCCTCAGCAGCTCAACCGTGATGCCCCAACCAACTGGCAGTACAGCGCCGGTGGTATCGTCGTGCTTATCTCCGCACTGCTGGTGCTGATCTTCGGTATCTATCCGCAGCCGCTGATTGATATCGTGCAGCGAGCGATGCCGCTGATGTAAAAACAAAAAACCCGCCGAGGCGGGTTTTTTTATGATTTGTACCCTCGCCCTAAGGGAGAGGGCCAGGGTGAAGGCACCTGCCCGCACCGGACTTAAGCCAGCTGCTTCCGGCTAATCAACGGCCCGTCAATCTTCTTCATCGAGCGGTCCAGCACTTCCTCAATCACCGACGACAGCTCGTTCAGCTCAAACTTCGCGACGTACCCGTCCGCCTTCACCTTGCGAATATGATCTTCGTTGGCGTTGCCGGACAGGGAAGAGTGGATGACCACCGGAATGTCCTTCAATATCGGGTCGGTTTTGATTTTGCGCGTCAGCGTAAAACCGTCCATCTCCGGCATTTCGAGGTCGGTCAGCACCAGAGCGATCTTATCGGTGATGGGAACTCCTTCAGCCTGCGCCTGTGCGGCCAGCACGCCAATTTTCTCCCACGCGTCTTTGCCGGTGATATGCAGCTGCGCGGGGATCTCCATGGCCTGCAGACCTTTCTCCAGCATCGATCGCGCCACCTTGGAATCTTCCGCGACGATGGCGACAGCGCCCGGCTTGATATGGAATTTGGTGGTCTTCAGGTTCGTGGCGTGCAGATCGTGATTGGCCGGGGTGATGTCATACAGGATCTGCTCAACGTCCAGCACCATCGCCAGATCGTTGGTATCGGTCTTCTCGTCAAGACACGCAATGCTGGTGATGTAGCGACCGCTGACGGCGGTTTCCGCCGCATGCACCTGCTTCCAGTCCAGACGCATGATGTTCTCAACCGATTCCACGGCAAACGCCTGCACGCTGCGCGCATACTCGGTGATCAGCAGGATGTTCAGCCCGGTGGTTGGCTTACAGCCCGCCACGGCGGCCAGGTCAATCACCGGGATCACCTGATCGCGAATATTCACCATTCCCATCAGAGGTGACTTCATCCCGGCGGGTTTCGTGAACTCCGGCATCGGCACAATTTCACGCAGCTTAAAGACGTTAATGCCAAACAGCTCGGATTTATTTTCGTTCAGAGAGGTGCCAAGACGGAACAGCAACAGTTCAAAACGGTTCGACAGGGTCAGATTCGCCCTGTCATCAATATCTTTCTGGAAATTATCCATTCTACCCTCGAGAGAAATGCTGACCTTTTAATCGTTATCGGCATCCTGAGGGAAAAATGAAGGACTAAACGCTAACCTGAGCGAAATCTTCGGCCAGCTCACATTCCGGGAACAGCGCGTGACACTCTGCCAGCAGCTTTTCGCAGCCCCGCGCGTCGTAGCGCGAGCTGACGTGGGTGACGATGAGCCGCCCGACGCCCGCGTCGCGGGCAAGCTGTGCCGCCTGACGCGTGGAGCTATGGCCCCGGCTGTTGGCTTTCTCTTCCATCGCCGTTTCAAGCGTCGCTTCATGCACCATGACGTCCACGCCCTGGGCCAGCGTGAGCGCCGCCGGGCACGGGGCCGTATCGCCAAAAATCGCCAGTTTTTTGCCGGGCTGCGGTGCGGCGAGATAATCCTGGCCGTTGATGACGCGTCCGTCATCCAGCGTGACGGTCTCTCCGTGCTTCAGACGCTGGAACAGCGGCCCGGGTTTTACGCCGTCGGCCATCAGCGCGGCGGCATCCAGCGCGCCGGGTTTGTCATGCGCCTCAATGCGGTAGCCATAGCACTCCACAGGATGATTGAGCGGTTGAGCGGTAACCCGATAATCCCCGTCGTCGAATACCAGCCCTTCGGTAATCTCAACGACCTCCAGCGGATAATCTGTCCATGACCCGCTCAGGCGCAGCGTAGTTTCGACAAATTCACGAATACCCGCTGGCCCGTAAATCGTCAGCGGGTTGGCGTTACCGGCCATCGAGCGGCTGCACAGAAGGCCGGGAAGGCCAAACAGGTGGTCGCCATGCAGATGGGTGATAAAAATTTTATCCAGCTTGCCGGGGTGGTAAGCGGTGTGTAACAGCTGATGCTGCGTCCCTTCACCGCAGTCAAACAGCCACAGCCCGCCGCGGGTGGGATGCTTAAGATCCAGCAGGATCGCCGTCACGTTTCGTGAGCGGGTTGGCACGCCAGCGGACGTACCCAGAAAAATCAGTTCCATAACGCAATCAGCCCTATGCCGAACGGGGAGGGGTTTAGTATAACGTGATGAACCCCAGGAAGGAGACTGACATGATCCAGTGGCAAGATTTACATCATAGCGACCTCACCGTTCATTCACTTTACGCCCTGCTGAAGCTGCGCTGTGAAGTGTTTGTTGTGGAACAGACCTGCCCGTATCAGGACATCGATGGTGATGACCTTGTCGGTGAGAACCGCCATATCCTCGGCTGGCGGGATAACGAGCTGGTGGCGTATGCGAGGATTCTGAAAAGCGAAGACGATTTTGAGCCCGTCGTCATTGGCCGCGTCATCATTAGCGGCAAAGCGCGAGGGGAAAAACTGGGCTATCAGCTGATGGAAAAAACGCTGGAGGCGTGCCGGAAACAGTGGCCGGACAAGGCGTTATACCTCGGCGCGCAGGCGCATCTTCAATCCTTTTACGGGCACTTTGGCTTTGCGCCAGTGACGGAGGTATACGATGAAGATGGCATTCCGCACGTCGGCATGGCGCGAGAAGTGAAACAGGCGTAATGGCATCTCGTTGGCTATAGTTAGCGGACTGGTGTACTAACATGGAGAAAAATATGTCATTTCAATCCTGGGATACCCGTATCGACGACGACCTGGCCTTGCTGAGCGAAACGCTGGAAGAGGTGTTACGTTCCTCCGGCGACCCTGCCGATCAGAAATATATTGAGCTAAAAGCCCGTGCCGAGCAGGCGCTGCATGAAGTGAAAAACCGCGTCAGCCATGCGTCAGATACTTACTACTACCGTGCCAAAAAAGCGGTGTATCGTGCCGATGATTACGTGCATGAAAAACCGTGGCAGGGTATTGGGGTGGGTGCTGCCGTAGGGCTGGTGCTGGGGCTGCTGTTAGCCCGTCGTTAAGCCGCTTAACCACTCCCTATACGTGGGTACTGCTATTTATGGTCAGTACCCCGTATAATATGAGGTTTTAACAGGGAGAGGTTCGCGTGAATTCGATTTTCCTCGCGCTGGAGCAACTGCGTACCCAGCTATCGCAAGCGTTACCCGCAGCACCCGGTATACGTCATTTCGACGTCTCTTTCCCGTTAAACGACGCCTTCGATCCCCTCGCCTGGCTGGGCGAGCAGCAGTGTTATCCGCAGTTTTACTGGCAGCAGCGTAACGGCGATGAAGAGCTGGCCGCGCTGGGGGCGGTCAACCAATTTTCCTCTCTGGCATTAGCCTCGCAGTTTTTGCGCGAGCAAAATGCGGCGCAAGATACTCGCATCTGCGGCCTGAACGCCTTTAATCCCGAACAGGGGAGCCTCTTTTTACCGCGACTGCTCTGGCGACGTACCGCCGGCAACGCCACGCTGCGCCTGCTGCTCTGGAGCGACCGCTCGCTTGTGGAGGATGCCCGCGTCGCGCAGGATTTTTTACAGCGGCTTCGTCCTGCCAAATCTATCCGTCCGCTCTCCGTGCAGGTTGAGCACGAAACCCATCAGCCGCAGCAGGCCGAATGGCTGAAACTTATCCGCAGGGCGACGGAGACCATCGCGCGCGGTGAGTTTGAAAAAGTGGTGCTCGCCAGGGCAACCGATCTGCAGTTCACGCAGCGTGTTAACCCTGTCGCGCTGATGGCCGCCAGCCGCGCCCTGAATTTACATTGCTATCATTTCTGCATGGTATTCGACGCCAGCAACGCGTTTCTCGGCTCTACGCCCGAGCGTCTCTGGCGGCGGCGCGGCAAGCTGCTGCGCACGGAAGCGCTCGCTGGCACCGTCGCCAGCCATACCGATGATAGCCAGGCGCAGCGTCTCGGCGAGTGGCTGCTGAACGATGATAAAAACCAGCGCGAAAATATGCTGGTGGTGGAAGATATCTGCCAGCGTCTTCAGCACTCTACGCAGACCCTTGAGGTACTGCCCCCCCAGGTGGTACGCCTGCGTAAGGTGCAGCATTTACGCCGCTGTATCTGGACCGAGCTCAAACAGGCCGACGACGAGCAGTGTCTGCTGATGTTACAGCCGACCGCGGCCGTTGCCGGATTACCCCGACAGCCCGCGCGCGAGTTCATCCAGAAGGTTGAACCCTTTAACCGCGAGTGGTATGCCGGTTCGGCCGGGTACTTATCCCCCGAACAGAGTGAGTTCTGCGTGGCGCTGCGCTCCGCGCGCGTTCAGGAGGACTCCCTGCGGCTCTACGCCGGTGCCGGTATTGTCAGCGGGTCTGACCCGGAGCAGGAGTGGCAGGAGATTGAAAATAAAGCCGCCGGATTGCGCTCTCTGCTCCTAAGGGATTAATACAGATTCGCGCAATCCCGATTCATATCAAAATTCCAATTTTTTCTATTATTTATACTGTGTCGCATTCTTGATACCGGACAATCTCATGTCAGTAAGTTCTTTTAACCGACGCTGGGCGGCGGTGATCCTTGAAGCCCTGACGCGCCACGGCGTCAGGCACGTGTGTATTGCACCGGGTTCTCGCTCAACGCCGCTGACGCTGGCGGCCGCAGAAAACCGGGCGTTGATTCACCACACCCACTTTGATGAACGCGGCCTCGGGCATCTGGCGCTGGGTCTGGCGAAAGTCAGCAAAGAACCTGTGGCGGTGATCGTCACCTCCGGTACCGCCGTGGCGAACCTCTATCCGGCCCTGATAGAAGCCGGGTTAACGGGTGAAAGACTGATCTTACTGACGGCCGATCGTCCCCCTGAGCTTATCGACTGCGGCGCCAATCAGGCCATTCGCCAGCCGGGGCTCTTTTCTTCGCATCCTTCGCAGACGATTTCGTTACCGCGTCCCACCCAGGATATTCCGGCAAGCTGGCTGGTCTCCACTGTCGATCACGCCATGGAGACGTTGCGCGGCGGGGCGTTGCATATCAACTGCCCGTTTGCCGAGCCGCTCTACGGCGAGCTGGACGACACCGGTCTTGACTGGCAGCAGTCACTCGGCGACTGGTGGCAGAGTGAAAAACCGTGGCTGCGCGAGCAGACGCATCTTGAGAGCGCGAAGCAGCGCGACTGGTTCTTCTGGCGGCAGAAGCGCGGCGTGGTGATTGCCGGGCGCATGAGCGCCGCCGAAGGCAAGCTGGTCGCTGAATGGGCGCAAGCCCTTGGCTGGCCGCTGATTGGCGATGTGCTTTCCCAGACCGGCCAGCCGCTGCCGTGCGCCGACCTCTGGCTAGGGAATGCCAAAGCGGTCACCGAACTGGCGCAGGCGCAGATTGTGCTCCAGCTTGGATCGAGTTTGACCGGCAAACGGTTACTGCAGTGGCAGGCCACCTGCACGCCGGAAGAGTACTGGCTGGTGGATTCGCTGGAAGGACGGCTTGACCCGGCGCACCACCGCGGCCGTCGTCTGGTCAGCAGTATTGACGCCTGGCTGACGCTTCATCCGGCTGAGAAACGCAAGCCCTGGGCGGTGGCTATACCGGACCTTTCGCGCCAGGCGTGGGAACTGACCAAAGCGCACTGCGAAGCGTTTAGCGAAGCCGGGCTGGCGCACCGCATTCGCCAGTACCTGCCAGAACAGGGGCAATTGTTTGTCGGCAACAGCCTGGTCGTGCGGCTGATTGACGCGTTTTCGAAGCTGCCCGCGGGCTACCCGGTGTACAGCAACCGCGGTGCCAGCGGCATCGACGGGCTGATCTCTACGGCGGCGGGCGTGCAGCGCGCCAGCGCGAAATCGACGCTGGCGATCGTGGGCGATCTCTCCGCGCTCTACGATCTCAACGCGCTGGCGCTGCTGCGTCAGGCGTCAGCCCCGTTTGTGCTGATTGTGGTCAACAACAACGGCGGGCAGATTTTCTCCCTGTTGCCAACGCCGCAGAGCGAGCGCGAGCGCTTCTATCTGATGCCGCAGAACGTGCAGTTCGAACACGCCGCGGCGATGTTTAGCCTGAAATACCATCGCCCGGAAAGCTGGGAACAGCTGGACGCGGCGTTAAGCAGCGCCTGGAAACAGCCGGGCGCGACGCTGATTGAGCTGGTGGTGAACGAGGCTGACGGTGCGCAGGCCCTGCAAAGCCTGTTGGCGCAGGTGAGCCAGCTGTGATCCTCTCTGGCATGCAGCAGGCTGGCAAACCGGGCTATCCCTGGCTGGTCTTTTTGCACGGTTTTTCGGGCGACCGCCGCGAGTGGCAGAGGGTCGGTGAAGGGCTCAGCGATTATCCCCGGCTGTATCTGGATCTGCCGGGGCACGGCGGATCCCGGAATCTGGGCGTGATGGGGTTTGACGAGATGAGCACGTTGCTCACCCGAACCCTTCTTAGTTACAACATACTTAAATTCTGGCTCATCGGGTACTCCCTCGGCGGCCGCATTGCGATGTTTCATGCCTGCCAGCAGCCGAAGGGGCTGCTCGGGGTGATTGTTGAAGGTGGACATCCGGGCCTGCAGGATGCCGATGCGCGAAATGCGCGGCTGGCGTCCGACCGCCGCTGGGCAACGCGTTTTCGCACCGAACCGCTGGAGAAGGTGTTCGCTGACTGGTACCAACAGCCCGTGTTCGCCTCCCTCACGGACGCCCAGCGCGATGCGCTTATTACCCTGCGAAGCCAGAACAACGGCGCGACGCTGGCGATGATGCTTGAGACGACCTCGCTGGCCGTGCAGCCGGATTTGCGTGCCGCGCTTAGCGCACGCGATTTCTCTTTTGACTATCTCTATGGCGAACGGGATGAGAAGTTCGCGGCCCTTGCCGCGGAAGTGAACGCCGTTCGCCATGCCATTCCAGACGCCGGACACAACGCCCACCGGGAAAACCCCGATGCGGTTATCGCGAGTCTGGCTCAGATACTGCGTTATCGAATAAAGGACACTCTATGATCTACCCTGATGAAAACATGCTTTACGCCCCGGTTGAATGGCAGGACTGCTCCGAAGGCTACACCGACATTCGCTACCACAAATCCACCGACGGCATTGCCAAAATCACCATCAACCGCCCGCAGGTGCGTAACGCCTTCCGTCCGCTGACCGTGAAAGAGATGATTCAGGCTCTGGCGGATGCGCGCTACGACGATAACATCGGCGTGATTGTCCTGACCGGCGAAGGCGATAAAGCGTTCTGCTCCGGCGGCGATCAGAAAGTGCGCGGCGACTACGGCGGATACCAGGACGATGCGGGTACCCACCACCTGAACGTCCTCGATTTCCAGCGTCAGATCCGCACCTGTCCGAAACCGGTAGTGGCGATGGTAGCGGGCTACTCCATCGGTGGCGGTCACGTGCTGCACATGATGTGCGATCTGACCATCGCCGCAGAAAATGCCATCTTCGGCCAGACCGGTCCGAAAGTGGGATCCTTCGACGGCGGCTGGGGCGCCTCGTACATGGCGCGCATCGTCGGGCAGAAAAAAGCCCGCGAAATCTGGTTCCTGTGCCGTCAGTACAACGCCCAGGAAGCGCTGGATATGGGCCTGGTGAATACCGTGGTACCGATTGCCGATCTCGAAAAAGAGACCGTTCGCTGGTGCCGTGAAATGCTGCAAAACAGCCCGTTGGCGCTGCGCTGCCTGAAGGCCGCTCTCAACGCCGACTGTGACGGTCAGGCGGGTCTGCAGGAGCTGGCTGGCAACGCCACCATGCTGTTCTACATGACCGAAGAGGGTCAGGAAGGGCGCAACGCGTTTAACGAAAAACGCCAGCCGGACTTCAGCAAATACAAACGGAACCCGTAATGCGTCGTGCGCAGGTTTACCGCTGGCAGATACCGATGGACGCGGGCGTGGTGCTGCGTGAACGGCGGTTAAAAACCCGTGACGGCTTCTTCGTGCATCTGCAGCAGGACGAGCGGGAAGGCTGGGGCGAGATTTCGCCGCTGCCGGGCTTTAGCCTGGAGTCGCTGGATGACGCGCAGTCTGTATTGCTGGCGTGGTCGGACGCGTGGCGTGAGGGCGCGGATCCGGCGCTGCCGGACGTGCCTTCCGCGGCTTTTGGCATCAGCTGCGCGCTGGCGGAGCTGGACGGTAGCCTGCCTGAAGAGGCTAACTACCGTGCGGCACCGCTCTGTACGGGCGACCCTGACGAGCTGTTCGCGCTGCTCACCGCCATGCCGGGCGAGAAAGTGGCGAAAATTAAAGTCGGTCTTTACGAAGCGGTGCGCGACGGCATGGTCGCCAACCTGCTGCTGGAGGCGATCCCCGACCTTCATCTGCGTCTTGACGCTAACCGCGCCTGGACGCCGCTCAAGGCGCAGCAGTTTGCAAAGTACGTCAACCCGGCGTACCGCAGCCGCATTGCCTTCCTCGAAGAACCGTGCAAAACCCGCGACGATTCGCGCGCGTTCGCCCGCGAAACGGGGATTGCCATCGCCTGGGATGAAAGCCTGCGCGAGGACGATTTTGAATTTGTCGCCGAGCCCGGCGTCAGCGCGGTAGTGATTAAACCAACGCTGACCGGCAGCCTGGTGAGGGTGCGAGAGCAGGTCGCGGCAGCGCATGCCTCAGGGCTGACGGCGGTCATCAGCTCGTCGATTGAGTCCAGCCTTGGGCTGACCCAGCTGGCGCGCATTGCCGCCTGGCTAACGCCGGATACGATCCCTGGCCTCGACACGCTGAACCTGATGCAGGCTCAGCTTATCCGCAGGTGGCCGGACAGCGCGCTGCCGTGCCTCAACGTCGCGGCGCTGGAGCCGTTGTTATGAGTTTTACCGACTGGCCGTGGCGGCACTGGCGCGCGCAGTTTGCTGATAAACCGGCCCTCAGGCTGAACGACGAGGTGCTCAGCTGGCAACAGCTGTGCGCCCGCGTCGACCGTCTTGCGGCAGAGTTTCACCTGCAGGGCGTGGAGGAGGGCGACGGCGTGCTGCTGCTGGCCCATAATCATCCGCAAACCCTTCTGGCGTGGCTGGCGCTGCTCCAGTGCGGGGCGCGCATTCTTCCCGTCAATCCGCAGCTGCCTCGCCCGCTGCTGGACGTGTTGCTCCCGCAGATGACGCTGCGCTTTGCGCTGGCGCTGGACGGTACCTGTGACGGTCTTCCTGCCCTGAGCATGCGCGAGCGCGCCGGGGAATATCGCGTTGCGTGGCAGCCGGCGCGGCTGGCGTCGATGACGCTGACCTCCGGCTCTACCGGGCTGCCGAAAGCAGCGGTGCATACCTGCGACGCCCATCTCGCCAGCGCGCGCGGCGTGCTGGCGCTGATGCCCTACGGCGAAGACGACGACTGGCTGCTTTCGCTGCCGCTGTTTCACGTTTCCGGCCAGGGGATTTTATGGCGCTGGCTGCAGGCCGGCGCGCGGTTAACCGTGCGCGAGAAACAGCCGCTGGCGCAGGCGCTGCGCGGCTGTACGCACGCCTCGCTGGTGCCGACCCAGCTCTGGCGTCTGCTTAATACCCACCAGCCTGTTGCACTGAAAGCGGTGCTGCTGGGCGGGGCCGCCATTCCTGTGGAATTGACGCAGCAGGCGCGCGAGCAGGGTATTCACACCTTCTGCGGCTACGGCCTGACCGAGTTTGCCTCTACCGTCTGCGCGAAAGCGGCGGACGGCGAGCCGGACGTAGGCTATGCGCTGCCGGGCAGAGAGGTGCAGGTGGTTAACGGTGAGGTCTGGATCCGGGCAGAGAGTATGGCCTCAGGCTACTGGCGGGACGGTGAATTGGTTCCGCTGACCAACGCGCAGGGATGGTTCGCTACCCGCGATCGCGGTGAATGGCATGACGGCCGCCTGACGATCCTGGGCCGCATGGACAACCTCTTTTTTAGCGGCGGAGAAGGGATCCAGCCGGAAAGCCTTGAGCGCGTTATCGCCCGCCATCCGCAGATTAACCAGGTGTTTATCGTCCCGCTGGACGACGCCGAGTTTGGACAGCGTCCGGTGGCGGTGGTGGAGTGCGAGCCGGGAACGGATATCACCTGTTTACCTGACTGGGTCAGGGATAAGGTGGCGCGTTTTGAACAACCCGTCCGCTGGCTGCTGTTGCCGACCGAACTCAAAAATGGCGGCATTAAAGTTTCGCGCCGCGCGTTGCAGCAGTGGGTGAACGCTTCGCTGAAGGGATAATAGCCGTTTCAAATAATTACAATCTACTGACCTGCCGCACGCAGAGTGCTTGATCCCCGGGAGACTCCGGTTAAAATCTCGCGGTTTTGGGACTTCTTTATAATAATTGTGTGGGATCACGACAATGAAAAAAGTGGCATTCGTGGGCTTCGGCCTGATGGTTGTATCTGCGGCGGCTAACGCCATCAGCATTAACGGCTCGGCGGGTCAGGATTATACCCACCTGGGCTTTGGCATGGGTACCGAGACTTCCGGTCTGGCGATGACCGGCGGCTGGACGCATAACGATGACGACGGCGACGCGGCGAGCCTCGGCCTGGGTCTGAACGTTCCTCTTGGCCCGTTCCTGGCCACCGTCGGCGGTAAAGGTATCTACACCAACCCAAATGACGGTGACGAAGGGTACGCGGCGGCAGTGGGCGGCGGCCTGCAGTGGAAAATTGGCGACAGCTTCGGCCTGTTTGGTGAGTACTACTATTCGCCGGACTCCCTCTCAAGCGGTATCGAAAGCTATGAAGAGGCCAACGCCGGCGCGCGCTGGACCATCATGCGTCCGATTACCATCGAAGCGGGCTATCGCTATCTGAACCTGGCCGGCAAAGACGGCAACCGCGACAACGCGCTGGCCGACGGCCCGTACGTGGGCGTCAGCGCAGGCTTCTAATCACTCCGGCGCGGCGTTCTGTCGCGCCAGTTTCTCTCTTCTCCACCCCGCGTTTGCGCTATAGTGTTTTGACCAAATAAGCGGGAGAACATAATGATTAACGTGGAGATGTTATCCACCGGCGACGAAGTGCTGCATGGACAAATTATTGATACCAATGCCGCCTGGCTTGCCGATCTTTTCTTTGAGCAAGGATTACCGTTAACGCGCCGCAATACGGTGGGCGACAATCTTGAGTCGCTGGTCGCTATTCTGCGCGAGCGCAGCGAACACTGCGACGTGCTGATTGTGAATGGCGGACTCGGCCCCACCGGTGACGATCTCAGCGCGCTGGCCGCCGCGACCGCAAAAGGCGAAGGGCTGGTGCTGCACGAGGCGTGGCTTTCGCAGATGGAGCGCTTTTTCTCTGAACGTGGCCGCGTCATGGCCCCCAGCAACCGCAAACAGGCTGAAATTCCCGCCAGCGCCGAGCTGGTCGATAACCCGGTGGGTACCGCGTGCGGGTTTGCCATGCAGCTGAACCGCTGCCTGATGTTCTTCACGCCGGGCGTGCCCTCAGAATTTAAAGTGATGGTCGAGCAGCAGATCCTGCCGCGCCTTCGCGATCGTTTTACCCTGCCTGAACCGCCGCTGTGCCTGCGTCTGGCCACCTTTGGCCGCTCGGAAAGCGATCTGGCCCAGAGCCTTGACCCTCTCCCGCTGCCGCCGGGCGTCTCCATGGGCTACCGCTCCTCCATGCCGATCATTGAGCTTAAGCTGACAGGTCCGGCCGAACAGAAACAGGCGATGCTGGCCCTGTGGCCCGAGGTGCAGCGCGTGGCGGGCGAAAGCCTGATCTTTGAAGGGACGGAAGGGCTGCCCGCGCAGATTGCGACGCATCTGCAGTCGCGTCAGCTGAGCGTGACCTTAAGCGAGCAGTTCACCGGTGGCCTGCTGGCGCTGCAGCTGTCGCGCGTCAACGCGCCGCTGCTGGCCAGCGAAGTGGTGCCGTTCCAGCAGGAGTCCCTGGCGCAAACCGCCCGCTGGGCTTCCGAGAGAAGGGTGAAGCATTTTGCCGGTCTGGCGCTGTTTGTCGGGGGGCTGGACGAGGAACACCTTAACTTCGCGCTGGCGACGCCGGAAGGCACCTGGGCCCTGCGGGTAAAAATGAGCATTACCCGCCACAGCCTGGCGGTGCGTCAGGAGGTTTGCGCCATGATGGCGTTGAACATGCTGCGCCGCTGGCTGAATGGCAAAGAGGTTGCCAGCGAGCACGGCTGGATTAACGTTGTCGAGTCGCTGTTCATCGAGTAAAACCTGTGCCGGGGCGTTTCGCCCCGGCACTGTTTAGCCCAGCGCCTTCGCCAGCAGGGTGACTGGATGTTCGCAGCGCTTGCTGGTTGACATCTCAATCTGCCACCTGCAGGTTTCGCAGTCCGTTACCACGATATCCGCGCCGCTCTCTTCAATCTGACGGAACAGCGGGGCGCCAATCGCCTGTGACGTTCCGTAGTTTTCACGCTTAAAGCCGTAGGTTCCCGCAATCCCGCAGCAGCGCGAATCCAGCACCGTCAGCTCCAGGTCCGGAATTAACCGCAGCAGCTCAAGCGTATAGAGCGACCAGCCCATTTTCTCCATATGACACGGCGTGTGATACACCACTTTCAGGGGCAATTTCCCCAGCGGCAACGTCTGCCCGCTATCGAGCTTGCGCCACAGGAAGCGTGTCGCCAGCTCGATGTGCTCGCGCAGGCCGGTATTATCCACGTCCAGCAGATGCGGGTACTCATCGCGCAGGGTGAAGGTACAGGTGGACGAGGTCGCCAGCACCGGAATACCTTTATCGACAATCGCTTCGCGCAGTGACGTGACATTGCTCTGAGCCTGCCTGCGCGCTTTATCGGTAAACCCGTTGGCGATCAGCGGTACGCCGCAGCACTTCTCTTTGTTCAGCAGCTGAACGCCCGTTCCCATGGCGTTAAGCACCTTCAGCAGATCTTTGCCCAGCTGCGGGTGGTTGTAGTTCACATAGCAGCCGTGGAAAAAAGCCACCTGGTCGGCGTACTGCGCCTGCTCCGCCGCGACGGATTTGTACCAGCGGCGGAAGGTGCCGTGAGAATATTTCGGCAGGCTGCGGTGATGGTCTATCTTCAGCGTGGCATCCAGCAGCTGACGCACCGGTTTGAGGGAGGTCGCGGCATTCACCAGCGGGGCAAACGGCGTCGAGACGCTGCCCATCAGATCGGTATGGCTCAGAATAGCGTCCCGCAGCGTCGGCTTTTGCGTGCTGTAGCGCGCCCGGGCGCGCTGGATGATATCGCCGATTTTCACATCCGACGGGCAGGCGACTTCGCAGCGTTTGCAGTTAATGCAGTATTTCAGCGCCTCGTCGTACAGCTTGCCGTCCTTCAGCCGCAGACGCTCGCCGTCCGGCCCGGCCTGCTTTGGTCCGGGATAGCGTGGGTTCACGCCGCTCACCGGGCAGACGGTGGTACACACCGTGCATTTAATGCAGCTTTCAAAACGGGTGTCGTTCATTGTTCAGCCTCCGTGCGCTGGCTAATCTGCTCTGCCACATACAGCGCCGTGACGGCGCAGACCCCGCCACCGCATCCCTGGGCAATCGGATCGTACCCGCCCAGCAGCGAGCCGATGGCAAAAAGATTACTGACGGGCTTACCTGAAAGTTGCGGATGTAGCTGGTTATCGACAATCACGCCGAACTGCTGCCAGGGCTGCGGCGAGAAGAAATCACTTTGATACCAGTCCGCGCGGGAGGCACGCTGGCGAACATCCAGCCCCATAATGGCTTCCCGGATGCCCTCCCGGCTGCTCAGCAGCCCGTTGCTGAAGAAGCTGCCGCTTGCCAGCACCGTAAAGCGCGCGCGAAGCGGAATATCGTCGTGGTTGCGCGTCCAGATTTCGCTCACCGCGCCGTCGGTCAGGGTGATTTTTTTCACCTCATCACCCGCCATCCACACGCCGCCCTGCGCGACAAACTGGCGCTGGAGCTGGGTATGCAGGCGAATGCCTGGGACGGAAGGGGGCAGAGTTGGCAGCAGGCCGAGCGAGCAGGGCAGACGATCCGAGAGCCAGCGCCAGAGCCGGTTGTCGCGTAAACCAAAGCAGGCGGGCATCAGCAGGGCGTCACAGCTGTCGCTGAGCGGTCTGAGTGCGTCATACAGCAGCGGCCATTTGTCCTCGTTATCCAGAAAACGGGCGATATTCACCGCGCGAAATTCGCTCGGGTTGTCGCGCAGGACATCAAGCTCAGGCAGCTCTATCTCTGCCGTTTCGGCATTGACGCCCTGGCGACAAAGTGACGCCGCCGCGAGATGGGGCTGAAAATCCAGAAAGCCGCTAATGCCCACGACCCGCACGCGCGCGGCGTTGAAGGGAGCAACGGGCACTTCTTCCGGGCTGAGCCAGGCAGAGCGCAGGGTGCCGAGCGGCGTGACGCGCTGGTGATTGAGCCGGGCGCTTCCCTTCAGACGCGCGCCGCAGTCTGCCAGCAGCGCTTCGGTTTCCAGCGCAAAGCGGTCAATATGCTGGGCGCCAATCAGGTGATACGGGTGCTCCGGCGGCAGCTTATCGCGGTACGCTTCGTCCACCAGATCCAGCGAGCCCGACGAGAAGTGCAGGGCGCTCTGGCCCCGGGTGATAATGGCGCAGCGCAGCCCCTGCTTCGTGAGCTTGATGCCGCAGAGCAGGCCTGCCAGCCCGCCGCCGACGATTACGGTATCAAATTTCATCGCGTTGCTCCTTCTCAAGACCGCAAAGCCCCTGGTAGACCCAGCGGGTAAATTCGCTTTCGCGCAGGGCATCGCCCCAGGCGACAGGCTGAATGCCTTTCCATCGCTCGTTTAAAAACGCGCTGAGCTGATCGAGCGACTGGGTGGCGGTAGTGGTGTGAAAACGCTGCAGCAGCCCGGCGGCACGACAGGCGCACAGCTCGCCCTGACAGGTACCCATTCCCACGCGGGTGCGGCGACGAAGATCGAGCAGGCTTGTGACCGTCAGGCTCTCCACCGCATACTGCACCTCACCGGCGGTGACGGCTTCGCACTCGCATACCAGGCTGCGGCTCAGGCGTCCTTCACCGAGCCACTGCGGCGTTCTGTCGCCGTGGCGGTAGATAGCGGATCCGCGCAGCGGCGCGGGCAGGGAGATAATTTTTTGCAGCGTTTTTTCGGTGGACTGACGCGAGCCGGGCAGTGGCTGCTCTGCCGTCACGCACCGTTCGGTATTGCCCAGCTTGCGGCAGACGGCATCGGTCGCCCACTCGGCCATCAGGCGGTAGGTCATCAGCTTGCCGCCGGTGATGGTGATAAACCCGTCCATGCCGTCGCGCTCGGCGTGATCGAGCAGCACGATGCCCCGGCTGACGTTACGCCCGCTCGGATCGTTATCGCTGGCGACCAGCGGACGCACGCCCGCGTAGGCGCGCAGAATACGCGTCTGCGCCATCACCGGGGCCAGTTTTTCCCCTTCGCGCAGCAGGACGTCGACCTCTTCGGCGGTCACGCGGTTGTAGTCAATCTCGCTGTAGTCGACGTGGGTTGAGGTGGTACCGATTAACGAAATGGTGTCGCCCGGGACGAGGATATCGGCGTCGGACGGTTTGCGGCAGCGGTTGATCACGTGGTTATTGATGCGGTGGTCGAGGATCAGCAGCGAGCCTTTCGCCGGGAACATGCGTACCGACAGGTCCGCGTATTCCGCGATGCGCTGCCCCCAGATCCCCGCCGCGTTAACCACCACGGCGGCATACAGCTCGCTGTGTTCGTTATATTGCGTATCAAGGATCCGCACGCCGCAGATACGATGACCTTCACGGATAAGCCCGGTCACTTCGTGCCCGGTCAGAATGTTCGCGCCATGCTCGCGGGCGTCCAGCATATTGGCGGCGGTCAGGCGGAAGGGGTCAACGGTGCCGTCAGGCACTTTCACCGCGCCGATAAGCGCCGGGTTAACCGACGGTTCCAGCCGCCGCGCCAGCGCCGGGTCCATGGCCTCAGCCTGAATGCCCGCCGCAGTGCAGGCGGTAATAAAGGTGTCCTGAAAGGCGAGGTCATCTTCGGGAAGAGTAATAAAGAGGCCGTCGGTCGGCTCAATGCAGTGGCGGGCGATACGCTTGAGGATCTGGTTTTCAGCAATACATTCGCGTGCGGATTCACCGTCAGTAACCGCATACCGCGCGCCGCTGTGCAGCAGGCCATGGTTACGCCCGGTTGCGCCCGTTGCGATGTCGTGGCGCTCCAGCAGCGTAACGCTTAAGCCGCGAAGGGCGCAGTCGCGTGCGATCCCGGCACCGGTTGCGCCACCGCCAATGATTATCACATCGCTGTAGCGAGGATCGTGAATGGTCATTGTTTACCCTCTATGTTCGTTTTTTATCATTTAGCCATATCAATAGTGTGGTTTGTTTGATTTCGAACATAAACGCGCGAAATTCGAAAGTGGAACGTGATTTCATGTGCTTTTTTGCGCATTCTGTCATATTTCTGTAACAATCTGTGCGTTGATTCACAGTAACAATCACCGTGATTTCTTAACATCCCCGCCTCTGGAATTCAGGTGCGAGCCACCTGCCCATTCAATTCAAGGCCACGGAGGCTGTTATGCTCAGTATCTTCAAACCTGCGCCGCACAGGGCGCGTCTGCCAGAGGCAGAAATTGATCCGCTATACCGCCGTCTGCGCTGGCAAATTTTCCTGGGGATCTTCTTCGGGTACGCGGCGTACTACCTTGTACGTAAAAACTTCGCGCTCGCCATGCCGTATCTGGTGGAGCAGGGCTTCTCCCGCGGCGATCTGGGGTTCGCGCTGTCGGGGATCTCAATCGCCTACGGTTTTTCCAAATTCATCATGGGGTCGGTATCGGATCGCTCGAATCCGCGCGTGTTCCTGCCCGCCGGCCTGATCCTGGCGGCTGCGGTCATGCTGTTCATGGGCTTTGTGCCGTGGGCAACCTCCAGCATCGCCGTCATGTTCGTGCTGCTGTTCCTCTGCGGCTGGTTCCAGGGGATGGGATGGCCGCCGTGCGGACGCACCATGGTGCACTGGTGGTCGCAGAAGGAACGCGGCGGCATCGTGTCGGTGTGGAACTGCGCGCATAACGTGGGTGGCGGTATTCCGCCGCTGCTGTTCCTGCTGGGGATGGCCTGGTTCAACGACTGGCACGCTGCGCTCTATATGCCTGCCTTTGGCGCCATCGTCGTGGCGATTATCGCTTTCGCGCTGATGCGCGATACGCCTCAGTCCTGCGGCCTGCCGCCGATTGAAGAGTACAAAAACGACTATCCGGATGATTACAGCAAGGAGCACGAAGAAGAGCTGACCGCAAAACAGATCTTCATGAAGTACGTCCTGCCGAACAAGCTGCTGTGGTACATCGCGGTGGCGAACGTGTTCGTTTACCTGCTGCGCTACGGCATTCTGGACTGGTCCCCGACCTACCTGAAAGAGGTGAAGCACTTCGCGCTGGATAAGTCCTCCTGGGCCTATTTCCTGTATGAATATGCCGGGATCCCGGGCACGCTGCTTTGCGGCTGGATGTCGGACAAGGTGTTTAAAGGCAACCGCGGCGCGACGGGCGTGTTCTTTATGACCCTGGTCACCATCGCGACCGTCGTTTACTGGCTCAACCCGCCGGGCAACCCATCAGTAGACATGGCCTGCATGATCGTCATCGGCTTCCTGATTTACGGTCCGGTGATGCTGATCGGTCTGCACGCGCTGGAGCTGGCGCCGAAAAAAGCGGCAGGCACGGCGGCAGGCTTTACCGGTCTGTTCGGCTACCTGGGCGGTTCGGTCGCGGCGAGCGCCATCGTGGGCTACACCGTTGACTTCTTCGGCTGGGACGGCGGCTTTATGGTGATGATCGGCGGCAGCGTGCTGGCGGTACTGCTGCTCATTGTGGTCATGATCGGTGAGAAACGTCACCACGCGGAAGTGCTGGCGCGTCGTCAATAAGGAGCATTGCGATGAAATTGTCTTACGTAACAACCGGCCTGCTGCTTGCGGGCCTGATGACAGGCTCGGCGCTGGCGGCGGATAAAATCGTTATCGCCCACCGCGGCGCCAGCGGCTATCTGCCGGAGCATACGCTCCCGGCGAAAGCGATGGCCTATGCCCAGGGCGCGGATTATCTGGAGCAGGATCTGGTTATGACGAAGGACGACCAGCTGGTCGTCCTGCATGACCACTATCTTGACCGCGTGACGGACGTGGCGGATCGATACCCGGACCGCGCGCGCAAAGATGGCCGCTACTACGCCATTGATTTCACCCTGGCGGAGATCCGTTCCCTGAAGTTTACCGAAGGCTTCGAGATCGAAAACGGCAAGAAGGTTCAGGTCTATCCGGGACGTTTCCCGATGGGCAAATCTGACTTCCGGATCCATACCTTCCAGGAAGAGATTGAGTTTGTTCAGGGGCTGAACCACTCAACCGGTAAAAATATCGGCATCTACCCGGAGATCAAAGCGCCGTGGTTCCACCATCAGGAAGGCAAAGACATTGCCGCGAAGACGCTGGAGGTGCTGAAACAGTACGGCTACACCAGCAAGAAGGACAAAGTCTACCTGCAGTGTTTTGACGCCGCCGAGCTGAAGCGCATCAAAACCGAGCTGGAGCCGAAGATGGGGATGAACCTCAATCTGGTTCAGCTGATTGCCTATACCGACTGGAATGAAACCCAGGAGAAGCAGCCGGACGGCAAGTGGGTGAACTACAGCTACGACTGGATGTTTAAGCCGGGCGCGATGAAGCAGATTGCGCAGTACGCCGACGGCATCGGGCCGGATTACCACATGCTGGTGGCGGAAGGCTCAGCGCCGGGCCACGTGAAGCTGACGGCGATGGTGAAAGAGGCGCACGCCAGCAGGATGCAGGTGCATCCGTATACCGTTCGTGCAGACCAGCTGCCGCCGTATGCCACGGACGTGAATCAGCTTTATGAGGTGTTGTATAACCAGGCGGGCGTGGACGGACTGTTTACGGATTTCCCGGATAAAGCGGTCGAATTCATTCACCGGAAGTAGGTTTGGCAGGTCGGGTAAGGCGAAGCCGCCACCCGACAATCAGGCTCTGCGGCCTGATACCCTCACCCTAACCCTCTCCCACCGGGAGAGGGGATACGGACAACATCACATCTCGATCTCTATATCGCCTTTTGCCCGGCAGCAGCAGGGCAAAATTTCCCCTTCGTTGATAAAGGCCAGCGGCTCGGTCAGCCAGTCCACCTGGCCGGCGACCAGACGGCAGCGGCAGGAGCCGCAGTAGCCGGAACGACACTGGTACTCTACTTCTACCTGATGCGCCTCAAGCGCCACCAGCAGAGAAGGGTGCTCCTCCCGACACAGTACCTCAGTGCCGGAAAGACGTAGCGTGACGCGTGACATCAGAGCTGGAAGTTGCTCAGGTCGTCGGTGTTGACTTCAGAATCAATCTGACCGACCAGATAAGAGCTGACTTCCACTTCCTGCGGCGCAACCTGCACGTTATCGGACACCAGCCAGGTGTTGATCCACGGAATCGGGTTAGAACGTGTCTGAAACGGCAGGTCAAGGCCGACGGCCTGCATGCGGATGTTGGTGATGTACTCAACGTACTGGCACAGGATGTCTTTGTTCAGGCCAATCATGGAGCCGTCGCGGAACAGGTAGTCTGCCCACTCTTTCTCCTGCTGAGCCGCCAGCACGAACAGGTCGTAGCACTCCTGCTTGCACTCTTCGGCGATTTCCGCCATCTCCGGATCGTCCGTACCGCTGCGCAGCAGGTTCAGCATGTGCTGGGTACCGGTCAGGTGCAGGGCTTCATCGCGGGCGATCAGACGAATGATTTTGGCGTTGCCTTCCATCAGCTTGCGCTCTGCAAAGGCGAAGGAGCAGGCGAAGCTCACGTAGAAGCGGATCGCTTCCAGCGCGTTGACGCTCATCAGGCACAGGTACAGCTGTTTTTTCAGCGCGCGCAGGTTAACGGTGATGGTTTTACCGTTCACGTTGTGCGTACCTTCGCCCAGCAAATGCCAGTAGCTGGTCATCTCGATCAGCTCGTCGTAGTAATGGGCAATGCCTTCCGCGCGCTTCTGGATCTGCTCGTTGGTGACGATATCGTCAAACACCACCGCCGGATCGTTCACGATGTTGCGGATGATGTGGGTGTAAGAGCGGGAGTGGATCGTCTCGGAAAACGCCCAGGTTTCCACCCAGGTTTCCAGCTCAGGAATGGAGATCAGCGGCAGCAGCGCCACGTTCGGGCTACGACCCTGAATGGAGTCCAGCAGCGTCTGGTACTTCAGGTTGCTGATGAAGATATGTTTTTCGTGATCCGGCAGCGACTGGTAGTCAATACGGTCGCGGGAGACGTCCACTTCTTCCGGGCGCCAGAAGAAGGAGAGTTGCTTTTCAATCAGCTTTTCGAAGATGTCATATTTTTGCTGATCGTAGCGTGCCACGTTGACCGGCTGGCCGAAGAACATCGGCTCTTTGAGCTGGTCGTTTTTCGTCTGTGAAAAGGTGGTATATGCCATGAGTGTGTCCTGTCTTACGAAATAAAGGCGGGGATATCCCCGCCCTTCATTAGATCTTACATGCGCCGCTTTCGCAGCCATCGTCCTGAATTGACGGTACCATGTCGTCCTGCGCGTCTTCCGCACCGTCACGGGTGTTGTGATAGTACAGCGTTTTCACGCCAAATTTGTAGGCGGTGAGCAGGTCTTTCAGCAGCTGCTGCATCGGTACCTTGCCGGACGGGAAGCGCGTCGGGTCATAGTTGGTATTGGCAGAGATCGACTGGTCAATAAACTTCTGCATGATACCCACCAGCTGCAGGTAGCCGTCGTTGTTTGGCATTTCCCACAGCAGCTCGTAGTTATTACCCAGCGTTTCGTAATCCGGTACCACCTGACGCAGCACGCCGTCTTTCGACGCTTTGATGCTGACGTGGCCGCGCGGCGGTTCAATACCGTTGGTGGCGTTAGAGATCTGCGAAGAGGTCTCGGACGGCATCAGGGCAGAGAGCGTTGAGTTACGCAGGCCATGGGTCTTGATGGACTCGCGCAGACCCTCCCAGTCGAGATGCAGCGGTTCGCTGACGATCGCATCCAGGTCTTTCTTGTAGGTGTCGATTGGCAGAATGCCTTTCGCGTAGGTGGTTTCGTTGAACCACGGGCACGCGCCTTGCTCTTTCGCCAGCTCGTTAGAGGCTTTCATCAGGTAGTACTGAATCGCTTCGAACGTCTGGTGCGTCAGGTTGTTAGCGCTGCCGTCGGAGTAACGCTTGCCGTTTTTCGCCAGCCAGTAGGCGAAGTTGATCACGCCGATACCCAGGGTACGGCGGCCCATCGCACCGCGTTTAGCGGCCGGGATTGGGTAATCCTGGTAGTCCAGCAGAGCGTCGAGCGCGCGAACCGCCAGCACCGCCAGCTCTTCCAGCTCGTCCAGGCTCTTAATTGCGCCCAGGTTGAACGCGGACAGCGTACACAGCGCGATTTCGCCGTTTTCGTCGTTCACGTCTTCCAGCGGTTTGGTCGGCAGGGCGATCTCCAGGCACAGGTTAGACTGGCGCACTGGCGCAACTACTGGATCAAACGGGCTGTGGGTATTGCAGTGGTCCACGTTCTGGATGTAGATACGGCCGGTAGAGGCACGTTCCTGCATCATCAGGGAGAACAGGTCTACCGCCTTCACGCGCTGCTTGCGGATGCTGTCGTCTTTTTCGTATTTGGTGTACAGACGCTCGAACTCGTCCTGATCGGCAAAGAACGCGTCATACAGGCCCGGAACGTCGGACGGGCTGAACAGGGTGATGTCTTCGCCTTTCAGCAGACGGGTGTACATCAGCTTGTTGATCTGCACGCCGTAGTCCATGTGACGCACGCGGTTGCCTTCCACGCCGCGGTTGTTTTTCAGAACCAGCAGACTTTCCACTTCCAGATGCCACATCGGGTAGAACAGGGTCGCAGCACCGCCGCGCACGCCGCCCTGAGAGCAGGATTTTACTGCCGTCTGGAAGTGTTTATAGAACGGGATACAGCCGGTGTGGAACGCTTCACCGCCGCGAATCGGGCTGCCCAGCGCACGAATGCGACCGGCGTTGATGCCGATACCGGCACGCTGGGAAACGTATTTCACGATGGCGCTGGAGGTAGCGTTGATGGAGTCCAGGCTGTCACCACACTCGATCAGTACGCAGGAGCTGAACTGACGGGTTGGAGTACGCACGCCAGACATGATTGGCGTCGGCAGAGAAATCTTGAATGTGGATACCGCATCGTAGAAACGCTTCACGTATTCCAGACGGGTGTCACGCGGGTAGTTAGAGAACAGGCAGGCGGCCACCAGAATATAGAGGAACTGGGCGCTTTCGTAGATCTCACCGGTTACACGGTTCTGAACCAGGTATTTGCCTTCGAGCTGCTTCACCGCCGCGTAGGAGAAGTTCATGTCGCGCCAGTGATCGATAAACCCGTTCATCTGCTCGAACTCTTCTTCCGTATAGTCTTCCAGCAGATGCGTGTCGTATTTGCCCAGCTCAACCATTTTCACGACGTGATCGTAAAGCTTCGGCGGCTCAAACTGGCCGTAGGCTTTTTTACGCAGGTGGAAAATCGCCAGACGTGCAGCGAGGTACTGATAATCCGGTGCTTCGCGGGAGATGAGGTCTGCCGCTGCTTTAATGATAGTTTCGTGGATATCAGACGTTTTGATGCCGTCGTAGAACTGAATGTGGGAACGCAGTTCAACCTGGGAGATAGATACGTTGTTCAGTCCTTCTGCTGCCCAGTCGAGAACTCGATGGATTTTGTCCAGATTGATACGCTCGGTAGTACCGTCGCGCTTTGTCACCAGCAGACTCTGATTCATGTGGGTTTTACCTGTCCGTGAAATAAAAAAATATCCCCCGCTTATCCACAGATCCGTCTTGTGACTAACTCTGTGGATAAATACTACATGTAGGGGGTTTGCGATAAGAAAAACGCTATATGGTGAGTATTCTAGTATCGAATCTTTTCAGCACAAGGGTTGATTTTGGCGTTAAATTGAGGTTGTGAAAGGGTAAAAAAGGCTAAGTCCTCGTACCGTAAGGCCTGGAAGACATGTCAATAATTAAGAAAAAAAATTCAAAATTTGATCGAGTGCTGATTTCTTCAACGGGAGGTCAGAATTGCGCAACATGATGTCGCGCAATCTTTATAAGAATAACGAATGACGTTAGTCGTTTTTGGCGGTGGTATGCAACATATAGTTAACATCTACGCCCGGTGCGAGCTTGAATTTATCGGTCAACGGATTGTAGTGCAGGCCGGTGATGTGCTGCTCTTTGAGCCACGTCTGGTCAACCCAGCTTAACAACTCCGCAGGCTTGATGAATTTCTTCACGTCGTGCGTCCCTTTCGGCACCATGCGCAGCACATACTCCGCGCCGACAACGGCCATCAGCCAGGCTTTACCGTTGCGGTTGATGGTTGAGAAGAAGACCTGGCCGCCCGGTTTCACCAGTTTTGCACAGGCGTGCACCACCGACTGCGGATCGGGAACGTGCTCCAGCATCTCCATGCAGGTCACCACATCGTACTGATGGGCGTGTTTTGCCGCATGCTCTTCCACGGTTTCCTGCACGTATTCCACCTGTATGCCGGACTCCAGCGCGTGAAGGCGGGCCACCTGCAGCGGTTCAAAGCCCATATCCAGGCCAGTAACATTCGCCCCTTCGCGCGCCATGCTCTCAGCCAGGATGCCGCCGCCGCAGCCGACGTCGAGCACTTTCTTACCGAACAGACCGCCGGAACGCTCCGCGATATAGCCCAGACGCAGCGGGTTAATGCGATGCAGCGGTTTGAACTCACCTTCGAGATCCCACCAGCGGGACGCCACCGCTTCAAATTTGGCAATCTCTTTGTGGTCAACGTTGTGAACCACCGGGGATTTTTCGGCATTCATGGGCGCTTTTACTCCTTATTTAGCAAGACAAAGGAGTATATCAGGCAATCCCCGTGAATAAAGCGTATAGGTTTACCTCAATCACCTCGGCTGTGTTATAATTTGCGACCTTTGAATCCGGGATACAGTAGAGGGATAGCGGTTAGATGAGCGACCTTGCGAGAGAAATTACACCGGTTAACATCGAGGAAGAGCTGAAGAGCTCCTATCTGGACTATGCGATGTCGGTCATTGTTGGCCGTGCGCTGCCGGACGTCCGCGATGGCCTTAAGCCGGTACACCGTCGCGTACTATACGCCATGAACGTATTGGGCAATGACTGGAATAAAGCCTATAAAAAATCTGCCCGCGTCGTCGGTGACGTCATCGGTAAATATCACCCGCATGGTGATACCGCCGTGTATGACACCATCGTTCGTATGGCGCAGCCATTCTCCTTGCGTTACATGCTGGTAGATGGTCAGGGTAACTTTGGTTCAGTCGACGGCGACTCCGCTGCGGCGATGCGTTATACGGAAATCCGTATGTCGAAAATCGCTCATGAGCTGATGGCCGACCTGGAAAAAGAGACCGTTGATTTCGTCGATAACTACGACGGCACCGAGCGCATCCCAGATGTGATGCCAACCAAGATCCCGAACCTGCTGGTTAACGGTTCGTCCGGTATCGCGGTCGGTATGGCAACCAACATTCCGCCGCACAATATCACCGAAGTGATCAACGGCTGCCTGGCCTATATCGACGATGAAGACATCAGCATTGAAGGGCTGATGGAACACATCCCGGGCCCGGACTTCCCGACGGCGGCGATTATCAACGGTCGTCGCGGTATTGAAGAAGCGTACCGCACCGGCCGCGGCAAGATTTACATCCGTGCCCGCGCCGAAGTTGAAGCGGACGCTAAAACCGGCCGTGAAACCATCATTGTTCACGAGATCCCGTATCAGGTGAACAAAGCGCGTCTGATTGAAAAAATCGCCGAGCTGGTAAAAGAAAAACGCGTTGAAGGCATCAGCGCGCTGCGTGACGAGTCTGACAAAGACGGTATGCGCATTGTGATTGAGATCAAACGCGACGCGGTGGGTGAGGTTGTGCTGAACAACCTGTACTCCCAGACTCAGCTTCAGGTTTCCTTCGGTATCAACATGGTTGCGCTGCACCATGGTCAGCCGAAGATCATGAACCTGAAAGAGATCCTGAGCGCGTTCGTGCGTCACCGCCGTGAAGTGGTGACCCGTCGTACCATCTTCGAACTGCGCAAAGCGCGCGACCGTGCGCACATCCTTGAAGCGCTGGCGGTTGCGCTGGCCAACATCGACCCGATCATCGAACTGATCCGTCGTGCGCCAACCCCGGCGGAGGCGAAAGCCGCCCTGATTTCCCGTCCGTGGGATCTGGGTAACGTCGCCGCGATGCTGGAACGTGCGGGCGATGACGCAGCGCGTCCTGAGTGGCTGGAACCTGAGTTCGGCGTGCGTGACGGTCAGTATTACCTGACTGAACAGCAGGCTCAGGCGATTCTGGATCTGCGTCTGCAGAAACTGACCGGCCTTGAGCACGAGAAACTGCTCGACGAATACAAAGAGCTGCTGGAACAGATTGCTGAACTGCTGCATATCCTGGGCAGCGCAGAGCGTCTGATGGAAGTGATCCGTGAAGAGCTGGAGCTGGTCCGCGATCAGTTCGGCGATGCGCGCCGCACCGAAATCACCGCGAACAGCTCTGATATCAACATTGAAGATCTGATCAACCGCGAAGACGTGGTGGTCACCCTGTCTCACCAGGGCTATGTGAAGTATCAGCCGCTGACCGACTACGAAGCACAGCGTCGTGGCGGTAAAGGTAAATCTGCGGCACGCATTAAAGAAGAAGACTTTATTGACCGCCTGCTGGTGGCGAACACCCATGACACGATCCTCTGCTTCTCCAGCCGCGGTCGTCTGTACTGGATGAAAGTCTATCAGCTGCCGGAAGCGAGCCGTGGCGCGCGTGGCCGTCCAATCGTTAACCTGCTGCCGCTGGAAGCGAATGAACGTATCACCGCCATCCTGCCGGTACGCGAGTACGAAGAGGGTGTGAACGTCTTTATGGCGACCGCCAGCGGTACCGTGAAGAAAACCGCGCTGACCGAGTTCAGCCGCCCACGTTCCGCCGGGATCATCGCGGTGAACCTGAACGAAGGCGACGAGCTGATCGGTGTGGATCTGACCTCCGGTTCTGATGAGGTGATGCTGTTCTCTGCGGCCGGTAAAGTGGTGCGCTTTAAAGAGAACGCCGTTCGTGCAATGGGTCGTACCGCTACGGGCGTTCGTGGTATCAAACTGGCTGGCGAAGACAGCGTTGTTTCTCTGATTATTCCGCGCGGTGAAGGGGCTATCCTGACCGTGACGCAGAATGGTTACGGTAAACGTACGGCGGAAGGGGAATACCCAACCAAGTCTCGCGGCACGCAGGGCGTTATCTCTATCAAAGTGACCGAGCGCAACGGTTCCGTTGTGGGCGCAGTGCAGGTAGACGATGCCGATCAGATCATGATGATCACCGATGCCGGTACGCTGGTGCGTACCCGCGTCTCTGAGATCAGCGTGGTGGGGCGTAACACCCAGGGCGTGATCCTCATCCGTACAGCGGAAGATGAAAACGTGGTGGGTCTGCAGCGCGTTGCTGAGCCGGTGGATGACGAAGAGCTCGATTCCATCGACGGTAGCGTTGCGGAAGGCGATGATGATATCGCGCCGGAAGCCGACACCGACGATGACGTAGCGGATGACGCTGACGAGTAATGTCTCCTGATGCAAAAAGGGCCGGATTCCGGCCCTTTTCTTTTGCACAAGCAGATAAGTCAACGTTGCGACCTGGCGCGTTTACCGCTACCTTAACCACATTCTTTTGACCCCGACGGCGGAGCCTCGCCCCCTTGAAATACCTCGTCTCCTTTCGTACTACGCTGAAAGTTTCTCGCTATCTGTTTCGGGCGCTGGCGCTCTTGCTTTGGCTGCTGGTGGCCTTGTGCTCGGTGTTTTACATCGTTAACGCGCTACACCAGAAAGAAGCGGAGATCCGCCAGGAGTTTAACTTAAGCTCCGACCAGGCCCAGCGCTACATTCAGCGAACGTCTGACGTGATGAAGGAGCTGAAGTATATTGCCGAAAATCGTCTGACGGCGGAAAACGGCATCCTTGCGCTTCGCGGGCGTAACGACAAAACCGAAGTCCCGGACTTCCAGCCGCTGTTCCCGGATTCCGATTGCTCCACCATGAGCAATACCTGGCGCGGGTCGCTGGAATCCCTTGCCTGGTTTATGCGCTACTGGCGCGACAATTTCTCCGCCGCCTATGACCTGAACCGCGTATTCCTGATTGGCAGTGAAAATCTCTGCATGGCTGACTTTGGCCTGCGCGACGTGCCCGTTGAGCGTGACGATGCGCTGAAAAGCCTGCATGAACGTATTGTGAAATACCGCAATGCGCCGCAGGACGAGCGCGGGAATAACATCTTCTGGGTTAGCCAGGGCCCGCGCCCGGGCGTGGGCTATTTCTACGCCCTGACGCCGGTGTATCTGGGCAATCGCCTGCAGGCGCTGCTGGGGATTGAGCAGACCATTCGTATGGAAAACTTTTTCACTCCGGGCAGCCTGCCTATGGGGGTGACCATTCTGGATGAAAACGGCCATCAGCTGATCTCACTCGCCGGGCCGGATAACCGGTTAAACGTTGAACCTCACTGGATGCAGGAGCGGTCGTGGTTTGGCTATACCTCTGGCTTCCGCGAGCTGGTGCTGAAGAAGAGCCTGCCGCCTTCGTCGCTGAGTATTGTCTATTCGCTGCCGGTGGATATGGTGCTTGAGCGGATACGTATTCTCATCATGAATGCGATTCTGCTGAACCTGATCGCGGGCGGGGCGCTGTTTACCCTGGCGCGCATGTATGAGCGGAAAATCTTTATTCCGGCCGAAAGCGACGCCCAGCGGCTGGAGGAACACGAGCAGTTTAACCGGAAGATTGTCGCGTCGGCGCCGGTGGGGATCTGCATTCTGCGTACCCAGGACGGAACCAACATCCTGAGTAACGAGCTGGCGCATAACTACCTGAACATGCTGACGCACGAGGACCGCCAGAGGCTGACGCAAATTATCTGCGGTCAGCAGGTTAACTTTGTCGACGTGCTCACCAGCACGCACACCAACCTGCAGATCAGCTTTGTGCATTCCCGCTATCGCAATGAAAACGTGGCGATTTGCGTGCTGGTGGATGTCTCCGCGCGCGTGAAGATGGAAGAGTCGTTGCAGGAGATGGCGCAGGCCGCGGAGCAGGCCAGCCAGTCGAAATCCATGTTCCTTGCCACCGTCAGCCACGAGCTGCGAACGCCGCTGTACGGGATCATCGGTAACCTCGACCTGCTGCAGACCAAAGAGTTGCCGAAAGGGGTCGACAGGCTGGTGACGGCAATGAACAACTCCTCCAGCCTGCTGCTGAAAATCATCAGCGATATTCTCGACTTCTCTAAAATTGAGTCTGAGCAGCTGAAAATCGAACCGCGGGAGTTCTCGCCGCGCGAGGTGATGAACCACATCAGCGCCAACTATCTGCCGCTGGTGGTGCGTAAACAGCTGGGGCTCTACTGCTTTATTGAACCTGACGTGCCGCTGACGCTGCACGGCGATCCGATGCGCCTGCAGCAGGTCATTTCTAACCTGCTCAGCAACGCCATCAAATTCACCGACGTTGGCTGTATCGTGTTGCACGTCTGCCGGGCGGGGGATTACCTGAGCATTCGCGTGCGCGACACGGGTGTCGGCATCCCGGCGAAGGAAGTGGTTCGCCTGTTCGACCCGTTCTTCCAGGTCGGGACCGGCGTACAGCGTAACTTCCAGGGCACCGGACTGGGGCTGGCGATTTGTGAGAAGCTCGTCAGCATGATGGACGGCGATATCTCTGTGGATACCGAGCCCGGCATGGGCAGCCAGTTCACCATCCGTATTCCGCTCTATTCGGCGCAGTATCCGGCAAAAGCGACGGTGGACGGGCTGAGCGACAAGCGCTGCTGGCTGGCGGTGCATAACGCCTCGCTGAATGACTACCTGACGGCACTGCTTGCCCACAGCGGCGTGAGGGTGTGTCTCTATGAAGGTCAAACGCCGGATGTGGACGATGTGCTGATCGCCGACGAGATGCCGGAGCAGCCGTGGCAGGGGAGAGGGTCGGTGCTCTTCTGCCGTCGCCACATCGGCATTCCTGTCGAGCGTGCGCCCGGGGAATGGGTACACAGTGTTGCAACGCCGCACGAACTGTTGAGCCTGCTGGCGCGCATCTACAAAGTGGAGCTGGAAGAGCGCGACGGCGCGGGCGGATTGCCGTCACCGGAGTCTCTGGCGTCGGTGAATGACGATATGATGATTCTGGTGGTGGATGACCATCCGATTAACCGTCGCCTGCTGGCTGACCAGCTTGGATCGCTGGGCTACCAGTGCAAAACCGCCAATGACGGCGTGGATGCGCTGAATGTGCTGAGTAAAAATCATATTGATATCGTGCTTAGCGACGTCAACATGCCAAACATGGACGGCTACCGTCTGACGCAGCGCATCCGACAGCTTGGCCTGACGCTGCCGGTAGTGGGCGTAACGGCGAACGCGCTGGCGGAAGAGAAACAGCGTTGTCTGGAGTCAGGCATGGACAGCTGTCTGTCGAAACCGGTGACGCTGGACGTGCTGAAGCAGACGTTGTCGATTTACGCGGATCGCGTGAGAAAAACCAGAATATAAAAAAGGCCCGTAAGGGCCTTTTCGTTTTTTCACCCTCTCCCCGTGGGAGAGGGACGGGGTGAGGGCATCAGGCCGCACACCCGTCCGGGATCAATCCTTGTCCGTTGCGCTCAGCGTAACGGAGGAGAGATAGTTCAGCAGAGCAATATCGTTGTCCACGCCCAGCTTCATCATCGCTGATTTCTTCTGGCTGCTGATGGTTTTAATGCTGCGGTTCAGCTTCTTGGCAATCTCGGTTACCAGGAAACCTTCTGCGAACAGGCGCAGAACTTCACTCTCTTTCGGGGACAGGCGTTTGTCACCGTAGCCACCCGCGCTGATTTTTTCCAGCAGACGAGAGACGCTCTCAGGCGTGAACTTCTTGCCTTTCTGCAGCGCAGCGAGCGCTTTTGGCAGATCGGTCGGGGCGCCCTGTTTCAGCACAATCCCTTCGATGTCCAGATCCAACACCGCGCTCAGGATCGCCGGGTTGTTGTTCATGGTCAGAACAATGATCGAGATATCCGGGAAGTGACGCTTAATGTATTTGATGAGCGTGATCCCATCACCGTATTTGTCCCCAGGCATGGAGAGATCGGTAATGAGCACGTGCGCATCAAGCTTTGGGAGGTTATTGATCAGTGCTGTAGAGTCTTCAAATTCACCGACTACATTCACCCACTCGATCTGTTCAAGTGATTTGCGAATACCGAACAGTACAATCGGATGGTCATCGGCAATAATTACGTTCATATTGTTCATGTATAAGGCTACCTTGCTACAGCAAGCTTTTGACGTAGGCGTCAATGTCGCTGATGTATTTTTCAATGCCAGAGGCATCTTTCTCACGAATTAGATGTTCCAGCGTTTCACATAACTGCTTGCCGGGAACCAGATTAAGCATGGCAAACACCCCTTTAAGCCGGTGTGCTGTCTGTGCCAGCGCTGCAAAATCATTCGCAGCGGACTCAGTATACAACCGCTTAACATCATCTGGTACTGTATCAACAAAGAGTGAATAGTATCCGCTGGCGTGAAGCTCGGCATTTTCATTGCCGCCTAACGGTGACTCCGTTATCTCTTCCTGCGCCAGCTGCTCTTCTATTAGTTGTAGTACAGCTTCCTGCATCGCATTGCTTATATTAAAGTTGACGCGCAGCTGGCCAGGGCCGATTTTCCGCACGCCTGACTCATCATCGCTTAAAAGCAAGCCGGAGGCAGTAAGATTAGACGGATTATCAGTTAAAAACAGATCAAATTCTTGACTTGCAAGTCTTTCATCCGGCGTGATGCAGGCCGCTCCCCAGTTTTCTAACTGACGAACGACAATATTGCGGATCTCGTTCGAGGTCACGTCGACCATCACCACGACATCATCCAGCAGACGTTCCTCATCTTCTTCCTGCGGATTGGCCGCCATTTTCACGTGCAGAGAATAGCGGGTGCCGAGGGATTCACGTGCTTTGATGTTCAGGTGGCCGCCGAGCTTACGCGCCAGCTGATCGCACAGCCAGAAGGTCAGGGCATTGGCCTTGCCGTAGCGATCGCTCTGCGTGTCATTCAGGAACGGGAAGTGCAGATTATCAATTTCACTCGTTGTGACGCCTTCCCCGGTGTCCAGGATGCGGAACGTCAGACGGTCTTCTGCTGACTCCTCGGTGCTGACTTCAAGGGTGATCTTGCCGATCTGCGTGGTGGTCACGGCGTACTGAATAATCATCAGCAGAATGCGGCGCAGCGCTTCGCGATCGCCGTGGCGTTCGTCATTCGCAGGGAGATTGTTATTGATCAGCAGCTGCAGCCCTTTGCGCTTGATGACGGGCAGCACTTCCGGCACCACTTCATCGATCAAATCCTGAATGGAGAAGAGGGCTGGCGTTCCCTTCCAGAAATCATTCTCCAGCATGTTCGCCAGCTGGATCTCATCAACCATTCTGACCAGCGAATCGGCCTGGCAGGCAAGCTGGTGGCTTTCAGAGGTGTTTAACGCCGCCGCCTGGGTCGCCAGCGTTTTTAACGGCTGCTTGAAGGCATCGCCAATGTTCTGCATAAATGCGGCGCGCCCCTGCTGGTTTTTCTCATACAGCCTTTGCGCCTGCTTGAGCTTCTTATTGACCAGCACTTCGCGATCCTGGTCGCGAATAATGAAGATTTGCGTGCGGGGAGCCACCTGGCTGCGGAACTGACGGATCTCGTACAGTTCATTGTTGATGGTTGCCTGAATCACCCCCTGGTGTTGATCCGCCATGGTGGTGATGTTCTGCAGGTTAAGATGCGGCAGCAGATGGTCGGCAATTTTGTTGCTCATCACCGTACGATTCGCCTCCTGGTCGTGAACCAGGACCCCAAGCGGCAGCACGGAAACAATCTCTTCATTCAGTGCACGCAATACGCGCAGCTCATTGCTGGTGCCGGCCGGAACCGCAGAGGCGTCGCTCTGACGACCCGTCTGGAAACGGAAGGTGCTGTAGCCAAACAGGGCCAGCGCCAGCAGACCGATATTCAGCAGCAGAGGCAGCAGGATATTTTGCAGGGTGTCGAGCAACAGCGTGCCAAACGGTACCTGCCACACCAGGCGCATACCGGTCGAGTTCAGCGATGAGGCAATTTCGATTTTCGAGCCGTTAAAGGAGATCGATACGCTCTCTGCGGCCTCTTTGTCAGACGCCGCACGCATGTTCTGGGTGCTGGTGTCTGGCTCCAGGCGGAAGCTGTCGAGCGGCATGTCCGGCGGGATTAAATCATTAATCGGTAAATCGAAGGCCACTACCGTCGCCAGATGTCCGGGCTGGTTGAACGTGGTACGCAGGGTAAAATAATGGCCGTTTTGCCAGGCCAGACGACGCAGGGAAGAGAAACTCTCACGTTCATCAAGGGCGTTCGCCTGCTGCAGCATCTCTGCCCGGCGGGAATCGACGATGCTGCCCACGGTTGTCTCTTTAAAGCCGGACGAGAGATCTTTTAACGGCAGCGTTGAGATCAGGATCATGCTGTTATCCTGACCGTTCAGATAATACATCGACCACGGTACCGTTTCGGCACCCCAGAGGGTATCCAGGTAGGTCGAAATACGCTGCGTCATCTCAAGCGTCGCGCTGTCGTGAGAACCGAAAATAAGAGCCTCGGTCTTACGCTGCGGTTTTTCGAGATAATAGACATCCTGCTTAAGCCGCGTCTCCTGAAGTCCATCCCCGGATGAGGAGGTCGGGGCAGCCGCGATATTGTCGTAAATCTGCCAGGTGGCGTAGCGCCAGGTGTCTATGCGCTTGTGCACGGCGTGGGTGATATCAACGACCTGATAGCTCTTATCCTTCAGCCAGGCGTTAACCGCGCTTTGTACCATCACCCCCATGGTGACTAACAGCACAACGATCAAAAGAAGAAAGAAACGGGTGATGCTCCCTGGGAGGAGGGAGAATTTGCTCGGGGCGGTAGTTTCAGTCTGACTCATTGATATCTTTAACCCGTTATGGTCGTGCTCTGTGGCGATAGGGCAGTATAAAGGGTAATAACTGAATTTCCAGCGCGACTGTCCGGGAAGAGGCGACTTTTTCTCCGGACAATATCGGCGGCGGGGAGTGCAGAAAACATGTACAAACTCGCCATGCGCGTACAAATAATCGACCCACGCCGTCAATAAATAGCACGAATTAACAAGAAATTAAGTTTTGCACCAATTTATGGACTTCGGAGAATACCCGACGAGAATTTAGTTAATAGTCGTTACAATTACGGTGCGGTAGCACAAAAAAAGAGAAGTTACGTAAAGAAAGGTAAAAAAAAACCGAATGCGAAGCATCCGGTTCAATTAGGGATAAACAGACATTCAAAACTGAATGACGGTAATAAATAAAGTTAATGATGATAGCGAGAGTTATTTTAGAGATTAGCTGCGATCTTGTTTTGTCATTCAGTGCTGTAACGGATTTTATTGTAACTTACTGATGTTTATGGGGTGATTTTTTCGTTTGATTATAAGTGCTAATTTTCTAAGCTATTTGTGCTTTGTAAAAGTTCCTTGATATTTACATTTTGAAACATGTTGATAGATAAATGAAACATCTTCAAGGTTTTCGTATCATATTCGCATTGGATTATTCTGTAATTTTGAGGAGAATGAAATTGCCGACTGGTTAATGAGGGTTAACCAGTAAGCAGTGGCAATTATAAGGCATATAACAGAGGGTTAATAAAATGAAAGTTAAAGTACTGTCCCTCCTGGTACCAGCACTCCTGGTGGCAGGCGCAGCAAATGCGGCCGAAATTTATAACAAAGATGGCAACAAATTAGATCTGTACGGCAAGGTCGATGGTCTGCACTATTTCTCTGACGACAAGGGTGCTGACGGCGACCAGACCTACATGCGTCTTGGCTTCAAAGGCGAAACTCAGGTTAACGATCAGCTGACCGGTTACGGCCAGTGGGAATACCAGATCCAGGGCAACACCTCCGAAAGCGAAAACGATGCCTGGACGCGTGTGGCGTTCGCGGGTCTGAAATTCGGTGACGCGGGTTCTTTCGATTACGGTCGTAACTACGGCGTAATCTACGACGTAACCTCCTGGACTGACGTTCTGCCAGAATTTGGCGGCGATACCTACGGCGCAGACAACTTCCTGCAGTCCCGTGCTAACGGCGTAGCGACCTACCGTAACCAGGACTTCTTCGGTCTGGTGGATGGTCTGAACTTTGCCCTGCAGTATCAGGGTAAAAACGGCAGCGTAAGCGGTGAAAACGTAGGTGGCCGTAGCCTGCTGAAACAGAACGGCGACGGCTACGGTGCATCCGTGACCTATAACCTGGGTGAAGGTTTCAGCGTGGGCGGCGCAATGTCCTCCTCCAAACGTACCGCCGATCAGAACGGCGCAAGCGTTTACGGTCATGGCGATAACGCAGAAGTCTATTCTGGCGGCCTGAAATACGATGCCAACAACATCTATCTGGCAGCGCAGTACTCCCAGACCTACAACGCAACCCGTTTCGGTACCTCTAACGGCAGCAGCCCGACTACCGCTTACGGCTTCGCTAACAAAGCGCAGAACTTCGAAGTGGTTGCTCAGTACCAGTTCGACTTCGGCCTGCGTCCATCCGTGGCTTACCTGCAGTCTAAAGGGAAAGACATCGAAGGTTACGGCGATCAGGATCTGCTGAAATATGTTGATGTTGGTGCGACTTACTACTTCAACAAAAACATGTCCACCTACGTGGATTACAAAATCAACCTGGTTGATGAAAATGAATTCACCCGTCAGGCGGGTATCGGTACTGACGATATCGTCGCGCTGGGCCTGGTTTACCAGTTCTAATCGCTTCATCGTGTGACGTAAGGGGCCTGATGGCCCCTTTTTTGTGCTTCCCGGATTCTCACAACTCACCCGTTTTGGTGTACTCTTGCCGCCCTGGCATGAGGATAATAATGAATGGACATGACTTTTTTACGCGCCAGCTTTCTGGCTATGCTTTTTTTCCTGACCGCGTGTAACGATCCCACTCCCGTGGCGAAAACCGACGCACCCGCCGCGACGGTGCTCGAAGGCAAAACGATGGGCACCTTCTGGCGCGTCAGCGTGATGAACCTCGATAAAACGCGCACAGATGAACTTCGCGGCAAAATCCAGTCTCAGCTGGATGCCGACGATCAGCTGCTCTCAACCTATAAAAATGATTCGGCGTTGATGCGCTTTAATCTCTCCACCAGTACCTCCCTGTGGCCGGTGAGCGAAGCGATGGCCGATATCGTGACCGAGTCCATACGCGTGGGTTACAAAACCAACGGGGCGATGGATGTGACCGTCGGACCTCTGGTGAACCTCTGGGGATTTGGCCCTAACAAACAGCCGGTGACCACGCCTGAACAGGCGGCCATTGATGACGCCCGCGCCCGGACAGGGCTGCAGCATCTGACGGTGATCAATCAGTACGGGCAACAGTACCTGCAAAAAGATATCCCCGATCTGTTTGTCGATCTGTCGACGGTTGGGGAAGGCTATGCGGCGGATCATCTTGCTGCGCTGATGGCCCAGGAAGGCATTTCCCGCTATCTGGTCTCCGTGGGCGGCGCGTTAGTCAGCCGGGGGATGAACGCCAGCGATAAGCCGTGGCGCGTAGCGATTCAAAAACCGACCGATCGGCAAAATGCCGTGCAGGCGATAGTGGATATCAACGGTCACGGCATCAGTACTTCCGGAAGCTACCGTAACTATTACGAGCTTGACGGGAAGCGTATTTCGCATGTTATCGATCCGCAGACCGGCCGTCCCATCACGCATAATCTGGTCTCGGTGACGGTCATTGCCCCCACCGCGCTGGAAGCGGATGCCTGGGATACCGGATTAATGGTTCTCGGCCCGGAAAAAGCCAAAGAGGTGGTTCGCCAGGAAGGACTGGCGGTTTATATGATCACCAAAGAGGGCGACGGGTTCAAAACCTGGAGCTCGCCGCAGTTCAAGAGTTTCCTGGTGCACGACAAAAATTAAAAAGCAAGGTTGCGGGTTTTTTATCACTGGCGCTCAGGCACGCTCTATGTATGCTTACATGAGGAGCCGATAATGAGAAACCCGACCTTTATTACCGATGAGGATCGCTGGCAGGCCGTGCTGGCCCGCGATCCGCGCGCTGACGAGCGGTTTGTCTTCGCCGTGCAGACGACGGGAATTTTCTGCCGTCCGTCATGCCGCGCCCGCCACGCGCTGCGTAAAAACGTCCGCTTTTATCCCGATGCCCACCATGCCGTACAGGCAGGGTTTCGCCCGTGCAAGCGCTGCATGCCGGACAAACGCGATCCGCAGGAGCAGAAGCTGGCAAAAGTGGAACACGCCTGTCGTCTTCTGGAGCAGGATCCCACGCTAACCCTTGAGGGGCTGGCGCAGCAGGTCGCCATGAGTCCTTTCCATTTCCACCGTCTGTTTAAGTCCGTGACCGGCATGACGCCAAAAGCCTGGCAGCAGGCGGCGCGAGGCCAGCGCCTGCGCACCGCGCTTGCACAGGGTGACAAAATTACCGACGCCGTGCTGGCGGCGGGGTTTCCCGACAGCAGCAGCTATTATCGTAAAGCCAACGATGCGCTGGGCATGACGGCAAAGCAGTACCGCAAAGGGGATATGGCGGTGCGTTATGCCATCAGCGACTGTTCGTTAGGACGCTGTCTGGTGGCAGAAAGCGAGCGGGGGATCTGCGCGATCCTGCTGGGTGACAGCGATGAAGAATTAGCCGAAGAACTTGCCGCGCAATTTCCAAAAGCAGCACATGCGCCGCTGGAAGAGGATTTCGCGCAGCGGGTCCAGCAGGTGATTGCCAGTATTGATAATCGCGACGTACCGCTTGCGCTGCCGCTGGATATTCGCGGAACCGCGTTCCAGCAGCGCGTCTGGCAGGCCCTTCGCAACATTCCCTGCGGCGAAACGGCAAGTTACCGGCAGGTGGCGCAGGCGATTGGCCAGCCCAGTGCGGTACGCGCCGTTGCCGGAGCCTGTGCGGCAAACACGCTGGCGATTGTGATCCCCTGTCATCGCGTGGTTCGTAACGACGGCGCGCTGTCGGGTTACCGTTGGGGGATGGCGCGAAAAGCGCTATTACTGAAACGCGAGGCGAAACGCCAGGAGGGATAATGCTCGATCTTTTTGCGGATGCTGAACCCTGGCAGGAGCCGCTTGCGCCGGGAGCTGTGATCCTGCGCCGCTTTGCGCTCTCCCGTGCGGCGGCGCTGCTGGCCGGTATCGACGAGGTGACGGCGGTTTCGGCGTTTCGCCATATGGTGACGCCGGGCGGCTACACCATGTCGGTAGCCATGGCCAACTGCGGGGAACTGGGCTGGGCGACGAACGAGCGGGGCTATCTGTATGCCCCTAACGATCCCGCTACCGGCCAGCCGTGGCCCCCGATGCCCGCGGTTTTTCAGGCTCTCTGCCACGAGGCCGCCGTAGCAGCGCAGTATCCTGACTTCCGGCCGGATGCCTGCCTGATCAACCGCTACGCCGTTGGCGCGAAGCTCTCGCTGCATCAGGACAAGGATGAACCCGATCTGCGCGCGCCTATCGTCTCGGTATCGTTAGGTTTGCCTGCCGTCTTCCAGTTTGGGGGATTACGCCGCAACGACCCGCTCAAGCGCATCATGCTGGAACATGGCGATGTGGTGGTATGGGGCAGGGAGTCGCGGCTGTATTATCACGGCATTCAGCCGCTGAAACCCGGGGTTCACCCGCTCACGGGCGAGTACCGTTATAACCTGACCTTTCGTCAGGCGGGGCACAGTAAACTAAAATAAGAATTATTCTTGATGTACACGCAGGGCAGTTTACACTGCTGGCTGATTTTTATTGTCCGGATTGCCTGAATGCAACTACTTCTCCTCGTCTGGCGTCAGTATCGCTGGCCCTTCATCGCAGTAATGGCGTTAAGCCTCGCCAGCGCCGCGCTGGGTATTGGCCTGATCGCGTTTATTAACGTGCGGTTGATTGAAATGGTCGATACCTCGCTCTCCGTTCTGCCGGAGTTTCTCGGCCTGCTGCTCCTGTTGATGGCGGTTACGCTCGGTTCCCAGCTGGCGCTGACCGCGCTCGGGCACCATTTCGTATTCCGTTTGCGCAGTGAGTTTATCAAGCGGATCCTCGATACTCAGGTTGAGCGCGTTGAGCAGCTCGGCAGCGCATCCTTGCTGGCGGGGCTGACCAGCGACGTGCGCGCCATCACCATCGCGTTCGTTCGGCTGCCGGAGCTGGTGCAGGGGATCGTTCTGACCTTTGGCTCGGCTGCCTATCTCGCCTGGCTCTCCAGCAAAATGCTGGCGGTGACCGCCCTGTGGATTGCCATTACAATCTGGGGCGGCTTTATGCTGGTGTCGCGCGTCTATAAACACATGGCGGTGCTGCGCGAAACCGAAGATAAGCTCTACAACGATTACCAGACGGTGCTGGAAGGGCGCAAAGAGCTCACCCTGAACCGCGAGCGCGCCGAGCATATCTTTAATCATCTCTATATCCCGGACGCGCGCGAATACCGTCATCATATTATTCGCGCCGATACCTTCCACCTGAGCGCGGTGAACTGGTCAAACATCATGATGCTGGGTGCCATTGGCCTGGTATTCTGGATGGCGAACGGCCTGGGCTGGGCTGACACCAACGTAGCGGCAACCTACTCGCTGACGCTGCTGTTTTTACGCACGCCGCTGCTCTCGGCGGTCGGTGCGCTGCCAACCTTGCTGAGTGCGCAGGTGGCCTTTAATAAGCTCAAAAAATTCGATCTCGCGCCGTTTAAAGCCGAATTCCCGCGCCCGCAGGCCTTCCCTAACTGGCAGACGCTGGAGCTGCGTAACGTCACGTTCCGCTATCAGGACAGCGCCTTCTCCGTGGGGCCGGTCAACCTGACGATCCGCCGCGGTGAACTGCTGTTCCTCATCGGCGGCAACGGCAGCGGTAAATCTACGCTGGCGATGTTGCTGACTGGACTCTATCAGCCGCAGTCGGGCGAGATTTTGCTGGATGGCAGGGCGCTGAGCGCGGAGAAGCCCGAGGATTACCGCAAGCTTTTCTCGGCGGTGTTCACCGACGTCTGGCTGTTTGACCAACTGCTGGGGCCGGAAGGGCAACCGGCCAATCCTGCGCTGGTGGAAAAATGGCTGGCGCAGCTGCAGATGTCGCACAAGCTGGAGTTACAGGACGGGAAGATCCTCAACCTGAAGCTTTCCAAAGGGCAGAAAAAGCGCGTGGCGCTGCTGCTGGCGCTGGCGGAAGAGCGTGACATCATCCTGCTGGACGAGTGGGCTGCGGATCAGGACCCGCATTTCCGCCGCGAGTTTTATCAGGTGCTGTTGCCGCTGATGCAGGAGATGGGCAAAACCATTTTCGCCATCAGCCACGACGATCACTACTTCATTCATGCTGACCGCCTGCTGGAGATGCGTGACGGCAAGCTGAGCGAGCTGACCGGTGAAGAGCGCGATGCGGCATCGCGTGACGCGGTAGCGCGCACGGCCTGATGCCCTTACCCTGGCCCTCTCCCACAGGGAGAGGGGATAAATCGTGGCCGCGATGCCGCTTTTTTCTCCATCCCGCCGCGTTGTTTATTCTTATTTACATATCCCCGCGCTATGCTTAACCCCAACTCATTTAATGGATTTATGATTGATGTCGGTATTAAAGAAAAACAGCGCCAGACAGCGTGACCAGGAGCGCGCGCGACTCATCTGGCTTCTCACGACCGATAAAGCGGTCACTTCTACGCTTTTAGGCAAACTCACCCTGGCTGAGCAATATGATGTCGGCACCCTGGCCGACGATATTGCTGAGGTAGGTGCGCTGGTTGCTCATTTACCCCCGCCGGATCTGGCGGATACCCTTGAAGCGCTTCCCTCGGAAGAACGTCACGCCCTGTGGCGTCTGGTGCAGGATCACGAGCGCGGGCAGGTGCTGCTTGAGGCCTCCGAAAACGTCTGGGACGACCTGATCGACGAGATGAGCGACCGGGATATTCTCGACGCTCTGCAAACCCTGGATATCGACGAGCAGATTTACCTCGTTCAGCACCTGCCGCGAAACCTGACCGGCCGCCTGCTGGCGTCGCTGCCTGCCGATGAACGCGCGCGCGTGCGCCAGGTGATGCACTACGAGAAAAACAGCGTCGGCGCGATCATGGAGTTCGGCGTTATCACGGTGCGACCGGACGTGACGCTCGGTACCGTGCAGCGCTATCTGCGTCGCCTGGGCAGGATGCCGGACAACACCGATAAACTGTTTGTTACTTCCCGGGATAAAACCCTGCTTGGCGAGCTGGAGCTGAAAACCATCCTGCTCAACAGCACCCAGCGGAAGGTGAGCGAGGTGATGGAAAACGAGCCGATGGTCTTCTCCCCGGAAGACGACGCGGAGAAAGCGGCGCGTACCTTCGAGCGTGACGACCTGGTGAGTGCCGCCGTCGTGGATTCAGTCGGCAAACTGATGGGGCGTCTGACCATCGATGAGATCGTTGATGTGGTCTATGAAGAAACCGACAACGACCTGCGCGCGCTCGGGGGGATCAGCGCCGAAGATGACGTCCATGCCTCCGTCGGCAAGGCGGTGAAAACGCGCTGGGCGTGGCTGGCCATTAACCTGTGTACCGCGTTTATCGCCTCCCGCGTGATCGACGGTTTTGAACACACCATTTCTCAGCTGGTGGCGCTGGCCTCGCTGATGCCGATTGTGGCCGGAATCGGCGGCAACACCGGAAACCAGACCATCACCATGATCGTCCGCGCCCTGGCGCTGGAAAACATTCAGCCCGGTAACTTCGCCTTTCTGATCTTCAGGGAGATGGGCGTGGCGCTGATCAACGGCCTGGTGTGGGGCGGGATTATGGGCGGCATCACCTGGTGGCTGTACGACGATATGGCCCTGGGCGGCGTGATGATGCTGGCGATGGTGCTGAACCTGCTGGTGGCATCAATGATGGGGGTCATTATCCCGCTGACGATGACCAAACTGGGGCGCGACCCCGCGGTGGGGTCGAGCGTGATGATCACCGCCATCACCGATACCGGCGGTTTCTTTATTTTTCTTGGGCTGGCGACGTTTTTTCTTCTGTAGCCCGACGCTTAATGCGGGCGGGGAAGAGTGCCATGACGATAATCCCGCCCAGCACGCCAATCGCCAGATTGCCGGTTGATACCGTGGCGGCAACGGTGACCAGCATGACGACCGTTTCTGCTATCGGGGCCGTTTTCACCGTGGCTGGCTGAAGGCTGTGCCAGCTGAAGGTTTTGACGGCGACAATCGCCATAATACCTGCCAGCACCGCCATCGGGATGTTGGCCATCACGTCGCTGAGCGCCGTCACCAGGATCAGCAGCACAATGCCCGCCGCAAAGGTTGAAATGCGGCTTCGACCTTTCCCCATCTCCACGTTGACGATGGTTTGACCGATCATCGCGCAGCCTGCAATCCCGCCATAAAATCCGGCCAGAATATTGCCGACGCCTAGTCCAATGCTTTCGCGGCGTTTACCTGACGGTGTCGAGGTCAGCTCATCCACCAGCTTTGCCGTCAGCAGGGATTCCAGCAGGCCGACAAACGCGATGCTCAGCGCGCACGGCCAGATAATGCTCAGCGTCTGCACATTGAGCGGGACCAGCAGCTCGGTAAGACCCGGCAAACCGCCGCTCATGGAGCCTTCATCGCCCACGGTCGGCAGGGTTTGACCGGTTGAAACGGTGAACAAGGTAAGCACAACAATCGCAATCAGCGGGGAAGGGATGCTTTTGATATAGCGCGGCACCCACAGCACAATCAGTAGCGTCAGGACGAACAGGCCCACAATCAGCGGGCTTCGGCTCCAGAAATGCGGCACCTGAGCGAAGAAGATCAAAATGCCCAGGGCGTTAACAAATCCGGTCATGACCGACTGGGGTATAAAGCGCATCAGCCTTGCCATGCCCAGCACGCCAAACAGAATCTGAATCACGCCCGCCATCAGCACGGCGGGAAGAATGTACTGTACGCCGTGCTGATGCACCATCGGGCCAATGACCAGCGCCACGGACCCGGCCGCTGCCGTGACCATCGCCGGACGGCCCCCGAGTACAGACAGGGCAAGACACAGCACCACGGAGGCGATCAGGCTGACCTTCGGGTCAACACCCGCCACCACCGAAAATGAGATAACCTCGGGGATCAGCGCCAGGGCGGTAATCACGCCTGCCAGCGTTTCACGCGTCAGCCGCTTTGGGGAACGCAGCACGTTGGCTACGCGGTCTTCGGGGGATACAGCAGAATTGGGTAGGGACATAACAGTTCGCTGGTTAGGGCAGGCTTCCGTGCGCGCGATCGCAAAACGCAACATACTATCCAGTAAAACCGCGCTTTACCAGACGCATCGATAATTCCTCACAAACAATCCATCATTAAATTTCACAATTACAATAATTTCGTAACCTTTAAACAATATTTAAAAGTTGTTACCGTGCCCCCGCAGCTTTTTTCACCTGCAATTTCCACGCATCAAGCACTTTTACACTAAGGCATAAATTATGAAAAAAATGACTGCCATGCTCTTTTCTCTGGCCGTGGGGCTTAACACCGTCTCCATGGCGGCGAAAGCTGACGCACCAAAAGAGCAGGAAACGGACGTCCTTTTAATTGGTGGCGGTATCATGAGCGCCACGCTGGGAACCTATCTGCAAGAACTGCAGCCGGACTGGTCTATGACCATGGTCGAGCGCCTTGATGGCGTGGCGCAGGAGAGTTCAAACGGATGGAATAACGCCGGTACCGGCCATTCGGCACTCATGGAACTGAACTATACGCCGCAGAAAAAGGACGGTTCCATTAGTATCGAGAAGGCGGTAGAGATCAACGAAGCATTCCAGGTTTCTCGCCAGTTCTGGTCTCATCAGGTCAACAGCGGCGTGATGCACGACCCGCACTCCTTCATCAACACCGTGCCGCACATGAGCTTTGTGTGGGGTGAGCAGAACGTTAACTTCCTGCGCGCGCGCTACGCCGCTCTGCAGCAGAGCACGCTGTTCCGCGGGATGAAATACTCTGAAGACCACGCGCAGATTAAAGAGTGGGCTCCGCTGGTCATGGAAGGTCGTGACCCGAACCAGAAAGTGGCGGCAACCCGTACCGAAATTGGTACCGACGTTAACTACGGCGAAATTACCCGTCAGCTGGTGACGTCTCTGAAGAAAAAAGAGAACTTCAACCTGCAGCTCAGCACCGAAGTGCGCGGTTTCAAGCGCAACGCGGATAACAGCTGGAGCGTGACCGTCGCCGATCTGAAAAACAACGAAGCCGAGCACGTCATCAAGGCGAAGTTTGTCTTTATCGGTGCGGGCGGCGCGGCGCTGAAGCTGCTGCAGGAGTCCGGTATTCCGGAAGCGGACGACTACGCGGGCTTCCCGGTGGGCGGCCAGTTCCTGGTGTCCGATAACCCGGAAGTGGTGAATCGTCATCTGGCAAAAGTGTACGGCCAGGCTTCTGTTGGCGCACCGCCGATGTCTGTTCCGCATATCGACACCCGTATGCTTGACGGCAAACGCGTGGTGCTGTTTGGGCCGTTCGCGACCTTCTCCACCAAGTTCCTGAAAAATGGCTCCCTGTGGGATCTGCTCAGCGCCACGACCACCTCTAACGTCAAGCCGATGATGGACGTGGGTCTGGATAACTTCGACCTGGTGAAATACCTGATTAGCCAGGTGATGCTCTCTGACGACGACCGTTTCGAGGCGCTGAAAGAGTACTATCCGCAGGCGAAAAAAGAAGACTGGCGTCTGTGGCAGGCGGGTCAGCGCGTACAGATCATCAAGCGCGATCCGAAAGAGGGTGGCGTGCTGCGTCTGGGTACCGAAGTGGTAAGCGATAAGGATGGCACCATCGCCGCGCTGCTGGGTGCGTCGCCGGGCGCGTCTACCGCTGCGCCAATCATGCTGCACCTGATGGAAAAAGTGTTTAAAGACAAAGTCGCCAGCCCGGAATGGCAGGCGAAGCTGAAAACCATTATTCCATCCTACGGCACGAAGCTGAACGGCAACGTGAGCGCGACGGAGCAGGAGCTGGAATACACCAGCCGCGTACTGCAGCTGCAGTACATCAAGCCACAGGCTGCGGATGCGGCGCCAAAAGCGGAGCTGAAGCCTCAGCCGGAAAACAAACCGGTTGCGGATATCGCGCTGTAAGATAAAAGCAAAACGGTAACATCCGTTACCGTTTTTAGTGTTTTCTCCCTCTCCCAGTGGGAGAGGGGTGGGGTGAGGGCGCCAGAGCGCACCCTTTCCGGGTCGGGTAAGGCGAAGCCGCCACCCGACTTATTTTTAACGTACTACGGCTTGTCCGATGTTCTCATCAGCCTTCCAGATGCGATACTTCACTTCCACGTTTTCAGGCGTATAGACCACGATCGGCAGCTTGCTGTTGTAGCGCAACAGACTGTTGTCGCCCAGATACGCCGTTACAAATTTCTTCTCTTTCTTGCCGTCCGGGCAGGCCATCATGGTGGAAACCGGAGAGGTCACTTTGTCAAAGACGTAATAGTCGTAACCCCAGCCTTCCAGGGTTTTGCTTTCCAGCTGACCGCCCAGACGGTGCTGGTTGCAGTCCACTTCCAGCGTCTTGCCAATTAACAGCTCCACTTTAAAGTTCGCTTCATCCTGCTGAACCGGCAGCTGAATCACCTGACGCTTCATCCCTTTGTCTGACTGCGGGTACGGAGCCACTTTTTCCAGCGGCTGCTGTTTTGGGGTTTCGCTGGCGAAAGCGCTGCTGCTGACGCACGCGGCGGCGATGAGGGCGATGGCAAATTTAGGTGCGTTTTTCATTGTCATTCCTTTATGTCAAAACGATCTTGCGCAGGTTAACATAACAACGATGAATGATTGGTGTTATTTACTTACATTTTCACTATGGGTAGCGTTATGCGCTTTTAATTTACCTGTTTAGTGGTTGTTTATGCTGGTGTGGAGTCAGGTGCCAGTTCGTGTTATTTTAGACCCTATATATTGTTATTCATCTGTAAAAGGGAAGAGAGATGGTTCGTGCAAAACTGAAAACGCCTGAAGGCCGCAAGTTCCTCCTGGCGCTGCTGGTCGTATTTATGATTGCCGCCGCGTGCGTGGGGCGGGCAACCATTGTTGGCGTTATCGAACAATACAATATCCCCCTCTCAGCCTGGACAACTAGCATGTATGTCCTGCAGTCGGCGATGATCTTCGTCTACAGCCTCGTGTTCACCGTTCTGCTGGCCATCCCGCTGGGCATTTTCTTCCTGGGCGGACGTGAGAAGCATTAAGCGTCGACCTGCGATAACTAAGCCATCCTGCCGGATGGCTTTTTTTATGGTCTCATCCCACTCTCCTCAGGTTTTTTTAATCCGCGATATCCTATCCTGTAAGCATTCAGGCAACTGTTTTTAAAGCAGGAGCGGTAGATGCGTTCCAGATTTCCAGTGCTCAGCCAGATCCCCAAAGGCGTCTGGGTTGTAGGAGGCGTCAGTATGTTGATGGATATCTCGTCAGAGAGTATTCACAGCCTGCTGCCACTTTTTATGATGACCACCCTCGGTACGAGCGTGCTGTTTATCGGCCTGATTGAAGGGCTGGCGGAGGCCACCGCGCTTTTTATTAAGGTCTTTTCGGGGGCGATAAGCGACTACCTGGGTCAACGTAAGGGGCTGGCCCTGCTAGGGTATGGCCTGGGGGCGTTAAGCAAACCCCTTTTCGCATTAGCGTCCTCTTCCGGGATGGTTTTAGGCGCACGTCTGATAGATCGTACGGGGAAGGGGATACGGGGCGCACCGCGGGATGCACTGGTTGCAGACGTCACGCCGCCGGAAATGCGTGGTGCGGCATATGGTCTGCGTCAGTCAATGGATACCACAGGCGCATTTCTTGGCCCATTACTGGCCGTAAGCTTAATGCTATTGCTGGACAACGACTTTCGCACTGTTTTCTGGATAGCCCTTATCCCCGGTCTGCTTTCAGTTGCCTTGCTCTATTTTGGCCTTCAGGAGCCGAAAACTCCCCTCGAACATAAACGTACTAATCCCATTAAACGAGAGAATTTAAGGCGGCTGGGTAAAGCGTGCTGGTGGGTGATTGGCCTTGGTGCAGTGTTCACGCTTGCCCGGTTTAGCGAGGCTTTTCTCGTCCTTCGTGCGCAGCAGTCGGGCGTTCCTCTGGCCCTTATTCCGCTGGTGATGGTGGTCATGAACGTACTCTATTCCCTTTCCGCATACCCTTTTGGCAAACTTTCTGATGGCATGAGCCACACCCGGCTTCTGCAGTGGGGGCTAATGGTGCTGATTGGTGCAGATGTTGTTCTGGCGCTGAGCAGCCACTGGATGGGGGTCATTTTAGGCGTCGCGCTTTGGGGAATACATATGGGTATGACCCAGGGACTACTGGCGGCAATGATCGCTAAAACCGCACCGCCCGATCTGCGCGGTACGGCTTTCGGTATTTTTAGTCTGGTCAGCGGCTTAGGATTGTTAATCGCCAGCGTGGGAGCCGGCGCGATATGGGAAACGTTTGGCGCGGAATATACGTTTTATGCCGGAGCGGTGATTTGTCTGACTACGCTTGTGTATCTGCGCAAAACGCCGGACGAGGCGAAATAAAAAAACCAGCCATCAGGCTGGTTTTCAATATGTTTTTGGTCGGCACGAGAGGATTTGAACCTCCGACCCCCGACACCCCATGACGGTGCGCTACCAGGCTGCGCTACGTGCCGACGCATAAAAAGAATACTACTCGATTCCGTTTTGAATGCAAGGGAATCTGTCGCTAACTGGTTTATTATTAATCAGTTAGCGATGAAGCGCTTCTCATCCGTCAGGACCTGCAGCAGCAGGCTCAGCTGCGGTTTCTGGTTTTTCAACCGTTCGCCCTGCAGATTATACGTCTGATAATTCCCGTTGCTGTTCAGCACCAGCGTCAGCTTCGGCGTGGTCACCACCAGCGTATTATTCCCCGCCGCCGTCACCCAGCTGTGGCGGCGCGCGGCGCTGAAGAGATCCTGCCCCTGCGAATACTCGTTTGCTGGCGTGCTGACGTGCAGCAGGCGTTGCATCAGGGTGGTCATCACATCTTTATGCTCGGTGAGCATATTGATGCGCTGCGCCGGGGTGCCTGGCCAGTGGATCACCAGCGGAACCTGCAGATTCGGGCGAGACCAGCTCATACTCTTCGTCTCGTCACCTAGCGGGATGCCATGGCCCGCGGTCACGATCACCACGGTATTGTCCAGCTTGCCCGACTCGCGAAGCGCGTCAAGCACGCGGCCTATCTGCGCATCAACATCGCCAGCCGCGCGACCGTAGCGGCGCGCAAAGTCACTCTTATTGCTGTTGGCAAGCGTTGTGCCGTTAAAGGCAACCCATGAGAACCAGCGGTTATCTTCCTGGGCGTAGCGCTGCAGCCAGTTTATCCACTGGCTGGCGGTCTGCGCGTCGGACTGATTTTGTGCCGTCGGCAGTGAGAAATCGGACAGCAGCGCCTGGCGGTAGAGCGGGCTGTTAAAGCTATCGGAGGAGAACAACCCTAGCTGATAGCCTTGCTGATTCAGCCCGGTGATCAGCGCCGCAGGCGTGCGGGTAGACAGTACGCCGTCCATGTAGCCGGCTGAAATGCCATAGAAGAGGCCAAAGATGCCCGCATCGGTTGTGTTACCGGAGCTCATATGCTGAGTAAACGAGACGTTCTGACTCGCGAAAGCGGCCAGCGCAGGCATCTGCTTCTCGAAACGAGAATAGTTCAGGCCATCGACGGTGATCAGCAGGACGTTTTGCCCGCGCCCCATATCGCGGTAGTTCAGGTCGCTCAGAGGATACTGAACGCTGACAGCTTCCGGGTTGCCCTGCTCGATAAGACGGCGCTGGTACTCTTGCGCATCAAGCAGACCGTGTTTCTCGAGGAAGCGACGGGCCGTCATCGGGTACGAGAGCGGCAGGTTCGCGCGCTGCATGGTAATCGGGCGATAGAAGTTCGCATCCGCCCAGATATACATGATGTGCGAACTGATAAAGGAGACGAAAAAGAGCGCGGCGACGGGCTTCGCATAATGGCGTCGCCGGGTCAGACTGCGGAGCTTTTGCCAGCTCCAGGTGGCGAACAGCATCTCAATCAGCAGGATCACCGGGACGCTGATAAACATCAGCTGCCAGTCACGGGCCGTTTCGTTCTGGTCGGGGTTAATCACCAGTTCCCAGACGATGGGGTTGAGGTGCAGGTGGAAGCGGGTGAACACTTCACTGTCGATAAGCAGCAGCGTCATCCCCACCGTCGCAAGGATGGCGGACAAGAACCGCATCAGACGCTGCGACATGACGATAAACGTCAGGGGGAACAGGATCAGCAGATAGGTGGCGAAAACCAAAAAGCTAAAGTGACCGACAACGCTTATCCAGGAGTAGATACGCCCGGTTAGCGTTGTTGGCCAGTCTGCGACAAACAGATAACGACAGCCAATGACCGTCGCCAGCAGAATGTTGAACAGGGCAAACCAGTGCCCCCAGCTGACCATCTGGGAGACTTTTTCACGGTAGCGCTGACGATTCGTCACCATAAACTGTTGTTCGTATCCCTTAATGGGCCGGGTCGTTGCTGACGGACGACTGTAAAGCCTGGGCGAACGATTTTGCGATCGCCTGACGCTGAGCCGGAGCAACGCTGGTGTTAATCAGGTTGGTGACCATATTTCCCAAAACCATCAGGGAGAGATCGGTCGGCGTTTTATGTTTTTCCAGTACGTTGACCAGCTCACTGAGCAGTTGTTCAACGTGTTCATCACTGTAGCGGGAATGTTGTGGCATAAATCAAAATCAGTTTGTTGATGAAAGGGCAACATATTACCGTAGCAACAGCTTTTTTTCCCCTTTTTTATCTGTTGTTGCACACATGTCCTGGTGGTGGTTGAATACCGCCCGGTCTAAAAGGAGAGTTTATCATGAGTCTGGAAATCAACCAGATTGCCTTGCACCAGCTTATCAAGCGTGATGAGCAAACCCTTGAAGTGGTGCTGCGCGATTCGTTACTGGAACCCACGGCGACCGTGGTGGAGATGATGGCAGAGCTGCATCGCGTCTACAGTGCCAAAAATAAAGCCTATGGCCTGTTCAGCGAAGAGAGTGAACTGGCCGATAGCCTGCGCCTGCAGCGTCAGGGCGAAGAGGATTTCCTGGCGTTTAGCCGCGCCGCAACAGGGCGTCTGCGCGACGAGCTGGCGAAATATCCGTTCGCCGACGGCGGGATCGTGCTGTTCTGCCACTATCGCTACCTGGCGGTCGAGTATCTGCTGGTTACCGTGCTGAATAACTTAAGCAGCATGCGCGTGAACGAGCAGCTGGATATCAGCTCAACGCATTATCTGGATATCAACCATGCGGATATCGTGGCGCGTATTGATTTGACCGAATGGGAAACCAACCCGGAGTCGACCCGCTACCTGACTTTCCTGAAAGGGCGCGTGGGCCGCAAAGTGGCGGATTTCTTTATGGATTTCCTCGGTGCCAGCGAAGGTCTTAACGCCAAAGCGCAGAACAAAGGGCTGCTCCAGGCGGTTGACGACTTCACGGCTGAAGCGCAGCTCGATAAATCTGAGCGCCAGACCGTGCGCCAGCAGGTTTACAGCTACTGCAACGAACAGCTGCAGGCAGGGGAGGAGATCGAGCTGGAGTCGCTGTCAAAAGAGCTGGCGGGCGTCAGCGAAGTCAGCTTCCAGGAATTCACCGCGGAAAAAGGCTATGAGCTTGAAGAGAGCTTCCCGGCGGATCGCAGTACGCTGCGTCAGTTAACCAAGTTTGCCGGCAGCGGCGGTGGGTTAACCATCAACTTTGACGCGATGTTGCTGGGTGAACGCATCTTCTGGGATCCGGCCACCGATACGCTGACCATTAAAGGTACGCCGCCGAACCTGCGCGATCAGCTTCAGCGCCGCACCTCGGGTGGGAAATAACAGCCATAAAAAAACCCCGCAGAAGCGGGGTTTTTTTCGACGAGTTTGCGATTACGCGCGAACGAAGTCGATGTGAGTCAGTTTTGGCTTGAACGCGTGACGCTGAACAGCCTGAACTTTCACTTTTTCTTCTTTACCGCCAACAACGATGGTCAGAACTTCGCTGTAGAATTCAGCTTTGGTCTGCAGGTTCCACAGTTTGTCGTGATCCAGTTCGATTGCAACTGGAGCAGCTTCGCCACCGTAAACGATAGCCGGGAACTTGTTAGCGTTACGCAGGCGGCGGCTCGCACCCTTACCCTGCACGTTACGTACTTCTGCTTCGATAGTGAACATTGATTTCTCTCTGTATTTAAAACCCTACTACAGGCGACCCAGCAGCAGGTGAGTGTTCTGCCTCACGGATGTGAAGCGGGCGGCATTTTATACTCAAATGCCCCTCACATCAATGAAAAGTCCCGCTAACCGCGCAATTCGTTGGCGCGACGGAAGCGACCTTCGTAGTCAAAGAGCTTCTCGCGCACCTGCCAGAACTGGCCTTTCTTACGGGCGACGACAAAATCCGGATGGCGCAATAACACCTGCTGACGCACGATATCTGCTACGGTTATCCAGCGCAGGGGCACGCCCGGCGTGCGGGTATGCGGGCGGATAAACAGCTGTTCGAAGGCCATTCGCTGGGCAGGCGTCTGGACGCGGAAGCGCTCGCTGACGTCCGCCCCGTCTTCGTCGTAATAGGTGATTTTCAGCCACTCGCCTTTTTCATCGGCGCCGGGCTGCAGTGCCATGCCGGAACAGCGCAGCACCAGGGCATCTTTCAGCTTTAGCGCCGCTTTCAGCATGTCGTCCGGGTCAACCAGCACCGTGTCGCATTCCCGGCAGCGGCGGGCGGCAATATCGTTTTCGGCGTTGCACTGCGGGCAGTTTTTGAACCGGAAGCGGAAATCGCACTGCTCGCGATGCCCGTCATCATCTTCAAACCAGCCCTGACAGCGGCGGCCAAAGTGTTCGAGCAGCGTACCGTCGGCGGTGGTTTTTCCCCAGAAGGTGTTGGCAAACCCGCAGGCAGGGCAAAAGACCTGCACGGGCACGTTGTCGCTTTTCCCTTTTGGCGCGCCGACCTCAGGCGTATAGAGATCGTGCGGGTTACCGGCATAATCCAGAATCAGGCAGTCGGTTTTTCCCGGGGCCAGGCGCAGGCCGCGGCCAACAATTTGCTGATACAGACTGACCGATTCGGTCGGGCGCAAAATGGCGATCAGGTCGACGTGCGGGGCGTCAAAGCCGGTGGTCAGTACCGACACGTTTACCAGATAGTGGAACTGCTGGGCTTTAAAGGCGTCAATCAGGCCGTCGCGCTCCGGGCCGGGGGTCTCGCCGGTGATTAACGCCGCGTCGCCGGCGGGCAGTAACCCGGTGATCTCTCGCGCGTGCTCAACCGTAGCGGCAAAGATCATTACCCCTTTGCGCGTCGCGGCGAACTCCTCAATCTGGCTGATGATATGCGGCGTAATACGCTTCTGCTTTTTCAGCTCCTGGTTGAGATCCGCTTCGCTGAATAAGCCGTTGCTCTGCGCCTGCAAACGGCTGAAATCGTACTGCACCACCGGCATATCCAGCCGTTCAGGCGGCGTCAGGTAGCCGTGTTTAATCATGTAGCGCAGCGGAAGTTCGTAGATGCAGTCGCTAAACAGGGCCTTCTCATCGCCGCGCACCATGCCGTGATAATGGTAGCGATAGATCCAGCCTTTCCCCAGGCGAAACGGGGTCGCCGTCAGGCCCAGCAGGCGCAGGTGAGGGTTCACCGCTTTCAGGTGAGCCAGGATTTGCTGATACTGGCTGTCGTCGTCATCGCTGATGCGGTGACACTCGTCAACAATCAGCAGCGAAAATTCGCTGCGAAATAGCTCCAGATTGCGCGCCACCGACTGCACGCTGCCGAAGACCACTTTGCCGTGGCTCTCTTTGCGCTTTAGCCCGGCGGCGAAAATATCGGCTTCCAGCCCAAGCGCACAATACTTGGCATGGTTTTGCGCGACGAGCTCTTTGACGTGTGCCAGCACCAGCACGCGACCACGGGCCAGACGCGCCAGTTCGGCGATGACCAGGCTTTTGCCTGCGCCGGTCGGGAGCACAATCGCCGCCGGCTCGCGGTGTTTACGGAACCAGGCGAGGGTGGCGTCAACGGCTTCCTGCTGATAGGGACGAAGTGTAAAAGTCATGGGGTCTCGGTTTCGTTATTCCGCACATATACCCGTCATACTTCAAGTTGCCTGTGCGTTGGCTGCACTCGTTCACCCCGGTCACTTACTTATGTAAGCTCCCGGGGATTCACTCCTTTGCCGCCTTCATGCAACTCGAATTATTTAGGGTATAGATAGTATGCCACGAAACTTTTTCCCTTGAGTGGCGCAACCAGACCATTATACTGAACCGTTCCAGACTGCTTCTTTTTTCGGACCTGTTGTCCGACTTCCAGCACCATTAAGGCTAAAAAGATTTCATGCGACTTGATAAGTTTATCGCTCAGCAACTCGGCGTAAGCCGCGCTATTGCCGGGCGCGAAATTCGCGCCAGCCGCGTTACCGTGGATGGCGACATTGTGAGAGACAGCGCGTTCAAACTGCAACCTGACCATCAGGTGGAGTATGACGGCAATCCGCTGACCCAGCAGCACGGTCCGCGCTACTTCATGCTCAATAAGCCGGAAGGCTACGTCTGCTCAACGGACGATCCCGATCACCCGACGGTGCTCTATTTCCTCGACGAACCGGTGGCGCACAAGCTGCACGCCGCAGGCCGCCTCGACATCGACACCACGGGTCTGGTGCTGATGACCGACGACGGGCAGTGGTCGCATCGCATTACTTCCCCGCGTCACCACTGCGAGAAAACCTATCTGGTCACGCTGGAGTCGCCGGTGTCGGATGACACGGCAGAGCAATTCACGAAAGGCGTTCAGCTGCATAATGAAAAAGATCTGACCAAACCCGCCGTGCTTGAGGTGATCGCGCCGACGGAGGTCCGTCTGACCATCAGCGAAGGGCGCTACCATCAGGTGAAACGTATGTTTGCCGCAGTGGGGAACCACGTTGTTGGCCTGCATCGTGAGCGGATTGGTGCGATCGAACTCGATCCCGACCTGGCGCCAGGCGAATATCGCCCGTTAACGGAAGAAGAGATCGCCAGCGTCGGTCTGCCTTCGCACTAATTTCAGGAGAGCTCTGTGACCACCAGGCCACACTCGTCGTTCAAAATCGTCTTCATTCTTGGCCTGCTGGCCATGCTGATGCCGCTGTCTATTGATATGTACCTGCCTGCGCTGCCGGTGATTTCCGCGCAGTTTGGCGTTCCGGCGGGCAGCGCGCAGATGACGCTCAGCACCTATATTCTCGGCTTTGCCCTCGGCCAGCTGTTTTATGGCCCGATGGCGGACAGTCTTGGACGCAAGCCCGTTATTCTGGGCGGGACGCTGGTCTTTTCAGCCGCAGCGGTGGCCTGTGCGCTGGCGCAGACCATCGATCATCTGATTATCATGCGCTTCTTCCACGGTCTGGCGGCGGCTGCGGCAAGCGTGGTGATTAACGCCCTGATGCGCGATATTTACCCGAAAGAAGAGTTCTCCCGCATGATGTCGTTCGTGATGCTGGTGACGACGATTGCGCCGCTGGTGGCCCCGATGGCCGGTGGCGCGGTGCTGGTGTGGTTTAGCTGGCATGTGATTTTCTGGATCCTGGCCCTGGCCGCGCTGCTGGCCTCGGCGATGATCTTCTTCTTTATTGATGAAACGCTTCCCGTCGAGCGCCGTCAGAAATTCCACATCCGAACCACAATAGGCAACTTTGCCTCGCTGTTTCGCCACAAGCGCGTGCTCAGCTACATGCTGGCAAGCGGGTTCAGCTTCGCCGGGATGTTCTCCTTCCTGAGCGCCGGGCCGTTTGTCTACATCGAGCTGAACCACGTTTCGCCGCAGCACTTCGGCTACTATTTCGCGCTTAACATCGTCTTCCTGTTCATCATGACCATCATCAACAGCCGTTTTGTCCGGCGGGTGGGGGCGCTGAACATGTTCCGCGCCGGGCTGTGGATCCAGTTTGTGATGGCTATCTGGCTGGTGGTGAGCGCGTTTCTGGGCGTGGGCTTCTGGGCGCTGGTGGTCGGCGTAGCGGCCTTTGTCGGCTGCGTGTCGATGGTGTCATCTAATGCGATGGCGGTGATCCTGGATGAGTTTCCGCATATGGCGGGTACCGCCTCTTCCCTGGCGGGGACGTTCCGCTTCGGTATTGGCGCTATCGTTGGGGCGTTGCTTTCAATGGCCACCTTTACGACAGCATGGCCCATGCTGTGGGCGATGGCTTTTTGCGCAACCAGCTCGATACTCTTCTATCTTTACGCCAGTCGACCGCGAAAAGCGGCCCACTAAAATACAGAGAAGGCCCGACAGGGCCTTTTTTGTTGATGCATATCAACCAAACCCCCGTTCGTTTATTCCGTGTTTGTTTATTTTATGTAAAATCTATTTGTGTAAAAAGTCACATCATTGTATTCAAAAAGGTTGAGTTAGATCGCAGAAACGGGTACATATAGCGCCGACGCGAGCCTGGATATCGATAAAAAAGCGCTGAATAGTGCAGGCTGGCGATGATGTGTTACTATAAATGTAAATAAATTGTGAAGTAAATTTTGCTTCCGGGGAACGAACGTGAATACATTACAACTCTCCATTGTCCATCGCTTGCCCCAGAGCTATCGCTGGTCGGCGGGTTTTGCAGGTTCGAAAGTTGAACCGATTCCGCAAAGCGTCGCGGGCTGTGAAAACTGCCTGGTGGCACTCAAGCTGCTGAGCCCGGGCGACGAAAATGCATGGCGGGTGATGGAGCGTCTCAGTCAGGCCCTGACGGATATCGAAGTGGACAGCTCCGTGCTGGAGTGTGAAGGTGAGCCGTGCCTGTTCGTGAAGAGCCAGGACGAGTTTGCCGCCACCTGCCGTCTGAAGAATTTTGGCGTTGCCATCGCGGAGCCTTTCTCCGGCCAGTACCCGTTCTGACCGCTAGTCTGCCGACAACAGCTGGCGCGTGTAGCGCTGCGTTGGCGCGCTAAATACGCGCTGGCACTCTCCCTGCTCGACCACTTCTCCCTGTCGCAACACAATCACCTGATGGCATAGCGCCCGCACCACCTGTAGATCGTGGCTGATAAAGATATAGGCCAGCCGGTGTTTTTCCTGAAGCCCTTTCAGCAGCGCCAGGATCTGCGCCTGAACGGTTCTGTCCAGCGACGACGTCGGTTCATCCAGAATAATCAGCTCCGGCTTCAGGATCAGCGCGCGGGCAATGGCGATACGCTGGCGCTGCCCGCCGGAGAATTCAGCCGGATAGCGGTGGCGCGTCCCGGCATCTAAGCCCACTTCGGCCATCACCCGCATAACTTCCTGCTCTCGCTGCTGAGCGCTCAGGCCGGGCTGATGCACGCGCAGACCCTCCTCGATAATCTGTAACACGCTGAGCCGCGGGTTAAGCGAGGAGTTGGGATCCTGAAACACCACCTGCATGCGGGGCCGCACGGGCAGCATCTGACGGCGGTTCCAGCGGTGCAGCGGCATATCGTCAAAGAGGATCTCGCCCTGCGAGGCAATTAAGCGCAGCAGCGCCAGACCGGTGGTGCTTTTGCCCGAACCGGATTCGCCCACCAGCCCCAGGGATTCTCCCGGGCGCAGCGAGAAGCGGATGTTTTTCAGCACCGGATTCTGGTCGACGATGCGCCGCAGAATACCTTTGCGGATCGGGAACGAGACGGACAAATCCTCAACGCGCAGCAGCGGTGTGCTGTCCGTCTTGAGGGGAACCGGGTCTCCGGAGGGTTCGCTGTCGAGCAAACGCTGCGTATAGGGGTGCTGCGGCGCGCTCAGCAGCGTGGACGCGCTATTCTGTTCAACGCATCGTCCGTTTTGCATCACCGCGACGCAGTCGGCCAGCTTTCTCACAATACTCAGGTTGTGCGTGATAAACAGCAGGCTCATGTTCAGCTCGTCACGCAGTTCCCGCAGCAGCGTCAATATTTGCGCCTGTACCGTCACGTCCAGCGCCGTTGTGGGCTCGTCGGCAATCAACAGCTCGGGTCGCGTGAGCAGGGCCATAGCGATCATCACGCGCTGGCGTTCGCCGCCGGAGAGCTGATGCGGAAAATCATTCAGCCGTTTGGCCGCGTTGCGTATGCCCGTTCGTTCCAGACAATCCAGAATTTCTCCCCGCGCGGCCTCTTTGCGCATCCCCCGGTGCAGGGAGAGCACTTCATAGAGCTGTTTCTCGAGGCTGTGCAGCGGGTTGAGGGAAACCATCGGCTCCTGGAAGATCATCGCGATTTTGTTGCCGCGAATACCGCGCAGGGTATGTTCGTCGGCATGCAGCAGCGAGCTGCCGTGAAACAGAATATCCCCTTGCGGGTAGCTCACCGGCGGAGAAGGCAGCAGCCGCAGGATGGAGAGTGCTGAGACGCTCTTGCCTGAACCCGACTCGCCCACCAGGGCCAGCGTTTCACCGGGCTGGATCTGCAGCGACAGGTCGGTGACCACGGTGCGCGTCTCGTCCTGCTTAGAAAAAGCAATCGACAGGTTATCAATACTGAGAAGAGGCTGGGTCATTTTATACCGCCTTGTTCGGATCGAAGGCATCGCGCACGGCTTCGCCAATAAAAATCAGCAGCGACAGCAGCACGGCCACGGAAAGAAAGGCGGCGATGCCTAACCACGGCGCCTGCAGGTTGTTTTTGCCCTGCAGCAGCAGTTCGCCGAGCGACGGGGAACCCAGCGGTAGCCCGAAACCAAGAAAATCCAGCGAGGTGAGGGTGGTGATCGAGCTGCACAGAATAAACGGCAGGAAGGTGAGCGTTGCCACGACCGCGTTGGGCAGCATGTGGCGGAAGATGATCCCCCGGTCGCTCACGCCAAGCGCCTGCGCGGCGCGAATGTAGTCGAAATTGCGGGTGCGCAGGAACTCCGCGCGCACCACGCCCACCAGCGCCATCCAGCCGAACAGGACGGTGATGCCCAACAGCCACCAGAAGCCAGGCTGCACCACGCTGGAAAGCAGGATGATCAGAAACAGCGTTGGCATGCCTGACCAGACTTCAATAACCCGCTGACCCCACAGGTCAATTTTCCCGCCGTAGTAGCCCTGAACGGCGCCCGCCACGACGCCCATTACGCTGGAGAAGATCGTCAGCATCAGCCCAAAGAGAAGAGAAATTCGCGTGCCATTCAGGATGCGCGCCAGCACGTCCCCGCCGTTAGCATCCGTTCCCAGCCAGTTTTGCGCGGAGGGCGGGGAAGGGAAGGGCGTCGTGGTGGCGAAGTTAATGCTGTTTGCGCCAAAGCGTACCGGCGCCCAGAGCGCCCAGCCGTGCTGCTCAATCTGCTGGCGAAGCCACGGATCCTGATACTCCGCCGGTGTTGCAAACGGGCCGCCAAAGTCGCTTTCGCTGTAACTGGCGATAACCGGCACGTACCAGCGGTCGTTAAAATGCACCAGCAGCGGCTTGTCGTTGGCGATCAGCTCCGAACACATGCTTAAGGCAAACAGCACGGCAAAAATCCACAGCGACCAGTAGCCGCGGCGGTTGTGGCGAAAGCGGGCCCAGCGGGCCTGGTTGACGGGGCTTAAACGCGGCATCAGCGGCCCTCAAAATCGATTCGGGGATCGACCAGCGTATAGCTGATATCACTGATGATATTCAGCAGCAGGCCAATCAGGGTGAAAATATAGAGTGTGCCAAACATCACCGGATAATCGCGCGACACGGTAGCCTCATAGCCCAGCAGCCCCAGGCCGTTGAGCGAGAACATCACCTCTATCAGCAGCGAGCCGGTAAAAAACATGCCGATGAACGTGGCCGGAAATCCGGCGATCACCAGCAGCATGGCGTTGCGGAACACGTGTTTCCACATGATCTGTTTCTCGCTCACGCCCTTGGCGCGGGCCGTGACAACGTACTGCTTACGAATTTCATCGAGAAAGGCGTTTTTGGTCAACATGGTCAGGGCCGCAAACCCGCCAATGACCGTGGCCAGCACCGGCAGCGTGATATGCCAGAGATAGTCGGTGATTTTCTGATACCACGGCAGGGAGCTAAAATCGGCGGAGACCAGCCCCCGCAGCGGGAAGAGGTCGAAATAGCTTCCCCCGGCAAAAAAGACAATCAGCAGGACGGCAAACAGAAACGCCGGGATGGCGTAGCCGATGATGATGAACGTGCTGCTCCAGATATCAAACCGGCTGCCGTTATACACCGCTTTGCGGATCCCGAGCGGTATAGAGACCAGATAGATAATCAGCGTTCCCCACAGCCCCAGCGTTATCGACACCGGCAGGCTTTGCTTGATCAACGTTAACACTGACGCACTGCGAAACAGGCTGTCGCCAAAATCAAAGCGGATATAATCCCAGAGCATCTTGAAATAGCGCTCGTGAATCGGTTTGTCAAAGCCGTAGCGGTGGGTGATCTCGGCGATCACTTCCGGATCCAGCCCGCGTCCGCCGCGATAATGGCTTTCGCTGATATTCCCTACGCCGGTTCGCGCATGGCTCGCACCCATCCCTTCACCGCCGCCGCCGGGCATGCCGCCGCTGTTGCCAAATTCAATGGCGGCAATCGCCTGATCGACCGGGCCGCCGGGGGCGATTTGCACGATAAAAAAGTTAATCGTGATGATGGCCCACAGGGTGGGGATGACCAGCAGGAGACGACGGAGAAGATAGGCACCCATGATGATTCCTTATCGCCGCTCAGCGGGAAGTCTGGCGGCTTTGTTAACGTCATACCACCAGGTATCAAAGCCCAGGGAGTAGACAGGGCGCACGGCAGGCACGGAGAACTTGTCCCAGCGCGCCAGGCGATCTTCGCCCATATACCACATCGGCAGCATGTAGTAGTTCCAGGTTAAGACCCTGTCGAGGGCGCGCCCGAGCGGCAGGAGCTTTTCTTTATCCCCCTGCGCCGCCACTATTTTCGCAATCAGCGCGTCAATCGCCGGGCTTTTTACACCTGGCGCATTGTATGAGGAGTCAATGTAGCTGGAGGCCCAGGAGATTTGCAGGTCGGAGCTGGGCCACGGCTGCGCGGGCCACAGACGCTGCATCATGTCGTAATCACGGCTGCGCATGCGGCTGGTGATCTGCGCGTTATCGACCTGGCGAATGTTCATGGTCACGCCCAGCCGCTCAAGGTTGTGCTTAAACGGCAGTACCCACTGATCGTTGCCCCCGGACGAGAGCAGCAGCTCAAAGCTGAGAGGCTTACCCGTTTTGGCATCGACACGCTTTTGATTTTTCAGGTGCCAGCCCGCGTCATCCAGCAGTTTGCTGGCTTTCAGCAGGTTGTCGCGGTCGTAACCGTCACCGTTCGACGCGGGCGGCTGAAACACGGTGGTGAACACCTGCGGCGGCAGCTCCGCTTTCAGCGGCGCCAGCAGTGCCAGCTCGTCGGCTTTCGGGTAATCGCGCGCGGCGTATTCCGTGTTCTGGAAATAGCTGTTGGCACGGCTATAAGCCCCGTAAAACAGCGCTTTGTTCATCCACTCAAAATCAAAGGCCAGGGAAATGGCTTCGCGCACCCGGCGGTCATTGAATACCGGACGCTGAATATTAAACGCCAGCCAGCGGGTGTCCTGGGCAGACTCATTTTTGTGCTCGTCTTTGACGATGTAGCCTTTGGCGAAATTTTTGCCGATATAGCGGGTCGCCCAGTTTTTAGCGCTGCTTTCTACACGTAAATCGAAGGCGCCGGCTTTGAACGCTTCAAACGCCACGTTATCGTCGAGATAGTAATCATAGCGAAGGGTGTCGAAATTCCAGCGCCCGCGGTTTACCGGCAGGTCTGCTGCCCAGTAGTCTTTCACGCGAGAGTAAACGACATATTGCCCCATGCGCCAGTCGGTGATGCGGTATGGGCCGCCTGCCAGCGGCGGCGTGGAAAGCGGGTCGCTTAGCTTATGATTTTTCCAGAACGATTCAGGCATCACCGGCAGCGAGAACAGGCTGAGCATATTCTCTTTGTTCGGTTCGCTCAGCTCGATGCGCACGGTGAGTGGCGCGATGGCTCTGACGGAAGCCCCTTTATACACGATGCGGAACTGGGGGACGCCTTCGGTCATGAATTTATGGAAGGTGAACGCCACGTCGCTGGCCTTCACCGGCGTACCGTCGTGAAAACGCGCTCGCGGATTCAGCGAAATTTCCGCCCAGGCGAAGTTATCGGCGTAACGCACGTTCTCGGCAATCAGCGGATAATAGCTGCCGGGCTCATCATCCGAGGTGACGAAGAGCGTATCGTAAAGCGATTCCGTCCGAGCGGCCGCCACGCCGCGCAGGGCGAAGCGGTTGAAGTTGTCGAATGTTCCCGTGGCGGAAAGCGTGACCTTTCCGCCCTTCGGCGCGGCAGGGTTAACGTAATCGAAGTGCGTAAAATTGACCGCATATTTCGGCTCGCCAATCACCGCGAAGGCGATATTTTCTTTGATGGCCTGCGCCTGGCTGGACAGGCTCGTTAGTGCCAACATCAGCAACATGAAGCGCATAAGCATCTCGCGGCGGCTCCCTCTTTTACAGACCGGCTCGGTTAAGCTGAATAATAAGTGACGTCACGGGCAATGTGAAATTAATCGCCCTCGGGCGAAATATCAGGCCGCCATTCGCGGAACTGCGCCAGCGGCATCGGGCGGCTAATCCAGTATCCCTGCAGGAAATTAACGCCGTGTTCGCGCAGCCAGGCGGCCTGTTCCGGCGTTTCCACCCCTTCGGCGACGGTCGACATATTCAGTCGTCTTGCCAGCGTCAGGACGGCATCCAGCACCGGCGACGTCACGGTCTCGGTGCCAATCGCATTAACAAAACCGCGGTCAATCTTGAGGTAGTCCATGGTGAAATGCTCAAGATAAATCAGCGCGCTGTGGCCGGTGCCAAAATCATCAATAGCTATCTCAAACCCTTCGTTGTGCAGCCATTCGAAAAGGCTATTGGCTTCCCGATGATTGAGCATGTCGCGCTCGGTAATTTCCAGCACGATCTGGAAGTAATCCTGCGGCAGTAGCGCTTTGAAGGTGCGCATATCGTCTTTGAAGCTTTCCGCATGCAGATGCCCCGGCGCAATGTTGATGCCCACTTTTGCTCCCGGAGGTAACAGGGTTTGTAACACGGGGGCATCGTGAATGATAAGGTCAAACAGATGCAGCGTCAGCGGGACAATCAGCTTCTGCGCTTCGGCAAAATTGATAAACGCGTCCGGCGGAATTTCCCCCATCGTCGGGTGTTTCCAGCGCATCAGCACTTCAAGCCCGGTCATCTGGAGCGATTTAGCATCGACGACGGGCTGATAAACCACATAAAACTGACCGCGCTTAATCGCGCTTAAAATCTCTTTACCCGGGTTGAGGCGAATGCTGAGGATATAGTAGTTGAGCGATCCGGCACAAATGCCGCATACCAGCCCGAAGAACAGGGCGTAGAGAATTTCATCGCTGGTCCATGCGTCAGCATACAGGTTGATGGTCAGGGGGACGTCTTTCAGCGTCGCGGTACGGGCCGGCGTTTCATGTAAATCATGCGCAAGCACCAGCTTGCTGGACCGCGTTGACAGCGCATGGTCGCCAATAATGATGGCAATACCGGCAAATTCGTCCTGGCGCGCGGTGTAGAGCAGGTAAGGCGTCAGATTGAGATTCACCGAGGTAAACACGCCGCCGTCCTTCACTAGCGGGTTACGGTACCAGATGGCAATCGCGGGCTTGTTGGGCAACATCGGGGTGCCGGGAAGTAATGCCATATCAATCTGTTTGTCGATGTGCAGCTCGGGGATTAGCTCCTCCATGGGGACATTCATCGGCCCCGTGGCAGAAGAGCAGAACGCCATTTTGTCTCTGACCAGCAGGAATGCGCGAACGTTAACGCTAAAGGCAGCGCGCGAGGTAAGTTCCTGATTGACGTCGTGGCAGTTGTTTAACGTGAGCGGCTGGAGCACATCGATAGAATTTTTTAACTCATCGAAGTAGCTCTCCATATAGATGCTCACATCGTGGATCAGGGTGTCGAATTTGACTTCCCGCTTGTGGTAGCTCCAGAAAAATTGCAACGAACCCAGGAGCAGGGCGGCGATCAGGCCTGTGATGATGCTGAGGATCAGTATTTTGCGATTGCTGGAGAAATAGCGGGTGAACATAGACGTCGTGATTCCTGAAATGCCGCTGGATGTATTCAGTGTAACGGGCAAAAAAAACACTGCCGAAGCAGTGCTTTTTTTCATCATATCGCCAGCCAAGGGATAACCAACGATACGATAGTCATATTAACTGCGGGTCAGTACGCGGCGTGCTTCGTTGTAGCGCTTCTTCCAGTACGGTTCATTCATGCTGGAAATGGTCACACCGCTGCTGGTGGAGGCATGTACAAACTGGTCATTACCAATGTAGATGCCAACATGTCGACCTGTAGAACCGGCACGGAACAGGACTAAATCACCGGTGCGCAGTTTGGTACGTGAAATCGACTTGCCCATCTCCTGCTGTTCATAGGTTGAACGCGGAAGATCTAACCCAAATTGCTCACGGAACGTACGCTGTACAAAACCGGAACAATCAATACCTGTTTTTGTGCTGCCGCCAAGGCGATAGCGCACGCCTTTCCAGTCAGCATACTGGTCCATAATGCGGGACTTCACGTCCAGATTACGTACCATATTTTCAAATTCATCCTGAGAGGCTTGCAGTGACGAGGAATCTTCCATTCCCACAACACGCGTCTCAGGATGCATATTCTTTGCGGTGTTCGATGTACTACATGCAGACAACAGTACCGCGACTGCTATCGCCGGGATCCCCCGTAAGATATATCTCAGAAACGGTTGAGATTTGACCATTTTGTTTATTATCCCTTGAAGTCCTTAACGACAAATATCGTTATAAAAATGCCAAACGTGACGAGACTAATTATCTGTTCACATTGAGACAATTCTTTCTGGTCACATTTGTGGCACAGCGCACAAAATTATTCGCCAGTGAAATAATTATCTCTATGGGGCAAAACGAGTTCGAGATTAACCGATTGCCTGGGGTATTGCGAGAAAAAAAAGCCTTTTTTTTATAAGAAAATGTGATACAGAAAGTAAAAACATAGAATTGCTCAAAATAGCGACGGATCCGCTGCGCCAGTATGCAATTGCTTCATTTTTATCATGAATATGATGACGAGAATATGACAGTGGGGAAAGATCGCGGCGAGAACGCTATCAGGGATCATGTCGATCCCTGATAGCTCACGTTAATTTAGGTTAGTTATTTGTTTAATTGTTGTTGCGCTCTTCCGGGAAGATAGCGATCGAACAGCGCTATTATCCTGTCGCTCAGTGGGGTCATCAAACACCACGGCAGCGCAATCAGCGCCACGGAGAGCGAACCGACGGCAATATCGGTAAACCAGTGAGCGCCAATCATTACGCGCGGGAAGGCAAAAACCACAAAAATAATCAGGGCTATGGCAAAGGCTTTTCTGCCGAAATAGCGAAGCATAATTGCGGAAAAAATAAGCAGCATCATGCCGTGATCGCCGGGGAAACTGTCCTTCGACGCATCTTTTGTTGGAATATGCAGCAGTTCGCTGACGCGATAAATATCGGTGAAGAATAGCGTTGGGCTTGAACGCTTAACCGGAATAATCGCAGTTGCCAGCTGGTTAATGACAACGGCAAACAGCAGCATCACCAGACCGATAATGAGAATACGCCGACGCCCGGCTTTATCCTCTTTCAGCCAGAAAGAGAGCATCAGGCAGCCCATGGCCAGCAGCGAGAAGCCGTCGAAGGCGCGGTTGTTGGTAATTGCCACCAGCCACAGGAACGCGCTGCTCTTCACCAGCTCCTGGTTGAAGAAGTGAAAAATGGCAGAATCCAGCGGGAACCAGAAACCATGATCCGCCGGGATATACCAGGAGAAAAAAAGCGCCAGACCGGCGACATTAAGCAGTAATATCAGGGGAAATCGAGTTGTCATAACGTTCTGCATAGAGTGAAAACTGGGGCAACGTTAGCCGCCCGAACTTAAACGAATCCTCAACAGGCTGGACTGGAGGGCATTCCAGTCGGCGTTAACCGCACTAATTAACTCTATTCGGCTGTCAGGCGGCGCCACATTTTGCGTTTCAATAAAGAAATCGTCACCCTGACGGTTGATCCGCACCAGCCCGTCTGGGGTGCGCATGATCCCTTTCACGCGATCGACGGGAGCAAGTCGGGCCCACTCCAGGATCCCGATGGTGTCGAAAACGGTTTCAGCATCAAATATCCATCCGCAGGCCTGATATCCCTGGCCGCTGTTCAGGTTACGACGCCAGCGCTGATGTTCCGGCAGGCTGAGAGCGGCTAAACCCTGTTTCACCGGATGATGATGTTGATGTTGATGTTCCGCACTGGCCGGAAGTTCAGCCATGTTCAGACGAGGAAGGTCAAGCAGGGCGCTATCAATATTCCCCTGGGTGGTCTGCACCCGCGTGCGGTTGCCGCCGAAATGTTGCCACCACGCGTCCAGCGCGGCCTGGCTTTCAGCCGTGGCGCGATCTGCTTTATTCGCGACAATAACGTCAGCCGAGGCGAGCTGATCGCGGAAGTTCTCATTGGCCACCGCTTTGTCATCCAGAAGCTGACGCGGATCGAGCAGACACAGGGTGGCGCGCAGGTCGATCCACGGCTCGTAAACCGGGGCGGTCAGTAAATCGAGGATCTGCTTCGGATGGCCCAGCCCGGTGGGCTCAATCAGCAGGCGGTCGGGGTTGCCCTGACGCAGCAGCGTATTGAGCCCGACCTGCATCGGCAGGCCATTGACGCAGCACATGCACCCGCCGGGGATCTCTTTAATCATCGCGCCGCTGGATGACAGCAAGGCGCCGTCAATGCCCACTTCGCCAAATTCATTGACCAGCACGGCCCATTTCTCGGCAGGATCTTTATTCGCCAGCAGGTGGAGAATTGAGGTGGTTTTACCGCTGCCGAGAAAACCGGTGATGAGGTTGGTTTTGGTCACGTGCGCTCCAGATGAGGATTGTGATGCTATAACACTAATCTCTCTATCCTGGCGAAAAACGTGACCGGTGAGAAGGGGGAGGGCGAACGGAGGCTTCATCCGTTCGCGTTAAGCGCAATAATCGTTAAATATTTAACGTCTCGATAACAGCCTGACGCGCGCCGTGGCGGGTGATGCGCTGGTATGCCTGGCTGACAGCCTCCACAAACGCGCTGTTTTGCGCGAGATCGTGACCAAAGACCTCGCTCAGCCCCAGCAGGGCGTTAACGCGGTCGGCGTCGCTGCTGGCATTGACCATCGTGCTAATTTTATCGCTGAGGGGATCGCGAACATCAATCGCATTGCCACGGTCGTCGGTACCGCTGACGTAGCGTATCCAGCCGGCCACGCTCAGAGCCAGCAGCGACCACGGTGTTTTTCGCTCGATATGAACGCGGATCCCGTCCAGCATTCTTTGCGGAAGCTTCTGGCTACCGTCCATCGCGATTTGCCAGGTCCGATGCTGGAGTGCCGGGTTGGCAAAGCGCTCGAGCAGGCTATCGGCGTAGGCGGTGAGGTCGACATCCTTAATGCGTAATGTGGGCGCCTGCTCGTCCAGCATCAGCCGACGGGCGGCTTCGCGGAACGCAGCGTCCTCCATGCATTCATTAATATGGGCATAGCCCGCGAGGTACCCCAGATATGCCAGGAAAGAGTGGCTGCCGTTGAGCATGCGCAATTTCATCTGCTCCCACGGCAGAACATCCTGCACCATCTGAACGCCCGCGACTTCCCATTCCGGACGGCCGGCAACAAAATTATCTTCCACCACCCACTGAATAAACGGCTCGCAGCTGATGGCGCACGGATCTTCAACGCCGAGCGCGTCGGTGATTTCAGCCAGTGAGGCGTCCGTCGCGGCGGGAACAATTCTGTCAACCATCGTCCCCGGGAAGCTCACGTGGCTGTCAATCCATTCAGACAGCGCTGCGGAACGCTTTTGCGCCATGCCCAGCACCGCGTTTTTCACCACGTGCCCGTTATCAGGGATATTGTCGCAGGAGAGCACGGTAAACGCAGGCAAGCCGCGCTCGTGGCGGCGGTGAAGCGCTTCGACCAGGATCCCGGGTGCGGAATGTGGCTCTGAGGGGTTTTCAAGGTCATGGATTATTCGGGCGTTGTGCAGATCGAGTTTCCCGGTCGCGGGATCTATGCAATAGCCTTTCTCCGTGATGGTGAGCGACACAATTGCGACCTGAGGCTCGCAAAATTTCTCAATAATGGCGGGCAGAGAGTCCAGCTTTGCGTTAAGGCATTCATGGACGGCACCGACGATAATCGCCTCATTGCCTTCTGCCCCTTTCTCCAGCACGGTGAACAGGTGATCCTGCGCGCGCAGCTGGCTCATCAGCACGTCGCCGCTGAAAAGGCTAATCTCACAAATACCCCAGTCGCCGCCTTTTTCATTAAGCACCCGGTTTGTTAACAATGCCTGGTGCGCACGGTGAAACGCGCCAAAGCCAAAATGGACGATGCGGGAGCGCAGTTGCTGACGATCGTAGCGCGGCTGCTGAACCTGGGCAGGAAGGGCGGTGGAGGCAATTGTCTTCATGAGATACACACCTGATTAACCATTAATTAACAATGCCAGTGTAAAGTTATATGACAGCAAATAAAATTGGTGAGCCGTAAATATCCCCGTTCTGTGAGTTTGATCAATCAATGTGTGGCGGTATGTTGACCCTTAGCGGTAAACATGTATGGTAGTCGTCATTGCAGTAACGCATATTGGTATAACAACTTAAGAGGGTGAGGCAATGGAACAAACCTGGCGTTGGTACGGGCCGAACGATCCGGTTTCTCTTGATGATGTGCGCCAGGCAGGCGCAACGGGTGTCGTCACGGCGCTGCATCATATTCCTAACGGTCAGGTATGGCCGGCTGAAGAAATTCAACAGCGTCAGGCGCTGCTGGCGGAGAAGGGGTTAACCTGGTCTGTAGTAGAGAGCATCCCGGTTCACGAAGACATCAAAACCCATTCCGGGGACTACCAGACCTGGATTGCTAACTATCAGCAGAGCATTCGCAACCTGGCGGCCTGCGGCATTGATACGGTTTGCTATAACTTCATGCCTATCCTCGACTGGACGCGTACCGACCTTGAATATCAGATGCCGGACGGCTCGAAAGCCCTGCGTTTCGACCAGATCGCCTTCGCGGCGTTTGAGCTGCACATTCTGAAACGCCCCGGCGCCGAAGCGGATTACACCGCGGAAGAGCAGCAGCAGGCGCTTGCGTGGTTTAACGCCGCCAGTGATGCAGACATCGAAAAGCTGACCCGTAATATCATTGCGGGCCTGCCGGGCGCGGAAGAGGGGTATACCCTGGATCAGTTCCGCGCGCGCCTGGCGGAATATGGCGATATTGATAAGCAGCAGCTGCGTGAAAACATGGCGTACTTCCTGCGCGCTATCGTGCCGGTTGCTGAAGAAGCTGGTGTGCGTCTGGCGGTGCACCCGGACGATCCACCGCGTCCTATCCTCGGCCTCCCGCGCATTGTTTCCACTATTGAAGATATGCAGTGGCTGAAAGAGACGGTAAACAGCATCTATAACGGCTTCACCATGTGTACCGGCTCCTACGGCGTGCGTGCGGATAACGACCTGGTGCGGATGATTGAAACCTTTGGCGATCGCATTCACTTTACGCACTTGCGTGCGACCTGCCGCGAAGAGAACCCAAAAACCTTCCACGAGGCGGCGCACCTGGGCGGCGATGTGAACATGGTAGCGGTGGTAGACGCCATTCTGGCGGAAGAGGCGCGTCGCAAGCAGGCGGGCGATGTGCGTCCTATTCCGTTCCGTCCGGATCACGGCCACCAGATGCTGGACGATCTGCGTAAGAAAACCAACCCGGGCTATTCGGCGATTGGCCGTCTTAAAGGGATGGCGGAAGTGCGCGGCGTCGAGCTGGCGCTGAAGATGACGAAGTATCCGGAGCTTCTGTAAGCGCTGTTGCCCGGTGGCGCTACGCTTACCGGGCCTACAAAAAAACCGGCCTGAGAGCCGGTTTTTGTGTTTTTGTCGGTCGGGTAAGGCGAAGCCGCCACCCGACAAACGCCGCAATCAGTCAGCGCGACCCATATAGCGTTTTTCTTCGATATGGATGCGGATCTTCTCGCCAGCGGAGAGGTATTCCGGCACCTGCACAACCAGGCCGGTGGTCAGGGTAGCCGGTTTGTTGCGCGCGCTTGCGGATGCGCCTTTGATGCCAGGTGCGGTTTCCACGATTTCAAGATCGACGGTCTGGGGCAGTTCCAGCGCCAGCAGCACGCCGTCCCAGGTCAGGACCTGCATGTCAGGCATGCCGCCTTCAGGGATGAACAGCAGCTCTTCTTCAATCTGATCTTTGGTGAAGATGTACGGGGTGTAATCTTCTTTGTCCATGAACACGTATTCGTTGCCGTCGATGTAGGAGAAATCAACGTAGCGACGGGTCAGGGTCACGGTATCGACGATATCGTCACCTTTAAAGCGCTCTTCCACCTTCAGGCCGGTACGCACATCGGCGAAACGCATTTTATACAGCGTTGCTGCACCACGGGCGCTAGGTGCCTGAATATCGATATCTTTCACAATCAGCAGTTTGCCGTTGTAATTCAGCACCATACCTTTCTTAATTTCGTTCGCTCTTGGCATTGCAGTAATCCTGTTTACGGGAGGTAAAAAATATCGCGCCAAATTACTCGCGCGCGGCCTTTCAGGCAAGAGGAATTCGTGGCTTTTGCTATCAATACGCAAAAGGTGTTACTGTGCGCGCGATGCCCGACTGCGCGGGCGATCGTCAGCGAAAGAGAGCATTTATGGATTGCCGTCCCGATTGTGGCGCGTGCTGTACTGCACCGTCCATTTCAAGCCCCATTCCAGGAATGCCGGAGGGCAAGCCTGCCAATACCCGCTGCGTTCAGCTCTCGGAAACGAACCTGTGCATGATCTTTGGCTCACCGCTGCGCCCGAAAGTCTGCTCCGGGCTTCAGCCCACGGCAGAAATGTGTGGCAGCACGCGAGGGCAGGCGATGACGTACCTTCTTGAGCTGGAAGCGCTCACCGCGCCCTAAACGTCTTTAATCCTCGCCAGACAGCCGATCGTCAGCGTGCACATCACCAGCGCAATCCAGAACACCGTGTGATAGTTCCAGATTTCTGCAACGACACCGGCCATTGAGCCCGCGATAATCCAGCCCACGCGGGTGGTATTAGTATAAAGGGTGGTGGCAGAGCCTGCCTGGCCCGGCATCAGATCCTGGAAATAGAGCATGCCTATCCCGGCGAGAATGCCTATATAAATGGCGTTCAGCAGCTGTAAAACCAGCAACAGCCCCGGCGTATGTACCGTCAGCATACCGATATAAAACAGCAGACCGGCGATGGCGGCGATGCGCATTAAAAAACGCTTTCCGAAGCGCTTTGCGTAATAGCCCGCAATGAGCATCGTCGGGATCTCAAGCCCGGCCGCGGTGCCCATCATGATGCCCGCCAGCTTCTCCGACAGGTGCAGTTCATCAATAATAAACAGCGGCATATTGATGATATACAGGCTGTTGGTGCCCCACATCAGCGTACAGATAACAAACAGGAGCAGGGCATCGCGGCGGTTGCGGCGCGGCGCTTCCAGCACGCCCGTTGTCACTTTCGGCTCTTTGCGCATGGACGGCAGGAAGAACCACACCAGCGCGCCGCACACCACAAACGCGACGGCCGCGCTCAGGTACATCACCGTAAAGCCAAAACCCATCGCCAGCGCGTAGGCCAGCGGCGGGCCAATCACCCATGCCAGCGACACCTGAGCACGCAGGACAGAGCTGAACATCACCGCTTCACGTCCGGTATGGTCGGCGTGTTCGCGGGCAAGGGCGAACATCTGAGGGTTCGCCGTTGAGCCAAAGCTGCTCAGGAATACCCCGACGAAGAGCAGAATGAAATAGTTGCGGTTCAATGCAAACAGAACGCAGGCCATGACCCCGAGCAGACAGCAGAAAACGATCAGGCTTTTGCGATCGCCTTTTCTGTCGGAGCGTCCCGCCAGAAACTGGCTGACCAGGATGCCGATGATGGCGCTTCCGGTAAAAAAGAAGCCGACCATTGCCGGGCGGACGTGAACCTCATTTGTCAGAAATAGGCTCAATGTTGGCGTCTGTAACGCACCGGCAATGCCCGTGAAGAAGGCAACAACCAGGAACGCCGCGGAGGTCAAATCAAAGGGCTTCGGCGAGACGGCCGCAGGGGTGTTATGCATGTTTTATAATTAGCGAGTAGCAGAGAGGGGCGGAGTTTACGCCGTCAGCTAAAAAATAAACAGTGGGTGCGGTCAATGATGCCACGAAAAATCAAAATGGCATTTCAACTTCCGTCCCACCCGGCTGACCTTAGCTGAAACTGTCTTGCTGAACTTCAGCAAAATTCAGCTGAACGAAGAAGAAATGTGCTGTATCTCTAAATTCTGATATCGCAAATACGAGTTTACTTGCAAGACATTGCAGAAAGCGCAAGACTTTTTGAAACGTTTCAGCGCTATCTTGTTTTAACAAACGGAGCAGGCTAGCGCATTTTTTCTCATTAAAGCTGAAACGATTCAAGTTCAGCAGGAGTGGAGAACCATGTTCCAGTTATCTGTTCAGGATATCCACCCGGGCGCTCAGGCCGGGGATAAAGAAGAGGCTATTCGCCAGGTTGCCGCTGCGCTTGTGCAGGCGGGTAACGTCGCGGACGGCTATGTAAACGGCATGCTGGCCCGCGAGCAGCAGACCTCAACCTTCCTCGGCAATGGCATTGCCATTCCGCACGGCACAACCGACACCCGCGATCAGGTGCTGAAAACCGGCGTTCAGGTTTATCAGTTCCCGCAGGGCGTGCTCTGGGGCAACGGTCAGGTGGCGTATGTGGCTATCGGTATCGCGGCCAGCAGCGACGAACACTTAGGCCTGCTGCGTCAGCTGACGCATGTCCTGAGCGATGACGATGTGGCTGAACAGCTGAAGTCCGCGACCACAGCTGAAGAGCTGCGCGCCTTGCTGATGGGCGAAAAACAGAGCGAAGCGCTGAAGCTGGATAACGAAACGCTGACGCTGGACGTGGTTGCCTCCGATCTGGTGACGCTGCAGGCGCTGAACGCGGGTCGTCTGAAAGAAGCCGGCGCGGCGGATGCCACGTTTGTGACGCGCGTGATTAACGATAAGCCGTTGAATCTGGGTCAGGGTATCTGGCTGAATGACAGTGCTGAAGGCAACCTGCGCAGCGCTATCGCCGTGAGCCGCGCGGCTAATGCGTTTGACGTAGAAGGCGAGCGCGCGGCCATGCTGGTGACCGTGGCAATGAACGATGAGCAGCCGGTTTCCGTGCTGAAGCGTCTTGGCGATCTGCTGCTGAACAACAAAGCTGAAAAACTGCTGAACGCTGATGCCTCCACCGTGCTGGCACTGCTGACCAGTGATGATGCGCCGACCGAAGACGTGCAGACCGCGGAGTTCGTGGTACGCAACGAGCACGGCCTGCATGCCCGTCCGGGCACCATGCTGGTGAATACCATTAAACAATTCGAGAGTGAGATCACCGTGGCGAATCTTGATGGCACGGGCAAACCGGCCAACGGCCGTAGTCTGATGAAAGTGGTCGCGCTGGGCGTGAAGAAAGGCCACCGTCTGCGTTTCACCGCGCAGGGTGCTGATGCTGAACAGGCGCTGAAAGCGATTGGCGACGCCATCGCGGCAGGTCTGGGGGAGGGCGCATAATGAGCAGACGTGTTGCGACTATTACGCTGAACCCGGCTTATGACCTGGTAGGATTTTGCCCGGAAATTGAGCGCGGCGAAGTCAACCTCGTGCGTACCACTGGCCTGCATGCTGCGGGCAAAGGGATTAACGTCGCGAAAGTGCTCAAGGATCTCGGTATCGACGTCACCGTGGGTGGATTCCTCGGTAAAGATAACCAGGATGGTTTCCAGCAGCTGTTCAGCGAGCTGGGCATTGCCAACCGTTTTCAGGTTGTTCAGGGCCGCACCCGAATCAACGTCAAGCTGACGGAGAAAGACGGTGAAGTGACCGATCTGAACTTCTCTGGCTTCGAAGTGACGCCGTCTGACTGGGAGCGTTTTGTTAACGACTCTCTGACCTGGCTTGGTCAGTTTGACATGGTCTGCGTCAGCGGCAGCCTGCCGTCCGGCGTGAGCCCGGAAGCGTTTACCGACTGGATGACGCGTCTGCGCAGCCAGTGCCCGTGCATTATTTTTGACAGCAGCCGCGACGCGCTGGTTGCCGGTCTGAAAGCTTCGCCGTGGCTGGTGAAGCCGAATCGCCGCGAGCTGGAGATCTGGGCGGGTCGTAAGCTGCCGGAATTAAAAGATGTGATTGACGCTGCCCATGCGCTGCGCGAGCAGGGTATCGCTCACGTGGTTATCTCGCTTGGTGCAGAAGGAGCGTTGTGGGTTAACGCTTCTGGCGAATGGATCGCCAAACCGCCGTCGGTTGACGTTGTCAGCACCGTTGGCGCAGGGGATTCGATGGTTGGCGGCCTGATTTATGGTCTGCTGATGCGTGAATCCAGTGAACATACTTTACGTCTTGCCACTGCCGTTGCTGCCCTGGCCGTAAGCCAGAGCAATGTCGGTATTACCGATCGTACCCAGTTAGCCGCGATGATGGCGCGCGTTGACTTAAAACCTTTTAACTAACAGCAGGAGAGGAATAATGAAAACGCTGCTGATCATTGACTCCGGTCTCGGACAGGCTCGCGCCTATATGGCGAAGACCTTGCTGGGAGCGGCGGCGAACAAAGCACATCTCGAGATCATTGATAACCCGGGCGATGCCGAACTGGTCATTGTCCTGGGCGACAACATCCCGGCTGACAGTGCGCTGAACGGCAAAAAAGTGTGGCTGGGCGATATTAATCGCGCGGTGGCACATCCGGAACTGTTCCTGAGCGAAGCGAAAGGGCACGCGTCTGTCTACAGCGCGCCTGTCGCGACGGCACCGGCTGCGGCCACGGGTCCGAAACGCGTTGTTGCGGTGACGGCCTGCCCGACGGGCGTAGCTCACACCTTCATGGCGGCTGAGGCCATTGAAACCGAAGCGAAAAAACGCGGCTGGTGGGTTAAAGTTGAAACGCGCGGCTCCGTCGGTGCCGGCAACGCTATCACCCCTGAAGAAGTGGCTGAGGCCGATCTGGTGATTGTGGCGGCGGATATCGAAGTGGACCTGGCGAAATTTGCCGGTAAGCCAATGTACCGCACGTCTACCGGCCTGGCGCTGAAAAAGACCGCGCAGGAGTTTGATAAAGCGCTGGTGGAAGCGAAGCCGTATCAGGCAACCGGCGCGCGTCAAACCGCGACGGAAGGTAAGAAAGAGTCTGCAGGCGCCTATCGCCATCTGTTGACCGGTGTGTCTTACATGCTGCCGATGGTAGTTGCAGGTGGTCTGTGTATCGCCCTCTCGTTCGCATTTGGTATTACCGCGTTTAAAGAGCAAGGCACGCTGGCCGCTGCGTTAATGCAGATTGGCGGCGGTTCCGCGTTCGCACTGATGGTTCCCGTTCTGGCAGGCTTTATTGCCTTCTCCATCGCTGACCGTCCAGGCCTGACGCCGGGGCTTATCGGCGGTATGCTGGCCGTGAGCACCGGTTCTGGCTTTATCGGCGGGATTATCGCGGGCTTCCTGGCCGGTTACGTCGCGAAGCTCATCAGCTCGAAGCTCAAGCTGCCGCAGAGTATGGAAGCGCTGAAGCCGATTCTGATCATCCCGCTGATTTCCAGCCTGGTGGTCGGTCTGGCGATGATTTACCTGATTGGTAAGCCGGTTGCGGGCATCCTGGCGGGTCTGACCCACTGGCTGCAAACCATGGGCACCGCGAACGCGGTTCTGCTGGGCGCAATCCTCGGCGGCATGATGTGTACCGACATGGGTGGTCCGGTGAACAAAGCGGCGTACGCCTTTGGTGTTGGCCTGCTGAGTACCCAGACCTACGCACCGATGGCAGCGATCATGGCGGCAGGTATGGTGCCTCCTCTGGCGCTCGGCCTGGCGACGATTATTGCCCGTCGTAAGTTCGATAAAGCGCAGCAGGAAGGCGGTAAAGCCGCGCTGGTGCTGGGTCTGTGCTTCATCACCGAAGGTGCGATTCCGTTCGCGGCCCGTGACCCAATGCGTGTACTGCCGTGCTGTATCGCGGGTGGTGCAGTGACCGGGGCGATCTCCATGGCGATTGGCGCAAAACTGATGGCACCACACGGCGGTCTGTTCGTGCTGCTTATCCCTGGCGCCATCACGCCGGTGCTGGGCTACCTGCTGGCCATCGTTGCCGGTACGCTGGTGGCGGGTCTGTCATACGCGGTGCTGAAACGTCCTGAAGCGGAAGTCGTGGCGAAAGCAGCGTAAGCGATAAACCACAAAAAAGCCGGGTTGCATTATGCACCCGGCTTTTTTTATGCCGCCTGCTCAGCGGTTTGCTGTGCCTTCAGCCAGGCAATCTCTTCAGCCCAGATGTCCGGATTAATGGTTTCCAGCACCATCGGAATACCGTCGAAGCGGGCGTCCTGCATAATGAAGCGGAACGCATCGTGGCCAATGTTGCCTTCACCCAGGCTGTGGTGGCGGTCAACGCGGCTGCCAAAGGCGCTTTTCGCATCGTTTAAGTGCATTCCGCGCAGGTACTTAAAGCCAACAATGCGCTCGAACTCATCGAACGTGTTTTTCGTTGCCTCGGTGGTGCGCAGGTCATAGCCGGCGGCAAACGCGTGGCAGGTATCAATGCACACGCCAACGCGGGATTTATCCTCCACGCCGTGGATGATCGCCGCCAGATGTTCAAACTTAAAGCCGAGGTTGCTGCCCTGACCGGCGGTATTCTCTATTACCGCGGTGACGCCTTTGGTCTTGTCCAGCGTGATGTTGATGGATTCGGCAATGCGCGCCAGGCAGGCATCTTCATCGATTTGCATCAGATGGCTTCCCGGATGGAAGTTCAGCAGCGTCAGCCCAAGCTGTTCGCAGCGCTGAACTTCATCAAGGAACGCCTCGCGGGATTTTTCCAGCGCCTCTTCAACCGGGTGACCGAGGTTGATCAGGTAGCTGTCGTGGGGAAGGATCTGGCCTGGCCCGTAGTGATACTTTTCACAGGCGGCTTTGAAATCATCAATCACGTCAGCGGTGAGCGGCGCGGCGCGCCACTGGCGCTGGTTTTTGGTGAACAGGGCGAAAGCGGTCGCCTCGATTTCGGCGGCGCGAATGGCGGCATTCGCAAGGCCACCTGCAGCGCTGACGTGCGCTCCAACATATTTCATAAAAAAACTCCTGCTAACCCGAAACGCTTATGATAGCGGGTTAGCAGGAGAAGGACGAGATGGTTTATGCCATCAGGCTATGGACCGCGAGGTTAATCGCACCGCCCCCGACAATTAGCCAGATGAAGAGCACCAGTGCCATCAGCAGCGGTTTCGCACCGGCTTTTTTCAGCGCGCTGACGTGTGTGGTGACCCCCAGTGCCGCCATGGCCATCGCCAGCAGCACGGTATCCAGCGTCACCAGCATATCCACCACCGCTTTCGGCAGCAGGTGGAAGGAGTTAAAGATAGCGACCACGATGAACAGGATCGCAAACCACGGAATGGTGATTTTGCTTTTCTCGCTGCCGCCTGCCGGTGCCAGCTGCTTAACCCGCGCCGCGAGGAAAATCAGGAACGGCGCCAGCATCATTACGCGCAGCATTTTGGCAATCACCGCCGCGTTTTCGGCTTCCGGGTTAATGGCATGTCCTGCCGCCACCACCTGAGCTACTTCGTGCATGGTCGAGCCGATATAGATGCCGTAGGTTTCAGGGCTGAACCAGTGGGCCACCAGCGGATACATGGCCGGGTAGAGGAAGATCGCCAGCGTACCGAAGATCACCACCGTCGCCACCGCCACGGTTACCTTGCTGGCTTCGGCTTTAACAACGGGCTCTGTTGCCAGCACCGCCGCGGCCCCGCAGATACTGCTCCCGGCACCGATCAGCCAGCTGGTTTGCTTATCCAGGCCGAATATTTTCTGGCCAATAAAGCAGGCCAGTAAAAAGGTGCTGGTCAGGGTCAGGACGTCGATGGCAATTCCGCTCACGCCCACGTCCGCAATCTGCGAAAAGGTGAGACGGAAGCCGTAAAGGATGATCCCGAGACGCAGCAGGTGCTGTTTGGCAAAGATCACGCCGCCGTCGCAGGATTTCCAGATATGTGGGTAAACCGTATTTCCCACGACCATGCCCAGCAAAATGGCCAGCGTCAACGCGCTAAAACCTGCGCCTGCGATAGCCGGGATGCTGCCGCCCCATAGCGCTACGGCGGTCACTGCTGCGCTAAGCGCGAGGCCCGGCACGAAGTGCCACACTGTACGATGATGTTGTAGGGTGATTTCTGACATAACCTTCTCCTTTGTCTGGCTAAAGGTTACGGCGCTCTGGCTTAAAAATAAAATTGATTATATACTTATAATCAATCTATATAAGTGGTAAGTAACCATGCACATTACATTGCGTCAGCTGGAAGTGTTTGCCGAGGTGCTAAAAAGCGGCTCGACGACCCAGGCGTCACAAATGCTGGCGCTCTCGCAGTCTGCGGTCAGCGCGGCGCTGACCGATCTTGAAGGACAGCTGGGCGTGCAGCTGTTCGACAGGGTAGGGAAGCGACTGGTAGTCAACGAGCACGGCCGTCTTCTTTATCCACGCGCGCTGGCGCTGCTGGAGCAGGCTATCGAAATCGAACAGCTGTTCCGCGAAGACAACGGTGCGATCCGCGTCTACGCCAGCAGCACCATTGGGAACTACATTCTGCCGGAAGTGATTGCCCGCTACCGCCGGGATTTCCCAACCCTGCCGCTGGAGATGAGCGTGGGTAACAGCCAGGACGTTATCAACGCGGTGATCGATTTCCGCGTGGATATCGGCCTCATCGAAGGACCCTGCCATAACGTCGATATCATTGCCGAGCCCTGGCTGGAGGATGAGCTGGTGGTGTTTGCGTCCCCGGCCTCGTCGTTATTGCAGGGCGAGGTGACGCTGGAGCGCCTGGCGCAGGCGCAGTGGATCCTGCGCGAGCAGGGCTCCGGCACGCGTGAAATTGTCGATTATCTGCTGCTTTCCCATCTGCCGCATTTCCAGTTAGGGATGGAGCTTGGGAACTCTGAGGCTATCAAGCACGCGGTGCGTCATGGCCTGGGGATCAGCTGTCTTTCCCGGCGCGTCATTGCCGAACAGCTTGAGACGGGGTCGCTGGTTGAAATCCCGGTTCCGTTGCCGAAACTGGTGCGTACCCTGTGGTGCATCCATCATCGTCAGAAACACCTTTCCAGCTCTCTGCAGCGTTTTCTGCGCTACTGCGCCATTTAACGTTTCCCGGTGGCGCTTCGCTTACCGGGGCTACGCGCGCCTGTCACCCTACATTTTTATGCTTTACTTATAATCCTGGCCGAGTCATGAAGCTCTCTTATAACTGAGTATTTCTGCCGGAAGGAACGCGGATCGTCTGCTACAATCGCGCCTCATTTATTGAATGGACAGCATTTTCATATGGTTTCAGAAATTAAAACCACAGAAGCGCCCACGCTACGTCGTGAACTCAAGGCGCGTCACCTGACGATGATCGCCATTGGCGGCTCAATCGGTACAGGTCTTTTCGTTGCCTCTGGCGCAACGATTTCGGCAGCCGGCCCGGGTGGGGCACTCTTCTCTTATATCCTGATTGGCCTGATGGTGTACTTCCTGATGACCAGTCTCGGCGAACTGGCCGCGTACATGCCGGTATCCGGTTCGTTCTCGACCTACGGTCAAAAATACGTTGAAGAAGGCTTCGGCTTCGCGCTGGGCTGGAACTACTGGTACAACTGGGCGGTCACTATCGCCGTTGACCTTGTCGCCGCACAGCTGGTGATGAACTGGTGGTTCCCGGATACGCCGGGCTGGATCTGGAGCGCCCTGTTCCTCGCCGTCATCTTCCTGCTGAACTACATCTCCGTGCGCGGTTTCGGCGAAGCGGAATACTGGTTCTCTTTGATCAAAGTGGCAACCGTCATCATCTTTATCGTCGTCGGTGTGGCGATGATCGTTGGTATTTTCAAAGGCGCAGAACCTGCGGGCTGGAGTAACTGGGCGATAGGCGATGCGCCGTTTGCCGGTGGCCTTTCGGCGATGATTGGCGTGGCGATGATTGTCGGCTTCTCGTTCCAGGGTACCGAGCTGATTGGTATCGCCGCCGGTGAGTCAGAGAATCCGGAGAAAAATATTCCGCGTGCGGTCCGTCAGGTATTCTGGCGTATCCTGCTGTTCTATGTGTTCGCGATCCTGATTATCAGCCTGATCATCCCGTACACCGATCCAAGCCTGCTGCGTAATGACGTAAAAGACATTAGCGTCAGCCCGTTCACGCTGGTCTTCCAGCACGCCGGTCTGCTTTCAGCTGCGGCAGTGATGAACGCCGTTATCCTGACCGCTGTGCTTTCAGCCGGTAACTCCGGGATGTACGCGTCCACCCGTATGCTCTACACGCTGGCATGCGACGGTAAGGCGCCGCGTATCTTCGCGAAGCTGTCCCGTGGCGGTGTACCGCGTAACGCGCTTTACGCAACAACGGTGATTGCCGGTCTGTGCTTCCTGACCTCCATGTTTGGCAACCAGACGGTGTACCTGTGGCTGCTTAACACGTCCGGGATGACGGGCTTTATTGCCTGGCTGGGGATTGCTATTAGCCACTACCGTTTCCGCCGCGGTTTCGTCAAGCAGGGTCACGATATTAACTCGCTGCCGTATCGCTCCGGCTTCTTCCCACTGGGTCCTATTTTCGCCTTCATTCTGTGCCTGATCATTACGCTGGGACAGAACTATGAAGCGTTCCTGGCGGACACCATTGACTGGGGCGCCGTGACGGCGACCTACATTGGTATTCCGCTGTTCCTCGTCATCTGGTTTGGCTACAAGCTGACGAAAGGAACAAAATTCGTTCGCTACAGTGAAATGGAATTCCCGGAACGATTTAAACAATAACCGCACTTCCTCTCTTTTAACCCGCTCAATCGAGCGGGTTTTTTTATTCCCGCATTCTGATACAAAGATATATTTCTTAACAATTTAATTGATAATAATTATCGTTTGCTTTATCGTTATCAAAAATAAGCGTGTCACCGACCCACCGCAGATGTGGGCGGCAAGGAAGACGCTGTGAGCAATGATGATTTGATTTAGTTGTATTTACCTCATGGAGATATGGAATGTTTAGGTTGAATCCCTTCGTCAGGGGAGGACTTTGTGCGTCCGCAATGTCCCTGGCCCTGCCTGTTATCGCAGCGGAATCCGGCGACACAATGGTTGTAACGGCCTCCGCGACCGAGCAAAACCTGAAAGACGCCCCGGCAAGCATCAGCGTGATTACCCAGGAAGATTTGCAGCGCAAACCCGTTCAGAATCTGAAAGATGTGTTACGGGAGGTGCCGGGCGTTCAGCTCACGAGCGAAGGGGACAACCGTAAAGGGGTAAGTATTCGTGGACTGGACAGCAGTTACACGCTGATCCTGATCGACGGCAAGCGCGTTAACTCGCGTAACGCGGTTTTCCGCCATAATGATTTCGACCTCAACTGGGTTCCGGTTGACGCCATCGAACGAATCGAAGTGGTGCGCGGACCGATGTCTTCTCTGTACGGTTCCGATGCGCTGGGCGGCGTGGTGAACATTATCACCAAAAAAATCGGCCAGAAGTGGACGGGCACCCTGAGCGCCGATTCCACAATTCAGGAGCACCGCGACCGTGGAGACACCTACAACGGTCAGTTCTATACCAGCGGTCCGCTGGTGGACGGCCTGCTGGGGCTGAAAGCCTACGGTAGCCTCGCGAAGCGTGAGAAAGACGGTCAGCAGAAGTCCTCTACCACGGCGAGCGGTGAAACGCCGCGCATTGAGGGCTTCACCAGCCGCGATGCGAATGTGGAGTTCGCCTGGACACCGTCTGAAAACCACGACTTTACGGCGGGCTACGGCTTCGACCGTCAGGATCGCGACTCGGATTCCCTCGACAAAAACCGCCTTGAACGTCAGAACTACTCTCTCAGCCACAACGGCCGTTGGGGCGTCGGCAACAGCGAGCTGAAGGTTTACGGCGAAAAGGTGGATAACAAAAACCCGGGTAACAGCAATCCGATCACCTCCGAGAGCAACGCGGTGGACGGAAAATACGTGCTGCCGCTGGGTGAAATCAACCAGCTGCTGACCTTCGGTGGGGAATGGCGTCACGATAAGCTGAAAGATCCGGTCAACCTGACGGGCGGTTCCAGCAGCAGTACCTCGACAAGCCAGTATGCCCTGTTCCTTGAAGATGAGTGGCGTCTCTTTGAACCTCTGGCGCTGACCACCGGCATCCGTATGGATGACCATGATACCTACGGTGACCACTGGAGCCCGCGAGCCTATCTGGTTTACAACGCGACCGATACCGTAACGGTGAAAGGGGGCTGGGCTACCGCGTTTAAAGCGCCGTCACTGCTCCAGCTGAGCCCGGACTGGGTCACCGGCTCGTGTCGCGGTGCCTGTGAGATTGTCGGTAACCCGGATCTGAAACCGGAAACCAGCGAAAGCTTCGAATTCGGTCTGTACTACAGCGGGGAAGAGGGCTGGTTAGAGGGCGTGCAGGCCAGCGTCACAACCTTCCAGAATAACGTGGATGACCGCATCAGCATCAGCCGTACGGCCAATGCAAAACAGGCCCAGGGTTACCCTAACTACGTTGGCCTGAATGCGGACGGTGAGCCGATTTTCCGCTACTACAACGTTAACAAGGCGCGCATCCGCGGGGTGGAGACCGAGCTGAAACTCCCGCTGGCGGACGACTGGAAACTGACCCTGAACTACACCTACAACGATGGTCGCGATATCAGCAACGGCGGCAACAAGCCGTTGTCCGATCTGCCGTTCCACACCGCCAACGGTACCGTTGACTGGAAGGCGACGCAGGACTGGTCGTTCTACGTTCAGGGCAACTACACCGGTGAGAAACGCGCGCTGACCAGCAGTGCAGCAACGCCGGGTGGCTATGTCATCTGGAATACCGGCGCCGCCTGGCAGGCGACGAAAAGCGTGAAGCTACGCGCGGGCGTGCAGAACCTGCTGGATAAAGATCTGAGCCGCGACGATTACAGCTATACGGAAGATGGCCGTCGCTACTTTGTCGGTGTGGATTACAAGTTCTGATGCGGCCAGGGTAAAAGCAAAACGGCAACGTAAGTTGCCGTTTTTAGTATTTGTTCCCTCTCCCTGTGGGAGAGGGCCAGGGTGAGGGCATCAGAGCGCACACACTCGCACTTACCCAAACAAATGCTCCGCATGGAAGCGGAGATGATCCTCAATAAATGACGCGATGAAGTAATAGCTGTGGTCATACCCCGGCTGAATGCGCAGCGTCAGCGGCCAGTCCTTCTGGCGGGCCGCTTCTGCCAGCACCGCAGGCTGTAGCTGCCCGGCGAGGAACTGATCCGCATCGCCCTGATCGACAAGCACCGGGATCGCATTTGCCGAGCTGCTGGCCAGCATCAGCGCACAGCTGTCCCATTCCTGCCATTTTGCTTCATCTTCACCCAGATAGTTCGTGAAGGCTTTCTGCCCCCACGGCACCTGCATTGGGTTCACAATTGGCGCAAATGCCGACACGCTGACGTATTTTCCCGGATTTTTTAACGCCATGATCAGCGCCCCGTGACCGCCCATAGAATGTCCGCTGATGGCGCAGCGGTCGCTTACCGCAAACCCGGACTGAATCAGCGCGGGCAGCTCGTCGCGAATGTAGTCATACATGCGGTAGTGGCCTGCCCACGGCTGCTCGGTCGCATTGAGATAAAACCCGGCGCCTTTACCCAGGTCGTATCCTGCATCGTCGGCCACATCATCGCCACGCGGGCTGGTATCAGGCATCACCAGCGCAATACCCAGCTCGGCGGCAAGTCGCTGTGCGCCCGCTTTGGTGGTGAAGTTTTCGTCGTTGCAGGTCAGGCCCGAAAGCCAGAACAGAACCGGCGGATTTTCCGTCGGCGGCAGGAAAATGCTGAACGTCATCGCACAGTTCAGGACGGTGGAATCATGCCGCCAGCGCTGCTGTCGACCTTCAAAACAACGGTGCTCTTCGAGCAGTTCCATGCAGGGCTCCTTAATGAGAATGCGTATTCATAAAAACCATAATACAGCCTTTTCATTGACCTGTGAGTAACTTTCACTTTCGCCAGACGGCGAGATGCTGCATCATAAATTTACTTTTCTTTAACAATTGGAGCGGTCATGGCGCTGCGTATTGCGCTCAGTGGATTTGTCGTTCTGGTGGTGGCGATGGGGATAGGGCGCTTTGCCTTTACGCCTCAGGTGCCGCTCATGATTGCTGCCGGGCAGCTTACGCTGACCAGCGCGGGTCTGGTGGCGGCGATGAATTATCTGGGCTATCTGGTGGGCGCATGGGATGCCATGCGCGCGCACCGCTTTGTGGAAACGCGCCTCTGGCTTGGCATCACCGGCGCGGTTGCGCTGACGCTGCTCTCCGCGGCGGCGGATAACGCCGTCGTGCACGGCATGCTGCGCTTCGTGATTGGCTGCATGAGCGGCTGGTCGATGGTACTCATTGCCGCCTGGACCAACGAACGGCTGGGGCAGCTGGGTAAACCGGGCCTGAGCGCCGCCGTGTTTGCCGGGCCAGGGGCGGGCATTGCCCTGAGCGGGCTGCTCGCCGTCTATATCCAGGCGAAATCCCTTTCGGCCGGGGCGGCATGGCAAATCTACGGCGTGCTGGCGCTGGTGCTGATTGCGCTGGTGGCGCGCTACCTGCCGCGATCCGGGCAGCTCCATCGCCCCGGCACCGCGCCGGAGCCCCTGGTGCTGACGGCGGATTTAAAGCGCCTGGTCTGGAGCTACAGCCTGGCCGGGTTTGGCTATATCCTCCCGGCGACATTTCTGTCGCAAATGGCTGCGGTGCGTTTTCCCGGCAGCCTGTTCGCCCAGTTTGTCTGGCCGTTTTTTGGTATCGCCGCCGTGGTGGGCATTGCGCTCAGTATTCTTTTACGCCACACCTCAACGGCGAACCGCAGGCTGGCTATCGTGCTGTGGTTACAGGGGGCTGGCGTGCTGGCGGCCTGGCTGCTGCCGGGGATTGGCGGTTTGCTGACGGGCGGGCTGCTGGTGGGCGGCGGTTTTTTGTGTGCCGTGCAGCTCTCTCTTTTATACGGCCGCGAGCTGGCGCCAAACCATACGCGTTATATGGCAGGCCTGCTCACCACCGGGTATGCGATTGGTCAATTGATTGGCCCGATGACCTCGGCGTTATCAACCTGGCTTACCCACCGGCTGGAGCCCGCGCTGGGGCTGGCGGGCGTTGCGCTGTTCGTCGGCGGAGCGCTGGTCTGGAATCGTCACGCTGAAAGGCAACAGCAATTGCAATAATTATCGTCGTGAATACTGGATTATGTGCGCCGCCTCACGCACAATGAGCGCATACTTTTGCCACAACGAGGGCAAAAGACGCCACACCTGCAGGAGAACAAAATGTCATCACTCAGTAAAGAAGCTGCCCTGGTCCACGAAGCCCTGGTTGCGCGCGGTCTTGAAACGCCACTGCGTCCGCCCGTACAGGATTTGGACAATGAAACCCGCAAGCGTCTGATTGCCGGTCATATGACCGAGATCATGGAGCTGCTGAATCTCGATCTGAGTGACGACAGTCTGATGGAGACGCCGCACCGCATCGCGAAAATGTACGTCGACGAAATTTTTTCCGGGCTGGATTACGCCAACTTCCCGAAAATCACCGTCATTGAAAACAAGATGAAAGTGGATGAAATGGTGACGGTACGCGATATCACGCTGACCAGCACCTGCGAACACCACTTCGTGACCATCGACGGTAAAGCGACCGTGGCGTATATCCCAAAAGATACGGTGATTGGCCTGTCGAAAATCAACCGCATCGTGCAGTTCTTTGCTCAGCGTCCGCAGGTGCAGGAGCGTCTGACGCAGCAGATCCTGACCGCGCTGCAAACGCTGCTGGGCACCAATAACGTGGCCGTCTCTATCGACGCGGTTCACTACTGCGTGAAGGCGCGCGGCGTGCGTGATGCGACCAGTGCAACGACCACCACGTCGCTGGGCGGCCTGTTTAAATCGAGCCAGAATACCCGCCAGGAGTTCCTGCGCGCCGTACGTCACCACAACTAAGTCTTACAGGGCAGGAACCATGGAGCGAAACGTCACGCTCGATTTTGTTCGCGGCGTCGCCATTCTCGGTATCCTGCTGCTTAATATCAGCGCCTTCGGCCTGCCGAAGGCGGCTTATCTCAATCCTGCCTGGTATGGCGACATCACGCGCAGTGATGCCTGGACTTGGGCTGTCCTCGATCTCTTCGCGCAGGTTAAATTCCTCACGCTGTTTGCCCTGCTGTTTGGTGCAGGCCTGCAACTCCTCCTCAAACGCGGTACGCGCTGGATCCAGTCGCGCCTGACGCTGCTGGTTCTCCTCGGCTTTATCCATGGCCTGTTCTTCTGGGACGGCGATATTCTTCTCGCGTATGGGTTAGTCGGGCTCATCTGCTGGCGTCTGATTCGCGATGCGCACAGCGTAAAAAGCCTGTTTAACACCGGCGTGATGCTCTATGTCATGGGGCTTGGGGTCCTGCTGCTGCTGGGGATGATCTCCGGCGAGGCGACGAACCGTTCCTGGATCCCGGATGCCGCTAACCTGCAGTACGAACAGTACTGGAAGCTGAAAGGCGGTACGGAAGCGATAAGCAACCGCGCGGATATGCTGGGGGATAACCTCCTTGCGCTGGGCGCGCAATACGGCTGGCAGCTGGCGGGCATGATGCTGATGGGCGCGTCACTGATGCGCACCGGCTGGCTGAAAGGGGAGTTCAGCCTGCGTCACTATCGGCGAACGGGGGTCGGGCTGGTGCTGATCGGCGTGCTGATTAACCTCCCAGCGATAATCACGCAGTGGCACATCCACTGGGATTACCGCTGGTGCGCGTTCCTGCTCCAGGTGCCGCGCGAACTGAGCGCGCCGTTCCAGACCGTCGGCTACGCGGCGCTGATCTATGGCTTCTGGCCAACGCTTTCCCGCCTGTGGATCGTCAGCGCTATCGCCTGCGTGGGCCGCATGGCGCTGAGCAATTACCTCCTGCAAACGCTTCTCTGCACCACGCTTTTCTATCGATTTGGCCTGTTTATGAAATTCGACCGCCTCACGCTGCTGGCGTTTGTTATTCCGGTCTGGGTGATTAACCTGGCGTTTTCTGTTCTCTGGCTACGCTATTTCCGCCAGGGACCGCTGGAGTGGGTGTGGCGTCAGTTAACCGCACATGCTTCAGGGGTATCATTGAGGAACACATCCAGATAACGATCTGGATCACAATCATTAACAAAACGGATGTAAGCGTTTTCATGAGTGTGAGCTTCTTCACGTAGTCCCCTTTCTCTCGCTGCCAAAATAGCCACCTTGCTAAACACAGGGGGTGTCTGTGAGTTGCTGCAATCCTTTGAAGGATGGTGAATATGATCACCATTCGTGACGTCGCCCGTCAGGCGGGCGTTTCTGTGGCTACCGTCTCACGCGTGCTGAACAATAGCGCGCTGGTCAGCCCTGAAACCCGTGAAACCGTAATGAAAGCCGTGACCCAGCTCGGGTACCGGCCAAATGCCAATGCCCAGGCGCTTGCGACGCAGGTCAGCGACACCATCGGCGTGGTGGTGATGGATGTATCGGATGCCTTTTTCGGCGCGCTGGTTAAAGCGGTCGACGTGGTCGCCCAGCAGCATCAGAAATATGTCCTGATCGGCAATAGCTATCATGAGGCGGAAAAGGAGCGCCATGCCATCGAAGTGCTGATCCGCCAGCGCTGTAACGCCTTGATTGTCCACTCAAAAGCCTTGAGCGATGAAGAGCTAACCGGCTTTATGGATCAGATCCCGGGCATGGTGTTGATCAACCGCATCGTTCCCGGCTATGCCCATCGCTGCGTCGGGCTGGATAACGTCAGCGGCGCCATGATGGCGACGAAAATGCTCATCAACAACGGGCATCAGCGGATCGGTTATCTGGCCTCCAGCCATCATATTGAAGATGACGACCTGCGGCGCGAGGGGTGGCAAAGCGCTCTGAAAGAGCACGGCATTACGCCGTCAGAAAGCTGGACGGGCACCGGTACGCCGGACATGCAGGGCGGCGAGGCGGCAATGGTGGAGCTGCTGGGCCGCAACCTGCAGCTTACTGCGGTGTTTGCCTATAACGACAGCATGGCGGCAGGCGCCCTGACGGCGCTGAAGGATAACGGCATTGCGGTGCCACAGCATTTATCACTCATTGGTTTTGATGATATCCCGATTGCCCGTTACACCGACCCGCAGCTGACAACGGTGCGTTACCCCATTGCTTCTATGGCGAAACTGGCGACTGAGCTGGCGTTACAGGGGGCTGCAGGGCTGCTGGATCCGGGCGCAACGCACTGTTTCATGCCGACTTTAGTGCGTCGGCACTCCGTCGCGGCCCGGCAAATTGTGGTTCCGATCACTAACTGATTACTTGAGGTGATGTAACCGTTTTCAATCTGTGAGTAAATTCACAGTATCTTAACAAGGCGCTGACTATGATGTCAGCGTTTTAGGGGCTGAAACGCTATGTAACGGTGATTATTCACTTTCACTATAGCCAATGTGCCGCAAACAACGAATAAAACGCATTTCTGGAGCGTTACCGAACACGGAAGATAGAAATTTTATAAGTGAACTTCGGCTGTCAGTAACGTTTTATTAACACCTGCCCGCCGATCGTTATTCACAAGAACTACCCTGCATAAAAAAAACCGGAGATACCATGAATAAGAAGGTGTTGACCCTGTCTGCCGTAATGGCAAGCATGCTTTTTGGTGCAGCAGCGCACGCTGCGGATACCCGTATTGGTGTGACCATCTATAAATACGACGACAACTTCATGTCTGTTGTACGTAAAGCGATTGAGAAAGATGCGAAAGCAGCGCCAGACGTTCAGCTGCTGATGAACGACTCCCAGAACGACCAGTCCAAACAGAACGACCAGATCGACGTTCTGCTGGCGAAAGGCGTGAAAGCCCTGGCCATCAACCTGGTTGACCCGGCTGCAGCAGGCACGGTTATTGAAAAAGCGCGCGGCCAGAACGTGCCAATCGTCTTCTTCAACAAAGAACCTTCCCGTAAAGCGCTGGATAGCTACGACAAAGCGTATTACGTCGGTACCGACTCCAAAGAGTCCGGTATTATTCAGGGCGATCTGATCGCGAAACACTGGGCGGCGAACCCGAACTGGGACCTGAACAAAGACGGTCAGATTCAGTTCGTGCTGCTGAAAGGCGAACCCGGCCACCCGGATGCTGAAGCCCGTACCACCTACGTTATCAAAGAGCTGAACGACAAGGGTCTGAAAACCCAGCAGCTGGCGTTAGATACCGCGATGTGGGATACCGCTCAGGCGAAAGATAAAATGGACGCGTGGCTGTCCGGCCCTAACGCAAACAAAATCGAAGTGGTTATCGCCAACAACGATGCGATGGCAATGGGTGCGGTAGAAGCGCTGAAAGCACACAACAAATCCTCCATTCCTGTGTTCGGCGTAGATGCACTGCCAGAAGCGCTGGCGCTGGTTAAATCCGGTGCGATGGCCGGTACCGTTCTGAACGATGCCAACAACCAGGCGAAAGCGACCTTCGATTTGGCGAAAAACCTGGCCGATGGCAAAGGCGCGGCAGATGGCACCAGCTGGAAAATTGAAAACAAAATCGTTCGCGTACCTTACGTGGGCGTAGACCAGTCCAACCTGGCTGAGTTTATCGGTAAATAAGTTAGCGGTACTGTCTCCACTGGGCGCAATTCGTTGCGCCCTTTTATAACGCGATATGCGAGGCCAACAAGGTATAATTATGGTCAGCACAAATACTCAGTCATCCGGTGAATACCTGTTGGAAATGAGCGGTATCAACAAGTCATTTCCCGGCGTTAAGGCACTCGATAATGTTAATTTAAAAGTTCGTCCTCACTCTATTCATGCCCTGATGGGGGAGAACGGTGCGGGTAAATCAACATTATTAAAATGTCTTTTTGGGATCTATCAAAAAGATTCTGGCAGCATTCTTTTTCAGGGGAAAGAGATCGATTTCCATTCAGCGAAAGAAGCACTGGAAAACGGTATCTCGATGGTTCACCAGGAATTAAACCTGGTGCTGCAGCGTTCAGTCATGGATAACATGTGGTTGGGGCGTTATCCAACCAAGGGTGTCTTTGTCGATCAGGACAAAATGTATCGCGACACCAAAGCGATTTTTGATGAGCTGGATATTGATATCGATCCGCGCGCCCGCGTGGGAACATTATCCGTCTCCCAGATGCAGATGATCGAAATCGCCAAAGCGTTCTCCTATGATGCGAAAATCGTCATCATGGACGAACCGACATCGTCATTAACGGAAAAAGAGGTTAATCACCTTTTTACCATTATTCGTAAGCTAAAAGATCGCGGCTGCGGCATTGTGTATATCTCCCACAAAATGGAAGAGATCTTCCAGCTGTGCGATGAGATTACCATTCTGCGCGACGGTCAGTGGATTGCCACGCAGCCGCTGGAAGGGCTGGACATGGACAAGATCATCGCCATGATGGTCGGCCGTTCCCTTAACCAGCGCTTCCCGGACAAAGAAAACAAGCCGGGCGAAGTGATCCTGGAAGTGCGCAATCTGACCTCGTTGCGTCAGCCGTCTATTCGCGACGTCTCCTTCGACCTGCATAAGGGCGAAATCCTGGGGATTGCCGGTCTGGTCGGGGCAAAACGTACCGATATCGTGGAAACCCTGTTCGGTATCCGTGAGAAAGCCGAAGGCACTATTACGCTGCACGGTAAGAAAATTAACAACCACAACGCCAACGAAGCCATTAATAATGGTTTTGCGCTGGTGACGGAAGAGCGTCGTTCGACCGGTATTTATGCCTATCTGGATATTAACTTTAACTCGTTAATTTCTAACATTCGCAATTACAAAAACAAAGTCGGACTGCTGGATAACTCCCGCATGAAGAGCGATACCCAATGGGTTATTGACTCCATGCGCGTGAAAACGCCAGGACACCGCACCCAAATTGGTTCTCTGTCAGGCGGTAACCAGCAGAAAGTCATTATCGGACGTTGGTTATTAACCCAGCCAGAAATTCTGATGCTGGATGAACCGACCCGCGGTATTGACGTCGGCGCGAAGTTTGAAATTTATCAGCTGATTGCCGAGCTGGCGAAAAAGAATAAAGGGATCATTATTATTTCTTCCGAAATGCCGGAATTGTTAGGGATCACGGATCGTATTCTGGTTATGAGCAATGGTCTCGTTGCCGGTATTGTTGACACCAAAACGACAACGCAAAACGAAATTTTGCGTCTTGCGTCTTTGCACCTTTAAGATCAGGGGCTCCTCATGAGTGCGTTAAATAAAAAAAGTTTTCTCACTTACCTGAAAGAAGGCGGTATTTACGTTGTTCTTTTAGTACTGCTGGCTATCATCATTTTCCAGGACCCTACGTTCTTAAGCCTGCTGAACCTGAGTAACATTCTGACCCAGTCCTCCGTGCGTATTATCATTGCGCTGGGCGTGGCGGGCCTGATCGTGACCCAGGGGACGGACCTTTCTGCCGGTCGTCAGGTGGGTCTGGCGGCGGTTATCGCGGCAACCCTGCTGCAGTCGATGGAAAATGCCAACAAGGTCTTCCCGGAAATGGCCACCATGCCTATTTTCGTGGTGATCCTGATTGTCTGCGCCATCGGTGCGGTGATTGGTCTGATCAACGGTATCATCATCGCCTACCTGAACGTGACGCCGTTTATCACCACGCTGGGTACGATGATCATCGTTTACGGTATCAACTCCCTGTACTACGACTTTGTCGGTGCTTCCCCCATCTCGGGTTTTGACAGCGGCTTCTCGACCTTTACGCAAGGGTTCATCGCGCTGGGCAGCTTCCGCCTGTCGTATATCACCTTCTATGCGCTGATTGCGGTGGCCTTCGTCTGGATCCTGTGGAACAAAACGCGCTTTGGTAAAAACATCTTCGCTATCGGCGGTAACCCGGAAGCGGCGAAAGTCTCCGGCGTGAACGTTGCCCTGAACCTGCTCATCATTTATGCCCTGTCCGGCGTGTTCTACGCCTTCGGCGGGATGCTGGAAGCGGGCCGTATCGGCTCTGCAACCAACAACCTTGGCTTCATGTACGAGCTGGATGCAATCGCAGCCTGCGTGGTGGGCGGCGTCTCCTTCAGCGGCGGCGTGGGTACGGTACTGGGCGTGGTGACCGGTGTGATTATCTTCACCGTCATCAACTACGGCTTGACCTATATCGGCGTGAACCCGTACTGGCAGTACATCATCAAAGGCGCCATCATTATCTTCGCGGTTGCGCTGGATTCACTGAAGTACGCGCGTAAGAAGTAATTGCTCCTCGCGTTATCCGGCCCGCTCATCGAGCGGGCTTTTTTATGCCCTACGCCAGATGCGACTCCTCTCGGGTCACGATGCGCTCAAACCAGTCGAGTTCAGAAAACTTGCAGGCGACCCATTGTTCGGAAAAAGCGTCGCCCAGGCTGTCGGTGAGGTACTGACAGCGGGCAAAGGTCTCAATCGCCTCCTGCTGAAACAGCGGCAGCGCGGGTTCATCATGCTGCGGTTCGGGCAAATCCTCGTCGTCGGTGTTTTCCAGCCCGTACAGCATGCCGGTCAGGATAGTGGCCGCCACCAGATAGGGATTGGCATCGGCCCCGGCCAGCCGGTACTCGATACGACGGTTGTGGTCATCCGAGCAGGGAATACGCAGGGCGGCGGAGCGGGTGTTATAGCCCCAGGAGTTAAATACGGGCTCCGTCAGGTTTTTACGCAGGCGACGAAACGCGTTAACGCCCGGCGCAAGAATGGCGACAGAGGCGGGCATCAGCGCCAGCTGCCCCGCGATGCACAAACGCATCATGCTGTTAAGCGCGTTCACCGGGGAAGCAAAAACGTTTTCGCCGTGACGATTGTTCAGGCTGAAATGGAAGTGCAAACCGCTGCCGGACAGCTGGCTGAAAGGCTTCGCCATAAAGTTGGCCTGCAGGCCGTGCTTTTCGGCAACGTAACGGGTCAGGTGACGAAGCGCCAGCACGTTATCGCAGACCTCAACGACGCGATGGCTGTGCTTCAGGTTTAATTCGTACTGACCGGACTCGGCTTCCGCCACGATCCCGGACAGCGGGATGCGCTGCAGGTGCGCCAGCTGTTCCAGCTCGTCAAACAGTGCCGCATGGGCCGTCGTAGTATCCATATGAAAACAGCCCTGATTTTGCGGATCCCGATTGTCATGTCCCGTCAGATAGAACTCGATTTCCGGGGCAATCACCGGGAAGAGGCCGTGCTGGTGGAAGCGGGCCAGCACGTTCTGCAGTATCACGCGCGGCTCAAGCGGGCAGGGGGTGTCGTCGCTGTCTTTCATCGTCAGCAGGATCTGCGCGTTGTGCTGCGGATCTTGCGGGCAGGGGCGCAGGGAGCCGGCGACAGGAACGCAGAGTCGGTCCGGCTCATCATGCAGCGGGGCGGCGATTTTTCCTTTCTGATCCATCGAGTAGACCGAAAGGGGAAAATAACAGCCTTTTTCCAGGCTCAGCATGCTCTCCACCGACAGACGCTTGCCGCGCATCGTGCCGTTGATATCGTTCAGGTAAACGTCAATGTGTTTCGTCTGGGGGTAGCGTTCCAGATAATCTGCCACTTCCACTGAAATGTTGTGCTGCAGGGCGTCAATTTTTTCATCAAGCCAGAGACCGGAATTGAGTGCGCCAGGAAGTGATAAACCGGGAAAGTTAAAATACGGGCGGAGACTTTTGAGGAAAAACGCATTCATTATTGAGTTCATAGTCATTCTTCAATGAAGCCGTAGCGGCAGTGAACTCAGCTTAAAAGAGCCGACGTAAAGGGGGGATAAAAAGCGTCAGGCCCGGCGTAAAGAAAGTATAAAGGCGGTCCTGTTATTTCTCCTTTTTCTGCATATCCAGCAGCTGCTCGGGCGTGACGGCCGGGTAACCCTGCGCGTCTTCCGGCACTTCGTGCATCGCCGGAATCGGAACCAGCGGGCCTAAAAAGCGCGGTTCGCGTTTGAAGATATACAGATCGGCCAGGGCGCCAAAACGGGCGCCGAACTCGCGCACGCGCACGCTCAGCATATCTTTTGGCGACGGCACCGCGTAACACTGCGCCTGAATGCCCATATGCAGCGCGATAAACAGCGCGCGCTCGCAGTGGAAGCGCTGGGTAATGATGATGAAGTCGTTGGTATCGAAGACTTTACGCGTGCGCACGATGGAGTCCAGGGTGCGGAATCCGGCGTAGTCGAGCACGATATCGGCAGGGTCCACGCCCGCGGCAATCAGGTCCTTACGCATCGTCACCGGTTCATTGTAGCTTTGCAGCGCGTTATCGCCGCTCAGCAGCAGGTAGTTCACCTTGCCGCTGTTGTAGGCGTTCAGCGCGCCCTGAATGCGGTAACGGTAATACTGGTTGATCACGCCGGTGCGGTAATACTTGGCGGTGCCGAGCACCACGCCAACCTGACGATAGGGCAGGTCCTGCAGGTCATCAAAGATGTAGGGGGCGGTTTTCCAGCTCATCCAGCGGTCGAGACCCAGCACGATCAACAGCAGTATGCCGACCAGGACAGACAGGCTGTAAAAAACGCGCTTTAACATGGAGATGGCTCGTTCGTGGATGAAATTTAACTCAGGCTACTTTACCCGCCTGGTTAGCGCAAGAAACAGCGACTCAACTGAGGGGTTTTTCAGCAAACTGGCGGGCATTTCTGCCCGCCGGAAGGATTACGCAAGCAGTACGCGGTCAATCGTCGTGCAGCCCAGCGCTTTAAGCGTCGCGGCGGTCGCATCCCACTGAATCAGCGGCGCATCGGCAATTTCTGCCAGAATAGCGCGCTGAATGTCCGGATAGTCATAGCCGTTCAGGCTCAGCAGGTTAAGCGCGCCCTGCAGCGGAGGCAGGGTTGGGTTAAACGCGGCGTTTTCTGCATAGCTGCCGCTAAAGATCCGGCCATCGCGGCACTGCAGCGCCACGCCGCTCGGAGACTTGCTGTACGGCGTGTGGCTTTTGTTGGCCGCGCGAATGGCCGCCTGGCTCAGATCATCGCCGGACAGGGCGTAACCGTGGTCCTGCTCGTCCATCAGCAGCGTTTTGATCTCCAGATCTTTCGGGCCAAACGCGTCAGGCAGATAATCTCCCAGCGTATGCGGCGCGCGGCCCGGCAGGTTGATGCGCAGCTGCAGCCCGCTGTTCAGCTCGTTCATAAACTGACGGCAGTGGCCGCAGGGGGTATAGTTAACGGTAATGGCGCTCAGGGCTTTTTCACCGCGCAGCCAGGCGTGGCTGATGGCGCTCTGCTCGGCGTGAACCGTTTGCTGCATGGTCGCGCCCAGGAACTCCATATTGCCACCGAAGTACCAGGTTCCGCTGACGCCGCGCGCAATGGCCCCGACGTTAAAGTGGGAGAGATCGGCCCGCGCGCAGGCGGCAGCCAGGGGAAGCAGTGCGAAAGCCAGCGCGTCTTCGTCCAGTCCCGTTGCCTGTTTCAGCATCGTGACCTGCTCAGCGGTCAGCAGGGCGGGGAAGTGTGCATCTGCCAGAACGGGAGCCAGGGCTGACTGCAAATTCTCTGCAAGCTGGGCGAAAGCAGCTTGAAAACGTGGGTGCATGGCGTTTGCCTCATAAAGGTTAATGGATCGGTAGTTTACGGAGCCGTCAGGGCTTTATATGTGATCCACTTCTCATTATGTATGCAACTTATGAAATCAAAATGAAATTTGCGCGACGCATCGCAAATTTTAGCCCATCACCGCCAGAATCAGCGGGAAAATGAACGGGGCCAGCAGGGAGGTGATAATCCCGCAGATCACCAGCGCCAGGGAGCTAAACGCCCCTTCCTGATAATCCAGCTCCGCACAGCGGGCAGTGCCCAGGGCGTGGGAAGCTGTTCCCATCGACAGTCCCCGTGCCGCTTTAGTGTGAATACGCATCCCGTTCAGCAGGGTGTGACCAAACACCGCCCCGAGAATACCGACGAAAATGACGCACATCGCGCTGATGGCCGGGATCCCGCCGAGGCTGCCGCCGACCGCCATCGCGATAGGCGTGGTCACCGATTTAGGCAGGATCGATGCCGCAATCTGCGGAGAGGCCCCCATCAACAGCGCTACCGACGTGCCGGTGATCATCGCCACCAGGCTGCCCACAAAACAGATGGTAATGATGGATTTCCAGCGGGCGCGGATCTGATGGAGCTGCTCGTATAAAGGAAAGGCGAGCGCCACAACGGCAGGCTGCAGCAGGTCGTTTAAAATTTTGCTGCCGGCAAAGTAGCGTTCGTAGGGAATGCCGGTGAGAAGCAGGAACGGAATAATTACCACCATCGCCACCAGTAGCGGGTTCAGCAATGGCATTTTGAAGCGTGCGGCAAGCTTGCGCGCGGCGAAGAACACCGCCAGGGTTAACGGCAGCGACCACCAGATATTGGCCATCATTTTTTTGTTTTCTCCCCGACCACGTTACGTTCGCCATGCACCAGATGCGAACTCCAGCTCACCACAAGGAAAACCACCAGCGTACTGACCGCGCAGGAGACCACAATCGGGCCGAACTGGGCCTTGAGCAAATCAAAATACTGCATGACCCCGACGCCGATAGGCACGAAAAGCAGCGCCATATAGCGAATAAGGACGAAGCAGCCGGGATTGACCCATTTTGCGGGCAGGATTTGCAGCGCCAGCAAAACAAAGAGGATCAGCATACCGATAATGCTGCCGGGAATGACGATCGGCAGCAGCGACGCGATGAAAATCCCGGCGTACAGGCAGGCGTAAATCAGGACGAATGCGCGCAGATATTGCCAGATAATGTTCAATGATTTGCTCATGGTGATAGTCCTTGCTGAAACGCATTCATCATACAATTAAACCCAAAAATGTGCCACGGATCACATCATGAAATTTGAGCATACCAGACATTCCAGAATGGAACGTCTGGTATCACCGCACAGGGGCAGGCTACAGTTTAGAGGAAAGGGCGTGCGGTCAGGCTACAGTTTAGAGGAAAGGGCGTGCGGTGGCGAAGTGACGAGCCAGAGAATGCATCAGCGCGAGGCGGTCAGTTTATCCAGAAAAGAAAACAGCACCTGATTCATTTCGCGATAATCATGCGAGCGAAGTTTTTCCGCCGTTTCGACAAAACGAAATTCAGCCGCGCGGCGGAGATCGTTCTGCGAATGTTCAATCAGCAGCTCAACCACCTCCGGCGTCAGTTCCATATGACACTGAAAACCGTAAACCCGTTCTCCATATTGCACGATCTGACGGGGGCAGCCCTCGCTGTAAGCCAGCACGTTAGCCTGCGGCGTCAACCCTGGCATGTCGTTATGCCAGTGACCGACGTTCAGCTCGTGGCCAAAATCCTCAAACAACGGGTTCGCCTTGCCTGCCTCTGTGAGCCTGACGGGAAATTTGCCGATCTCTTTTTCCGGGCTATGGCAAAACGCTGCGCCCAGCGCTTCACCGATAAGCTGCGAGCCCAGACAAACGCCAATCACCGTTTTACCTGCCTCAATTGCGCGGCTGATGAGCCGCATTTCCGTCTGCGCGTCAAACCAGGGGCACTCCTTAAGCGTGGTGGCAGGTGACTGCGGGCCTCCCATGATGATAAGCAAGTCCGTGCTCAGCAGATCCTCAGGTAACGGATCGCCCTGATAAACTCTGGAGTAGCTCATACTACAGCCGCGATTTTTCCCCCAGGTTTCATATGCTCCTGGCGCTTCGAAATGTTCATGAATGATAAAATGAATGTGCATTGCGTCTCTCTCCGGTTACGTGTACAAGCAGCATCATAAGAGGAAGGGAGGAATGTGAAATGCCAACCGTTATCGATAAAACGCCAATTCACGACGATGCCATCGGTTGGTCCCGAGGGGCAATTAGCTATACGCGCGGCGAAGTGGATCCCCCTCACCGGCATTCACAGGGGCAGCTTTTGTTTGCCATCAAAGGGGTGATGCTGGTCGAAACCGGCAATAAGCGTTGGGTCATACCGCCACAGCGCGCGCTGTGGATCCCTCCCTTTCAGGAACACACCTACAGCGTGTTATCCGCAACGGAGCTTCGCGCGGTCTGGTTTAGCCCCGCGCTGATATCGCAATGCGGATCTTTTAAACGGAAAGAAGAGGTTCACGTGATTATGGCGACAGCGCTGTTCAAAGAGCTGATTGCCGGGCTGTTCAGTGCGCAATACCGGCCAGCCAGCCAGCGCAGCATGGCCGTTTTGCTGCTCGAAATCCTCAGCGAGGCGCAGCAGATTTCGGCGGAATTACCGATGCCCGTGGATGAGCGGTTACATCGGGTTGCCTGTGACATCATTGCCAGCAATCTCTGGGATGTTTCGATGGACAGGCTGGCGGAACAGGCCGCGATGTCTGAACGCACATTCTCACGCGCGTTTATCAAAGATACCGGGTTTAGCTTCCGGGCCTGGCGTCAGCGTGCAAGGATTTGTGCCTCGCTGGACCTGCTCGCCAACGGATACCCGGTTAAGCAGGTGGCCTGGATGCTGGGGTTTTCCGGGCAGGCGGCATTTGCGGCGGCGTTTCGCGCCATTGTGGGGGCAACGCCGGCTGACTTTCTCCCTGAACAGAAGCGCTTCCCAGCGATATAGAGAGCGGCTACTATAGCGCGTCTTTTTTCACAGGTACTGTTATGCGTGTTTTACTGGCCCCAATGGAAGGCGTGCTCGACTCCCTCGTGCGCGAGCTTCTGACCGAGGTGAACGATTACGATCTCTGCGTGACGGAGTTTCTGCGCGTGGTCGATATGCTGTTGCCGGTAAAATCTTTCTTCCGCCTGTGCCCCGAGCTGCACAACCAGAGCCGGACCTCTTCCGGCACGCTGGTGCGTATTCAGCTGCTCGGCCAGTACCCCGAATGGCTGGCGGAAAACGCCGCCCGCGCGGTTGAGCTGGGCTCTTACGGGGTGGATCTCAACTGCGGCTGCCCGTCGAAGCTGGTGAACGGCAGCGGCGGCGGGGCGACGTTGCTGAAAGATCCTGAGCTGATTTACCGCGGCGCGAAGGCCATGCGTGAGGCCGTGCCTTCGCATCTGCCGGTGACGGTGAAGGTGCGCCTGGGGTGGGACAGCGACGCGCGGCAGTTTGAAATCGCCGATGCGGTGCAGCAGGCCGGGGCCACCGAGCTGGTGGTGCATGGCCGCACCAAAGAAGATGGCTACAAGGCCGAGCGCATTAACTGGCAGGCGATCGGCGAGATCCGCAAGCGCCTCACCATTCCGGTCATCGCCAACGGTGAAATCTGGGATTACGAGAGCGCGCAGGCCTGTCTGAACGCCACCGGCTGCGATGCGGTGATGATCGGTCGCGGTGCCCTGAATGTGCCCAACCTTAGCCGGGTGGTGAAATATAACGAGCCGCGAATGCCGTGGGCAGACGTCGTCACGCTGCTGCAAAAATACAGCCGACTGGAAAAGCAGGGCGACACCGGTTTGTATCACGTCGCGCGAATTAAACAGTGGCTGAGCTATTTACGCAAAGAGTACGATGAAGCGCTGGGATTATTTCAGGAAATTCGTACATTGCAGACTTCATCTGATATTGCCCGGGTGATTCAGTCAAAATAATAAGCGTTAAATTGCTCACACTTTTTTAAATCAGAAAACCGTTCTGGTTTTCAACGTGGCGCGACGGTGTTAAGGTGCCACTGTTTTCAACGCAGGATTGTTACTGGTTAACAGGCAAAACCTAAGCGTTTCACAGCATTTTCGCTGTGGAGCGCTTAGGTTTTTTTTTGCCTCTCGTTTACGCAGGAGAGAAATTTGGCTTAGCGCTTTTTACTGATTTTAAAAAAATGAAATATCGACAGGAAATAGAAAAATTTCCTGCGGCCGGTTACGCACAAAATACTCAATCACAGGTTGTTATCATGGCATATAAAAATAAACTTTATGCACTCGCCTTATTAGCGATATCCCCGCTGTCGGTGGCGCAGGACTGGAACGGAACGGTATTAGGTTTTGAAGCTCCGCCGGAGCCTGTTCTGGGCGAAATGCTCGGCATACGTAAAATCCTCAACCATAACGGTTTTACCTATAACCTCGGATATCTGAATGAAATTGGCTGGAACGGCGGTGGCGGATATAACCACGACTCCCACGTGGCCTATATCGACCAGTTTGCGCTGACCTTCAGCCAGGAACTGGAGCGCTGGACCGGTATCCCGGATGCGCGTATCGAAGGGAACATCGTCAACCGTAACCACAATGACGACCTCACCACCAAACGCGTGCAGGACCCGCGCGTTAACTTTAACGACCTGACCCAGGAGAGCTGGGGCGGGCAGTCGATTACCCGTCTGGGCTGGCTGACCTTTGCCCGCAGCTTTGACGACCGGCGTCTGACCTGGCGCATCGGGATGATGAACAAGGTGCAGACCTTCGATCAAATCATCCCCTGTGATTTCCAGCTCCTGTCGCAGTGCGGCGGGAAGTCAGCCAACTCGCTGACGTGGAACAACTGGAACGTTCACACCTGGGGCACCACGCTTGCGTATAAATTAACGCCGACGCTGACCTTAAAAGGTGGCGTGATGGAGCAAAATCCCGAGGCCTCCAGCCGCAGCCACGCGTGGAGCTGGTCGACGAAGGGCAGCAAAGGGGTCTTACTGCCGGTTGAAATCGAAGCGCGTCCGCTGATTAACGGCCTGCCGGGCGCGTACAACCTGGGCGTGGTGTTTACCAACGCGCCGCAAACCGATCTCTTTCGCGGCAAATCCGGCGGTGCGGGCGCGACGGACCCGAACGGCTTTGATACCCACAGCCGGACCTGGTTCATGTACGCCGGGCTGAACCAGCAGCTTACGCAGCATCAGGATGACCCGAATCGCGGGTTGAGCACCTCTTTCAGCATGAGCCTTGCGGATCAGAGTACCAACTACATGCACCAGGTTTACGCCGCCTCGCTGCGCTACCGCGGGCTGTTTGACGCGCGGCCGGAAGACTGGATTGGCTTCGGGCTAACCTGGATTGATATGAGCAGTCAGTACGCCCGCAACCAGCACTATATGAACAGCCTGAGCGGCGTGTCGGACTATAACGATCCGGCGTATCACCCGGAGCCAGGCCACTCCCTGAACGGTGAGTTTTATTATCGCTTCCGTCCGGTGTCGTGGCTGGAGCTGCAGCCGGGCATTCAGTACTGGCACCATCCCGGCGGCGTATCCCGGACGCAGGATGCCTGGGTGACGGAGCTGAAAACTGTCGTGACGTTCTAGCAATGTCGATCCGCGTCACGTTTCTGACGCGTGACGCATTGAGGCTATGAATGAAACTGATAGAGTGCCAGAACTGGATTGTTACTGCTTAGGCAGGCAAAACCTGATTTTCTGGCATCTGCCGGAAGTCAGGTTTTTTTGTTTCTGGGGTTCAGATGAAAATCGCCAAGATACTCAATAATAACGTGGTGGTTGTTCAGGATGAGCGCGGGCGCGAACAGGTGGTGATGGGCCGCGGGCTGGCCTTTCAGAAGCGCGTCGGCGAAGCGCTGGATACCGCGTTGGTTGAAAAGGTGTTTGCGTTACAAAGCGATGAACTGGTGCGTCGACTCGGAGAGCTGTTGAGTCAAATTCCGCTGGAGGTGATGACCACCTGCGACCGCATCATCGGGCTGGCGGCGCAGCGGCTGGGCAAGCTGCAGGAGAGTTTGTATATCACCCTCACCGACCACTGCTACTTTGCGATTGAGCGGCAGAAGAACGGGCTGGCCATCAAAAACGTGCTGCTGTGGGATATTAAACGGCTGTATCCGAAGGAGTTCGAATTAGGGCAGGAGGCGCGGGCCATTATCGCCAGACGCCTGAACGTCGAGCTGGAGGAGGATGAGGCCGGGTTTATCGCGCTGCATCTGGTCACCGCGCAGCTGAACAGCGAAATGCCGGAAGTGATGCACGTGACGCGGGTGATGCAGGAGATCCTGCAGCTGGTGAAGTATCAGCTGCAGCTTGAGTACGATGAAGACTCGCTCAGCTATCAGCGTTTTGTCACGCATCTGAAGTTTTTTGCCCAGCGGATGCTGACCCGCACCGTGGTGGAAGATGACGATGTCTCGCTGCATACGGCAGTAAAAGACAACTACGCGAAAGCGTGGATATGCGCCGAGAAAATCGCCCAGCACCTGAACAAAAGCTATCAGCGTGAGCTGATGACCGAAGAAATTATGTTCCTCGCCATTCATATCGAGCGGGTGAGAAAAGAGGGGCGCTAAGCCTCAAAACAGGATTGTTACTGCATCACGCAGGCAAAACCTGAGCGCGGCCTTCGTCAGAAGGTCGTTCTCGGGTTTTTTTATTTTTTGTACTCAGTCAACAGGTGCCTGCAGGCATCGGATGTAAGGAAATCGAGATGGAATACCAGGCTTTAGCGAAGGATATTCTCGGCCACGTTGGCGGAAAAGAGAACATCGTCAGTCTTGTACACTGCGCGACCCGGCTTCGCTTCAAACTGAAAGAGAATCAACGGGCGGATGCGGAAGGGCTGAAGAAAAACCCGGGCGTCATCATGGTGGTCGAAAGCGGCGGCCAGTTTCAGGTAGTGATTGGCAACCACGTCCACGACGTCTGGCAGGCGGTGCGCCATGAGGCAGGCCTTACCGATGACGCGCCCGTCGTGGAAGAGAGGGGCGAAAAAGGGAATCTGCTGGGCCGCCTGATTGACATTGTCTCCGGGATCTTTACCCCGTTTATCGGCATTCTGGCCGCGTCCGGTATTCTGAAAGGGCTGCTGGCGCTGGCGGTGGTGTGCGGCTGGCTCAGCACCGAGAGCGGCACCTATAAAATCTGGTTCGCCGCCAGCGACGCGCTGTTCTTCTTCTTCCCGCTGGTGCTGGGCTACACCGCCGGGAAAAAATTCGGCGGCAACCCGTTTATTACCATGGTCATCGGCGGGGCGCTCACCCATCCGATGATGATTGCAGCGTTTAACGCCAGCCAGCAGCCGGGCGCGGTATCGGACGCTTTTTTGGGCATTCCTGTCACCTGGTTTAACTACAGCTCGTCGGTGATCCCGATTATTCTCGCCGCGTGGGTCAGCTGCTGGCTGGAAAAGCAGAGCACCAGGCTGCTGCCATCCTCGATGAAAAACTTCTTCGCGCCGCTGATCTGTCTGGGCGTGACCGTGCCGCTGACTTTCCTCGTTATCGGGCCGCTGGCGACCTGGCTGAGCCAGATGCTGGCGAACGGCTATCAGAGCATTTACGTTCTGGCACCGTGGCTGGCGGGCGCGGCGATGGGCGCGCTGTGGCAGGTCTGCGTTATTTTTGGCCTGCACTGGGGGCTAGTGCCGCTGATGATCAACAACCTGGCGGTGCTGGGGCATGACTCCATGCTGCCAATGCTGTTGCCCGCGGTGTTTGGCCAGGTGGGGGCGGCGCTGGGGATCTTCCTGCGTACCCGCGATGCCCGTCAGAAGATGCTGGCGGGTTCATCGGTAACGGCCGGGATATTTGGTATTACCGAACCGGCCGTTTATGGCGTAAACCTGCCGCTGCGCCGCCCGTTTATCTTTGGCTGCGTGGCGGGGGCAATCGGCGGGGCGATTGTCGGCTTCAGCGATACCCACGTTTACTCCTTCGGCTTCGCCAATATCTTTACCATCGCCCAGATGATTCCGCCGGGTGGGGTAAACGCCACGCTGTGGGGCGGCGTGATCGGCACCGCGGTAGCGCTGGTGCTGAGCTGCGGCATGACGCTGGTGGCGGGCATGCCGGGACGCTCAGCGCCCGAGGCGGTTGCGCCAGCGGGTGAAAACGATGTGCTGGCACCGATGACCGGGACCGTTCTGGCGCTCGACCAGGTGCCGGATACCACGTTTGCCAGCGGCCTGCTGGGCAGCGGCGCCGCCATTATTCCCTCGGATAACAAAGTGGTGGCCCCGTTTGCCGGCGTGGTGGCCTCGCTGTTTCAGACCAAACACGCCATCGGCCTGCTCAGCAACAGCGGGATTGAAGTGTTGATTCACGTGGGGATCGACACCGTGAAGCTCGACGGCAGGCCGTTTACCGCCCACGTGAAGGTGGGCGACAGGGTGCAGCCCGGCGATCTGCTGCTGGAGTTTGACCGACAGGCGATTATCGATGCCGGATACGACCTGGCGACCCCGATCATTATCAGTAACAGCGATGAGTATCGTGACGTGGTGACCGTGGCGGCAACGTCCGTCAGCGCCGGTGCGCCGTTACTCAGCGTAAGCCATCAATAACAGGAGAACGTGATGAAAACTTTCCCGGACGATTTTTTATGGGGCGGCGCGGTTGCCGCGAATCAGGTAGAAGGCGCGTATCTGGAGGAGGGGAAAGGGCTATCCACCTCGGACGTTCAGCCGCAGGGTGTCTTCGGCCCGGTGGTTGAGCGCGTGGCGGGCGACAGCGGCATCAAGGACGTCGCCATCGACTTCTATCACCGCTACCCGGAAGACATCAGACTGTTCGCTGAGATGGGCTTTAGCTGCCTGCGCGTCTCCATTGCCTGGACCCGCATTTTTCCGAACGGCGACGAGCAGCAGCCTAACGAGGCGGGGCTGGCGTTTTACGACCGGCTGTTTGACGAGCTGGCCGCGCACAGCATTACCCCGCTGGTGACGCTCTCGCATTACGAAATGCCGTGGGGGCTGGTGAAGCAGTACGGCGGGTGGGGCAGCCGCCAGACCATTGGGTTCTTCGAGCGCTACGCCCGTACCGTGTTTGCGCGCTACAAGGAGAAGGTGAAGCTCTGGCTGACCTTCAACGAGATCAATATGTCTCTGCACGCGCCGATGACCGGCGTGGGCCTGCCAGAAACCAGCAGCAAAGGTGAGGTGTACCAGGCGATCCACCACCAGCTGGTGGCCAGCGCGCTGGCCGTGAAGGCCTGCCACGAGATTATCCCGGATGCCAGAATCGGCAACATGCTGCTGGGCGGCCTGATGTACCCGCTGACCTGCAAGCCGGAAGATGTTCTGGAGACGCTGCAGGAAAACCGCGCGTGGCAATTCTTTGGCGACGTGCAGTGCCGTGGCGCCTACCCGGGCTATATGCAGCGCTTCTTCCGCGACAGCGGGATTCAGCTTGAGGTAACGGATGACGACCGCGAGGCGCTGAAATCGACCGTCGATTTTATCTCGTTCAGCTACTACATGACGGGCTGCGTCACCGCGGATGAGGCCCTCAACCAGCAGGCGCGCGGCAATATCCTGAGCATGGTGCCAAACCCGCATCTGGCAAGTTCCGAATGGGGCTGGCAGATTGACCCCATCGGCCTGCGTACCCTGCTAAACGTGCTCTGGGATCGCTATCAGAAGCCGTTGTTTATCGTGGAAAATGGCCTCGGGGCGAAGGATAAACCGGATGCGGACGGCGTAGTGCAGGATGATTATCGCATCAGCTACCTTAACGACCACCTGGTGCAGGTGCGTGAAGCCATTGACGACGGCGTTGAGGTGATGGGGTATACCAGCTGGGGGCCAATCGACCTGGTGAGCGCGTCTAAAGCTGAACTCTCCAAGCGCTACGGCTTTATTTACGTCGATCGCGATGACGGCGGTAACGGCACGCTGGCGCGCAGCCGTAAGAAAAGTTTCTACTGGTATAAAGAGGTGATTGCCACGAAAGGGGCTTCGCTGAAAGCCTGATATTAATGACGTTGCCCGGCTCTGAGCCGGGCAAATAGATCAGAAAATCATCTTGAATACGCCGGTAACCACTAAGAGCCCTATCAGAAATATAATTAAAATAACCCACAGTAATATTTTCATTCCTTTCTCCCGCTCATGTATGTCCTGAATAAGTGTAGCAGCGTATTTATATTTGGCGTGAATGCATTGAATTTAATCATTCTCTTTGGGAATAAATTTCCGGGTATTAAAATGTATGACAATTTGCGGATTGCCACGCGTTACTAAAAAAATGAACGATATCGAGCGTAACGTGCGCCTTTATTTTTTCAGTGTATGGCGTCATGAAACGTTCTCTTATTTTATCTCTGAGCGCACCCTTCGCTTTTATTCTGGCAGCCTGTGCGCCTGAACATGCCACGGTGTCTCCCGTTAAAACGCAAACCGCTGCGGCGTCGGTGAATACGGTTCTGAATCATCAGGACTGGCCGAAGAATGAGTGGTGGAAAGCGTATAACGATCCCCAGCTTAACGGGCTGATTGCGAAAGCGTTGAGCGATGCGCCGGATATGCAGATTGCCCGTCAGCGCATTACGCTTGCCGAAGCCCAGGCCAAAGCCGCAATGGCCGCTGACGGTCCGCAGATTGATTTTTCCGCCGATGCGGAACGCCAGAAAATGTCCGCCGAAGGGCTGATGGGGCCTTTCGCCCTTACCGACCCGGCTGCTGGCACCACCGGGCCGTGGTACACCAACGGCACCTTTGGGCTGACCGCAGGCTGGGATCTCGATCTGTGGGGAAAAAATCGCGCCCGGGTCGAGGCCCGGATTGGCAAAGTGAATGCGCAAAAAGCGGAGCTGGAGCAGACCCGCCAGCTGCTGGCCAGCAGCGTGGCGCGGCTCTACTGGGAGTGGCAAACTCAGGCCGCCGCGGGTGAGGTTCTCGCGCAGATCAAACATGAGCAGGACAATATTATCGGCGCCGACCGCGAACTGTATCAGCACGGGATCACCTCCTCCGTTGAAGGGGTGGAAACCGATATCGACGCCAACAAAACCGAAGAACAGCTGGCAGAAGTCAACGGGAAGATGAAAGCCGTTGAGGCGCGTCTGGTCGCGCTGACGAATTCTTCCTCCGTAACGCTTACGCAGCATGCGCTGCCGACGGTTGACGCCGCGTTACCGCCGACGCTCGGTTATGAGCTGCTGGCACGCCGTCCGGATCTTCAGGAGGCGCACTGGTATATCGAAGCCTCCATGAGCGAGGTGCAGGCCGCCAGAGCGGCTTTCTATCCTGACGTGAACCTGATGGCGTTCTTACAACAGGATGCCCTCCATCTGAGCGATCTGTTTCGCGCTTCAGCGCAGCAGATGGGCGTGACCGCCGGGCTGACGCTGCCGATCTTCGACAGCGGCAGGCTGAACGCCAGCCTGGATATCGCCCAGGCGCAGAACAATCTCTCGGTCGCGAACTACAACAAAGCGGTGGTCGAAGCGGTCAATCAGGTGGCGCGCACGGCCAGCGAAGTCGAAACGCTGACGGCGAAGAACCGCCATCAGCAGCAGGTCGAAAAAGATGCGGCGCGGGTTGTGGCGCTGGCGCAGGCGCGCTTCAGCGCGGGGATTGTTGCGGGCTCGCGGGTCAGTGAAGCCAAGATCCCGGCCCTCAGGGAAGACCTCGCCGGATTGTTGCTGAAAGGCCAGTATGTCGACGCCACGCTGCAGCTGACGTCGGCGCTGGGCGGCGGCTATCATCATGGCTAAAAATGGTCATTATCTATACTTACCTCTTTGCAGTTTTTCAGGAGGTGAGTATGACCAGAGTAGCGATAGTGACCGCATCGGATTCCGGGATTGGTAAAACCACGGCGCTGATGCTCGCAGAGCGCGGGTTTGATATTGGCGTCACCTGGCACTCGGATGAAAAAGGGGCGCTGGAAACCTGCCGCGAAGTCGAAGCGCAGGGGCAGCGCGCAGAGGCTATCCATCTTGATTTAAGCGCGCTGCCGGAAGGCGCAAAGGCTATTGAAACGCTGATTGCGCGTTTTGGTCGGCTGGACGTGCTGGTTAACAATGCCGGAGCGATGACCAAAGCGCCGTTCCTTGAGATGCTGTTTGACGACTGGCGGACTATTTTCACCGTCGACGTGGACGGCGCGTTTCTCTGTTCGCAGATTGCCGCCCGGCAGATGGTGAAGCAGGGGGAAGGGGGGCGGATTGTGAATATCACCTCAGTACACGAGCACACGCCGTTGCCGGAGGCCAGCGCCTACACGGCGGCAAAACACGCGCTCGGCGGGTTAACCAAATCCATGGCGATGGAACTGGTTAAGCACAACATTCTGGTGAACGCCGTCGCGCCGGGCGCCATTGCCACACCGATGAACGACATGGACGACAGCGAAGTGAAGGAAGGCTCAATGCCGGAAATCCCGCTGGCAAGACCGGGCCACACCAGAGAGATTGCCAGCCTGGTGGCATGGCTGTGCGACAGCGACGCCAGCTACACGACGGGGCAATCGTTTATTGTCGACGGGGGCTTTATGCTGGCGAACCCGCAGTTTAAGCCGGAGGGGTAGTTTTCCCTCACCCTAACCCTCTCCCAAAGGGAGAGGGAACTAAAAACACCCTCTCCCTTTGGAAGAGGGCCGGGGTGAGGGGAGGAGACCGCACTCACTCCTTATCCCGCGTCTTATCCCGGTGCTTCAGCCACAGCCTGACCCCGATCACCGCCGCAACCACCAGAATCAACCACGCCCAGTGCTTCAGGTGCTGGTCGAGATTATGCAGCCACGGGCCAATCACTTCGCCCCCGACGTAGCCGAGCGTCGTAAAGATCAGCGCCCAGGCAATCGCCCCAAGAACATTGAGCGGCAGGAAAATTTTTGGCGGCAGATGGCTGGCGCCAATCAGTATCGGCCCGATAATGCGAAAGCCGTACATAAAGCGCGTGCCGATGACGAACAGATAGGGATGACGTTGAATGAGCCGTTGAGCGCGGCGGATTTTCTTCTGATGCTTTGCGAAACGCTTAAGCAGCGTTGGCCCGAAGCGCAGCCCGAGAAAGTAGAGCAGCTGATCGCCAATCATTCCGCCGAGCGCGACCGCTGCGACGACCAGCGGGAATTTCAGCAATCCCTGATGCGCGGCGACGCCGCCTAACAGCGTGATGGTTTCACCTTCTGCCACGCTACCGACGACCAGCGCGGCATATCCATATTGTTCAATAAGTGCGTTAATATCCATTACGTAAATGTTATCTCCCTCAGCGTACCTCGTTTAATCATATACCCCATGAATCAACAGCGGGGAAATCAACGGAAATTTCCCACTGTACATAAAATAATCTAAAGCCTGCATTATACTTAAGGTATCGCTGACGGGCCGACAACAAGGGGGCGCTATGAACCATGTCTGGGGACTTTTCTCCCATCCCGATCGTGAGATGCATGTCATTAAAAGTGAGAACGAAACGGTCTCGCATCATTACACGCACCACGTGCTGCTGATGGCTGCGGTGCCGGTAATATGCGCTTTTATCGGAACAACACAAATCGGCTGGAACTTCGGTGACGGCACCGTGGTTCAGCTTTCCTGGTTTACCGGACTCTATCTGGCCATTGTTTTTTATGGCCTGATGCTGGCGGGTGTGGCGATAATGGGGCGCGTCATTCACTGGATGGCGCGTAACTACCCGCAACGTCCATCGCTGGCGCACTGTATGGTCTTTGCCGGATATGTCGCGACCCCGCTGTTCTTAAGCGGTATTGTTGCGCTCTATCCACTGGTCTGGCTGTGCGCGCTGATCGGTACCATTGCCCTCTTTTACACCGGGTATCTGCTGTATCTGGGGGTTCCAACCTTCCTGAATATCAATAAAGAAGAAGGCCTGAGTTTTTCCAGTTCAACACTCGCCATCGGGGTGCTGGTGCTGGAGGCGCTACTGGCGCTGACGGTTATTCTTTGGGGTTACGGATACCGTCTCTTCTGAGTTCACTGCATTGCTGGCGTAAATGCCAGCAATGCAGCATCTGTTCACGATTATCCGCTGGCGACAACGCCCGGTGACCGCTATGATGCCGAAGCCAGCCTGTGTTTATCCGTTGATACAGGCGGTGTACGTCATGACGTGCGTGAATAATTATCAGAAGTCTCACCATGCTGAAATTCCGAGTCTCTTTACTTAGCCTGGCGCTGCTGCTGGGCGCGTCCGCTGCCGTGCCGGCCGTCGCTAAAACGCCCGCGGTGACCGCTGCTGCTGCTCAGCCGCAAATTGCGTCCGGCAGCGCGATGATTGTCGATCTCAACACCAATAAGGTGATCTACGCCAGCCATCCGGACCTGGTGCGCCCGATCGCCTCGATTACCAAATTAATGACCGCGATGGTGGTGCTTGATGCACATCTGCCGCTGGACGAAAAATTGAAAGTGGATATCAGCCACACGCCGGAGATGAAGGGGATCTACTCTCGCGTGCGGCTGAACAGTGAAATCAGCCGTAAAAATATGCTGCTGCTGGCGCTGATGTCGTCTGAAAACCGTGCGGCGGCGAGCCTGGCGCACCACTATCCGGGCGGCTATGACGCCTTTATCCGCGCGATGAACGCGAAAGCCAAAGCGCTGGGGATGACCAATACGCATTATGTTGAACCGACCGGACTGTCGATCAACAACGTCTCCACGGCCCGCGATCTGACGAAACTGCTGATTGCCAGCAAACAGTATCCGCTGATTGGTCAGCTCAGCACCACCCGTGAAGAGATGGCGACCTTTGCGAACCCGGCCTATACGCTGCCGTTCCGCAACACTAACCATCTGGTATACCGCGATAACTGGAATATTCAGTTAACCAAAACCGGCTTTACCAACGCGGCAGGACACTGTCTGGTGATGCGCACCGTGTTTAACGGTAAGCCGGTGGCGCTGGTGGTGATGGATGCCTTCGGCAAATATACCCACTTCGCGGACGCGAGCCGCCTGCGTACCTGGATTGAAACCGGGAAAGTGCAGCCCGTTCCGGCCGCAGCATTGACGTATAAAAAGCAGAAAGCGGAACAGATGGCGACGGCGCAGAACGACTGAGTCGTTTGTACGCGCTGATGCCCTTACCCCGCCCCTCTCCCGCAGGGAGAGGGAAAAAACACTAAAAACGGTAACCCAGGTTACCGTTTTGCGTTTATTCCGGCAGCGTCCAGTCCCCATCGTTGAGCGGGCGCTGCATAATCACCGTATCCCGCCAGTCGCCTTTCTTATACCCCACGCTGCGCAGCTGACCGACAATATCGAAGCCGTGCTTTTTATGCAGCCGCAGCGAGCCGGCATTATTGTTGCCATCGCCTACAACGGCAATCATCTGCCGCCACGGGCCTTGCTCGCAGCGGGCGATCAGCGCATCCATTAATGCCGAACCAAAACCGCGCCCGGTAATGCTGGCATCCACGTAAATCGACTCTTCCAGGGTATAGCGGTAGGCGTGTCGCGGGCGGTAAGGCGTGGCGTAGCAGTAGCCCACCACGATGCCGCGATACAGCGCGATAAGCCACGGTAAACCGCTCTCAGCCACGCTTTTCATACGCTGACGCATTTCGTCGATGGTAGGGGGGACTTCTTCAAATGACGCGCGCCCGTGCAGCACATGCCATGCATAGATGGCGGCGATGGCATGCACATCATCGGGAAGGGCATCGCGCACTTCCAGTTCGGTCTCGGATAAAACATCAACAGCCGACATGATGTGCCTGCTCCTCGTTATAGAAAGCCGGAGAATCGTTCCTCCGGCGTCAGACGGTTACTCTATTACGATTAAGGCGCGCTAAACAATCTCTCAAATTTGGCTATAGGAATTAATCAGACGCTTGCGTTACGCGCTGCTCCGCGTCCGCGCTCTCTTTCCAGTATTTCTTCCGCGTTGTTTTACCAATGCCGGGATTCATGCTGTTTGTAGGGTCATTCTCGCGATAAAACTGCTTAAGTGCGTCAGGGGCTTTATAAAGATGCCCGACGTTATGTTCCGCAGGATATTGTGCGCCGCGTTCACGCAGCAGGGCGAGCATCTGCTCCTTCAGTTCATGCGCATCGACCCCTTTTTTGACGATGTAATCCTGATGGAAGACATAACACATAAAGTGGCCGTAATAGAGCTTATGCACCAGCTTGCTGTCGATTTCCGGCGGGAGGTGCTCAAACCACTCGGTGTCGTTACGTCGCAGGGCGATATCCAGCGCCAGAATATCTTCCACCTCTTCCGAATGCACCGCCTGATAACGGATGGCGGCGCCTGCGGCGGCAAAACGGTGCAGGAACGCTTTGCTGCCCTCTTCAGGCGTACAGGCAAAGAAATCCCCTTCGGCGGTTTTGAAGAATTCGGTCAGCCAGGACTGCGCTTCGGCAATTCCGTCTCCGGCCATTTTCAGCAGCAGGTGGTGCTCGTACTTATCGCGCCAGGTTTTCATTCGCTCCGGTAAGTGCGCCGGGAAAACGTTGCCCAGCTTCTGCATAAAGCGGTCGGTGAAGTGGGGTTTGAACAGCGACACTTTCTCCAGCATCGCGTCGGTGCGTCCCTTCATGGTGAAGAAGAACGGCATTTTGTCGGTGCCGAGCTTGTCGATCATCAGGAACGTATCTTTGCCGTAACGCTCGGCGATGTCGTAAATGTCCCGGTGCATGTACTCGCCCGCCACCGGCAGATGGGTGAATTCGCCCAGAATATGACGACGAATTTCGGTCAGAACCTCAGGCTGATTGGTACCAATGTAAAACACCTGCTGCTTTTTCTCCGCCGGGAAGGTATCCAGACGTACGGCAAACACGGCGAGCTTCCCGGCGCAGCCGGAGGATTCAAACAGGCGGTCCGGGTCGGCGTTGTAGCGCGCCGGCGTATCGGCGTCGATATCCCGCACGCGGGTCACGTAGTCGTGATCGTGCGCATGACGACCGTCGTGCTGAACGTCTTCGTCCTTCACGCGATCGTCGTCGAGCTTGCTGAGGATTTGTTCCGGCGTCGCGCCGAGATCGATTCCCAGATGGTTCACCAGCGTCAGCTTGCCGTTTTCGTCAATACGGGCAAACAGCGACATCTCGGTGTAGGCCGGGCCGCGCTGCACCAGGGAACCGCCGGAGTTGTTGCAGATCCCACCGACCACCGAGGCGCCAATGCAGGAGGAGCCAATCACCGAGTGCGGCTCACGGCCCAGCGGCTTAAGCGCTTTTTCCAGGGAGTAGAGCGTCGTGCCGGGGAACGCGAGCACCTGCTCGCCTTTGTCCAGCAGGTGCAGCTTGTCGAGGCGCAGGGTGCTGATAATCACGATGTCGCGATCGTAATCGTTGCCGTTCGGCGTGGAGCCTTCGGTCAGGCCGGTATTGGCGGCCTGCATTAAAATAATCTTGTCGGCGACGACGCAGGCGCTCAGCACGCGCCACAGCTCCAGCAGCGTGCCGGGGAAGACCACCGCCAGCGCTTCGCCCTGACCGGAGCGGAAACCTTTACGGTAGCGGGCGGTTTTGGCCGGGTCGGTAAGCAGGTGAGAGGAGCCAACCAGGCGCGACAGTTCGTTAATAAAAGTCGTGTTATCGTTTGTTCGAACAGAAGTCATCTTCCACTCCTTGTGGTGGGGCAAATTTCTCGCTGTAAAGCATAGCGCGATTAACTGTTAAGCGGTCGAGTATTCACGAGAAAAATCAGAGAATAACCCTGCAACGTTTCGAGGGTTTGTGGCACACTGCGCTTTTCGCACGGTATGGCCGAGATCGTCCGGCGGTTATTGATGAGAGAGTAAAACGACATGAAATGGCTATGTTCTGTAGGTGTCGCCGTCAGCCTGGCGCTGCAACCTGCGCTGGCAGAGGATTTGTTTGGTAATCACCCGCTCACGCCTGAAGCACGGGATGCGTTTGTCACGGAATTGCTCAAGAAAATGACGGTTGATGAGAAAATCGGCCAGCTGCGTCTTATCAGCGTCGGTCCGGATAACCCGAAAGAGGCCATCCGCGAGATGATCAAAGACGGGCAGGTAGGGGCCATCTTTAATACCGTCACCCGCGAGGATATCCGCAAGATGCAGGATCAGGTGATGGATCTCAGCCGCCTGAAAATTCCGCTGTTCTTCGCCTATGACGTGGTGCACGGCCAGCGTACCGTCTTCCCGATTAGCCTCGGTTTAGCCTCTTCCTTTAACCTCGACGCGGTGAAAACCGTCGGGCGCGTGTCGGCTTATGAAGCGGCGGACGACGGCCTGAACATGACCTGGGCGCCAATGGTGGACGTCTCGCGCGATCCGCGCTGGGGCCGCGGCTCGGAAGGCTTTGGTGAAGACACCTATTTAACCTCCACGATGGGGAAAACCATGGTGGAAGCGATGCAGGGCAAAAGCCCGGCGGATCGCTACTCGGTGATGACCAGCGTCAAACACTTCGCGGCCTATGGCGCGGTTGAAGGCGGGAAAGAGTACAACACCGTCGACATGAGCCCGCAGCGCCTGTTCAACGACTACATGCCGCCGTACAAGGCAGGGCTGGATGCGGGCAGCGGCGCGGTGATGGTAGCGCTGAACTCACTGAACGGTACGCCTGCGACGTCCGATTCATGGCTGCTGAAAGACGTCCTGCGCGACCAGTGGGGCTTTAAGGGCATCACCGTTTCCGACCACGGCGCGATTAAAGAGCTGATTAAGCACGGTACCGCCTCCGATCCGGAAGACGCGGTGCGCGTGGCGCTCAAGTCGGGCATCAACATGAGCATGAGCGACGAGTACTACAGCAAATACCTGCCGGGGCTGGTGAAGAGCGGCAAGGTCACGATGGCGGAGCTGGACGATGCCGCGCGCCACGTGCTGAACGTGAAATACGACATGGGGCTGTTTAACGATCCGTACAGCCATCTGGGGCCGAAGGATTCTGACCCGGCAGATACCAACGCCGAAAGCCGTCTGCACCGCAAAGAAGCGCGTGACGTGGCGCGCGAAAGCCTGGTGCTGCTGAAAAACCGCCTCGACACGCTGCCGCTGAAAAAATCCGGCACCATTGCCGTAGTGGGCCCGCTGGCCGACAGCAAGCGCGACGTGATGGGCAGCTGGTCTGCCGCAGGCGTAGCCGACCAGTCCGTGACCGTGCTGACCGGGATTAAGAGTGCCGTGGGTGATAACGCGAAAGTGGTGTACGCCAAAGGGGCGAACGTCACCAACGACAAAGACATCGTCACCTTCCTCAACCAGTACGAGGAAGCGGTGAAGGTCGATCCGCGCACGCCGAAGGAGATGATCGACGAGGCGGTGAATACCGCGAAACAGTCTGACGTGGTTGTCGCGGTCGTGGGCGAAGCGCAGGGTATGGCGCACGAGGCCTCCAGCCGTACCGACATCACCATTCCGCAGAGCCAGCGCGATCTGATCGCCGCCCTGAAAGCCACCGGCAAGCCGCTGGTGCTGGTGCTGATGAACGGTCGTCCGCTGGCGCTGGTGAAAGAGGACCAGCAGGCTGACGCCATTCTGGAAACCTGGTTCGCCGGTACCGAAGGCGGTAACGCCATCGCCGACGTGCTGTTTGGTGATTACAACCCGTCGGGCAAGCTGCCGATGTCCTTCCCGCGCTCCGTTGGGCAGATCCCGGTCTACTACAGTCACCTCAACACCGGTCGTCCGTACAATGCCGACAAGCCGAACAAGTACACGTCCCGTTACTTCGACGAAGCTAACGGCCCGCTGTATCCGTTTGGTTACGGTCTGAGCTACACCAGCTTCAAGGTTTCTGACGTGAAAATGTCGGCGCCGACCCTGAAGCGTGACGGCAAAGTTACCGCCAGCGTCGAGGTGACCAACACCGGCAAGCGCGAAGGGGCAACGGTGATTCAGATGTACGTTCAGGATGTCACCGCCTCGATGAGCCGTCCTGTTAAGCAGCTGCGCGGCTTCGAGAAGGTCAATCTGAAGCCTGGCGAAACCCAAACCATCAGCTTCCCGATTGACGTGGACGCGCTGAAGTTCTGGAACCAGCAGATGAAATACGATGCGGAACCGGGCAAGTTTAACGTCTTTATCGGGGTGGATTCTGCCCGCGTGAATAAAGGCGAGTTCGAGCTGCTGTAACCTTCCCTTCTTTGCATCCCCCGGCTTCCGGGGGATGCGTCTTACGTTATGCTAAAAAGGCATTTTGCCGGGTAAATCCGCTGTTTTAAGCTACGCTTTTCTCTCAAGCCTCTGAAAAAGGCGATAAAAAAATGAGGATAGCGGAATGACGATTGCAAAGGGGATGTTGGGATCTGCGGTGCTGCTGGCGGCGCTAAGCCTGCCGTTACAGGCGGCGGAGCCGGTAAAAGTGGGCTCAAAGATCGATACCGAAGGCGCGCTGCTCGGCAATATTATTTTGCAGGTGCTGGAAAGCCACGGCGTGAAAACCGTCAATAAAGTTCAGCTGGGCACCACGCCCGTCGTGCGCGGGGCGATCACCTCCGGCGAGCTGGATATCTATCCGGAATACACCGGCAACGGGGCATTCTTCTTCAAAGATGAAAACGATCCGGCATGGAAAAACGCCAAAGCCGGGTATGAGAAAGTCAAAAAACTCGACGCGGAACAGAACAAGCTGGTCTGGCTGACGCCGGCCCCGGCCAACAACACCTGGACTATCGCCGTGCGCAAGGACGTGGCGGAGAAAGGCAAGCTGACTACGCTTACGGATCTCAGTCGCTATCTGAAAGAGAAGGGCGACTTTAAGCTGGCAGCGTCCGCGGAGTTTATCGAGCGTCCTGACGCGCTCCCGGCGTTCGAAAAAGCCTACGACTTCAAGCTCGACCAGGCGCAGCTGCTCTCGCTGGCGGGTGGGGATACGGCGGTAACCATCAAGGCGGCGGCGCAGCAAACTTCCGGCGTTAACGCGGCAATGGCCTACGGCACCGACGGCCCGGTGGCGGCGCTCGGTCTGCAAACCCTGACCGATCCAAAAGGCGTACAGCCGATTTACGCCCCGACCCCGGTCGTGCGGGAGGCGGTGCTGAAAGCCTATCCGGATATTGCAGAATGGCTCAAGCCGGTCTTCGAAAAACTGGATGAAAAAACGCTGCAACAGCTGAATGCCAGCATTGCCGTCGAGGGGCTGGATGCCAAAAAAGTGGCCGCCGACTTCCTGAAACAACAAGGGCTTGTGAAGTAACGGGAAAGGGCTGTGCCAATAAAATGTCATAACCGCGTACTGCTGCTGTTGGCCTGCGTGGCCATCGCGGCAGTCGCGCTGCCGTTTGTGAATGTCGCCCCTAACCGCCTGATGTCAGGGGAGGGGCGCTCTCTCTGGGACGTCTGGTCCTTTACGCCGTGGTGGCTGACGGCGGCGCTGGCCGCGTGGGTTACTCTTTCATTCTGGCAAGGGCGCACGGCGCAGTGGCTGACGCTGCTCCTCGCTGAAGGGCTGTTTATCATCCTGTTCTGGGGGGCCGGGCAGGCGGCGACGCATATGGCGTCAGCGGAAAGTCCGCTGGCGAGAACCACGGTGGGCAGCGGCCTCTGGCTGTGGCTGGCGCTGTGTCTGCTGGCCAGCAGCGACGCCATTCGTCGACTCATCTCCAGCGCCGTCTGGCGCTGGGTGCTCAACGCGCAGATATGGTGCATTCCCTTGTTCCTGCTGTTCAGCGGTGAGCTGAACAATCTCTCGCTGCTGAAAGAGTACGCCAACCGTCAGGAGGTGTTTGATGATGCCCTGGCGCAACACCTGACGATCCTTTTTGGCACGCTGATCCCGGCTCTGCTGATCGGGATACCGCTCGGCATGTGGTGCTATCGTCATCCTTCACGCCAGGGTGGGGTCTTTGCCGTGCTCAACGTGATCCAGACCATACCTTCCGTCGCGCTGTTTGGCCTGCTGATTGCCCCGCTGGCGGGGCTGGTGAAGTCATTTCCCGTACTGGGTACGCTCGGCATAGCCGGAACGGGGTTAACGCCCGCGCTTATTGCGCTGGTGCTGTATGCGCTGCTGCCGCTGGTGCGCGGCGTTGTCGCGGGGCTGGGTCAGGTCGCGCCGGATGTGCTTGAAAGCGCCCATGCGATGGGGATGAGCGCGCGGCAGTGTTTCTGGAAAATTCAGCTGCCGCTGGCGCTGCCCCTGCTGCTGCGCAGCCTGCGGGTGGTGGCGGTACAAACCGTCGGCATGGCGGTGATTGCGGCGCTGATTGGGGCTGGAGGCTTTGGCGCGCTGGTGTTCCAGGGGCTGCTCAGCAGTGCCCTCGATCTGGTGTTACTGGGCGTGGTGCCTACGATTGCGCTGGCGGTTGTCGTCGACGCGCTGTTTGCCTTATGGCTCGCGCTGCTCAGGAGAAGAGCCAATGATTGAATTTCATGATGTCAGTAAAACCTTTGCCGATCGCCCGGCGGCGAGCCACCTGAACCTGAACTTTGCCGAGGGGGCATTTTCCGTGCTGATTGGCACCTCGGGCTCGGGAAAATCCACCACCCTGAAGATGATCAACCGCCTGGTTGAGCACGACAGCGGGCTGATCCGCTTTGCCGGGGAAGAGATCCGCAGCCTGCCGGTGCTGGAGCTGCGCCGCCGGATGGGCTATGCCATTCAGTCTATCGGCCTGTTTCCGCACTGGACGGTGGCGCAGAACATCGCCACCGTGCTGCAGCTGGAGAAATGGTCGCGGGCAAAAATCGCTGACCGGGTGGATGAACTCATGTCGCTCCTGGGGCTGGAGCCCGCGCTGCGCGATCGTTATCCGCACCAGCTTTCCGGAGGCCAGCAGCAGCGCGTGGGCGTGGCGCGCGCGCTGGCGGCTAACCCGCAGGTGCTGCTGATGGATGAACCCTTCGGCGCGCTGGATCCGGTCACGCGCGGGGCGCTGCAGGCGGAGATGACCCGCATTCACCGCATTCTCGGACGCACGATCGTTCTCGTGACGCACGATATTGATGAAGCTCTGCGCCTGGCCGACCATCTGGTGCTGATGGATCATGGCGAAGTGGTGCAGCAGGGCTCGCCGCTTGAGCTATTAACATGGCCGAGGAACGACTTTGTGCGCGAGTTTTTTGGCCGCAGCGAGCTGGGCGTGAGGCTGCTCTCCCTGCGGACGGTCAGCGACTATATGCGTCGGGAGGAGGTACCGGTGAGCGGCGAACCGCTGCAGGCGCAGATGAGCCTGCGGGATGCTCTCTCGGCGTTTGTCGCGCGCCAGTGCGAGGTATTGCCCGTCTCGGACTCGCGCGGTACGCCGTGCGGAACCTTACATTTTCGCGATCTGCTGGCCGGGGAGGTGACGCGTGAAGGCACTGCGTGATCCGCTCCTCTGGCTGGTAGCGCTCTTTGTCGCCTTACTGTTTCTGATGCCCCACAGCGCGGCGCTGTTTAACGCTCTTTTCCCGGGGCTGCCGCGGCCGGTTTATCAGCAGGAGAGCTTTATTAATCTCGCCCTGGCGCATCTCTGGCTGGTGGCGCTCTCAAGCGCCATCGCGGTTGTATTGGGGGTTGGGGCAGGCATCGCGGTCACGCGGCCTGCGGGCAAAGAATTTCGTCCGCTGGTGGAGACGATAGCGGCGATTGGCCAGACGTTTCCCCCGGTGGCGGTGCTGGCGATAGCGGTTCCGGTGATGGGCTTTGGTCAGCAGCCCGCCATTATTGCGCTGATTTTATACGGCGTATTGCCAGTGCTGCAGGGCACGCTGGCGGGCCTCGCGGCGGTACCGGCGTCAGTGCTGAGCGTGGCAGAAGGGATGGGGATGAGTCGCGGCCAGCGGCTGCGCAAGGTTGAACTGCCGCTTGCGGCACCGGTGATTATTGCCGGGATCCGTACCTCGGTGATTATTAACATCGGGACGGCGACCATTGCGTCAACGGTCGGTGCCAATACGCTGGGAACGCCGATAATTATCGGCCTGAGCGGGTTTAATACGGCTTATATCGTGCAGGGGGCGGTGCTGGTCGCGCTGGCGGCAATCGTCGTCGATCGCCTTTTTGAGCGGCTGGCGCTGTACCTCAGCCGACACCGCCGCGAACAATAAACGAGTATCCTGCCAGCATCACGCCGCCGATACCGCTCACGGCCATCAGGACAAAAAGGGTAATAATGGCCAGTTTGGTTGCCTTCATCATGTGCTCCTGTTGTTAACGGAACAATTATACGGTGAAGCGCAGCTGTTAATGAACCATTAAATGCCGTTATGGCTCATCCGGGCCAAGGGAATAAACCGGGTAACCATTCTCTCGCCATTCCGTCAGCAGCTGCTGCTGCGTGGCGGACGGCACTTCTCCACACCAGACCAGCAGGGTCTGACCGTCGAAAAACTCGGGCTTAAGCTGCGCCAGCGAGTGCGCCAGGACATCCACGCGCCAGCCCTTCTGGGTCGCAATCCACGCTTCCAGCCACAGGCGGGTGGTATCGTGCACGTTCCAGCCGACCACCAGCGCATCTTTTCCGGCCTTGTTCTTCGCTGAGGCAAGGCAGACGGCAATATAGTTGATCAGTACCCCGTCGAGCATGCTCAGCAGCGCCTGCAGGGTGGACTGCTGGCATTGCAGACGTCGACGGAGCGGAATGAAAAGATGGCTGATCAGCGTCTGTGCCGGATAGTCGCGGCCCTGCTCTTTTATCCATGCGCGCAGGCGCTGAAGATTCCCCGCCTGCAGAAGCCGCAGCAGGGTTTCCTGTTGTTCGCGCCAGAGGTGTTGCGTGTCCGGGTCATCATGGCTCAGCAGGGACTTCACTTTGCCGACCTGCACTCCGTTGTCGATCCAGCTTTTAATTTCGCGGATGCGGTCGATATCGGCCTCATTGAAAAGGCGATGCCCACCGTCGGTCCTCTGCGGTTTAAGCAATCCATACCGTCGCTGCCACGCCCGTAGGGTAACGGGATTGATATCACAAAGGAGTGCCACTTCACCTATCGTGTAAAGCGCCATATTCGCCCCCTGGCTTACGCGTTCCCAGCTTAACTGTAGACCCACTTTGGCGAACCAGGAAGGATTGATTGATTTTTGAACAAACAATGCGAAGCATGCGCGATATTCAGAAAAAGGTGTGATAACGGACACGATTTTGCGCTTTTTTGGGATGCTTCAAAGAAAGTAAACCCGCATCAGTGTATGTTACGCGTTTTTAGCGTGTGCGGTTTTGAGTATGTACGAGTTTAATCTGGTGCTGCTGTTGCTTCAGCAGATGTGCGTGTTTCTTGTCATTGCCTGGCTGATGAGCAAAACGCGCCTGTTTATCCCGCTGATGCAGGTTACCGTACGCCTGCCGCATAAGCTGCTCTGCTACGTTACCTTCTCTATTTTCTGCATTATGGGGACCTATTTTGGCCTCCATATCGAAGATTCTATTGCCAACACGCGCGCTATCGGCGCGGTGATGGGCGGGCTGCTGGGCGGTCCCGTCGTCGGTGGGCTTGTCGGCTTAACCGGGGGGCTGCATCGCTATTCCATGGGCGGAATGACGGCGCTGAGCTGTATGATCTCAACGATCGTGGAAGGGCTGCTCGGCGGCCTGGTGCACAGCTACATGATCAAACGCGGCCGCCCGGATAAAGTCTTTAGCCCGCTTACCGCCGGTGCCATTACCTTTGTGGCCGAAGTGGCGCAGATGGCGATCATTCTGCTCATTGCCCGTCCGTTTGAAGATGCGCTGCACCTGGTCAGCAGTATTGCCGCTCCGATGATGGTCACCAACACCGTGGGTGCGGCGCTGTTTATGCGCATTCTGCTCGACAAGCGCGCCATGTTTGAGAAGTACACCTCGGCTTTTTCCGCCACGGCGCTGAAGGTCGCCGCCTCGACCGAAGGGATCCTGCGCCAGGGGTTTAACGAAGAGAACAGCATGAAGGTCGCGCAGGTGCTCTACAAGGAGCTGGATATCGGCGCGGTGGCCATAACCGACCGCGAGCGGCTGCTGGCCTTTACCGGCACCGGGGACGATCACCATCTGCCGGGTAAACCGATCTCCTCAGCCTATACGCTGCGCGCCATTGAAACCGGTGAGGTGGTGTATGCCGACGGTAACGAAGTGCCTTACCGCTGTTCGCTGCATCCGCAGTGCAAGTTGGGCTCCACGCTGGTGATTCCGCTGCGCGGGGAAAATCAGCGGGTGATGGGGACCATCAAGCTGTATGAGGCCAAAAACCGTCTGTTCAGCTCCATCAACCGCACGCTGGGGGAGGGGATAGCCCAGCTGCTGTCCGCGCAAATCCTCGCCGGGCAGTATGAGCGGCAGAAAGCCCTGCTGACGCAGTCTGAAATTAAGCTGCTGCATGCTCAGGTCAACCCGCATTTCCTGTTTAATGCCCTCAACACGCTCAAAGCGGTGATCCGCCGCGACAGCGATCAGGCCGCGCAGCTGGTGCAGTTTCTGTCGACCTTTTTCCGTAAGAACCTGAAACGGCCGTCTGAGATCGTGACCCTCGCCGATGAGATTGAGCACGTGAATGCCTATCTGCAGATCGAGCAGGCGCGTTTCCAGTCGCGCCTGCAGGTGTCGCTCTCCGTTCCGGACGAGCTGGCGTATCAGCATCTCCCGGCCTTTACCCTGCAGCCTATTGTCGAAAACGCCATTAAACACGGCACGTCACAGCTTCTGGGAACGGGGGAGATCACCATTGCCGCCAGCCGTTTCAACCACCATCTGGTGCTGGATATTGAAGATAATGCCGGGCTTTATCAGCCTTCCGCCTCGGGCGGTTTAGGGATGAGCCTGGTGGATAAACGCCTGCGCGCTCATTTTGGCGACGACTGCGGCATTACCGTCGCCTGTGAGCCAGACCGATTTACCCGTATTACCGTACGACTGCCGCTGGAGGAAAACGCATGTTAAGAGTGCTGATTGTGGATGACGAGCCGCTGGCACGAGAAAACCTGCGCGTTCTGCTGCAGGAGCAGCCTGATATTGAGATTGTGGGGGAGTGCGCGAACGCCATTGAGGCCATCGGCGCGGTGCACAAGCTGCGCCCGGACGTGCTGTTCCTCGACATTCAAATGCCCCGCATCAGCGGGCTTGAGATGGTCGGCATGCTCGACCCGGCGCATCGCCCCTACATCGTGTTCCTGACGGCGTTCGACGAATATGCCGTTAAGGCCTTTGAGGAGCACGCGTTTGACTATTTACTCAAGCCGATTGAAGAGAAGCGTCTGGAAAAAACGCTCACCCGTTTACGCCAGGAGCGAACCGTACAGGACGTCACGCTGCTGCCGGAAAATCAGCAGCCGCTGAAGTTTATCCCCTGCACCGGGCACAGCCGGATTTATCTTCTGCAGATGGATGATGTGTCGTTCGTCAGCAGCCGCCTGAGCGGGGTGTTTGTCACCAGCGCCGAAGGGAACGAAGGGTTCACCGAGCTGACCCTGCGCACGCTGGAGAGCCGCACGCCACTGATCCGCTGCCACCGCCAGTATCTGGTGAACATGGCGCACCTGAAGGAGATCCGCCTGGAAGATAACGGCCAGGCCGAGCTGGTGCTGCGTGCCGGGCAAACGGTACCCGTCAGCCGTCGCTATCTCAAGAGTTTGAAAGAGGCGATTGGCCTGTAAAACTGGTACACTGCGCGCCATTGCATCATCGACATTCGAAGGCTCTATGCTAAGTAACGACATTCTTCGTAGCCTGCGCTACACCCTGAAAGCAAACAACAACGACATGGTGCGCATTCTTGCGCTGTCGGACATGGAATCCACGTCTGCCGGTTTCGATACCTGGATGACCAAAGAAGATGAAGAGGGCTTCGTTCGCTGTCCGGACATTATTCTGTCGGGTTTCCTGAACGGCCTGATTTACGATAAGCGTGGCAAGGATCCGGCCGCGCCGGAGCTGGCGCTGGAGCGTCGCGTGAACAACAATACGGTGCTGAAAAAGCTGCGCATCGCGTTCTCGCTGAAAACGGACGATATCGTGGCGATCATGACAGAGCAAAAATACCGCGTATCCGTGCCGGAAGTGACCGCCATGATGCGCGCGCCGGATCATAAAAACTACCGCGAGTGCGGCGATCAGTTTCTGCGTAATTTCCTGCGCGGGCTGACCCACCGGGTGCATCACCCTAAACCATAAAAAAAGCCGGAGATTATCTCCGGCTTTTTTGTTATTTCACCTGCTGGCCAGGCTTCGCGCCTTCATCAGGGCTTAACAGGAAGATATCTTTCCCGCCAGGGCCTGCGGCCATCACCATCCCTTCAGAGATGCCGAAGCGCATTTTGCGCGGCGCCAGGTTCGCCACCATCACGGTCTGACGACCGATCAGCACCTGCGGGTCCGGGTAGGCTGAACGGATGCCGGAGAAGACGTTACGCTTCTCGCCGCCCAGATCCAGCGTCAGGCGCAGCAGCTTGTCAGAACCTTCCACGAATTCCGCGTTTTCGATCAGCGCCACGCGCAGGTCAACTTTGGCGAAATCGTCAAAGGTAATGGTCTCCTGAATCGGATCGTCTGCCAGCGGGCCGGTCACCGGTGCCGCAGCCGCTTTAACCTCTTCTTTAGACGCTTCCACCAGGGCTTCAACCTGCTTCATCTCGATGCGGTTATACAGCGCCTTGAAGGTGTTGACCTTGTGGCCGAGCAGCGGCTGCGCCATGGCATCCCAGGTCAGTTCGGTGTTCAGGAACGCTTCAGCGCGGGATGCCAGCTGCGGCAGAACCGGCTTCAGGTAGGTCATCAGCACGCGGAAAAGGTTGATGCCCATGGAGCAGATGGCCTGCAGATCGGCATCGCGACCTTCCTGTTTCGCGACAACCCACGGTGCCTGTTCGTCCACATAGCGGTTTGCCAGGTCGGCCAGAGCCATGATTTCGCGCACGGCTTTACCGAACTCACGGGTTTCCCAGGCTTCGCCAATGGTGGCTGCCGCGTCGGTAAAGGTTTTGTACAGGGCAGGGTCGGCCAGTTCAGCCGCCATCACGCCGTCAAAACGCTTGGCGATAAAGCCCGCGTTACGGGAGGCCAGGTTTACGACCTTGTTGACGATGTCCGCGTTCACGCGCTGCACGAAATCTTCCAGGTTCAGGTCGATATCGTCGATGCGGGAAGAGAGCTTCGCGGTGTAGTAGTAGCGCAGGCTGTCCGCGTCGAAGTGGTTCAGCCAGGTGCTGGCCTTAATGAACGTCCCGCGAGACTTGGACATCTTCGCGCCGTTCACCGTCACGTAGCCGTGAACGAACAGGTTGGTTGGCTTGCGGAAGTTGCTGCCTTCCAGCATCGCCGGCCAGAACAGGCTGTGGAAATAAACGATGTCTTTACCGATGAAGTGATACAGCTCGGCCGCGGAATCTTTCTTCCAGTATTCGTCGAAGCTGACGGTGTCGCCACGCTTGTCGCACAGGTTTTTGAAGGAGCCCATGTAGCCGATTGGCGCGTCCAGCCAGACGTAGAAGTATTTGCCCGGCGCGTTCGGGATTTCAAAGCCGAAGTACGGCGCATCGCGGGAGATATCCCACTGCTGCAGGCCGGATTCGAACCACTCCTGCATTTTGTTCGCCACCTGCTCCTGCAGCGCGCCGCTGCGGGTCCACGCCTGCAGCATTTCGCTGAAGGACGGCAGGTCGAAGAAGAAGTGCTCGGAGTCACGCATGACGGGCGTGGCGCCGGAAACCACGGATTTCGGCTCGATAAGCTCGGTCGGGCTGTAGGTTGCGCCGCACACTTCGCAGTTATCGCCGTACTGGTCCGGGGATTTACATTTCGGGCAGGTGCCTTTGACGAAACGGTCTGGCAGGAACATGCCTTTTTCCGGATCGTACAGCTGAGAGATAGTGCGGTTTTTGATAAAACCGTTCTCTTTCAGACGGGTGTAGATCAGCTCCGACAGCTCGCGGTTTTCGTCGCTGTGCGTGGAGTGATAGTTGTCATAGCTGATGTCAAAGCCAGCAAAATCAGTCTGATGCTCCTGACTCATTTCGGCAATCATCTGCTCCGGGGAGATCCCCAGCTGCTGCGCTTTCAGCATGATCGGCGTGCCGTGAGCATCGTCCGCACAGATGAAGTTAACCTCGTGGCCGCGCATTCGCTGGTAACGGACCCAGACATCAGCCTGGATATGCTCCAGCATGTGCCCGAGGTGGATTGAGCCGTTGGCGTACGGCAGTGCGCACGTTACCAGAATTTTCTTCGCGACTTGAGTCATAGTAGGCATTACTTCTTTTAACTGTGAAAAGGGTTTTCGATATTACCAAAAGGGGCATTATTAAGTAAGCACAAACCACGGCCTTTCAGGTAAACTTGTTCATCTAAGGTCTTATTCACAAGAACAAAGGAGTCGGGATGAGTTCTCAATCCCAGGCCAAATCACCGGAAGCCTTACGAGCAATGGTCGCCGGGACGCTGGCTAACTTTCAGCATCCAACCCTGAAGCACAATCTCACTACGCTGAAAGCGTTACACCACGTTGCCTGGCTGGACGATACCCTGCACATTGAGCTGCAGATGCCGTTCGTCTGGACCAGCGCCTTTGACGCGCTGAAAGAGCAGACCAGCTCTGAGCTGCTGCGTATTACCGGTGCGAAGGCGATCGACTGGAAGCTGAGCCACAGCATCGCCACGCTGAAGCGCGTGAAAAACCAGCCTGGCGTGAACGGCGTGAAAAATATCATTGCCGTCAGTTCGGGCAAGGGCGGAGTAGGGAAATCCTCTACCGCCGTTAACCTGGCGCTCGCGCTGGCAGCGGAAGGGGCAAAGGTCGGTATTCTGGATGCGGATATCTACGGTCCGTCTATTCCTAACATGCTGGGCGCGGAAAACCAGCGCCCCACCTCGCCGGACGGGACCCACATGGCGCCAATTATGGCGCACGGTCTGGCGACCAACTCCATCGGTTACCTGGTGACTGACGATAACGCCATGGTCTGGCGCGGCCCGATGGCCAGCAAAGCGCTGCTGCAGATGCTGCAGGAGACGATGTGGCCTGATCTGGATTATCTGGTGCTGGACATGCCGCCGGGCACCGGTGACATTCAGCTGACGCTGGCGCAGAACATTCCGGTCACGGGGGCGGTCGTCGTGACTACGCCGCAGGATATCGCGCTGATCGACGCCAAAAAAGGCATTGTGATGTTCGAGAAGGTGGAAGTGCCGGTGCTCGGTATCGTCGAGAACATGAGCATGCACATCTGCAGCAACTGCGGTCACCACGAACCTATCTTCGGTACGGGTGGTGCAGAAAAACTGGCCGCGAAGTATCACACCCAGCTGCTGGGACAGATGCCGCTGCACATTACCCTGCGTGAAGATCTGGACAGCGGAAAGCCAACGGTGGTCAGCCGTCCGGACAGCGAATTTGCAGAAATGTATCGCCAACTGGCGGGACGCGTTGCGGCGCAGCTCTACTGGCAGGGTGAAATCATTCCAGGGGAAATCGCGTTCCGCGCGGTGTAATTCCTCAGCTCCTAATTGCCGGGTGGCTTCGCTTACCCGGCCTACAAATGGCGCCATCACGTAGGTCGGGTAAGGCGAAGCCGCCACCCGACTTTAACCCAACCGATAGTGCATCAAATAATACTCTCCGTCCGGAGAATTACCCGTCGCCTCTATGTGCCAGCCGTGTCGCTGGTAAAACGCAATAGCCCGCGCATTCTTCACCAGACACTTAAGCGAACCCGTACTGGTAAACGTCTTCTGAACGTGTTCTAGCAACTCATGCCCGACGCCCTGGCTCTGATACTGCGGATCGACAAACAGATTGTGCAGGAAATTATCGTTCGTCCAGACGGAGGCAAAACCCAGGCGATGACCGTTCTTAACAGCAACCCAAATCACTTCGTCACGGGTTGCCGCGTCAAAGTCTTCAAGCTGCCAGTCCGCGCTGTCCAGCCATGGCCAGGCTTCACGCCGGGCGTGAAGGTAGAGCGTGCGCAGGAAAGGGCGATCGCTTTCCTGCCAGGGGCGAATCAGAATTGCGTTAGCGGTGATAGAAAATATCTCCATTGTAGGCTTTGTAGATCTTGCCATCAGCATCGCCGATCAGCACGTAGTTCTCACCCATATAGGTCCAGTGGGTTCCGGCATCCGGAGCTGGCAGGTTACGCAGCTGATACTGTTTGATGGTGTACTCCGGCGTTTGGTACTGCGCCGGCGCCGTGTCGCCAATCTTGAATTTCGTAAAGTCAGCGATGAACTCTTGTTCTTCATAGGCCTTGATGCCCGATGGCGCAGCGGCCGTTTGCGGGGCAGCGAATGCGGATCCCGCCAGAGACAGTAATACACCCAGAAGCAGCAATTTACGCTTAGCCATTTTTTCTCCAGTGATATCGTTACAGATACTTTTCGTCTGCAGGTCGTGCAAAGCGGAGCAGACAGTCCATTTTAAGTATCAACGCAGGGTATGTTTGAGAAAAAATGTAACAAAAGTGGACGGTTTTGTGTAGTCGAACTGGATGATGTTTATCATTGTGGTGAATGTTATATGTGTTATGTATTTTTAATATTTATCATTTCATTGAGCAATTCTAAAAATAAATTTCCACGTCAAAATTGGACTTCTATATAGATGCTTTCTCACTGAACAACATTTAATATTGACTTCGGGTGAGGCGTGCTCACTTTCGTTTTTATAAGGCTGAGTATTCTCATTGTTTTTACTAGAAATGGGATGGATTGCATTTTATTATGCTATAACTGCATGTTTCTGAAATAAAAAAATTAAATTTCAATGGCTTAGCTTATATTTTTTTGCAAAATTAACAATGAACGCAACGGTAAAAAACCAATATTTATATAAATGAAAAATACAACTGCATTTTCTCTGTTATTTCTTACTGTTAGTCAGTTGACGGGGTGTGTTTTTTCCCCAGGTCAGAACTTAAGTGTGTCCGGGAAGAAAGTCGTTTCTGTGGAAGAGGTCAATTATCAGCTTGATAAGCGCGTGGAGATTTTTCCACTGACGCCGGGATTAATTGAAAAGCTACTTCCGACCGTGTCGAAATCTCAGGCAAATCCTAATCTGGATGAACAGATCAAAAACTGGGAATACCGTATTGGTACAGGCGACATCCTGACGGTCACCGTCTGGGATCACCCTGAATTAACGACGCCCGCAGGACAATATCGTAGTGCGAGCGATGCCGGCAATTGGGTCAATGCCGATGGTACGCTCTTTTATCCCTACGTCGGTAAGCTGCGGGTGGCGGGAAAAACGGTTTCACAGGTACGTGAAGAGATTACAACTCGACTGGATAAAGTCATTGAGACCCCGCAGGTGGACGTCAGCATTGCCGCCTTCCGTTCCCAAAAAGCCTATGTCACTGGAGAGGTCGAAAAATCAGGCCAGCAACCCATAACCAATATTCCGCTGACGGTGATGGATGCGGTTAACGCCGCTGGCGGTCTTTCTGCTGATGCAGACTGGCGCAACGTCGTGCTGACGCATGATGGTAAGGACTCCCGCCTTTCGCTCTATGCGCTTATGCAGCATGGCGATTTGACCCAAAATAAACTGCTTTATCCGGGCGATATCCTTTTTATTCCCCGGAACGACTCGCTGAAAGTGTTCGTGATGGGCGAAGTCGTCAAGCAGAGTACGCTTAAGATGGATCGTAGCGGCATGACGCTGGCCGAAGCCCTGGGCAATGCCGGGGGGCTTAACCAAAATATGGCCGATGCAACCGGCATTTTTGTTATCAGGCAGGTAACGAAAAAAGGCGACACGGACAAAATTGCCAATATCTATCAACTGAATGCCGAAGACGCGTCAGCCATGGTGTTGGGTACGGAATTCCAGCTGGAACCGTATGACATTGTCTACGTCACCACGGCACCGCTATCACGCTGGAATCGCGTGATCACCCAGCTTGTGCCTACCATCAGTGGCGTCCATGACCTGACCGAAACCGTTCGTTACATCAGATCGTGGCCGCAGTAATGTTTCAGTCAATCTTAGTAGTCTGTACCGGCAATATTTGCCGTTCACCGATTGGTGAGCGGCTGTTGCGTCAGCAATTACCCGGCAAGCAGGTAACCTCGGCAGGTATTTTTGGACTTGAAGGCCGCCCGGCGGATGCGGCTGCGCAGGCTGTCGCCTGGCGTCATGGCGTTTCGCTGGAAGGGCATGTTGCCCGCAAGGTGACGCGCAGCCTGTTGCAAAAATCCGATTTGATTCTGGTAATGGAGCCGGAACACCTCCGTTTCATTGCCACAATGGCCCCGGAGAACAGGGGAAAATCGCTGCTCTTTGGACAATGGCTGGAAGCCAGGGACATTCCCGACCCGTACCACAAAAGTCGTGAAGCCTATGAATATGTTTTTGAGCAATTGGGAAAAGCCAGTCAGGAATGGGCTCGCCGTTTGAGTCAATAAGGAATGAAGCTGTAATGTCGTCTTCTAAATCAGATAAATATAGTGCTGCGACACCGCAGAATAATGAAATCGATCTTCTTCAGTTGCTTGCTGAGATGTTTGATCATCGGGTAACGATCGCATGTATCACACTCCTGCTCACGGTATGTGCGGGGATATATGCGTTCAACGTCACGCCAGTTTACCAGGCTGATGCCCTGGTACAGGTTGAATCGAAGCAGAAAAACTCGCTGCTCAAGAACTTGACCTCGTTTGAGGCCGATCTCTCTCCAGATGTCGCGCCAGAACTTTTACTCCTTAAATCACGGATGATCCTGGGGGAGACCGTCGATCAGTTAGGGTTGACGTACAACGTCAAGCGGCGTCTGTTCCCGGTCATCGGGTCTTTATGGGAACACGTGCGGGGACGTAAATCCGATAAAATAACGATTGGCACGCTGACTATTCCTCTTCTGGAAGGTAAGCCACAAACGCTTTTACTCACCGTACAGGAGCAAGGGCGGTATCGTCTTGAGGGAAAAATGCTTGTAGCAGACGGCGTTGTGGGAAAAACGCTTGTTAAAGACGGCATATCGATTCTGGTGACATCGCTCAGCGCGGAACCTGGCACCCAGTTTACCCTCGAAACCGTCACAAGGCTTGACGCGATCAACGCTATGCAGAAGAGACTTACGGTTGTGGAGTCGGCTAAACAGAGCGGTATGATCGCATTAACGTTAACGGGTGAAGACTCCGGCAAGATCGCCATGGTGCTTAATACCATTGCTGAAAATTTTCTCAGTCAGAATATTGCGCGCCAGGAAGCGAAAGATTCCCGCAGCCTCACGTTCTTACAGGATCAATTACCTAAGATCAGCCGGGAACTGGATGAAGCCGAAGCGCGACTGAATGCCTACAGAGAGCAACGCGATTCTGTCGACTTATCTCTGGAGGCGAAGTCAGTCCTCGATCAGGTAGTTAACGTGGAAAACCAGCTTAACGAGCTGACGTTCCGCGAAGCAGAGGTTTCCCAGCTTTTCAAAAAGGACCATCCCACCTACCGTGCTTTGCGGGAGAAGAAACAAACACTTGAGCGAGAGCGCGCGCGCCTGAATAACCGCGTCTCATCCATGCCTTCCACGCAGCAGGAAATCTTACGCCTGAGTCGTGACGTTGAATCCGGGCGTACCATATACCTGCAGTTGCTGACTCGTCAGCAAGAGTTGAGTATCTCGCGCTCCAGCGCTATCGGGAACGTGCGGATCATTGACCCGGCCGTGACGCAGCCAGATCCAATCAAACCGCGCAAAGCGTTCATTATTGTACTGGGTATGCTGATGGGGTTGATGCTCTCTACAGGAACGGTTTTAGTGCGTTCAGCCTTTAAGCGGGGCATTACCTCGTCTGAACAACTGGAAGTGCAGGGGATACCGCTTCTGGCGACGCTTCCACGCTCGACGTGGCTCTGGAAAAAAACGCACCTGCGCAGAAGAAATCTGTGTGCTTCCCGATGGAAGCACAGGACGTCGAATATACCTTTTCTTCCCGTTGACCGTCCGGCAGATATGTTTGTCGAGGCGGTGCGCGGCCTGCGCACCAGTCTGCATTTTACCATGATGGATGCCAAAAACCGGATCGTCGTGGTGTCTGGCCCCACGCAGGACTGCGGAAAGACCCTGGTCAGTACTTCACTGGCATCGATTGCCGCTCAGGCCGGACAGCGAGTGCTGTTTATTGATGCGGATATGCGCAAGGGATATGTCCATAATGTTTTCAAACTGAGCAATCATCGGGGATTATCCTGCGTGCTTGGAGGAACCGTTGAGTGGCAGGAAGCAATTCAACGCGTTGAGAAAGGCGGTTTTGATGTATTGACCTGCGGACCCCAACCTCCACATCCCGTTGAGCTGCTCATGAGTGAACGCTTCCAGGCCGTAATGTCGCAGATAGACAAACTGTATGACATCGTGATTGTCGATACCCCACCCGTGCTTGCCGTAACGGATGCCTTGCTGATAGCCAGAGCAGCGGCTACCACGCTTCTGGTCGCCCGCTTTGGTAAAACCAGCGTCAAGGAGATCGAGAACTGCCTGAAGCGTCTGCAGCAAATGGGTGTGCAGGTGAATGGCGCGATCCTCAATGATATCGTGAAATCGGCTGCGCTCTATTACAACTCGGGATATAGCCATTACGACTACGGCTATACACAGGAGTAAACCTGGCGCGACACTTCTTTACAGCGTGATGGCGTTTTGCCCGTTAAGATGACCTTCGTTGAAACATGAGGTCACAATGGATAACCGCAAAATCAGTCGACTGCGCCGCTGGGCGCGGGAAGGGATCATATTCGTTCTGCTGACGCTGGCCGTAGTGTGGGGTGTTGATCGGTATCGAAAACCGACACTCCCCGCCAGTTTTAGTGCAACACCGATGCAGAGCATCGACGGCAATATTCACGATATCGCGGCACTGAGCCAGGAACGGCCGCTGCTGATTTACGTCTGGGCCACCTGGTGCAGTATATGCCGTTACACGACGCCTTCGGTCAATAAACTGGCGAAAGAGGGGGGCAACGTCGTAAGCATTGCCATGCGTTCCGGCGATAACGCAAAGCTTGCGCGCTGGGTTGAAAAGAAACAGCTGAAAATGCCGGTGATCAACGATGAAAACGCTGCGTTGTCGCAGCAGTGGCAGGTGAGCGTCACGCCGACGCTGGTCATTGTGTCGAAGGGTAATGTGGTCAGCACCACGACGGGCTGGACGAGTTACTGGGGATTAAAATTAAGGATGTGGTGGGTAGGCGTATAAAAATAACCCCTCTCCCGGCGGAAGAGAGGTGTTGTATTACTTAGCCAGAACTTCCTGCGCGGTGCGCTCAACCAGAGACAGCAGGATTTTAATATCTTCCAGCGTCACGGTTGGGTTCAGCAGCGTCAGCTTCAGGCAGGTGACGCCGTTGTGCTCGGTCACACCAACGTTCGCACGGCCGGATTCCAGCAGCGCATCACCAATTTTCTGGTTCAGCAGGGCGATGCCCGCGTCATCCATCTGCACCTGTCCGCGGAAGCGGAACAGAACGCTTGCCAGCTGTGGCTGCATAACCAGTTCCAGAGCAGGCTGCTCTTTCACGTAGGCCGCAACCTGCTGCGCCAGGGTCACGCCGTGATCGATGATCGCCGCGTATTGCTCCTGCCCCAGCGCTTCCAGGCTCATCCACAGCTTCAGCGCGTCAAAACGACGGGTGGTCTGCAGAGATTTGGACACCAGGTTAGGCACGCCCGCTTCTTCATCGAACTCAGAGTTCAGGTACGCCGCCTGATAGCGCATCAGCTCATAGTGGCGCGCTTCTTTCAGCAGGAACGCGCCGCAGCTGATGGTCTGGAAGAACTGCTTGTGGAAGTCCAGGGTGACGGAATCCACCAGCTCGATGCCGTCCAGGTAGTGACGATACTGCTCAGACATCAGCAGCGCGCCGCCCCAGGCCGCATCAACATGTACCCAGATGTTCTGCTTCGCGGCCAGCTCTGCAATCGCACGCAGCGGGTCGATAGCACCGGCATCGGTGGTACCTGCCGTTGCGACGATCGCCAGAATCTGCTCGCCGTTCGCGTTGCACTGTTCGATTTTCGCCGCCAGATCGGTCAGATCCATGCGGGAGAATTCGTCCGTTTTCACCTGCACGACGGACTGGTAGCCCAGACCCATCAGCGCCATGTTTTTCTGCACGGAGAAGTGTGCGTTTTCAGAGCACAGTACGCGAATTTTGCGCAAATCGCCGACCAGGCCGTCCTGCTGAACGGAGTGACCCTGACGCGCAAAGAACGCATCGCGAGCCAGCATCAGGCCCATCAGGTTGCTCTGGGTGCCGCCGCTGGTGAAGACACCGGCGTCGCCGGCCTGATAACCCACGCGGGTACGCAGCCACTCGATCAGTTTAATCTCGATAATGGTTGCGGACGGGCTTTGATCCCAGGAGTCCATACTCTGGTTAGTGGCGTTGATCAGCACTTCCGCCGCCTGGCTTACGACCAGGCTTGGGCAGTGCAGGTGCGCCACACACTGCGGGTGATGAACGGACAAGCTGTCTTTCAGGAAGAACTCCACGGCGCGTTCAATCGCCGCTTCGTTGCCCAGCCCTTTCGGGTTGAAATCCAGCTTAATACGGTCGCGCAGTTCCGCGACCGTTTTGCCCTGGTACATCTCAGGCTGTTTCAGCCACTGCATCACAGCCTGAGTGCTTTGTTCGATCGCCTGCTGGTAAGCTTCAATGCTCTGCGCAGAGGAGAACAAAATTGGGTTTGAATCAGACATCGTAATCAATAACTCCGGTTACGCCGGGCGAACGCCCGCAGCAAGCAGTGCCTGCTCAAATTTATCCAGGAAGATTTTCAGCTCTTCGTCGCTGATCAGCAGAGACGGCAGCAGACGCAGAACGATACCGTTACGGCCACCGCGCTCCAGAATCAGACCGGCTTCGAAGCACTTCTTCTGAATCAGAGCAGACAGCTCGCCGTCGCCCGGGAAGCAGCCCATGTGGTCAGCGGCTTCGTGTGGCTTAACGATCTCAATACCGATCATCATGCCCAGACCGCGCACGTGGCCGATAACAGGATAGCGTTTCGCCATCTCTTTCAGCTGGCCTTTCAGCCATTCGCCCTGAGCGGCAACTTTGCCCGCGATGTTCTGATCTTTCAGGATTTTCAGCGTCGTCAGACCGGTTGCCATCGCCAGCTGGTTACCGCGGAAGGTACCGGTGTGGTGGCCTGGCGCCCATGCGTCGAACTGCTTTTTGATACCGAGCACGGCCAGCGGCAGACCGCCACCTACGGCTTTAGACATCACGATAATGTCTGGCTCAATGCCCGCGTGTTCGAAGGCGAAGAATTTACCGGTACGGGCAAAGCCAGCCTGAACTTCGTCGAGGATCAGCAGAATGCCGTGTTCCTGAGTCACTTTACGGATGCGCTGCAGCCACTCAGCCGGAGCCGGGTTCACGCCGCCTTCGCCCTGAACGGCTTCCAGAATCACCGCAGCAGGTTTACGCACGCCGCTTTCAACGTCGTTGATCAGGTTATCGAAGTAGTACGTCAGCGCTTTCACGCCCGCTTCACCACCGATACCCAGCGGGCAACGGTACTCGTGCGGGTAAGGCATGAACTGCACTTCTGGCATCATACCGTCAACCGCTTCTTTCGGAGACAGGTTGCCGGTCACGGACAGCGCGCCGTGGGTCATACCGTGGTAACCACCAGAGAAGCTGATGATACCGCTACGACCGGTCACTTTTTTCGCCAGCTTCAGCGCCGCTTCAACGGCGTCAGCACCGGATGGACCGGTGAACTGCAGGCAGTACTCTTTGCCCTGACCAGGCAGCAGAGAGAGCAGGTATTCAGAAAACGCGTCTTTCAGAGGCGTAGTCAGATCCAGGGTATGTAACGGCAAGCCGCTGGTAATGACATTTTGGATGCTTTTCAGCACATCAGGATGGTTATGGCCAAGCGCAAGGGTCCCCGCGCCTGCTAAACAGTCAAGGTATTCTTTATTATCTGCATCGGTGATCCACACGCCTTCTGCTTTAGTGATGGCTAAAGGCAGTTTGCGCGGATAACTCCTGACGTTAGATTCAAACTCGGCCTGACGGGCCAGATAGGTTTCGTTGCTTTTGTGGGCATCTACGGTGTCAATACGGACTTTATCCGTCATCATATCACTCCTACAACCGCCGCTTCGTTATGAGCCACGATTGAATAAAAAGTTAAAAAACAGATGGGGGCCTGAAAAAAACGCCGCCAATATAGAGCCTTTTGCCACGGGGCTCAATGGTTAATTTGTTTACTGTTTTGTGACATGGCGCTCAGGGGAGGGGATATCCCCTTTTTAAGAAAGAAAATTGCACTTTATGGTAAAGAAAAACAGACTGTTACGTGTGTTCTGCCCTGACTGTAAATTCATAAAAAAGAGTGTGACAAATCGTGCCATTCGCTGACCGAAAAGGAGGCAGACTGCCTCCTTGTTCGCTTTATTTCTGCGACACCTGCAAAATGCCGTGGTTACGCCCCGTCGTCTTATTCCAGGACGCCGCCGTAATGCCGTTCTCATCAAGGCTTAGCGATATAACAAAACCATTACCGTGAATCTCATAGAAATGAGCATTCAGACGCTGAACGGTGGCCTTTTTGCCGTTAATGGTGGCGTTAAAAAAGCCATTTGAAATCGTGGCGTTAACCGCATCCGATGTAAAAGTGGCTTCACGCAAAGGGTCGTGGCCCGCAGCTGTTGAGTGCTGCGCCGCATTTTGGGCTTTTGTTTTGTGGATATCACAAGAGCCGTCATTCGCGTTCATCTCAGTACATCCTGAACGTTCTAATTGAGCACGATAGTGCGCGTTAATCGCGTGAGCCGGTGTTGTCGCTACCGTTAACATCAGTGCAATCCATATTAATTGAGTTTTCATGGCTAAACTTTTGTTCACCTTATAAAACGCACAGATAATAGGAGACGTACATCATGCCGATCCAAATACCGACGCCAATGAGCATCAGATACAGGGTCGCTGAAATAATGATATGTCTGAGCATGTTTTTTCTGTCATCGCTATTCTTGCCGGAGGCAAGCAGGTTATTAACTTAATGGCGTAAGTTAATAATGCTTAAGTTGTATTTCGTTAAAAGCCCATTCCGACGCCAACTGACGCTCCCATATTATTGGCGGTATCATCAGAGAAGCTCACTTTCGCGATCACATGTGAACTAAAGTTAACGGATGCCCCAACGGCAAGGGCGCTTTCACTATTGTATGTGGCTCCGCCAGCAGAGAACATAACATGCTGATTCGTTTGTACCTGCGGTAATCCTGCCATCGCCATGGCACCTGAAATGCCGGCGTTGGCTTGCTTCTTATTATTCTCTACTTCATCGTGCAGTGATTTAAATTGCTGGTTGGTATTATTATTCATTGCCTGTAACGTCTGTTTCGTTGCCAGCAGATCCTGTGCGGTGGCGGTAACTGCCTGGGTATTATTAGCCACTTTAGTTTGTGTTGCTGCGTCTACCTGCATGTGCGTCACGGTGGTCGTCACGCCATCTTTACCATCTTTGCCATCTACGCCGTTAGTGGGTTTAGGGGCATTTTCCAGGCTATCAAGACGGTTATCTTGCACTTTGTTAACGTTTTCCATATTGATAATTTCTGTGCCGTTCGTCATAACGCCCTGTAAAGCCGCATCGCTTTTTTGATTGGCGGTATCTGCAAGCGCGCCAGCAAGCAAGGCTTTTTGGTAAGCGTCATTTGTGGCTTGCTCAATAACCAAAACACCTAATTTAGTGGATTGAAGGTCGCTATCCACCTGCGTTAAGCGATTTTCAGTTGAGAGATCGCGAGCAATACTATCAACCCTGTTTTGCGTAATTTGGTCTTGATGGTCATTCACAATATCTGTGATTGATGCGTCATCCCAAACGGCAGCAGCAGCGTTGGTAATATTCATGGCGCTACCGGCGACCACCCCAAATATAAAAACAGAAATAACAGATTTATTGAAAAATTTCATTCGAAGGACTCACATCATTAACGTATTAAAAAAACAAAATTAAGCAGAACAGTTTTGGCTTTAGTGGTATGTGGATATCTGTATTTCCATATCTCAATACAGGATATTCAATGCTCGGACCTTTTTTAGTGGCGTGAATAAACTATCGATTAAACCCAAATTGATGATTTTGATCTAAATCATAAATGATATGAATAAATGAAAGGGCAGGGTGCGGTATCGAGGAGGTTTATTTAATGTATACATTAACTTATGGATTATGCGATAAATCAAGGGAAGCGTTAAGCTATTGATCAAAGTACAAATGTTTAATAGAGTTAAATAAATTAATACTTTCTTATTCTTTCATGCGAAAGAAGTTTATCTATCTTATAAAAGCGGAATGAGCGTGTAATAAAAAATAAAAATAATAGTCTCAGCAAAAGTACGTAATAAAGTTTTTCAATAACGTATTAACAATTACTGAACCAGAATTAACTAAAGCGTAATAAATATAGGTAAATGACGGGAAAGAGCGCCTGGAGATTTCCGCGGTGACAACGGCGTGATAAATCGAAACTCCTTGCGCCTGGCCTGGGGCCACGGTTACACTACATAACGTTAATGAGTTTCATAACTCAATGTTTTAAAAGTATTTTGACTCGGGGTGCCCTTCCTTGTGAAGGCTGAGAAATACCCGTATTACCTGATCTGGATAATGCCAGCGTAGTCCTGGCGATTATTCAAGATAAAATCAAAGACTTATCTGCGATTTTCGAACCGTTTTGTTTAGCCGATCACATCGAGGCTCACGAAATGGGACACCAGACCATACGCCACACCATTAAACGTAACGGGGTTTATTACGTTCGTTTTCGCCTGCCTGATAATAAGTTTTTCCGTAAGTCGCTGGAGACTGACAGCCACACCCAGGCGCAGTTGCTCATGTCTTTTGCTTCTCCTGTAATTCCTCTGGTTCAACGTGGAACCATCCAACCAGATCACTTCGGTAAGCGTCTTTCTGAGTATGGCAATAGCCTGAAGCAGCAGAACGAACAATGGCTGGCGCACCAATTTCTGAATGATGTGCGGCGCCATATTCAGCCAATGGTTGTTCAGGAATACCGCGAGGTTGTCACACCTTCGGGAGATGAGGAAGAACACACTGAAGCACAACCAGAGCACGTGTTAACATTGGCTGGCGCGTGGAATATGTACAAAAAGGAGAAAGCCCAAAACTGGACGAAGGCAATTTCACAGGCCAATGAACGCTTTATGGAAGTCATGTTCATTGTCCTTGGTGCATCAACAGATGTAATGACGATCACCAAGCAGGACATCAAGCAGGTGATGGAAGTTGTTGAAAACTTGCCTAAGCGTGTGGTGCAGCCTTATCGGTCAATGACGGTTCAGCAATTGATCGAGTGTGATGATGTGCCACCTGAAGATTTGGTTGGCGCTGAGTCTATCCACAAGCATTTAAAGATTTACAAATCATTGTTCAAAACCTTCCTGACTGACAATAAAGATATTTTGGAGAAGTCTCCGACTGATGGAGTAGTCGCCGCACCGTCGAAAGCGAGGTTTGGAGCATACAGTGCAGCAGAAATGAGAAAGTTTGTGGGATGGGCGCTCAAGCAGCCTGACGGGTGGCAGAAGTGGATCACCTTGCTGTTGGCGTACACGGGAGCCAGACGAGGGGAGATTGCCAAGCTAGAGAAATCACACATCAAATTTGATGAGGACAGCCAGCGACACTATCTCCTGATCGCGGAAGGAGGGCAGGGTAAAACTGAGAACGCTACAAGGCAGGTAGTGATCCATCCCAAACTGATCGAGTGGGGGTTCCTCGATTTTGTAAACCGCCAATGGAAAGAGAAGATTTTCTCACCTGTGTCGGGTAAGAATATGCCGAAGATCGGCAAAGTGTTAGCCGATGTCCGCGATCAGCTTGGTATTCCGTACCTTGATGATTATGGGCAGCGGCGGTTAGTTCACAGTTTCCGGCATACCATGATTTCAACCTGTTTAGCTGGTTGGGTTGGTAACCTGGCACACTTGCAACAGGTGGTAGGTCATGAGAAAAGCGGCTCTGGGATCACTAGGCGCTATCTTCATACGTTCCCGCTTTCTACAGTTTGTTATGTGATTGATGGCTTGGGTTGGTTGTAGAAGCAGAGTGATGGTTAAGTGTGAAGTGTATCAAAAAATCAGTAAGATTCGTCTTGAAAGTACATTTTGGATAACCATATAAAGCTTAAGTTAATTCCAACCAGATGAGGATGAGTAATGGCAAGATGTACAGATCAGCACCGCTATTGGGATTTTTTCGAACACTTACCCGACGACCAAGGTGGTATTGGCAGACATAAATGTTGCGGTTGTGCTTACGAAAAAGGTTATCAAGCAGGATTAATACGATCCGAAATTTTGAACATTGATCTTGATTCCTTACATGAAAGCCAAGCAGGCACTGTCCGTCATAAGAGTCCACATGCAGCCTATGCTCAAGGATATTTAGATGGTATTACAGCATCTTATCGGTAATAGCCGCCTAAAAGACAGGAGATACGCTATTTATGTCTGGAATGTTAGCAAGCACAGCGGCCGCTGTAGGAATAATTGATAAAGCTGTAGGAATTGCAAAGAAACTTGCTGATGATGGCGGTGAACTCGATAAGGCGACGCTTAAACTTGAGCTTGCAAACCTCATGACAGAGCTTGCCAGTGTTAAAATGGAAGTTATCACCACCCAGGCGCTACTTTTTGAAGCGGAACAGAAGAACAAGCAACTTGAAAACCAGTTGAAAGATAAGGAATCATTTGTTTTCAATGCCCCTCTTTATTGGAAAAATGGTGACCAAGTTCCGTTTTGCCCAAAATGTTATGAGGGTGAAGATAAGAAAGTTCATTTACGCTTAATTGTTCACAATGGTACACCGCAACTAGGACTTCCTCCTGAAAACAAATGGGCGTGTATGCATTGTCGTTTTTCGCACTCGAACATTTAGTAAATCAATCATTTTTCGTTTTCAGAAGAGTTAAACGCCTTAGAATAGGGGCAGGATTGAGAGCGAGTCATCAGGGTAAACAGGTAAACGCTGTTTTCGTAAGTGCAAAGCCTCTTCCCGCCCTGCAACTCCTGTTCGTCGGGGTTGCTCATGGTGATTTTGCTTGCCGCAGCATTAAAAGCCAGCAACATACCGCAAATCAACAGAATACCTCTCATATCTCCCCCTTGAATGAACTGCCCTCTTCAATGCTAAATTGCATCCATCGTTCAACGATTATAGTAACAAGGTTGATCAATTTTACCGATCTATTTCGTAATTTCGATCGATTAAAATAATTAAAAATGTTAAGGCACATGTCGATGGTGTACTTAATCTATTCATCTATGGAGGCTGTTTTGAAAAAGATTCTTGCATTACCTCTTATGTTCTTTTCCTTCTCGTCCTTCTCTGAAGGCGTTTCGTCTACAAATGTACAACCATACCCTGAGTACCTGGCGGCCTATGTAAAAACGTTGATTACTGCTGGATGTGAAGAAACATTGAAAGGCGGTTCTGAGGACGTATTGATCAAACGGGCAACGGAGGGAATGAAGAAGGGCACGACGGGTTACGATAATGTACACAATGCTATCGTGTTGGGGGCTGGTTTCGGTAATGGACTGAAGGAAAAAGGAAAACTTATCACAAAAGAAAAAATCGCGATTGATAGTTGTGGTGGTGCAGCGGCCTATACCATGATGCAAAAAGAATTTATAAAAACGGTCGTTGCTAGTATGACTAATCCGGAACAATCGCAGGTTGCCGATAGTAAACCCAAAGTGCCAGCTTCTGATGATGCAATTTACCGTACAAAAGCACTAGCTCTGGCTGAACTTTATAAAGCTAACGAGGTTGCAGCCGATGACAAAATTGGTGGTCGTAAGGTGGAAGTAACCGGAACTGTACATGACATAACAAAAAATTTCACGGATGATGTAGTTCTTAAACTTGAAAGCGGTAATCGCTTCATGCCAGTCAGTCTGAGTATGTCTGATTCAGAAAAGGCGAAGGCGTCGAAATTGAAAAAGGGCCAGAAGATCACCGTGACTTGCGAAAAGATGCAGTTTTTCATCGGTGCACCGTCTGGCGGAAACTGCACCTTTAACTAATCTGTCATACGGTCTGCCGGGTAAAATTCCCGGCAACTCATCCACCCACCTCATGGATGTCCCTGCTATTTGACGATCCAGCTTACATGCTCTTGCTGAAAATATCTTACGGCTCTCTGGGCCAGGTGCCTGACGTGACAGACGATCCCTCAATAATTTCTTATCTTCTTGCTGAAATATCGCAGAGCCGACAGGCCCAGTAACGTATTTCACCACTTCATCCCGTAGAGCATCACAGCAGGGAAAACTTGCCGCAATAGGGCATTCTACTGTTCGTTTTCTGGTCTATTTAACATAATGGTTCTTATAAGTACTTGACTGGAATGGTGAGGTATTGCTTTTCGGAGAGTTGATGCGAAGCGGGGTACACGATAGCGATTTCATCAACAGAAGGAAAGCATTCGGGATGATTTGAGGTTAGTTATCTTGTTCAAGGTTTTTGGATGATTTTGTCTGGTCATCCCACACCTTCAGGTTTCAGGCCTTTGATTCTGCCAGCGTATCAAACGCCATAAAAGCACATTTTTCTGTTTACCAGCAGACGCAAAGCCACTACTGCGACGTTACCACAATGGGTTGAAGGTTTGCCATCACCTAGCGAAATTCTCTCGTCCCAGCGGCCAAAGCAGCGTACCTTTTTCCACACCAGCGTATGCATTCTCACCAATCCCTTCTACGCTTCACCAGAAGCGCTACAGCGCGTCATCTCCACACAATTGTAAACTGACAGACCCATAGCACAGCGGCCCGCTGAGATGCTCTCACAGGCCCAGGAATAGAGGGTTTTCAGTTGTTTTTTCGAAGAAAATTTATTTTTTCGGTATTGAAGGGCGGATCGGTAAACTGGTTTGACACGCATTTGGTTGACGGATTTAACGCATTCAGCACTGGCGCGGCTTCGTTGTGTATCCGATACCATAACGATCATCACACCCTACAGGCGAGCCTGTGACAACAGACAGGATTTTCTATCAATTAACCGCAATTAACGGGTATTTAAACCCTATTATTTCCCGCCGAAAATCCAACCGATGATGGCACCGATTACCGCAGAGCGGGTCTCACCTGCTGCTCCTTTGAGAACGTTAATAACTGCATCGCCTGCACCAGGTGCCTGCTGTTGAAGTAAATTCAAACCACGAGGTGTTAACTTGGCGGCGGTATCCATGTCGGTTGAAGAGATTATCTCCGTGTAACCCATATCGCTGAGAGCTTGGAGTGTGTTGCAAAGCAGGTCAATCTGAGTTCTGTCTCCTCTGGGCTTCCAGCCGAAGTCTGAAAATTCGAAAGAAGAGTAAGCCGGATAGTCCGCAAACAGTTTCACCAGGATTCCGGTTGCCATCTCGTTAAAGCTGCCTTTGCCTTGGACGAATTCCATAATGTTTCCTTTTGTTCACTGATTGAACGAGGTTACTCAGTTACGGCGGGAAGTACCAGCAAGGAGATATGACGCTATGCTGTTAACCCCCGGATAAGCGGTGTCTTCTGCCAGAGGGGAGGCCATTGGTAAAGAATCTTAACTAACGTTAGTAAAGATCCTTAACCAGCCATTAGTAAAGAATCTTAACTAACCATTGGTAAAGATACTTAACCGTACTGTATCACTTACTAGATCATCTCTAGATCACTACCTATATCAGTAAAAACATTAAGGTCAAAAGCAGGAATAGACATGCGTCTATTTTGTTGGTGGGGTTGATGTTAAGTGAACGGCTCCGCCTGTTTACACTATGTGTGGAAGACAAGCCGCGAGGCGCGTCAAGTAGATGTGGATCGAGCACGGCGCAGAGGAGCTTTAAACGCGACGTAACACCCCCCTTGGGGGCGCGCTCCCCCCTCAATCTCGCAAGGCGATAACGGTCCTCTGATTCTGTGGCGATGCCATGATGCACAGCGGTCCTGTAACGCTCCCTGTCGCGTTCAGAGCGTCTTTCTCCTGTTGCTGGTGAATTTGTACCGCTTCGCTTAGGGCGTTGAATCTTAAGCGTCTGAGATCGTTTTGTAGTTATGGGGCTTGACAAAGAAAAGGTATATGTATAGAGTTGCGGGGTGTTGACATAAAACACATTCATACTATTATTTATTAAGTGAGAAATTGGTTGACAAAGAAACTAATTTATTATAAACTGTATATTATCAACTGAGATGATTTTATGACTAAACAATAACTTAAATAGGAGAGATACATGGGGAAACCTGTTCTGTTCGATTTCTCGAACGCCACTGCCTCAGAGATTGTCGCTGCAATCGATGCAAAAATTACCACAGCTCAAAACCTTCACGCCTTCCGTACTCGTATGGGTGGAGCCAAGAAAGCCGATAAGCTCTATCCAGCTACTCGCGAAGCACTGAACATCATCAAACGCCTGCGTCAGCAAGCGAAAGACGCAAAAATCATCCGGGATATTCTTAAACCATACTCAGCAGAGTTGGCAAAAGGCCGTGATGTTATGGAAATCATTGAACCAGTGCTCTCTGCCTGGCGTGTCTATTACGCCTCTCATGGCATCGGTCTGATGAATGAACAGATCCTTCTGCTTAAGATGATTGAGTCTGGCGGTGAACTCGAAGGCATTACCGGAAAACCCATTCCAGAACTGACCACAACCGAATAACCATTCTCTGCTTTACTCCGTTGGCAGCAACGCCACCAAACGAAATCGCCGCAAACACGGCCTTACCCCTGATCGCCACCATGATCGCAGGGGCGTATTTTTACATCTGACGGACAGGAGACAGGATGCATGAATATTTCATTCCCAGATGAGACCTACCGCGCATTGCTTAAAGAAGCGAACCGCCGCGACATGCCAATGGCAAAATTATGTAGTGAACTGCTGCAAACAGCGGCAAAAATCATTGAAAAGAATAAAACAGATAACCAGCGAGGATACAATGACAACCGAGACAGTAGAAACTAATCAGCCAGACGAACAGGACGGCACTTTTGATCGCACTTATACCGATTTTAAGCGACTGACTATCTTAATTTCTAAGAATGGGGTGGAAAAGGTGGGCAAGGGTAAGGATTCCAAACTTGTGCCTGTGCCTGATGGGACCGAGATAATGTTAACTCCGAGCATGAAAGACGTTTACAGCTACCTCTATACCTTCCAGACGAACAAAGACCGCAGAAACTACCCTGAGCCAATTTATCCTAATATGGAAATAATCGCGTGGGAAAATGGCATTACTAAACCCACGGCGCAAAAGGCTGTGGATGATTTGATGCGGGCGGGGGTGTTGATTAAGGACCAAATTCAGGTTGGGAGCGGGTTTAAGTCCAACAATTACGTTGTGTTGAAACCCTCGAAAGTGGTGGCGCGTGGCGTCACTCCACCGCATCCAAATGCTTCTAAATATTCAACTGCCGAGGAGAGCGGTAAGAATGAACAAAAACGTGCTGTGGTGGAACCTGCCGCGCCTGTTGCTGGAAAACCAGACGGCATACCTGTTGTGGATATTCCTGTCGATGCTGATGTACCTGCCAATGATGATGCGGTGATCGGAGACTTTAGTGATCCTTACCTTGATGCTGTAGTAAAAGAATGGCAGAAACAAAAACATAGTGGAGGATTGAATTGTGTGAACACGTAAGCGGTGAACTGACCGCAGATGAAGAACAAAAGCTATCTCGCCTTTTCTCCGTCCTGGAGAACCCGACATACAAATCCCGGTCCAAACCTTCCGACCAGGAAACTCAACGCAAAGCTCGTTTGCTATTGAATAGCGGTTTTTCACCGCAGGTTGTTGCAAATACCCTAGATCTGCCGTTCGCTGAAGTCTGGCGGCTCGCACGTCAAAAACAAGCGGTGACCTGGGCGATGATGTCACCGACAACCCGGACAGAATTTGTCCGTGAAATGTGGTCACATCGGATGCATCCGGAACAGATTCGCAAGCGTTGCGATGGTCTGTCATACGTCAGCCTTCGATATTACCTGCATAACGCCGGGATCACTGACGCTGAAATGTTGGGTTACTACCCTGACGTGTTCGCGAATATCTGCAAGCTGCCGACAGTGAAGAAGAAGCGCCCTAAGCGCAAATCCAAATAATCCCACATCGGGAGCCAATGAACTTTGAAGCAATCTTTTCTTACCTGCCCGTTGTCTGGCTGGCGTATCGCTGCGTCCGTGATGGGCTGATCCTACTTTGGAGACACCATAAAAATGACATTGAACAGCATTAAAAATGCTCTATTTGCCGCTATGCACGGCATGACACCGGAGGAATACGAACTCCAAAAAGCGCGGGACAATCTGAAGAGCGTCACCGATAACTTTCTGGATCAACATCCGGAGTTGCTCAAATCAGCCCCGGCTGAAACACCCACGGATAAACGGGGCGAAGCCCTCTCGCCAATGCGAGACACCTTTGGTGCTGAACAACGGATTAAAAAATCGTTGGGTGCTGATAGCCGTCTGGTTGTCTCACATACCGCTGACCATATCGATCCTGAAATGCTGGCGAAAGCTAAAGCAGCGGCTGCTGCACTCGCAAAATCCGATCCTGGTCGTTACGGCAATATCATCAAGCAGCAGGGGGTGCAATGAGTAGTGGAGCAACCAACAAGATAGTGACGAGCACCGTCAATATCGTAAGCTGGGAAATTTCCCGCTCTAGTTACGAAGCAGCGAAGAAGAAAATTCTGTCACTTCAGCAATTAACTACCAAACCCGCTAAAGCGCTGGAGCAAGCTCAGAAGCGAACCGCCCAGAGTGAGGGTAAATCGGCTCTTGAAGCAGCCCGTGCTCAAACACAGCGCCTTAAAATGGCTCAAAAGCTCTCGCTAGAGCAACAACGCCAGGCCCAAGCCCAAGCAAAGATCGCCAAACAGGAAGAAGCTCACGCCCGGAAAATGCAGGCTCTTAACGCCAGAGGGCAGGCTCAACAATTGGCAGATAGTGAACAGATCCGGAGACAAAACGCCCGTTTAGCCAATATATCCGCAAAAGTGCAGGCCGCAGCCAGATCACGAGCGATGACCTACAACCCCAACATGCCTGGAGTTCACTACGACCCATCTCTGGTGGCACGTCAGACTGAAGCAATGAACCGTGGTCACGGTGCTGTTGCTGCTGACATTGCAGCACAAAAGCGCGCGCTTGCCCTTGAAGAAAAGAAAGAAGCAGCACTCAAACGTGAAGTAACCTACTACAACAGCTTGAGAAAGTCGGCTCTGACTCTGGCAAACGTGAACGGCGCTGACGTTGCAACCAGGTACAAAGCCATCAGTGCAGCAAAAGAGGCACTTAAAGCCCAGAAAGAAGAGCGCTATACGGTTGAAGAAACCCGCTTCGAAATGGCTCGTATCACCACAGAATTACGCAAGCAGGCTCGTCTGCAACAGCGTATTACCCGTGAGCAGAAAGCTGCAGGTGTTCGTGCTGGTCGTGTACGCACAGATGGTCGTGGTGGGGGGGCAGGTCTTGCAGCCGCTGGTGTTATCGGTGGTGCGTCGTTAGTGGGTAGTATGGGCGTTTCTCGTGTCGGTCAGACCCTCCAGGGAAGCCTTGAGCGTTCTCGCGATGTGAAAAAACTTCGGCAGTACGGGATCAGCAAACTTGAGTTCGCTGCACTTCAGGATCTCTCGATGAGCCGTGTTGGTTACTCACTGAGTGCTGACAAGCTGGCTGACCTCAACAAGGACACAACCGAAAAGGCCGGGGAATTGTTGAACACCGGCTCTTTCAAACGTAACAAGAAAACTGGACAGGTGAATTTCAGCGGCGGTGGCGAGTTCGCAGATATCATCAATAATGTGCTGACCTCCACCAACGGCAACCAGAAGGTAGCACAGAAGGTGATCGGAGAACTGCAAAAGCTGGATTTTCCGACCTTCATCACTTACCTGAAACAGTTGCAGAAAACTTTCAAATGGACGGACAACCAGACTCGGCACCTGGCTGAGGCTGTGAATGATGGTTCGGTCTTCCTCGAAGTGTTCAATGATGAGGGGCAGGGAATTATCCAGCGTATGCATCAACTCGCTTCTGAAGGGTGGACGCTATCTGATGTACAGCAGGCCAACCTTGATAAGCTGGCAGCTTTGGGTGCTGAGTACAACCGAGTACAAACCAGCCTTGCGGATCACTTCTCAGCCTCGTTTGTTGAAGGCCTGGGGCAGTACGCTGCCAATACTGACACTCTACGTCAGAATATGACTGGACTGATCCCAATTTCCGATGCCCTCGGCGTTGCCCTTGGTGAGCTAACCACCAACATTCTCTCCTTCGCTGGTCGAGTTGGTGAAGAACTCAAGAAAGGCGCGACATTGCCGGATGCGGTTTATGCGAGCGTGGTAGATGACTCCGCAAACGGTGCTGCCGATTGGATTAAGGAAAAGACAGGCTTTGATCCACGTAGCATCGGTCAGACGCTTAAGCAGATTTACCCGTGGCTGGATAGTTCCGCTCCGAGCAATATCGGCTCAGGCACGGCGTATTACGATCCAGCGCTAGCGTTGAATGTTCCTGGCCTGAACTATCTGACACCCCAGAAACCAACATTCACGGTTCCGACAATTGATAGCATGACGCAGCGACAACCGATCCCTGTCAGTGTGACCGGACAGGCTGAGATTAAACTCTCACCGCTTGATGTTAACGTTAATGATGGTGCGATTAATGGTCTGATTGATACAAAGCTGAGGAGCTATGAGCAGGCACAGAACAACATGATCCTTGGTATTGCTCAATGATGAAACAGAGGGCGGCGAATTCGTCGCCCCTATCTCAACACCGCAATGCGCATGTATCAAATTTAGCGACAAATCAAATACTTCCCGTGAAATTTGTTGCAAATGATAATCGTTCGTGTTAAAATAATTGCATTGGGTGATGATTTAAATTGTATGTGCGTACAACAGCCGTTGTCATTCCTTCTCCTTACGAAATATAAAGCAGGCTCTGTGACAACGTTCAGAGCCTCTTTTCTAAAGTACATCCAATGACCTGCACTCTCACAGAAAGGCTACGCCATAGCCGCTGGGTGTACTCCAGAAAAGAAAGATTCGTCTTTAGTACCTGTGGACGGGTTTAAAACTTTGTTTTAAATCGCGCTGCGATGTCATAGGGCGTACAAAGTCTAGGCCTCCGGTCTGGATTTGCCATTAAATCCGGCTCTCCTCCGGTCATCAGCCATGATGCAAACTGGCTCAGGTGTTCAGCGTTTGAGGCTCCTTACCTCTTGGATGGCGCTGATCACCTCCTCATTCCTACCAGTGAAATTCACACCGGGCCTCTCTCCGTCCGGTTTTCTTTTTCATCGGAACAATTCGAAAGGCTGGCCCTGTCGCCGTTTACGGCTCAAGCAGGCGCTGGCCTTTTGTTTACATAGCTATGTGAAATTTAACGGGAGTTAATTATATGAAAATGGGAACAACTGAACGTTCTTACAATGACGTGATCGCGTATGCAGCCGATCCGAATTTTGACCGCAAGACTATTACTGTCGATCTGGCTGTAGAAGTCCAGCCGGGTAGTTGCATTACCAGCGCTGGGGCTGCTTATGTCTCTGGTGATGACTGCCTGCTGGTCCTGAGCCACCACAGGGCAGAAGATGCTGCTCATATCATCGTTGCTGATCGCGGTATTTACATCAAACAAGACACCATCATCGCTGTTATGGGCGCTACCGCTGGCGCTAATGCTATTGCCGCACTCACCAAAACGGGCGCTATCCGTACAAGCGCACCGGACGCAGAATAATAATAAGGAGAAGACAACATGGGACTATCAACCAATTTCAGTTACGCGGATTACACCAATACTTTTGTTAACATGGATGCAAAGAACACTTTGCTGTCCACGCTTAATGTTTTCAATGATCGACAGACTTCGGCTAGTCCAAAGGTGAGCCTTGATATCATTGATGAAGTCGCCCAGAAGGTGGCAAGCTCTGTAAACCGTTACGGCTCAGAGTGGTCCAGCATTCCTAAGCGTAGCGCCAGCAATCACCTGATTGAAGCTCCGCTTTATGCTTTTCAGGACCGGATTACAGCGGCAGACGTGCAACCATATCGCAAACCAGGCTCCGACCTGCAAATGTCTGTTATGGATGCGGTCACTTCTTCTGCTGTCGCAATGCACGATAAGTACATGCGTACCCGTGAGCGGATTTTTGCTGATGCGCTTTTTCGTAATACTGTCGAAGCGACCTACACCCAGCAGCCGATCATTTCCTGGGAAGATGAATTTGGATACCAACAGGCAACCGGAACGATTAAAACCAGCGTTAGCTCTGGTGACCCACTTCGCAGCCTCGATGATGCTGTAACCGCTGCTAAAGTGCGCATGGGTGGCCTTGCTGGTCAGCTTGACGGCTTTATCCTGTTTGCAGGTAGCAATGTTTATCGCGGCATTAAGTATCACCCTGATGTTCGTCAGAATGTTCAGTTCGGTGTGCTTGATCGGGATGTTCTGTTTAACAAAGAAGTGCTTCCGGCATTCTCAACATTCATTATTGAAAATGTTCGCGTGGTAGAGGTCACGGATCAGGCACTTTACGGAATTGGTCCGGATGAATCCTTCCTAGTTCCACGTTTCAGCCGCCCACTGTCCTCTGATATTGCTCTACCTTTCGGTTATGTAGCAACGGCTACCAGCCGTAATCTTGATCTGGCATTTGCTGATCCGGTTGATTTCCGTATCTGGAGCGTACAGGACAAGTTTAAGAACGTGGAGCTATTCGCGGAAAGCTCAATCTTGCCTGTGGTGTACCGTCCAGACTTTGTGACCAAACTGGCGAACGACGCAGCTTAACGATCAGTAAGCAGTTATTGGGGACGCATTGTCCCCGCTGCTGTCGAGGCAAAGAAGAGGTGATTACTATGAAATTAGCTTTGATCGGTACTGGCAACATGCCGCTGATGCAGTGGATTCTGGACGGTAAAGGCGATGATGCGATCATCAACATGTCAGCCTTAGCACGCAGGCTTGAGTGTAGTCGTTCCAGCCTTCTTGACCGCATCCATACGCATGGATTCGACAGCGCTATCAGGTACTACTTGAGCGAACAGCGACAACGAAAACTGAAAACATGAGAGCCGGGTTAATCCCGGCTTTTTTTAGCGCTTTTTATTCGATTGGGAAACAACCGAACCAGCTAAGGTTTTAGTAACCTCGCTTGAGCGTGGGTTTTTCAATGCTGCTGATGCTTTGGCTTCCATGTTTGCGCCAGTCTGATTTTTTGTTCCTGCTTGTGATAGCACCGAACCCGCTAAACTTTTCTGAATCGCGGAGGCGTTTGAGTTGTTTAGAGTCTCTGCTGCCAGATGTGCTACATCTTTCGAGGATTGCTTAACATTGTTCGCCATTTCAACACCTATTCACGGGATGGATTTTTGGATATATTGTATTTGCTATATCAATAAACACAATATGTAGTGGTTATGATAGAAACGAAGCGGCAAGCTTAGCAAGCTCGGAAAAAAGTTTTTACTGGTTTTATGACCAGTGTCAATTGTTTGATAACTGACCGTTTACGAAGCGGTAGAGAAGTCATATAGGTAGTGTGCAGGCATAAGCTTGTAATACTCAGGACAAACCAAATGGCAGATAACTTACAGCGTCGGCAGCCAGAAGATAAACGTTTCATCAGCTTGAGTGAATCTTGGGAAGTAGCATATTGGACCCAAGCGTTGGGTGTTACTGAATCTCAGCTTAGGGCTGCTGTTAGAGCTGTTGGTAATGGCACCGCTAAGGTAAGAGCACATCTAGGTAAATAGGTTTGTGAAGGCATCTTCAACTGTGCTGTTGAGGCTGGGGAAACCCGGCCTTTTTTGTGTTCGGTGTTTGGTACTGTGAGCCACAACTTGAGACACAAGCTGGGACACAGAGCATTTTTTAGGGTTGAGTCTTTGGCTTCCCGCTGGCATGATCCAGAACAGGGATTAACGGGACGTTAATCGCAAGCTTTTGATTTTATAGTACATGACTCGGGGTGCCCTTCCTTGTGAAGGCTGAGAAATACCCGTATTACCTGATCTGGATAATGCCAGCGTAGGGAAGTCAGATGCCTTCCCGGTCATCGCTTCTTCACGCAAGGCAGGAGCGAACCCATGCAGCCTGACCTGCTCGATTTACACGTTTTACACCACTTCCGAACCCGTTCTCCGCTGACCCACTGTATGACCAACGATGTCGTACAGACCTTCACGGCCAACGTTTTGCTGGCGCTTGGCGCCTCACCCGCGATGGTAATTGAGGCCGAAGAGGCTGAACAGTTTGCCGCGATTGCCGATGCGCTGCTGATTAACGTTGGCACGCTGACCTCGCCGCGCGCCCAGTCGATGCGTCGGGCAATAGAAAGTGCGGTGGCGGCAGGCAAGCCCTGGACGCTGGACCCGGTTGCTGCGGGCGCCCTGACGTTCCGCACCCGTTTTTGCCATCAAATCCTTGCTCTGAAACCGGCCGCCATTCGCGGCAATGCCTCCGAGATTCTGGCCCTTGCCGGAATGAGCGCGGGCGGGCGCGGCGTCGATACAACCGATACCGCAGCCAGCGCGGTGCCTGCTGCGCAGGCGCTGGCTCGCCAGACCAATGCCGTTGTGGTCGTCACCGGCGAGGTGGATTACATCACCGACGGACAACGCACACGCACGATAACGGGCGGCGATCCGTTGATGACGCGCGTAGTGGGAACCGGATGCGCGCTTTCTGCCGTTGTGGCGGCGAGCTGTTCGCTGCCGGGCGACCGGATGGATAACGTCGCTGCCGCCTGCGGATGGATGAAGCGGGCCGGAACGGTGGCCGTTGCGCAGTCACGCGGGCCAGGCAGTTTTGCCAGCGCGTTCCTGGATGCGCTCTATACGCTGGAGGAACAGGCATGAAGCGGATTAACGCCCTGACCATTGCCGGCACCGATCCCAGCGGCGGCGCGGGTATCCAGGCCGATCTCAAAACCTTCTCGGCCCTTGGCGCGTACGGCTGCTCGGTCATTACCGCGCTGGTGGCGCAAAACACGCGCGGCGTTCAGTCGGTCTACCGTATCGAGCCGGATTTTGTTGCCGCGCAGCTGGATTCAGTGTTCAGCGATGTGCGCATCGATACCACCAAGATCGGCATGCTGGCGGAGACGGATATTGTGGAGGCGGTGGCCGAGCGGCTTAAACGCTATCAGGTGCAAAACGTGGTGCTGGATACCGTCATGCTGGCAAAAAGCGGCGACCCGCTGCTCTCCACCTCCGCCGTGGAGACGCTGCGTACAAAGCTACTGCCGCAGGTGGCGCTTATCACGCCCAATCTGCCGGAAGCCGCCGCGCTGTTAGGCACATCGCATGCGCAAACTGAACGCGAGATGAAAGCGCAGGGAAACGCGCTGCTGGCGATGGGCTGCGGGGCGGTGCTGATGAAGGGCGGTCATCTGGATGACGCTGAAAGCCCGGACTGGCTCTTTACCCGCGACGGCGAAGTACGCTTTACCGCGCCGCGCGTGCAGACCAAAAACACCCACGGCACGGGCTGCACGCTCTCCGCCGCGCTGGCGGCGCTGCGCCCGCGGCATGAAGGCTGGGCCGATACGGTGCGCGAAGCGAAAACCTGGCTCTCGGCGGCGCTGGCAAAAGCCGATACTCTGGAAGTGGGTCACGGTATTGGGCCGGTTCATCATTTTCATGCATGGTGGTAACCCAGTATACTGGCAGGAAACACCACGCCTGAGAAAACAGAGATGGAACAAGCGCATACCCGGTTAATCGCTCAACTGAATGAACGGATCGCCGCGCCTGACAACACGCCGCTGTACCTGAAATTTGCCGAAACGGTAAAAAACGCGGTGCGCAGCGGGGTGCTGGAGCACGGGAATATTTTGCCCGGCGAGCGCGATCTGAGCCAGTTAACCGGGGTGTCGCGCATCACCGTGCGAAAGGCGATGCAGGCGCTGGAGGAAGAGGGCGTTGTCACCCGCTCCCGTGGCTATGGCACGCAAATCAACAACATCTTCGAATATTCGCTGAAAGAGGCGCGCGGTTTTTCCCAGCAGGTAGTGCTGCGCGGCCAAAAGCCTAATACGCTGTGGGTCAACAAGCGGGTGGTGAAATGCCCGGAAGAGGTCGCAAACCATCTGTCGGTCCCTCCGGACAGCGAGGTCTTTTTGCTCAAGCGCATTCGCTATGTGGATGACGATGCGGTGTCGATTGAAGAGTCCTGGGTGCCGGTTGGCCTCATTCCCGATCCCGATGCGATTGGCATTTCGCTGTACGATTACTTCCGCAGTCAGAATATTTTCCCGCAGCGCACCCGTTCACGGGTTAGCGCCCGCATGCCGGACAGCGAGTTTCAGGCGCACATTAAGATGGACGAAAAAATACCGGTGCTGGTGATCAAGCAGGTCGCGCTTGACCAACAGCACCGGCCGATTGAGTACAGCATCAGCTACTGTCGCAGCGATCTATACGTCTTTGTGTGCGAGGAGTAGCGCCTCGCGAGTCGGGGCGCAGTCCCCGCCGCGGTGGCTGACTACCCAGGACGCCACGGCATTCCCCAGCAGAACGGCGTCTGCCAGTGGCCATCCCGCCGCCAGCCCGGCAAGCGTGCCGCCCGCGTGGCTGTCGCCAGCGCCAATGGTGTCCACAACCGTCGCCGGGAACGCCGGAACAACGCCCGCATCGTCGCCGTCATACCACGCGGCACCGTCTTTATCATGACGCACAATCAGCGCGGCGCCGAAGCGCTGCTGCCACTCCGCACCCAGGTTGTCAGCCGCTACGCCCAGTCGTTCGGCTGCGATCTCTGCTTCCTGACGATTAAGCGACACGATCGGCCTGCAGGCCATAATCCGCGCCATCAGAGCGTCGGGAATATCCGCGATGCGGGGGCCGAAATCGATAAAGGCCGTCACGTCCTGTAATCCCTCCAGCCAGCGTGTCAGCAGTTCGCCGCACGGCGAGGCGAGCTGATAGCCGGATAAATAGACCAGGCTGTTCGACGGGATGTTAAGCACATCAAGCCAGCGCTGCTGCCACTGGTTCTCCACGCCGCTAAAGGACATAAAGGTGCGCTCGCCGTCTGGCTCCACCAGCGCCAGGCACCAGCCGTTGTCGCCGGTTTCGGCCTCAATGGCGCTGTGCAGATCCTGCTTCGCCATCGCGTTGCGGATAATATCCGCCCAGACGCCGTGGCCGACGGGCAGGGCGTTTTGCGACGCAATGCCGAGCCGTTTCAGGGCGATGGCAATGTTCAGCGCGCAGCCGCCGATATTCACGCCCTGCTGTTTGAGTTCGATATCGCACCCGCGCCAGGGCAGGGCGTAGGCGTCGGCGATGACGTCAATCACCGCCGCGCCCAGCACCGTCACCGGCCGCGCGGCGTGCAGAGTGTCGAGACGTTGGGCAAACGAATTCATACGCCCTCCCTTTGCTCCCGGTAGTGCAGCAGTTTCGCGCAATAGTGGCCGAAATCGAGCCGGTTAACGGCGTCGAGCTCGGCCTTCAGCGCCGGGTCAATGGCCTGGACGCCGTGGAGCGCGCCGCAGATGGCCGTCGCCATTGCGCCAATGGTGTCGGTATCGCCGCCCAGATTGGCGCATAAAATGGCGCAGCGGTTTGGGTCGGTTCCCGCCAGTTCGACCATCGCAATAGCCGCCGGAACGGACTCAATGGTGCTGGTTCCGGCCCCCACGAGCTGGTACACCTGCTCGCTGGCGGACTCAACCCCGTTGGCTTCCCGCACGGTCTTAAGCGCCAGCTCAATACGTGCCGCCAGCGATGCGCTGAACGTGGTGGTTTTCGCCTCCTGCGCATAGCGGGCGATACCCGGCAGCGCATCGACGATGTTCTGCCAGCTTTCGCCGTCGATAGCGCGGGAAACCGCCCAGGCAATCACCACCGCGCCGGCAATGGCAAGGTCCGATTTATGGGTCGGGCTGGAGGCCAGCGCCACCTGCTCAACAAAGTGTTCCAGACGCGTGGCCGGGAGCAGGCAGCCCAGCGGGGATACGCGCATCGCCGCCCCGTTGGTTACGCCGTTGTTGTCCAGTTCCCTAACCGGCTTGCCGTCGCGAATCGCGTTAAGCGCGATTTTTGAGGTCGGGCCGAGCACGTTCTTATTAAACGCGTCGAAATCGAGCGCCCAGCGCAGAATATGCTTGCCGATAACGTCCGCGTTAATCTCCCCGTCGCACTCGATGAGCGCGTCCGCCAGGCACAGCGCCATTGAGGTATCGTCGGTGAACTCTGCCTGTTTGAAATAGCAGGCCGCATTATTCTCTGCCGGGCCGGGTAAAAAGCGGTCGATCCAGCCGAAATGCGCCTTGACGCGCTTTCTCGGCCACAGCTCCGACGGCATACCCATCGCATCCCCTAACGCCTGCCCGTAAAGGGCACCGAGAACACGTTCTTGTTTCATTTAACTTCCCCTTGTGTCAGCGCGGCATCGCCATCAACCACCGCAATTGCAGCGATCTCTTTATCCGATTCGCGGAAAAACAGCATAAACAGCACGGCAATCACGGCAATCATGATCGCACCAAACGTCCACATTCCGGCCCAGTTGAAGGTCAGCCCATTCACCGGCTCTTTGTATGCGAACATTTTTTCCATCATCACGCCGCCCAGGCGGTAACCCAGCAGGCTCCCAAAGCCCTGACAGCACAGCGTAATCAGGCCCTGCGCGGCGGTGCGCATGTGCACCGGCGCTTTTTTGTCCACGTAGATGTACGCGGTGACGTAATAGAAGTCGTAGCTCACGCCGTGCAGCAGAATGCCGAGGAACAGCAGGGCGTAGGTGAAGTACTGTTCCGCTCCGCCGTAAACAAAGAACCCGTAGCGGATGGCGGCGGTAATCAGGCCCAGCAGTAAGACCTTCTTAATACCAAAGCGTTTGGTAAAGAACGGCAGGGCGAGCATAAAGAAGATTTCGGAGAACTGGCCGAGCGTCATCCAGCCGGTGGCGTTTTTCATCCCCACTTCGGTGAGATAGCCGTTGGCAAAGATGTAATAGAAGGCCAGCGGCATGGCGAACAGGAACGAGCAGAAGAAGAACACCAGGAAGTTTCTGTCGCGCAGCAGGATTAACGCGTCCAGCCCGAGCATCACTTTGAAATCCAGCTTGCCGGTACTTTTCGGCGGCGTATTCGGCAGGAACAGGGCAAAGACGCCGAGCAGGGCGGAGCTGGCTGCCGTCATCAGCAGCGGGATATTGGTATCGGAAATATCGCTGTAGCCCAGCATCTGCGGCAGGAAACCGCACGCCAGCCCGGAGGCGATCCAGCCGATGGTACCCATCACGCGGATGCGCGGGAAATCGGCCTCAACGTCGTCCACGTTGGCAAAGGCGATACTGTTGGTCAGCGCGATGGTCGGCATATAGGTCAGGGAGTAAACCAGCAGCAGCGGGAAGAAGGTGCTGAACTGGGTTTGCTGCGCGGCGAAGTACATCAGAATGGCTCCGGCGAACATCAGCACTGACAGCACTTTCTGCGCGGCGAAGAAGCGGTCCGTCAGCGAGCCGACCAGAATCGGGGAGAGGATCGCGGCAATAGCGGTACAGGCGTAAGACCAGCCGATTTCCCCGGCGGTAAAACCGCTTTTGCTCAGCCACAGCCACAGCGGCACAAACCACGCGCCCCAGATAAACCATTCAACAAACATCATGAATGACAGTTGGACTTTCGTTTTCATTTTTTAATCCTGCATGTCAGAGAGGGTACGCCTTTAACATACCACTCAATAATACCTTTTAAATACCTTTGTGGCGATTGTTTGATCAATGTAACAGTTTTGTTGTACACGAATCGAGCCAGCAGATTGTGCTGAAAAAAAAAGCAAAGAGTGGAAAATCTGTTAAGTCGGTACCAGGCTTAGTCTGCCCATAAAAGATGGGACTGGATAAACACACACCGACACGACGTCGGACTTACGGGAGTATCACATGACTGATATTGCGCAGTTGCTTGGCAAAGACGCCGACAGCCTTTTACAGCATCGTTGTATGACCATTCCAGCCGACCAGCTGTATCTGCCTGGTCACGACTACGTTGACCGCGTGATGATCGATAACAACCGTCCGCCTGCGGTCCTGCGAAATATGCAGACGCTTTACAACACCGGGCGGCTCGGCGGCACCGGGTATCTCTCTATTCTGCCGGTGGACCAGGGCGTAGAGCACTCTGCGGGCGCCTCTTTTGCGGCGAACCCGCTCTACTTCGATCCGAAGAACATTGTTGAGCTGGCGATTGAAGCGGGCTGTAACTGCGTGGCCTCTACCTACGGCGTGCTGGCCTCGGTTTCGCGTCGCTATGCCCACCGCATTCCGTTCCTTGTGAAGCTGAACCACAACGAAACCCTTAGCTATCCAACCGAATATGACCAGACCCTCTACGCCAGCGTCGAGCAGGCGTTCAACATGGGCGCGGTGGCGGTAGGGGCGACGATTTACTTCGGCTCTGAACAGTCCCGCCGTCAGATTGAAGAGATCTCCGCGGCGTTTGAGCGCGCGCACGAGCTGGGCATGGTCACCGTACTGTGGGCATATCTGCGCAACAACGCGTTCAAGAAAGACGGCGTGGATTACCACGTGTCGGCCGACCTGACCGGGCAGGCGAACCACCTGGCGGCAACCATCGGCGCGGATATCGTGAAGCAGAAAATGGCCGAGAATAACGGCGGCTACAAAGCGGTGAACTTTGGCTACACCGACGACCGCGTTTACAGCAAGCTGACCAGCGATAACCCGATCGACCTGGTGCGCTACCAGCTGGCGAACTGCTACATGGGCCGTGCGGGGCTGATCAACTCCGGCGGCGCGGCGGGCGGTGATACCGATCTGTCAGATGCGGTGCGTACGGCGGTGATCAACAAACGCGCGGGCGGCATGGGGCTGATCCTTGGCCGCAAGGCGTTTAAGAAATCGATGGCCGACGGCGTGAAGCTGATCAATGCGGTTCAGGACGTCTATCTGGACAGCAAAGTCACGATTGCCTGACGGCTCCATCTCCCTCTCCCCGGTGGGAGAGGGTTGGGTGAGGGCATCATTGCTCACCGTGTGATACATCAGCGCAAAAGCACGCAGTCCGGCGGTAGCCGGCACTGCAGCGCGCCGGGCAACACCTCAATGCGGAACTGCGTCCCGTTCAGCGGCTCTCCGTCGAGGTTAAAGGTCATCCCGTGCGGCGCATTCACTTCAAACCACGCCGATTTCCCGGCGATGATATTTGGACTCTCTTCCGGCTGCGTCAGCGTGGTAAACAGCGCGGGCAGCAGGCCGTCGCCCGTGAAAATACGCAGCTGGAGCTGACCGTCATTAATCAGCGCCTCCGGGCAGAGCTGCTGTCCGCCGCCCGCCTGACGCCCGTTGCCAATCCCAATCACCAGCGCATCACCCTGCCACTGAAAATCCTCGCCGCGAATTTCGCAGCGGTCAGGCTTGAGTGTGTCCATGCGCATCAGGCCGTGGATCAGGTACGACACGCCGCCCAGCGCCGCCTTCAGCTTCTCCGGCGTTTCGCTGGTGATGCGCGTGCCAAACCCGCCCGTCGCCATATTGATAAAGCAGGTTTTATCATTCACCTGCGCAATATCCACAGCGGTGGCCTTGCCGAGGATCGCCAGCTGGAGCGCTTTCTCCAGCTCCTCCGGGATCCCTGCGCTGGTGGCAAAATCATTGGCGGTGCCGAGCGGTAAAATACCCATCACCGGCCGGTTTGCCGGGGACAGGTCGATAAGCGCTGACGCAATCTCATTGATGGTGCCATCGCCGCCGCCGGAAATGATGGTACTGACGCCAAGCCCGAGGGCTTCATTGATATAGCGTGCCGCGTCGCCTTTTTCCCACGTCACCCTGACGTGAATGCGCGCGCCGTCTTCACGCAAACCCTGAATTGCCTGACGCAACGGATCGTTGCCTGCGCTTTTGCCATTGAGAATCAATAAACTGTCTGAATAGGTTGCCATCCGCGCTGCTCCCTTTTTTAGCGTTAGTAAGAGTGTATAGCAGAGAGGAAAAAAGCGGGTAAGAACAGGATGAAAGGAACAAAATATGCCCGAAAGCGCGTTACACTCCAGCGATGGTAGTAACGTAATCACAGGAAAGTGATGATGAATAAAATTTTGGTAAGCGCGTGCCTGATGGGCTTTAAGGTTCGTTATAACGGAAGTGAAAAAGCGCGAATGAACGAGCTGCTCGCTCGCTGGCAGCAGGAACAACGTCTGGTTATCCACTGTCCTGAGCTTGCGGCGGGGATGCCTGTCCCTCGTCCTCCGGCAGAGATTATGTCCGCTGATGGCAAAGACGTAATGCGCGGGCAAGCCAGAATTACTGAAAATACAGGGCAGGATGTGACTGAGCAGTATCAGCTTGCAGCCTGGCTCGCGCTACGCGCTGCTCAGGAGTCGGGGTGTAGCGCAGCGCTATTAACCGATGGCAGCCCCACGTGCGGCAGTCAGTTTATTTATGACGGATCTTTTCGCGGGATCCATAAAGCGGGGAGGGGTGTGGCAGCATCGTTGCTCGCAGAGCATGGTATAGCCGTGTTCTCTGAGGGGCAAATCGACGAGCTTATTGCCTGGATTGAGGAGAGAGAAGGCAAAAAATAAGCCCGCGTAAGGGAGATTACGCAGGCTAAGGAGGTGGTTCCTGGTACAGCTAGCATTTATGGGTTATGTTTTTCAGCGGGGGGATAATACCCGTATTGAACGAAGCGGTATGTGATCCGATTCTAAGAATTATCCCAGCGCGAAAAAATTTCCCTGATTAACTATTTGCCGTGTGGGTTTCGGGTGCTTTCACCGTTGAAGTTACGCATCAGCAGCGCAAACTTCAGCTCCACCTCTTCCGGAACCGGCAGCCATACGGTATGCCCGTCGCCCGGCGCCACGTCAATCGCCTCGCCTTTGCCGTTTTCCAGATGCTCCAGCGTAAAGTTCATGTTGCCCTGCGGGGTCATCAGCTCCAGGCTGTCGCCTTTGGTGAATTTGTTTTTCACCGCGACGGCCGCCAGCGCGCCTTTGCGCTCGCCGGTAAAATCACCGACAAACTGCTGGCGCTCGGAAACGGAGTAGCCGTGCTCGTAGTTCTGGTAGTCATCGTGAGTATGACGACGCAGGAAGCCCTCGGTGTAGCCGCGGTGCGCCAGGCCTTCCAGGGTTTCCAGCAGGCTGGTATCGAACGGTTTACCGGCCGCCGCATCGTCGATGGCTTTGCGGTACACCTGCGCGGTACGCGCGCAGTAGTAATAGGATTTGGTGCGGCCTTCGATCTTCAGAGAGTGCACGCCCATCTGCGTCAGACGCTCAACGTGGGCGATGGCGCGCAGATCTTTCGAGTTCATGATGTAGGTGCCGTGCTCGTCTTCAAAGGCGGTCATGTACTCGCCCGGACGTTTGGCTTCTTCAATCATAAACACGCTGTCGGTTGGCGCGCCAATGCCCAGCGTCGGCTCAACGTTGGTCACCGGGATAGGCTCGTGCTTGTGCACGATATTACCGACGTCATCCTCTTTGCCTTCCTGGACGTTATATTCCCAGCGGCAGGCGTTGGTGCAGGTGCCCTGGTTCGGGTCGCGCTTGTTGATATAGCCGGAGAGCAGGCAGCGGCCGGAGTAGGCCATGCACAGCGCGCCGTGAACGAAGATTTCGATTTCCATATCCGGCACCTGGGTGCGGATCTCTTCGATCTCTTCCAGAGACAGTTCGCGGGACAGGATGACGCGGGTCAGCCCCATCTGCTTCCAGAACTTCACCGTCGCCCAGTTGACGGCGTTAGCCTGGACGGAGAGGTGAATATCCATCTCCGGGAAGTTCTCCCGAACCAGCATGATTAAACCCGGGTCCGACATGATCAGCGCGTCCGGCCCCATATCCACCACCGGCTTCAGGTCACGGATGAACGTTTTCAGCTTGGCGTTGTGCGGCGCGATGTTCACGACCACGTAGAATTTTTTGCCCAGGGCATGCGCTTCGTTGATGCCGAGTTGCAGGTTCTCGTGGTTGAATTCGTTGTTGCGCACGCGCAGCGAGTAGCGCGGCTGGCCCGCATAAACGGCGTCGGCACCATAGGCGAAAGCGTAACGCATATTTTGCAGCGTTCCCGCCGGGGAAAGGAGTTCCGGTTTAAACATGTTTATTCTCGTTCTGATGACAGGTCAGATCCGCGTGCACCAGGTGCAGCGGTAAGGGGAGATCCCCCACTTTAAGGGCGGGCATTGTAGCGCTGCGGGGCAGGGAGGTAAAGATTGAATTATTATTTATTTTAGCCGTAAAGTTAATTACGGCTAAATTTGCATTGTTATTTATTTTTTTCTGATGTAATTATTATTTTGAGTTGCTGCTGTAGGTATTTTAGATGCCATCTCATTTCTCTGGCTTCAAGTTCTGATACTTTATTTCCTTCGATAACACTTAGCACAATTGAATATAGTGTGTAAAGGTCTCTCACTTCTGCATTAATTTGTTCCAGAGGATGTATTTCAAATTCGTAAAGTATCAGGTTAAGATAATCAAGGGTTGAATTCTTGTTTCGATGATGATTGTTTTGTGTTCTGTGAAAAGAGATCATGGAACGAATCATTCTTGCTATATAAATCCAGTCTCTAATAAATGAATTGGTTGCAGTGCTTTCATTATTAAGATAAAGTGGTGGTATTCTTTCGGAAAGAATAATAGCTATATTATTCTCAGAAAATTTCTCTTGGATCTTAGCGTTTGTTTCCGATTGCTCACTCTCTCGATTATCAATATATCTAAAGTCAACCAATATTTGAGCATCTTTATCAACATTAAAATAGTGATGTAAAAAAGGATGGGTGGTTAATTCTTCCATCATTCTTATACGCTTATGGTAATGGTCACCGTGACGCTTATTTACTATTTCTATGATTATAATTTCTTTTTTTGTCTTTGCTAATTGCAACTAAATCAAATAGAAAATTTTTATATGAAGGTGTTCTTGGTAAGTCTTCATAAACAATATACTCTTTTAAAGTATATTCTGTTTTAATTAATTCAACCTGGTAATGGTAATAATCATAGTAGTTTACCATAGCTTGCCTCCATTGCATTTATATTTTTCAAGTTTAATTAAGGTCATATATTCTGCAGGTGAGTTGTTTTCTCTTATTTCTAATATTTTAGCAATTGAGGGAGCTAGGGATAATGGAACGACAAGGGATTTCCCAGGCTCCTTCACGAATCGCTCAGCAATAATGCGCGTTATTTGCCTGTCATTCTCCATGACTACCGGAGCTAGGGCATCAATGGTAAATTTAAGTCCATTGTCTACGTCTGAATAAGAGTTGTTATGTGGGAAATAAAATATTTTAAAAGTTGTCTTATACTTAACCTGCATGCCAGTATATTCTGCGCTTGCAGAATTAAAAACTTTCGATTGCCAGATTGCCTTCAAAGATTTAGGGCCTTTCCTGTTAACCGTGGCTGGTCGGCCAAAGACGATCATTTCCAAAAGATTATCTGCCATGATATTTCCTTAAAGAAAAAAATAGAACCAGACTTCTTTTCTGTATTGTTTAAAAATATGTGACTGTACTATACATAGCTGTAAATCATCGTTAATCACATTATCCTGCACGCATCCGCTTCCCAGCGATACCCCACGCCGTACACCGCGCGGATAAACGACTGCTCGGCGTCCAGCGCCTCCAGCTTGCGGCGCAGGTTTTTGATATGGCTGTCGATGGTGCGGTCGGTCACGACGCGGTAATCGTCATACAGGTGGTTCAGCAGCTGTTCGCGGGAGAACACTTTTCCCGGCTCGTGGGAGAGGGTTTTCAGCAGGCGGAACTCCGCAGGCGTCAGGTCCAGCAGCTTGCTGCGCCAGCTCGCCTGAAAGCGACTTTCGTCGACAATCAGCGGGCTTTCGGCATCGAGCACCTGAAGCTCGCGCTGCGGCCTGCAGCGGCGCAGAATGGTTTTCACGCGGGCGACCACTTCACGCGGGCTGTAGGGCTTGCAGATGTAATCGTCCGCGCCAATTTCGAGCCCCAGCAGGCGGTCAATCTCTTCAATTTTGGCGGTGACCATGACGATCGGCACGTCGGAGAAGCGACGAATTTCCCGGCACAGGGTCAGACCGTCAACGCCCGGCAGCATCAAATCCAGCAGGATCAGATCCGGCGGGGTCTGGCGCACGTATGGCAGCACCTGGTCGCCGTGGCTTATCAGCGATGGAGCGTAGCTGGCCGCACGTAAATAGTCGATCAGCAGCTGCCCAAGCTTCGGCTCGTCTTCCACAATCAAAATGCGCGGCGTGTTTTCGTCAATCGGTAACTCGGTCATACTTCTCTCGATAAATCCCGTTCCAGAGGTAACTCTACTGTAATGCTAACCCCGCCAAAAGGCGAATGGGCGGCGCGGATCGTGCCATTATGCGCCTCGACGATGTTAACGCAAATCGCCAGCCCCAGTCCGGAACCGCCGCTGGCGCGGTTACGGGAGCCTTCGGTACGGTAGAAACGTTCAAACAGTTTTTCCAGCTGCGCGTCCTGCACGCCGGGGGCGGAGTCCGCGAAGGTGAGGGCAAAGCGCCCGTTTTCCTGCCTGCCGGAGATGTGCAGCCCGCCGCCGCTGTCGGTGTAGCGCAGGCTGTTTTCCAGCAGGTTATTGAACAGCTGCATCAGCCGGTCTTTGTCGCCAAACACCACCGCGCTGTCCGGCAGGGAAAGGTCGATTTTCAGGTTGCGGCTGGCAAACCGCTCGCGGAAGGCGCCGCTGATCACTTCCAGAATGTTAATCACGTCCACCGGCGCTTTCTGGTAGGCCAGCGCGCCTTCGTCGGACATGGAGAGCTGGTGGAGATCGTCCACCAGCTTGGTGAGCGTGCCCACCTCCGCCTGCAGAGAGGCCACCGATTCAGGCGTAAACTGGCGCACGCCGTCCTGGATGGCCTCCAGCTCGCCGCGCAGCACCGCCAGCGGCGTGCGCAGCTCGTGGGAGATATCGGCCATAAAGTCGCGGCGCATCTGCTGGTTCTTCTCCAGCGTGCTGGCGAGCTGGTTAAAATCCTGCGCCAGCTTGCCCAGTTCGTCCTGGCTGCGGGTATCGACGCGGGTGGTGAAATCCCCGGCGGCCAGCTTGTGCGTGCCTTCCACCAGCCGTTTCACCGGGGCGAGCAGACCGCGCGCCAGCGGGAAGGTGGCGAGCGCGGCGAGCAGGGTGGAGAGGGCGACAATCAGCCAGCTTGTCCGGCGCTGCTGGCGGTCAAAGTTGATGTCGGTGTTGCGCGTCAGACGCTCCACCGGGGAGGCGATAACCCAGCCGACCGTCGCATTGTTGACTTTGATTGCACGACGGGTGCCGTCCGGCGGGATCGGCGCACGCGGACCCACCAGCGTGCGCATGTCCTGGTCAATCACCCAGAACTGGGTGCGCCAGCCGTGCGGCGGCATGCCCGGCCCCGGGCGATCGTCACCGGTATCGTGCTCCAGCGAGCGCAGGATCTGGAAAATAAAGCGGTCGTTATTGCGCAGAAAACGCCAGTTGCCGTGCTGGGCGTACTGTTCACTCAGCGCATCGCTTAAGCCCTGTAAACGCTGTTCATTGCCATGCTTGATGTAATCAATAAAACCGCGCTCGAAGCTAATCCGCACCGCCCAGTGCATGGTGATCAGCAGGACGATACAGGTGGCAAATATCGCCACGAAGAGCTTGCCGGTAATGCCCGGACGCCAGAATTTCATGAGCCACTCCTTTTGCCGCGCCTAATCACGACGTTCTTGCTGGTATCATCCGGCACTCTGGCGAAGATGAAAGCGGGCAGGGCGATGATGACCGCCATGCTGAGATAGGTATACAAAAAGACCTGATGCGCCACCGGCGTGTCGACGCTGAGATGGTGCTGGCCGTACATGCCGAGCAGTAAACCCGCGATGGTCACCCCGACGCTCATTGAGAGCTGCATGATCATCGACAGCAGGCTATTGCCGCTGCTCGCCAGATCGTCCGGCAGATCCTTCAGCGTCAGGGTATTCATCGACGAGAAGCGCATGGAGTTGACGATCCCCTGGCAGAACAGCACCAGCGGCAGAACGTAGTACCAGCCCATCAGCGCCACGGCCATAAACAGCAGGCTCACCAGCGCAAGCCCCAGCGTGGCGGTCACCAGCACGTGACGATAGCCAAAGCGGTTCACCACCTGCACCACGATGCGCTTCATTCCCATGCTGCCGAGCACCATCGGGATCATCATCAGGCCCGCGTGGAACGGCGAAAATCCCATTCCGATTTGCAGGAAAACGGGCGTCATAAACGGCAGCATGCCGCTGCCGACGCGCCCGGCGAAGCTGCCAAACAGGCCAAGGCGATAGGTGGGGTTTTTCTCAGGTTGAACAGCGCCTTATCGTTACCTCTGGCATGCCGCAGATACCACAGAATGGCGGTGATGCCGATAACGACCAGCATCCCCAGCGTCAGGGGCGAAATGCCGAGCCCCTTTTGCCCGTCGAGCGCCAGGGTCAGCGTGGCCATGCCCGCCGCCAGCATGATAAAGCCGAAGAAATCAAAGCGCCGCGTCTGCATTTTGTAGTTCGGCATCAGCGTCAGGGTGGCGATGGCGCCGATGATGCCAACAGGAAGATTGATTAAGAAGATCCAGTGCCAGGAGGCGTACTCCACCAGAATGCCGCCGAGCGCCGGGCCCAGCAGCGGACCCACCTGACCGGGCAGGGTCACAAAGGTCATCGCCGCCATGTACTGCTCGCGCGGCACGATCTTCATCACCGTTAGCCGCCCGACGGGCACCATCATCGCCCCGCCGACGCCCTGCAGCACGCGTGCCATCACCAGCTGGTCGAGGGTGTTGGCCTGGGCGCAAAACAGCGAGCCGGTGGTAAACAGCACGATGGCGGTAAAGAAGATATTGCGCACGCCCACTTTGTCCGCCAGCCAGCCGCTGGCTGGCAGCATGACGGCCACCGTCAGCACGTAGGAGACAATCACCATATGCATATGCAGCGGGCTCTCCCCCAGGCTTTTCGCCATGGAGGGGAGGGCGGTGTTGACGATGGTCGTATCCAGCGACTGCATAAAGAAGCCGAAAGCGACTATCCAAAGCTGCCAGCGAACGTTAGCGGGAAGATCGGTCATTTACTCGGTCACCGTGGTTCTGTTTTTACGCGAAAAGCGCAGCCGCAGGCGGTCGAAGAACAGATAGACCACCGGCGTGGTGTACAGCGTCAGCAGCTGACTCATGACCAGGCCGCCGACGATGGTGATCCCCAGCGGCTGGCGCAGCTCTGAGCCGTCTCCGCCCGAGATAACCAGCGGCAGTGCGCCAAACAGCGCCGCCAGGGTGGTCATCATGATCGGACGAAAACGCAGCAGGCAGGCCTGGAAGATGGCCTCTTCCGGCGACAGATTGCCGTTGCGCTGGGCGTCCAGGGCGAAATCCACCATCATGATCGCGTTTTTCTTCACGATGCCGATCAACAGCATGATCCCAATGAGCGCGATCAGGCTGAACGGCGCGCCGAACAGCTCCAGCGCCAGCAGCGCCCCAACGCCCGCCGAGGGCAGCGTCGAGAGAATGGTCAGCGGGTGAACGTAGCTCTCGTACAGCACGCCCAGCACAATATAGACCGTGGCGATGGCGGCCAGAATCAAGATCACCTGCGAGTTCATCGTCTCCTGGAACACCTGCGCGGTGCCGGCAAAGCTGCCGCGCACGGTGGACGGCACGCCGAGCTGCGTCATCGCGCGGTTGATTGCGTCGCTGGCTTCTGAAAGCGACGAACCGGCGGGCAGGTTAAAGGAGATGGTCGACGCCGCCGAAAGGCCCTGATGGTTCACCGACAGCGGCGCGTTGGCAGGCTGCCAGCTGGCAAAGTAGGAGAGCGGAATCGCCTTGCCGTCGTTGTTAATCACAAACATTTTGTCCAGAGCGCTGATGTCCTGGGTGTAGCGCGGATCAACTTCCATCACCACCTTGTACTGGTTCATCGGCTGGTAGATGGTGGAGATCTCGCGCTGGCCGAAGGCGTTGTTCAGCAGGCTGTTGGCGGCTTCAACGTTAATGCCCAGCCGCGACATGGTTTCGCGGTCGTAGGTCAGGGCCATCTCGGCGCCGTTGTCCTGTTGATCGGAGTTGACGTCCGCCAGCTCCGGCAGGGCGGCCAGCGCCTTGCGGATCTTCGGCTCCCACTCGCGCAGGGCGGCTAAATCGTCCGAGAGCAACGTGTACTGATAGCTGGCGTTCGCCTGACGGCCGCCGACGCGGATATCCTGAACGGCCATCAAAAACAGGTTTGCCCCCGGCTCTTTGGCGAGCTTCACCCGCAGACGGTCAATCACCTGCTGGGCGGTTTCGTTGCGCTCGCCGCGCGGTTTCAGGGTAATAAACATCATCCCGCTGTTAACGCGTGACCCGCCGGTAAAGCCGGTGACGTTATCCACGGCTTTGTCTTCACGAATGATCTTCATAAAGTCCTGCAGCTTGCCGCGCATCGCCTGGAACGAAATGCTCTGGTCCGCCTGAATCCCTCCCATCAGCACGCCGGTGTCCTGCTCCGGGAAGAAGGTTTTCGGGATGGTGATGTACATCCAGACGTTCAGCCCAATGGTGGCGATAAGCACCAGGCCGACCAGCCGGGTATGGTTCAGCACCCACTTCAGCGATTTGCCGTAGCCTTCCTGCATCGCCATCAGGAGGCGACCAAAGCCTTTGCGGCGCGGCTGCGAATGGGGCTTGCTGCGCTTGAGCATCCAGCCGCACATCATTGGCGTCAGCGTAAGGGAGATAACCAGCGAAATCCCGATGGCGACGGAGAGGGTGACGGCGAACTCGCGCAGCAGCCGGCCCGGCAGCCCGCCCATCAGCAGCAGCGGCAGGAATACCGCCACCAGCGACAGGCTCATGGAGAGCACCGTAAAGCCCACCTCGCGCGTGCCCTGCAGCGCGGCCTGGAGCGGCTTCACGCCCGCTTCCAGGTGGCGGGAAATGTTTTCCAGCACCACGATGGCGTCATCCACCACGAAGCCCGTCGCTATCGTCAGGGCCATCAGCGACAGGTTGTTGAGGCTAAACCCGCACAGGTACATGGCGGCAAAGGTACCGATCAGCGAGACCGGCACGGCCACCGCCGGGATAAGCGTCGCGCGACCGGATCGCAGGAACAGGAAGACCACCAGGATCACCAGCGCGACGGAGATAATCAGCGTTTGCTCCACCTCTTCAAGCGAGGCGCGAATGGTCGGGGAGCGATCCTGGGCAATTTGCAGATCGATTGCTGCCGGGATGGTCTCCTGCAGGTCCGGAAGACGGGCGCGAATGCTGTTCACCGTCTCAATAATGTTCGCTTCCGGCAGCTTGCGGATCATCAGCAGAATGGCCGGCTTCGCGTTGGTCATCCCGGCGTTACGCACGTCCTGCACCGAGTCGGTGACGCTGGCAACGTCGCTTAAGCGCACCGCCGCGCCGTTGTTGTAGTGAATAATGAGCGGCTGATATTCCGCGGCGGTTTTCAGCTCGTCGTTGGTGTGGATCTGCCAGCGGTGGCTGCCGTCCTCAATCGCCCCTTGCGGCTTGCGGACGTTGGCCGTGCTGATGGCGGAGCGCACGTCATCCAGCGACACGCCCTGGTTGAACAGCGCCTGCGGGTTTAGGCCTACGCGCACGGCGGGCAGGGAGCTCCCGCCGACGCTCACGTCACCGACGCCGTTAATTTGTGAGATGGTCTGCGCCAGCTGGGTAGACGCAAAGTCGTAAAGCTGCCCCTGCGAGTACGTATCGGAGGTCAGCGTCAGGATCATGATCGGCGCATCGGACGGGTTGGCCTTGCGGTAGGTTGGGCGGCTCGGCATCCCGCTCGGCAGCAGGCTTTGTGCGGCGTTGATGGCCGCCTGCACGTCGCGCGCCGCACCGTTAATATCCCGGTCGAAGCTGAACTCCAGAATGATGCGCGTGCTGCCCAGCGAGCTGCTGGAGGTCATCTCGTTGACCCCCGCAATCCGCCCGAGCGAGCGCTCCAGCGGCGTGGCAACCGACGAGGCCATGGTCTCCGGTGACGCGCCCGGCAGCGAGGCGCTGACCATGATCACCGGAAAATCCACCTGCGGCAGCGGCGCCACCGGCAGCAGCCGGAAGCCCAGCACGCCGCAGAGAGTAATGGCGAGCGAGATTAAAATCGTCGCCACCGGGCGATAAATGAAGAGGGCGAAAAACTTCACTTATGCCTCCTCTTCACGTTTCGGGAAGCGGCTTTTGGTCCACAGCGCCAGGCGATCAAACAGCAGGTAGATAACCGGCGTAGTGAAGAGCGTTAGCACCTGGCTTACCAGCAGACCGCCGACCATGCCGATACCCAGCGGACGGCGCAGCTCCGCGCCGACGCCGGTGCTGAGCATCAGCGGCAGCGCGCCCAGCAGGGCGGCCAGCGTGGTCATCAGGATCGGACGGAAACGCAGCAGACAGGCCTGGAAGATGGCGTCGCGCGGCGACATGCCCTGCTCGCGCTCGGCGGCCAGGGCAAAGTCGATCATCATGATGGCGTTCTTCTTCACGATCCCGATAAGCAAGATAATGCCGATGATGGCAATGACGTCCAGCTCGCTGCCCGCCAGCATCAGTGCAAGCAGCGCCCCCACGCCCGCCGTCGGCAGGGTAGAGAGGATGGTGATCGGGTGGATAAAGCTTTCGTACAGCACGCCGAGCACGATGTACATCGCCACGACCGCCGCGACGATAAGCCAGATGGTGTTACCCAGCGCGGCCTGAAACGCCAGCGTGCTGCCCTGGAACTGGGTCTGAATATCGGACGGGAAGCTGAGCTCTTTTTCAGCAGCCTGAATGGCCTCCACCGCTTCGCCGAGAGAATAATTGTCCGGCACGTTGAAGGAGATGGTGGTGGACGGGAACTGATCCAGATGGTTAATCGACAGCGGGGTATAGCGTTCTTCCACCGTGGCGATAGCGCTCAGCGGCACAATGCCGCCGTCTTTGCTGGTCAGGCGCACCGAGTCCAGCCCCGCCAGTCCTGGCGTGTTCTCTGTGTTGTGCTCCAGCACCACGCGATACTGGTTGGCCTGGGTGTAGATGGTGGAGATCAGGCGCTGACCGAAGGCGTTGTATAGGGCGTTGTCCACATCCGACATGGTAATGCCCAGACGGCTGGCGGTATCGCGGTTGACGTTCACGTATGCCGCCAGCCCTTTGTCCTGCCAGTCGCTGCTGACGTCGGCGAGCTGCGGCAGGGTGTTTAGCTTATTCACCAGCTGCGGTACCCAGGTGCTGAGCGCGTCCAGCGAGGTGGCCTGCAGCGTGAACTGGTACTGCGTGCGGCTGACCTGGGTATCAATGGTCAAATCCTGAATCGGCTGCAGGTAAAGCTCAACGCCCGGCACGCGCGCGACGGCGTTTTGCAGACGCTCAATGACGGCGTTGACGCGATCGTCGCGTTCATCCAGCGGCTTGAGGTTGATCTGCAGACGCGCGCTGTTGAGCGACGGGTTGGTGCCGTCGACGCCCACGTAGGAGGTCAGACTCTCGACCGCCGGATCCTTCATGATGATTTCGGACACCTGCTGCTGGCGCTGGGCCATACTGGCGAAGGAGACCGACTGCGGGGCCTGAAGCGTGCCCTGAATAATGCCGTTGTCCTGGATCGGGAAGAAACCTTTCGGAATGAAAATCCACAGCATCACGCTGAGCGCCAGGGTTCCCAGCGCCACGCCGAGCGTGGCCCACGGATGGTTAAGGACTTTCGCCAGCAGGCGACCGTAGGCGGCAATAATCCGCTCGAACATGCGCTCGGAGGCGCGCGAGAAGCGGTTTTGCTTGCGCAGGGACTCGTGGCTCAGCATGCGGGCGCACATCATCGGCGTCAGAGTCAGCGACACCACGGCGGAGATCAAAATGGCGACCGCCAGCGTCACGGCAAACTCGCGGAACAGCCGCCCGACGATATCGCCCATAAACAGCAGCGGGATCAGCACCGCAATCAGCGAGAAGGTCAGCGAGATAATGGTAAAGCCGATTTCGCCCGCGCCCTTCAGCGCGGCCGCCAGCGGTTTTTCACCTTTCTCGATATAGCGCGAAATGTTCTCGATAACGACGATGGCGTCATCCACCACGAACCCGGTGGCGATGGTGAGCGCCATCAGCGTCAGGTTGTTAATCGAAAAATCGAGGAACACCATCACCGCAAAGGTCCCGACCAGCGAGAGCGGCACGGCGACGGCGGGAATAATGGTGGCCGGAACGTTACGCAGGAACAGATAGATGATCATGACCACCAGCGCAATCGCCAGCATCAGCTCAAACTGGGTGTCGGTGACCGACGCGCGAATGTTGGTGGTACGGTCGGAAAGCACCTTCACGCTGACCGACTTCGGCAGGCTTTCGATCAGCTGCGGCAGCATGGTGCGGATGCTGTCGGCGGTTTCGATGATGTTAGCGCCCGGCTGGCGCTGCACGTTCATCACGATCGCCTGCTGCCTGTTGGCCCAGGCGCCGAGCCAGCTGTTTTCGGCACCTTGCTCCACGGTCGCCACGTCGCCCAGACGCACCGGGGCGCCGTTCTGGTAAGCAATAATCAGCTGACGGTATTCATCGGCGGATTGCATCTGATCGTTGGCAGAGAGCGTCACGGCGCGGGTGGGACCGTCCAGCGAGCCTTTTGCCGAGTTAACGTTGGCGCTGCTGATGGCGGTGCGGATGGTTTCGCTGGTCAGCCCCAGCGCGGCAATCGCCTGCGCGTTAAGCTTCACGCGCACGGCGGGGCGCTGGCCGCCCGCCAGCGTGACGAGGCCGACGCCGGAGACCTGAGAAATTTTCTGCGCCACGCGCGTTTCGACCATGTCTTCGACCTGGGTCATCGGCATGGCGGAGGAGGTGACGGCCAGCGTCATGATCGGCGGATCCGCCGGGTTCACCTTGCTGTAGACCGGCGGGTTAGGCAGGTCGGACGGCAGCAGGTTGGTGGCGGCGTTGATGGCGGCCTGCACCTCCTGCTCGGCGACGTCCAGCGACAGCGTCAGCTGGAACTGCAGCGTCACGACGGATGCCCCGCCGGAACTCTGGGAGGACATCTGTTTTAGTCCGGACATCTGGCCGAACTGGCGCTCCAGCGGCGCGGTAATGGCGGACGTCACCACGTCCGGGCTGGCCCCTGGATAGAGTGTGACAACCTGAATCGTTGGGTAATCCACCTCCGGCAGCGCCGACACGGGCAGGAAGCGATAGCCGATAATCCCGGCGAGCAGGATCGCCACCATCAGCAGCGTGGTGGCGACAGGGCGGAGGATAAACAGGCGTGACGGCCCGCCTGTAGAGCCTGGAGGCATCACCTGCATCAGGATTTCGCTCCCTGTTTCGCAGGTTCAACCACTTCCACTTTGGCCCCTTCGGTCAGACGGTCAATGCCGTCGGTGACCACGCGGTCGCCTGCGGAAAGGCCGGCGGCGATGACCACCGTCTGGCTGTCCTGGATACCGGTTTTCACCAAGTGCTTGCTGACCTTATTGTCGCTGTTAAGTACCCAGACGAAGTTACCTTCGTTACCCATCTGCAGCGCAGCGGTAGGGATCACCACCGCGTTCTCTTCGGTGGCGACCAGCATGCGCGCGTTGACGAACTGGTTCGGGAAGAGGGCATCGTCCTGATTGTTAAAGCGCGCCTTCAGCTTGATGGTGCCGGTGGTGGTGTCGATCTGGTTATCCAGGCTGAGCAGGGAGCCTTCGCTCAATTTCTGCCTGTTGCTGCGGTCCCAGGCTTCCACCACCAGCCCCTTTCCGGCTTTTTGCGCCTGCACCACGGTCGCGATTTCGCTTTCCGGCAGGGTAAAGACTAAATCAATCGGGTGAGTCTGGGTGATCACCACGATGCCCGTGGTGTCGCCGCTGGAGATCTGGTTGCCGATATCGACCTGCTTCAGGCCCACGCGCCCGTCAATCGGCGCGGTGATGCGGCTCCAGTCCAGCTGCAGCTGTGCGCTGGCCACGGCGGCCTCGTCGGCTTTGATGGTGCCCTGCGTTTCGCTGACCAGCGACTGCTGGGTGTCCAGCTCCTGACGAGACACGAGGTTGGTTTTCACCAGCTGCTGGTAGCGGGCCAAATCGCGACGAGCGTTGGCGAGCGTGGCTTTGTCTTTCGCGAGCTGCCCCTGCGCCTGGGCGAGGGCGACCTTAAACTGGCTTGGGTCGATTTCCGCCAGCAGATCGCCAGCTTTGACCTGCTGACCTTCCTGGAAGTGAATGGCCATCAGCTGACCGTCGACGCGGCTGCGCACCGTCACGGTGTTGGCGGCGGTAATGGTCCCAAGGCCCGTTAGATAGCGAGGAACGGCTTTATTCACTGCCGTCGCCGCCTGTACCGGCGCCAGCGCGCCGCCGCGCATGCCGTGACGCCCTCCGCCTGCCGGGCGCTGTGCCTGACTATTGGCACCGGCGGGGGCTGCGGTGTTCGCGGATTGACTGTGCCAGTACCAGGCGGCGGCAAGGACCACCACAATGATGCCAGCGGCGATTGCCCAGCGGGATTTGTTACTGCCTTTCATCGTTATACGTTCTCATCCTGAAGACTTCGGGGAATGATACTAGTTTAGTCAGCTAACACAGCGGAAAAATGGAGGAAATATGGAAGACTGTCAGGAATGGTCTGAATGGAGGTAAACGCAAAACGGCAACATCCGTTGCCGTTTTTTGTGTTTTCTCCCTCTCCCTGTGGGAGAGGGCCGGGGTGAGGGCACCAGAACGCACCGCAACAATGCTAGCTAAACATCACCTGCGCCCAGCGCGCCAGCCCGGCGGTGACGGAGCCAAAGTCATCCCCACCGGCAATCGGAATGCCCGGCAGCTGTTCCGCCAGCGCTTTCTTGATCAGCGGCGAACGGGCGCTACCCCCGGTCAGGTAAATCACGTCCGGCTTCTCTTTGCCGTTCTCCAGCGCCAGCTGCACCTGCTCCAGAATACGCTGCAGCGGCTGCGCGAGCGCCGCCTCCAGCCCGTCCTGCGAAATCGCGGTGGCCAGTTCGTCGCAGATAAACGGCAAGGAGACCGCATGCTCAGCGCAGTCGGAAAGGGCAATTTTGCTCTCTTCGGCAGTCCGCACCACGCGATAGCTCAGGCGCTGACGCCACACTTTATACAGCAGGGCGACTTTTTCGGCGTCCTGCGCGTCGCGCACCAGATCGTTAAGGAAGCGGCCGTTCGCGGTGCTGTAAAAATCACTTTGCGCAGGCACATCGTTGATGGCAATCGCGTTCCACCACGGCAGGATCGGCAGGGCGATGCCTTTTTCGGTTTGCCCGCCCATGCCGAGCAGCGGCATCAGGCTTTTGAATGCCAGCGCGATATCGAGATCGTTACCGCCTACGCGGCAGCCGCTGTGCCCCAGCAGGCTATTTTCACGGTCGCGACGGTTATGCCACTGCGGCCCCATCAGCAGCAGCGAGCAGTCCGTTGTGCCCCCGCCGATATCCACGACTAACACGCGCTTCTCTTCCGTCAGCGTGGCTTCAAAATCCAGCCCCGCGGCAACCGGCTCGTACTGAAACACCACGTCGCGGAAGCCTGCCCGGTGCGCCGCGCGTTCAAGGATCCCCTGCGCCTGCTGGTTGGCCTCGTCGCCGCCCAGCCCCTGGAAGTTGATCGGGCGGCCAATGACCGCCTGGGTAATCGCATCGGAGACCTGCGTCTGTGCCTGATTGCGAATATGCAGCATCATCGCGCACACCAGGTCTTCGAACATCGCCACCTGCTGCGGCTTCAGTCCGCTGGCGCCGAGGAAGGATTTTGGCGACTTAACGAAGTAAACCTCTTCAGGATCTTCAATATAGTGCCCGAGCGAAGAGAGGCCGAACTGCACGCTGGACGGCGTAACGTCGATGTCTTCCTCGCGGTTAAAGCTGACCGCCCGGCGCAGCAGCGCCTGGGTCTCCGCCGCCGTGGCCGGAACCTGATGGTGGCGGAACAGCCATTCGCTTACCGCTTCACGCGTCGGCGCGCAGAGCATTGAGGGCAGCAGCGTGCTCTCTTTTTCCATTTTCAGGAGCTGTGGCTGCCCGTTTTGCATAATCGCAACCGAGCAGTTTGCCGTACCGTAGTCGAATCCAATAAACACGATAAATCCCCATGCCAGTGAGAAGGGGCGAGACTTTAACGAAATGTCTTCATGGCGACAACAGGAATATGAAAGCAAGGCGAAACAGGACCTTTCCGTTTATGCTGTGGAGAACCCAAAAGGAGAGACGATGTACACCCTGAACTGGCAACCCCCTTACGACTGGCAGTGGATGTTTGGCTTTCTCGGCGCGCGTGCGGTGACGGGCATTGAAACCGTCACCCACGACTACTACGAGCGCAGTTTTGCCTGCGAAGGGCATCAGGGGATATTTCGCGTAACGCCGTATATCGCCACCCATACGCTGACCGTGACGCTCAGTCCGGGATTAGTTCCGGTTGCGCAGACGTGCCTTGAACGCATCGAGCGCCTGTTCGATCTCGCGTGCAACCCGCAGCACATCGCGGATACGCTGGGGGATCTCGGTGCTGCCCGGCCGGGCTTGCGTCTGCCGGGGGCGATGGACGCGTACGAGCAGGGCGTCCGGGCGATCCTCGGGCAGCTGGTGAGCGTGGCGATGGCGGCGAAACTGACGTCGCGCGTGGTGGCGCTGTGCGGTGAGCCGATCGCGGATTGTCCGGGCTATCTCTGTTTCCCCACGCCTGACGCGCTGGCGGCAGCGGACCCGCTGGCGCTGAAAGCGTTGGGCATGCCGGTAAAACGCGCGGAGTCGTTAATTCACCTGGCGCAGTCGGTCATCGACGGGACGTTTCCGCTTTTCCCACCCGAGAATATTGAGGCCGGGATGAAGGCGCTACAGCAGCGGCCGGGGATAGGGCGCTGGACGGCAAACTACCTGGCCCTGCGCGGCTGGCAGGCGAAAGATGTCTTTCTGCCAGATGATTATCTGATTAAGCAACGCTTTGCCGGGATGACGCCCGCGCAGATTCGGCGTTATGCCGAACGCTGGCAGCCGTGGCGCTCTTACGCGCTGCTGCATATCTGGTATACCGACGGCTGGACGCCGTCAGTTGATGGCGAAATAGCTGGTGTTGAGCAGTAGATCCAGCGGCTGCGGCTCGGCGATGGTGTCGCCATAGATGAAATCAATGCCGATGCCGGAGAGCGTATCCATCATGATGGGCTGATTGCACGGGCCCGCGATGGTTTTCATCCCCAGACGCTGGGCGTGGCCCTGAACAATGGTCACCATCATCTCATCCATCAGGTTGCCATACACGTTGCTTACCACCTCTGCGTCCAGCATCAGATAGTCGGCCATATTGGCGGTCAGGTGGGTGAAGACGTTCATGTCGCGGCCCACCTGGCTGAAGATCACGCGGCAACCCGCCTGGCGAAGCTTTTGCAGACTCCGCTGCAGGTTTTTATCCGGGCTACACACCACGTCGGCAGAGATAACCAGATGCAGGAGACGACCCGGCATCGGGCTTTTATCCAGCAGGTCGAGAAGCTCATCGACCAGCGTTACGCTGGCTAAACCGGCCTCAGAAAGCGGCAGCGCCACCCCCATGCCTTTACTGGCGACCTGTGCGGCAGAGGCGCGGAAAAACTCATTAAAAATACGCCTGTCGAGGGCGTGCAAAAGCTCAGGCTCGGCCAGACCCGAGCGGAAGGCATGCTCTTCCTGGACTTCGCCCTGGCTGGTCCACAGGCGTAACGAGAGCAGCCAGAAATTACTGCTTTCCGGGATGCGCGGGGAGGCGACGCTGCGGGCAATCATCATTAGGTGATTGTCTTTAATCATGTGCCACTGTTCATCAAGCGACATCATGCTGCGCGTGTTGTGATCCCGCTCCTGCTGGGGTTCGTAAACCGTCACCATGCCGCGCCCGCTGTTTTTCGAGGCATAACAGGCTATATCCGCCTGCGACATCACCTCCGACGCCTGATGGTTATTTTCATCAATCAGCGTGATGCCTGCGCTGGCGCCGATCCGGTGCAGGCGACCTTCCCACATAAAGTGATAGTCATTGATCGTGTGGATCAGGCGCCCGGCGATATAGCGCGCGCTTTCAATATTGCAGTCCGGCAGCAGTAACCCGAACTCATCTCCGCCCAGACGCGCCAGCACGTCGCTGGAGCGGAGCATGGTCAACATCAGGGAAGAGAGTTCCCGCAGCAGGGCATCGCCCGCCGCATGGCCTGCCGTATCGTTGACGGCTTTGAAGCGATCGAGATCGATAAAGACCAGGGCATGACGCTGGCGCGTTTCGCGAACGGTCTGCAGGAGCCGTTTAAGATGATTTTCGAAGCTGACCCGGTTTGCCAGATGGGTCAGGGCATCGTGGGAGGCGCTATAGCTCAGCTGACGCAGCATTTTGCGCGACTCGGTCACGTCCTGAATCACGATAACCGAGCCAATATTCTGCCCGTCCAGCGTGCTGAGCGGCGTAATGCTGTAGTGAATATCAAAATTCCCGCCGGTCCGGCAGTTCAGCACCACGTCCTGATCGATATCGGAACGGGACATATCGCCGCTGTGAATATTCTCCATCAGCGGCCCTTTTTCACCAAAGGTGATGTGCAACACCTTGAGGATCGGCTGGCCGATAGCCTCGGTCTGCAGCCAGCCGCTCATTTTCTCGGCCACCGGGTTCATGAAGGTGACGTTCATGTTGATATCGGTGCACAGCACCGCTTCACCGATAGAATCGAGGGTGATGTGCAGACGCTCTTTTTCCTGGAAGAGGGCCTCGTTGAGCTGCTTCACCTCGGTCATGTCCATGTTGATCCCGAGCAGCCGTTCGACTTCACCCTGCTTATTGAGCACCCGGTTCGCCAGGGAGCGAATGTGGCGCACGCCTTCCTTCACGCGGATGCGGAATTCCAGCTTAAACGGCAGACGGGAAATCAGCGAGTCCCGCAGCACCTGCTCAGCGTGGGCACGATCTTCCGGCAGCATCGTGTCGTACCAGAGCTGCCAGGTAGGCTTGATGTGCGGCGGGATTTCATACAGCTCAAACATCCGCTTGTCCCAGCTGATAATATCTGGCTCCAGATCCCATTCCCATATGCCGATGCCGCCCGCTTCGTTAGCCAGCGTAATGCGCTCCATCAGGCGTTTGTTGACCCACTCGGTCTGCTTCAGGTCGTTAATGTCTTCAATCTGGGCGATAAAATAGAGCGGCGAGCCGTCGGCATGGCGCACGACGGAGACGGCAAGGAGCGCCCAGACCACTTCCCCGTCGCGGGTGTAATAGCGCTTCTCAAGGGTATAGGTATTGATGTCGCCGTTGACCAGCTGTTCGAGCTGTTCCAGGTCGGTGTGCAGATCTTCCGGCCAGGTGAGCTGCTGGAAGGTCAGCGACTGGAGCTCCGTCTGGCTGTAACCGAGGAAATTGCACAGCGCCTTGTTAGCCTGCAGCCATTTGCCCTCAATGCTGACCAGCGCCATACCGATGGCGGAATACTCCATCGCATTGCGGAAACGCTCCTCGCTTTCGGTGATGTGTTTGCGCTCGGCGCGGAAGGCATACATCACCATGGTCATCACGTTGGCAGGCAGGAGCAGCATCAGGAACGGCAGCCAGGGGGCGTTCAGCATCGCCCCGACGTGCTGGGTTGTCAGCGCCACAGGATTTCGGGCAATCATCAGCGACACAACCATCACGGTGACCAGAAACACCAGGAACGCTTCCATTCGCGGCAAGCGCACGGCGCTCCACATAAGCAAAACGATAACGCAGGTGAAAGGCCACGGCAGCCAGGTGATGGCTGCCCAGCTGAGGGCCAGCGTTACGGCCAGCGTGGTCAGGGTTTCCAGCAGCAGTCTCGGGTCACGGTGGCGCAGCAGATAATGCGGTTTAAACAACAGACCCAACGGTACCACCGCCAGCGCGCCAATGGCTTCGGACAGCACCCAGACGAAGAAATTACGCAGGGGTTCAGGGCCGGGAGCCAGCAGGGATACCAGCAAGCCGCCCACCAGCGGCGGGATCACCGCGCTGCCGATGGCCACGCGGATCCAGTCATTCAGATTCTGCAGCGGGTTGTACCACGGGAGCAATTTGCGCAGCAATAGCGCGCCGGTAAAGGCTTCAACCACGTTAATCGAGGTATAGGTGAGGCTTATCGATCCCCACGAAAAGAGCATCCAGGTGGCCAGAATATTGCCGAACGAACAGGCCAGGGCGATTCCCGGCCACATTTTTCCTGCATGGCGGTAAAACGCCACCATCATAATGGCGGTGGGGAACCAGAGCGGGGCCAGCAGGGTGCCGAACCGGGTAAGCTCCAGGGAAAATAAGGTAAAGATAAAGGTGACCAGGCCCAGACAGACAAGTCGTATTAAAGGATGTGGGGTGGTAACCAAAACCCGCTGGTATTGTTTATTCATTACCGCTTTATCCAGAGACGCCATGCCGTCAGGGAAGATGTCCGAACGCGTGAATTTGATAATTTGGTTTATGCTAGTACAAACAATTTACAATTCATATGGTGACCGCTCAGAATTTGACACCACAGACTTATTAAATAGAGGCTCTGTGAGAAAAAACGGTTAAACGCTGAAAAAACGTTCATTTAAATTTCACTCAGGGAATAAGACGTCACTTTTCGGCCAGTCTCGCAGAACCTGTGCTTTCGACTGGTATCACGCCCGCGAAATCCCTATAATTGCCGCGTTTGACGCTCCGGCGTCGTCCTTCCTTAACATCCAGGTTAATCAGGTCGCTAAATTTATGACTGATAAGTCTCATCAATGCGTCATTATAGGCATCGCCGGCGCATCGGCTTCAGGTAAAAGTCTAATTGCCAGTACGCTTTATCGCGAACTGCGTGAACAAGTAGGTGATGAGCATATCGGCGTCATTCCCGAAGACAGCTATTACAAAGATCAATCCCATCTGTCGATGGAAGAGCGCGTCAAAACCAACTATGACCACCCAAATGCAATGGATCACAGCTTGCTGTTCCAGCATTTAGAAGCGCTTAAGAGCGGCCAGGCCATTGAACTGCCCGTTTACAGTTACGTAGAACACACCCGCACGCAGGAAACCATCCGCATCGAGCCGAAAAAGGTCATTATCCTTGAAGGGATCCTGCTGCTGACCGACGCCCGCCTGCGTGAATCCATGAACTTCTCGATTTTCGTCGATACCCCGCTGGATATCTGCCTGATGCGCCGCATCAAGCGTGACGTGAATGAACGCGGCCGTTCGATGGACTCCGTCATGGCGCAATATCAGAAAACGGTCCGCCCGATGTTCCTGCAGTTTATTGAGCCATCCAAACAATACGCCGATATCATCGTGCCGCGCGGGGGTAAAAACCGCATTGCTATTGATATCTTAAAAGCGAAAATCAGCCAGTTTTTTGAATAACCCGCGTGAATTGTGTACCGTTCAGAGATAACCTGGTTTTACCCTGAGCGCTTACCGCCTCAGGGTACGATGCATGAAAGGAGAAAGTGGCATGCGTCTTTGCGATCGCGATATAGAAGCCTGGCTGGATGAAGGCCGTTTGTCTATTACCCCGCGCCCACCCGTTGAGCGTATCAATGGCGTGACCGTTGACGTCCGCCTGGGGAATAAATTCCGCACCTTTAGTGGCCACACTGCGCCGTTCATTGACCTCAGCGGGCCGAAGGACGAAGTCAGCGCCGCGCTCGATCGCGTGATGAGTGACGAAATCGTAATTGATGAAGGCGAAGCTTTTTATCTGCATCCGGGTGAACTGGCCCTGGCGGTGACGTTTGAATCCGTCACCCTGCCTCCGGACCTTGTCGGCTGGCTTGATGGCCGTTCTTCGCTGGCGCGACTGGGGCTGATGGTTCACGTGACCGCGCACCGTATCGATCCAGGCTGGTCGGGGCGTATCGTGCTGGAATTCTTCAATGCCGGTAAATTGCCGCTGGCGCTGCGCCCGGGCATGATGATCGGCGCGTTGAGCTTTGAACCGCTGTCAGGCCCGGCAGATCGTCCTTATAACCGTCGGCAGGACGCAAAATATCGCGACCAGCAGGGCGCGGTTGCCAGCCGTATTGATAAAGACTGATCGTTAGTCCATTGAGGATGCCATGAGAAGAGTTCTGACGACGCTGATGATTTTGCTGGTGGTGCTGGTGGCTGGCCTTTCGGCGTTGGTTCTGCTGGTTAACCCCAACGATTTCCGCGCTTACATGGTGCGGCAGGTCGAGGCGCGCAGTGGTTATCAACTGAAGCTTGACGGGCCGCTGCGCTGGCACGTCTGGCCGCAGCTCAGCATTCTCTCTGGCCGCATGTCGCTCACGGCACCGGGGGCGTCCCAGCCGCTGGTGTCCGCAGACAACATGCGCCTCGATGTGGCGCTGATCCCGCTCATTTCCCACCAGCTGCAGGTTAAGCAGGTGATGCTGAAAGGCGCGGTGATTCAGCTCACCCCGCAAACCGAAGCCGTGCGTGATGCCAGTGCGCCGGTTGCGCCGCGCGAAAATACTCTGCCCGATGAACCGTCCGATACCGGCTGGTCCTTTGATATCGGAAAGCTGAAAGTTGCCGACAGCGTGTTGGTTTTCCAGCATGAGCACCAGGAGCAGGTGACCATTCGCAACATTAACCTGCAGATGGAACAGGATGCTCACCATCTTGCGTCGCTGGAATTTAGCGGGCGCGTGAACCGCGATCAGCGCGATTTGACCCTGTCGCTGAATGCTAATGTGAACGCCTCGGACTACCCGCATCAGCTCACGGCCGACATCCAGCAGCTGAACTGGCAGCTGACGGGTGCCGATCTCCCCACCCAGGGAATAACCGGGCAGGGAACGCTGCAGGCCGTGTGGCGCGAAGAGCAAAAGCAGCTCGAGCTGGATAATCTCAACCTGCAGGCAAATGACAGTAGCCTGAAGGGGCAGGCGAGCGTCACGCTCGAAGAGAAGCCGAAGTGGGTGCTGAATCTGCAGTTTGACAAGCTCAATCTGGAAAACCTGCTGCCGCCTCTGCCGGCCAGCGCCACGGACAACGATGCCACCCAGACGGGGCAAAGCCAGGCACCGGCATCACGTCCGGTTATCTCGTCTAATCTCGATCAGCCTGACTATAACGCTCTGCGCGGATTCACGGCGGATATTCTGCTGAAAGCCAATAGTCTGCGCTGGCGCGGCATTGATTTTACCGACGTGAGCAGCCAGATGTTTAACCATAACGGTTTGCTGGTGATCTCCGAACTGAGCGGGAAGATGGGCGCAGGAAACCTCTCGCTGCCCGGCACGCTGGACGTCCGTAAAGACGTTGCCAGCGCCGAATTCCAGCCGCGTCTCGATAACGTTGAGATAGGCACTATCCTGAACGCGTTCAACTATCCGATATCCCTGACGGGGCAGTTGACGCTCGCGGGTGACTTCTCAGGCACGAAAATTGATGCCGATGCTTTCCGCCGCGAGTGGCAGGGGCAGGCGCATCTTGAACTGAAGAATTCCCGTATGGAAGGGCTTAACTTCCAGCAGCTGGTGCAGCAGGCGGTTGAGCGCAGCAGCGATGTGAAGGCTCAGGATAACTACGACAGTGCCACGCGCCTCGACAGCTTCACCACGGACCTGACGCTGGACAACGGACAACTCACTCTCGACGGGATGCAGGGCGCCTCTTCACTGTTATCAATGACCGGTGAAGGTAAGCTGGATCTGGTGAAAGAGACGGCGGACACGCGCTTTAACGTGCGGGTACTTTCCGGCTGGCAGGGTGAAAGCAAGCTCATCGACTTCCTGAAAGAGACGCCGGTCCCGCTGACCGTATACGGCAAATGGCAGGCCCTGAATTACAGCCTGCAGGTGGATCAGATCCTGCGCAAGCATCTGCAGGATGAAGCGAAACGTCGGCTTAGCGGCTGGGCGGATCGTAATAAAGATTCACAGGACGGTAAGGATGTGAAGAAGCTGCTGGATAAGCTTTGATGTCCGTTGCGCCGGGTGGCGTTGCGGCCTGATGCCCTCACCCCGGCCCTCTCCCACGGGAGAGGGCGCAAACACTAAAAACGGCAACCGGGTTGCCGTTTTGTTTTACCTAAACCTCAAAATCCAGCTCTTCCTCATCCCGCAGCGGAATGAGCTGAACCTTCTGCACGCGATGGTTTTCAATCTGCAGCGTTTTGAGCAGATAGTCGCCCACCTGAACCTCTTCTCCCGGCTGCGGGATACGCTGCAAATACTCCATCAGCAGGCCGGCAATGGTGTGATATTCCCGTTTTTCATCCAGCGGCAGCGGCACGTATTGCACCAGGTCTTCCAGCGGCATGTGGCCGTTAGCCGTCCAAGACCCGTCTGCGTTTTTCTGAATGTCATGGCGGGCGTCAATCTCATCCACCTCGTTAGGCAGATTACCGGCAATGGTTTCCATGACGTCGCTGAGCGTGACCAGCCCTTCCACCGAACCAAACTCATCCACCACAAAGGCAAAGTGCGTGCGCGCGTTACGGAATTGCTCAAGGGCGGAAAGCAGCGGTAGCCCCTCAGGGAAGACCAGCGGCTGGCGCACCAGAACGCGCAGGTTGAGCGCCTCGCCGTGAAGCTGCTGCTGGAGCAGGTCAATAACGTGCACCACGCCCAGCAGCTCCTCTTCCTCTTCACCGCCGGTCACCACCACGCGGGTGTGCTGGTTTTTATCCAGCAGGGCGCGAATGTGCTCTTCTGGTGCCGTCAGGTCGATATGCTCAATGTCGTGCCGCGAGGTCATGATGCTGCTGACCGTCCGCTGATTCAGATTAAGCACCCGCTCGATCATCCGTCGTTCCTGCGGGTCGAAGATCGGCCCGTCGCTGCGATCGGCCAGCATGGCGGAGGATTCTGCATCCAGCTCCGCATCCTCTTTCTTACCGCTTAGCAGGCGCATAACCGTGTCGGCCGTGCGCTGACGCAGGGTCTGATTCGCGGACAGGAAGCGGCGGCGGTTAAATATCGCCAGCTGGTTGAGCGCTTCAATCATGACGGAGAAGCCGATGGCGGCGTACAGGTAGCCTTTCGGAATATGGAAGCCAAAACCGTCAGCCACCAGGCTAAAGCCAATCATCAGCAGGAAGCTCAGGCAGAGGATCACGATAGTCGGGTGACTGTTCACAAAGCGGGTCAGCGCCTTGCTGGCCATCACCATCAGCGTTATGGCAATGATCACCGCGGCCATCATCACCGCAAGGTGGTCGACCATCCCGACGGCGGTGATCACCGAGTCGAGGGAGAAGACCGCATCCAGCACCACGATTTGCGCCACTACCGGCCAGAATTTCGCTCCGCGGCGCTGGGTTGGGTTCTCGCTGTCTTTACCCTCCAGCCGCTCGTTGAGCTCCACCGTGGCTTTGAACAGCAGGAACAACCCGCCGAAGAGCATGATCAGATCGCGGGCGCTGAAACTCAGGCCGTGAATGGAGAACAGAGGCTGAGTGAGCGTCACCAGCCAGGAGATAGAGGCCAGCAGCAGTAAACGCATCACCATCGCCAGCAGCAGACCCGTCACGCGCGCGCGGTCGCGCTGGGAAGGGGGCAGTTTTTCAGCGAGGATGGCGATAAAGACCAGATTATCAATCCCGAGCACCAGCTCGATGACGACCAGCGTAACCAGCCCGGCCCAGATTGAGGGATCGGCAATCCATTCCATAGTAATAGCAATACCTTCTGTTATATGACGAATGTCACACTTCGATCATGGATAAAGCTGGGGGAAATTGCAATGCCGGGCTGAGATTTCTCTTAATACGACGGGTAAAAAAGAGAGCATTCTCAATAGGGTGTAAATAAGCGAAATACGTATATTTAATTACAAGGAATGCATTTTAGGATATATCGCAGGTGATGATTTTTACTCTCATTTTGTCAATATAAAGAAATTCCTAAAAGGTCAAAAATTTGCTCTTAATATTAATCTTAAAAACCGATATTAGGACAGTTGTCTCCTTGCCTGCTATTAGGTTAGCTGCAACAATTCTCCCAGCATCAAATGTTAAATCTCGGTGTTGCTATTAATGTTCGGTCTTCAGGGATGGTTATTCATTATCCGTCGGGTTTCTCAAGCGACTGATATATTTCCAGAAGACCTTACTCAAGAGGGTGTCTATCCATAACACATTGTTTAGTCAGTGGATTGGTAACTGAAAGCCAAGGGCGGTAGCGTGCCTGAAAGCGTGTGAATCAGCCTCGATTATTCTGTCAATAGCCAATGGATGAATAAGCTTTTTTTAGGACTGATGCCAGTTATATTTCTATTTGATTAACTGCATGCTGAAACCCAATACGACTCGAGCTTATTTAAATTGCACAGGATAATTACTCTGCCAAAGTGATAAATAATCAATGATGAAATCCAAAATGAAATTGATGCCATTATTGGTGTCTGTGACCTTGATGAGTGGTTGCACGGTCTTTCCCGGCAGCAATATGTCAACAATGGGTAAGGATGTGATCAAGCAACAGGATGCCGATTTTGATCTCGACAAAATGGTGAATGTTTATCCACTTACGCCTCGTCTGGTCGAACAATTACGTCCACGTCCGAATGTTGCCCAGCCGAATATGTCGCTGGACCAGGAAATTGCGTCCTACCAGTACCGCGTGGGGCCGGGTGACGTGATCAACGTGACCGTCTGGGACCACCCTGAACTGACCACGCCAGCGGGCCAGTACCGTAGCTCAAGCGACACCGGTAACTGGGTGCAGTCAGATGGCACCATGTTCTATCCCTACATTGGTAAAGTCCATGTTGCAGGCAAAACGCTTGCCGAGATCCGTAGTGATATTACCGGCCGCTTAGCGCAGTACATCGCCGATCCGCAGGTGGACGTTAATATCGCCGCATTCCGCTCGCAAAAAGCCTATATCTCCGGCCAGGTGAACAAATCCGGCCAGCAGGCCATCACCAACGTTCCTCTGACCGTCCTGGATGCCATCAACGCCGCAGGCGGGTTAACCGACGGCGCCGACTGGCGCAACGTGGTGCTCACCCACAACGGGAAGGAGCAGCGTATTTCGCTGCAGGCGCTGATGCAAAACGGCGATCTGACCCAGAACCGCCTGCTCTATCCGGGCGACATTCTCTACGTGCCGCGCAATGACGATCTGAAAGTCTTCGTGATGGGTGAAGTGAAGAAACAGAGCACCCTCAAAATGGACTTCAGCGGTATGACGCTGACCGAAGCGCTGGGCAATGCTGAGGGTATCGATCTGACGACCTCTAACGCGACCGGTATCTTCGTTATTCGTCCGCTGAAAGGTGAGGGCAGTGCGAAAGGCAAGATTGCCAACATCTACCAGCTGGATATGTCCGATGCGACCTCTCTGGTGATGGCAACGGAGTTCCGTCTCCAGCCATATGATGTGGTGTATGTCACCACCGCGCCGGTTGCCCGCTGGAACCGTCTGATCAACCAGTTGCTGCCAACCATCAGTGGCGTTCGCTACATGACGGATACGGCGCGCGACATTCATACCTGGTAATCCGCGATGTTTAACAAAATTCTGGTGGTATGCGTGGGGAACATTTGCCGTTCCCCTACGGCTGAACGGTTGTTGAAACACTACCAGCCCGAACTGACCGTTGCTTCGGCAGGGCTGGGTGCACTGGTCGGTAAGGGTGCCGATGAGCGCGCAACGAGCGTGGCGCGGGATCATCACCTCTCTCTCGAGGGCCACGTGGCCCGCCAGGTCACTGGTCGCATGTGCCGGGAGTATGACCTGATCCTGACGATGGAAAAACGCCATATTCATGCGCTGTGCGATATCGCTCCGGAGATGCGCGGCAAGGTGATGCTGTTTGGTCACTGGGACAATGAACGTGAAATCCCCGATCCGTATCGCAAAAGCCATGAGGCCTTTGAGGCGGTTTACACCTTACTTGACCAGTCTGCCCAACAGTGGGCGCAGGCACTGAAAGTTCAGCAGGGATAACAATGACAGAAAAAACAAGACCTTCTGCCGCCCCGACTTCGGGCAGTGATGAAATTGATATTGGGCGCCTGGTCGGCACTGTTGTAGAGGCAAAGTGGTGGGTGCTGGGCATTACCGCCGTGTTCGCCGCGGCGGCCGTCGTCTATACGCTGTTCGCCACCCCTATCTACAGCGCCGATGCGCTGGTGCAGATCGAGCAGAATACCGGCAACTCGCTGGTGCAGGACATTGGTTCCGCGCTGGCGAACAAGCCGCCGGCATCCGACGCCGAAATTCAGCTCATCCAGTCACGCCTGGTGCTGGGTAAAACGGTTCACGACCTCGGGCTCGATATCTCCGTCACCAAAAATACCTTCCCAGTCTTTGGTGCCGGCTGGGATCGGCTGATGGGGCGCAACAACGACACGGTGAAAGTCACTGACTTCGTGCTGCCAAAAGGGGCAGGCGATCAGACGTTTACCCTGACGGTGCTAGGCCCTAAACAGTATCAGCTAACCAGTGACGCAGGTTTTAGCGCCCGCGGCGAAGTGGGGCAGATGCTGACCAAAGACGGCGTCAGCATGATGGTCAGCGCGATTAACGCCCAGGAGGGCGGCGAATTCACCGTCACCAAATTCTCCACCCTGGGGATGATCAACAATCTGCAAAACAACCTGACCGTCACCGAAAACGGTAAGGACACCGGCGTGCTGAGCATGACCTTTACCGGTGAAGATAAGGATCAAATCCGCGACATCCTGAACAGCATTACCCGCAACTACCTTGAGCAGAACGTTGAGCGTAAGTCGGCGGAAGCGGCGAAAAGCCTGGCCTTCCTCGCTAAACAGCTCCCGGAAGTGCGCGCTCATCTGGATGATGCCGAGAACAAGCTGAACGCCTATCGTCAGGATAAAGACTCCGTTGACCTGCCGCTGGAAGCGAAATCGGTCCTCGATTCGATGGTCAACATTGATGCGCAGCTCAACGAGCTGACCTTCAAAGAGGCGGAGATTTCCAAGCTTTATACCAAACGTCACCCGGCCTACCGCACGCTGCTGGAGAAACGCCGTACCCTGGAAGAGGAGAAGGCGAAGCTCAATGACCGCGTGACCGCGATGCCGAAAACGCAGCAGGAGATCGTGCGTCTGACCCGCGACGTGGAGTCAGGACAGCAGGTTTACATGCAGCTGCTGAACAAGCAGCAGGAGCTGAAAATCACCGAAGCCAGTACCGTCGGTGATGTGCGCATCGTCGACCCGGCCATTACCCAGCCTGGCGTGCTGAAGCCGAAGAAAGCGCTGATTATTCTCGGCAGCATTATTCTCGGCCTGATGCTCTCCATCGTGGGCGTGCTGCTGCGTTCGCTGTTCAACCGCGGTATCGAAAGCCCGCAGGTGCTGGAAGAGAGCGGTATCAACGTCTATGCCAGCATTCCGCTGTCCGAGTGGCAAAAATCCCGCGACAGCGTCAAAACCATCAAGGGCGTCAAGCGTTACAAACAGAGCCAGCTTCTGGCGGTGGGTAACCCGACCGACCTCGCCATCGAAGCGATCCGTAGCCTGCGTACCAGTCTGCACTTCGCCATGATGCAGGCCAAAAACAACGTCCTGATGTTAACCGGCGTGAGTCCGTCAATCGGTAAAACCTTCGTCTGCGCCAACCTGGCGGCGGTGGTCAGCCAGACCAACAAGCGCGTTCTGCTGATCGACTGCGATATGCGTAAGGGCTACACCCACGAGCTGCTGGGCACCAATAACGTGAATGGTCTGTCGGAAATCCTGCTCGGCAAAGGTGAAATCAGCCAGAGCGCGAAACCTACAACGGTGCCGAAATTTGACCTGATCCCACGCGGTCAGGTGCCGCCTAACCCGTCCGAGCTGCTGATGAGCGAACGCTTTACCGAGCTGGTGGAGTGGGCGAGCAAAAATTACGACCTGGTGCTGATCGATACGCCGCCAATTCTGGCCGTGACCGACGCCGCCGTTGTTGGCCGCCACGCTGGCACCACGCTGATGGTGGCGCGTTACGCGGTCAACACCCTGAAAGAGGTGGAAACCAGCCTGAGCCGCTTCGAGCAGAACGGGATTGAGGTGAAAGGGGTGATCCTGAACTCCATCTTCCGCCGCGCGACCGGGTACCAGGATTACGGCTATTACGAGTACGAATATAAGTCTGACAGTAAATAACAAAACACACCCCACACCCCTCACCCTAACCCTCTCCCCAAAGGGGAGAGGGGACTGTTCGGTGCTGGATGTGGGGGACGAACGTAATGATAACCACTGGCTGCCTTTCACCCTCTCCCCTTTGGGGAGAGGGCCGGGGTGAGGGGAAAAGATGACCACACAACGCCCTTTAGTTTCAATCTATATGCCGACATGGAATCGTCAGCAGCTGGCGATCCGCGCAATCAAATCCGTCCTGCGACAGGATTACGATAACTGGGAGCTGATCATCGTTGATGACTGCTCTTCCTCGTATGAACAGCTGCAAAAGTTTGTGACTGACCTCAACGACCCGCGGGTGGTCTATACGCATAACGCCATTAACTCCGGCGCGTGCGCGGTGCGTAATCAGGCGATTATGCAGGCCAAAGGGCAGTATCTGACCGGGATCGACGACGATGACGAATGGACGCCGAACCGCCTGTCTATCTTCCTGTCGCATAAAGAACAGCTGGTCACGCACGCTTTCCTGTATGCCAACGACTATGTCTGTCAGGGCGAGGTTTACTCGCAGCCCGCGAGTCTGCCGCTGTACCCGAAATCGCCGTATTCTCGCCGCCTGTTCTACAAGCGCAACATTATTGGTAACCAGGTCTTCACCTGGGCGTGGCGCTTCAAAGAGTGCCTGTTCGATACCGAACTCAAGGCCGCGCAGGATTACGATATCTTCCTGCGCATGGTGGTGGAATACGGCGAGCCGTGGAAAGTGGAAGAGGCCACCCAGATCCTGCACATCAACCACGGGGAGATGCAAATCACCTCCTCGCCGAAGAAGTTCTCCGGCTACTTCCATTTTTACCGCAAGCACAAGGACAAGTTTGACCGTGCCAGCCGTAAATATCAGCTCTTTACCCTCTATCAGATCCGCAATAAGCGCATGAACTGGCGCACGCTGCTGACGCTGCTGTCCGTGCGTAACGGCAAGCGCCTGGCTGATGGACTTCGGGGGAAATAATGTTTCTGGAAGATTGCCGCGCTAACAGCTGGAGCCTGCGTCCGTGCTGCATGGTTCTGGCGTACCGCATCGCGCATTTTTGCTCGGTGTGGCGTAAGAAAAACGTGCTGAACAATATCTGGGCGGCGCCCGTGCTGGTGCTGTACCGCATCATCACCGAATGCTTTTTTGGCTATGAAATTCAGGCCGCTGCGACCATTGGCCGCCGCTTTACCATCCATCACGGCTATGCGGTGGTGATCAACAAGTTTGTGGTCGCCGGCGATGATTTCACCATTCGTCATGCGGTCACCATTGGCAACCGCGGGCCTGACAGCCTGGCCTGCCCGGTCATCGGCAATAACGTCGAGCTGGGGGCGAACGTGGTGATCGTCGGTGACATTACGATTGGTAATAACGTCACGATTGGTGCTGGCAGCGTGGTGCTGGACAGCATTCCGGATAACGCGCTGGTGGTGGGAGAAAAAGCCCGCGTGAAGGTGATTAAATGAACATTCTGCAATTTAACGTACGCCTCGCAGAAGGCGGAGCGGCAGGCGTGGCCCTGGATCTGCACCAGCGCGCGCTGCAAAAAGGACTTCAGTCTCGGTTTATTTACGGCTACGGCAAAGGCGGCAAGAAAAGCGTCAGCCACGATAATTTCCCGCAGGTGCACAAGCACACGCCGCGTCTGACCTCGATTGCCAACATTGCGCTGTTCCGTCTGTTTAACCGCGATCTGTTTGGCAACCTGAACAATCTTTATCGCACGGTTACCCGCACCGCGGGCCCGGTTGTGCTGCATTTTCACGTTCTGCACAGCTACTGGCTGAATCTGGAAGAGGTAGTGGCGTTTTGCCAGAAGGTGCAGGCCCACAAGCCGGACACTCGCTTTGTGTGGACGCTGCACGATCACTGGAGCGTGACCGGACGCTGCGCGTTTACCGACGGCTGCGAAGGCTGGAAAGATAACTGCCAGAAGTGCCCGACGTTAAGCAACTACCCGCCGGTGAAGGTGGATCGCGCGCATCAGCTGGTGGCCGGAAAGCGTCAGCTGTTCCGCGACATGCTCTCGCTCGGCTGTACGTTTATCTCCCCGAGCCAGCACGTGGCCGATGCCTTCAACAGCCTGTACGGGGCAGGGCGCTGTCAGATTATCAACAACGGCATCGACGTGGCGACGGAAGCCATTCTTGCCGAGCTAACCCCGGTGGCGGAAACCGCGGGCAAACCGAAAATCGCTATCGTTGCGCATGACCTGCGTTACGACGGTAAAACCAACCAGCAGCTGGTGCGCGACATGATGGCGCTGGGTGACAAGATAGAGCTTCACACCTTCGGCAAGTTTTCGCCGTTCGAAGGGGCCAACGTGGTGAACCACGGGTTTGAAACCGACAAGCGCAAGCTGATGAGCGCGCTGAATGAAATGGACGCGCTGGTGTTCAGCTCCCGCGTGGATAACTACCCGCTGATCCTCTGCGAGGCGCTCTCTATCGGCGTGCCGGTGATCGCCACCCACAGCGATGCGGCGCGCGAAGTGCTGGAAAAGTCCGGCGGGAAAACCTTCACGGAGCAGGAGGTCCTGCCGCTGGTACAGCTGCCGAAGGCGCAGATTGCTGAGATCGTTTTTGGCACGGACCTGGAATCGTTCCGCAACCGCAGCCGCAAGGCCTACAGTGGACAACAGATGCTGGAGGAATATGTCTCGTTCTATCAGAATCTGTAGTTATCTGCTGCTGCCGCTGATCTACCTGCTGGTCAACGTCAAAATTGCCCAGCTCGGCGAAAGCTTCCCGATAACCATCGTAACCTTCCTGCCCGTTCTGCTTCTGCTGTATGTCGATAAAATCAACCTCAAGAAGCTGATGATTGCCCTAGGGCTGGGCACGGGCCTGACGCTGTTTAACTACATCTTTGGCCAGTCGCTGGATGCGAGTAAATACGTCACGTCGACCATGCTGTTTGTTTATATTGTCATTATTATCGGTATGGTCTGGAGTATTCGGTTTAAAACTATTTCTCCGCACAATTATCGGAAAATCCTTAGGTTCTTTTATATTGCCGTTGCGTTAATTGTTATGCTTGCCGCACTGGAGATGGCGCAAATTATTCTCACCGGCGGCAGCAGCCTGATGGAGATAATTTCGAAATATCTCATTTACAGTAACAGCTATGTATTGAACTTCATCAAGTTTGGCGGGAAGCGTACTACAGCCCTCTATTTTGAACCGGCGTTTTTCGCTCTGGCGTTAATCTCAATTTGGCTCAGCATCAAACAGTTTGGTATCAAAACGCCTAAGACCGATGCTATGATTCTTGCAGGAATTGTTCTGTCTGGATCGTTCTCAGGGGTAATGACATTTATCCTGTTTTACCTGCTGGAGTGGGCGTTCCAGTACCTGAACAAAGATGCGATTAAGAAAAAACTGCCGCTGGCGATTATCTCCCTGACGGTATTTATGGTAGGCGTGATATTTGCCTTCCCGTACATCTCAGAACGTCTGGGAGATTTGGGAACGGAAGGGTCTTCGTCCTATTATCGCATCATTGGGCCACTGGTTATGGTGGGTTATTCCTTAACCCATATTGATGGGGTAGTAAGATTCGGCTCACTTTACGAATATGTTGCATCATTCGGAATCTTTAACGGTGCGGATGTCGGTAAAACCATAGACAATGGTCTGTATCTGTTAATTATTTATTTTTCGTGGTTCGCCGTACTGTTGACCCTGTGGTATCTGTTTAAAGTTTTCAAAATGATGATTAACGCGTTTGGTGATAACCAGAACTTTCGCGTTCAGCTTTATCTGTTTACTCCGGTGTCGCTGTTTTTTACCGGGTCAATATTTAGCCCGGAATATGCTTTCTTGATTGTCTGTCCGTTTATTCTGCGCAAGGCGCTTAATATTACGAACGTATGACGAAATGAGGTGATTTATGTTTCTTAGCGTCATTACTGTCGCTTTTCGTAATTACGAAGGGGTGGTAAAAACCTGGCGCTCGCTGCGCAACCTGGCGCGCGATCCAAGCCTCACCTTTGAGTGGATTGTGGTCGACGGCGGCTCGAACGATGGCACGGCGGAGTTTCTGGAAAAACTCAACGGTGAGTTCAACTTACGCTACATCAGCGAGAAAGATAAAGGCATCTACGATGCGATGAATAAAGGCATCAGCATGGCGCAAGGCCGTTATGCCATCTTCCTGAACTCGGGCGATATTTTCCATGAAGACGTGGCGCTGTTTGCCCGTCAACTGGCTCGCCAGAAAGAGGACGCCATGTATATTGGCGATGCGCTGCTCGATTTTGGCGACGGACATAAAGTGTGCCGCAGCGCGAAGCCAGGCTGGTATATCTATCACAGCCTGCCGGCCAGCCATCAGGCCATTTTCTTCCCGGTAAAAGGTCTGAAAAAACAGCCTTACGATTTGCAGTATAAAGTGTCTTCCGATTATGCGCTGGCAGCCAGCCTGTATAAATCAGGTTACCCGTTCCGTCGAATTAAAGGGCTGGTGTCTGAATTCTCCATGGGCGGCGTGTCAACGTCTAATAATCTGGAATTGTGCCAGGATGCCAAAAACGTGCAGCGTAAAATATTACGCGTGCCGGGGTTCTGGGCGGAATTGTCATATTTATTACGCCTGCGTACCACAGGCAAAACGAAAACCTTATATAACAAAGCCTGAATATAAGGAAACGCAATGCAGGATTTAAAAGGTTTCTCCGTGCCGAAAGGTTTTCGGGGCGGGAACGGTATTAAGGTACAGCTGTGGTGGGCCGTTCAGGCAACATTATTTGCCTGGTCGCCGCAAATAATGTACCGCTGGCGAGCCTTTTTATTGCGCCTGTTTGGCGCAAAAATCGGAAAAAACGTAGTCATCCGACCTTCTGTGAAAATTACCTATCCGTGGAAATTAACGCTGGGAGATTACGCATGGGTTGGGGATGACGCGGTGTTATATACCCTGGGCGAAATTACGATTGGCGCAAATTCGGTGGTTTCACAGAAATGTTATTTGTGCACCGGCAGCCACGATTTTATGAGTCAGCATTTTGATATTACCGCTTCGCCTGTTGTGATTGGCGAAAAATGCTGGCTGGCAACGGATGTTTTTGTTGCACCGGGTGTTTCTGTTGGCGATGGCACGGTAGTCGGTGCCCGCAGCAGCGTTTTTAAATCGCTACCGGCAAATAAAATTTGCCGTGGCAACCCCGCAGTGGTGATACGCGAACGCGTTGAAACGAAGAGCCTTGTTAAGTAGGCGTAATCGTTGCAGGCAGTTTGAACGCGGACTGCGCGGAGAAACCGGAACGTACTTAGGTACGTGAGGATTTCGAGCACAGCCCACGTTCAAAATGACAAAAAAGATAGCCTACTTAACGGCTCTGATTAAATTCATAAGTAGAGGAATAAAACATGTCTAAAGTCGCTCTCATCACCGGCGTTACCGGGCAGGATGGTTCTTACCTGGCAGAGTTCCTGCTGGAAAAAGGGTATGAAGTACACGGTATTAAACGTCGTGCGTCTTCTTTCAACACCGAACGTGTGGATCATATTTATCAGGATCCTCACGCGGCGAACCCGAAATTCCATCTGCACTACGGCGACCTGACCGATACCTCCAACCTGACCCGTATCCTGCAGGAAGTACAGCCGGATGAAGTCTACAACCTGGGCGCGATGAGCCACGTAGCGGTCTCCTTCGAATCCCCGGAATACACAGCCGACGTTGATGCCATGGGTACGCTGCGTCTGCTGGAAGCAATCCGCTTCCTCGGCCTTGAGAAGAAAACTCGCTTCTACCAGGCATCCACCTCCGAGCTGTACGGCCTGGTGCAGGAAATCCCACAGAAAGAGACCACGCCGTTCTACCCGCGCTCTCCGTATGCGGTAGCAAAACTGTACGCCTACTGGATCACCGTGAACTACCGTGAATCCTACGGCATGTACGCCTGTAACGGCATCCTGTTCAACCACGAATCTCCGCGTCGCGGCGAAACCTTCGTGACCCGCAAAATCACCCGCGCTATCGCCAACATCGCGCAGGGTCTGGAGTCTTGCCTGCACCTCGGCAACATGGATTCCCTGCGTGACTGGGGCCATGCCAAAGACTACGTGAAAATGCAGTGGATGATGCTGCAGCAGGAACAGCCAGAAGACTTCGTGATTGCGACCGGCGTGCAGTACTCCGTACGTCAGTTCGTTGAAATGGCCGCGGCACAGCTGGGCATCAAGCTGCGCTTCGAAGGTACCGGCGTGGAAGAGAAAGGTATCGTGGTTTCCGTAACCGGCCACGACGCTCCGGGCGTGAAGCCAGGCGACGTGATTGTCCAGGTTGACCCGCGCTACTTCCGTCCTGCTGAAGTGGAAACCCTGCTGGGCGACCCAACCAAAGCGCACGAGAAGCTGGGCTGGAAACCAGAAATCACTCTGCAGGAAATGGTTTCCGAGATGGTAGCCAAAGATCTTGAAGCAGCGAAAAAACACTCCCTGCTCAAGTCTCATGGCTACGAGGTTGCCATCGCGCTGGAGTCCTGAGAATGACAAAACAACGTATTTTTGTCGCCGGTCATCGCGGAATGGTGGGTTCCGCGATTGTTCGCCAGCTGGAGCAGCGCGGTGACGTGGAAGTGGTTGTCCGCACGCGCGACGAGCTGAACCTGCTCGACAGCCGCGCGGTACAGGACTTCTTTGCTAACGAACGCATTGACCAGGTGTATCTGGCGGCGGCGAAGGTGGGCGGCATTGTCGCTAACAACACCTACCCGGCGGATTTCATCTACGAAAACATGATGATCGAGAGCAACATCATTCACGCGGCGCATCTGCACAACGTGAATAAGCTGCTGTTCCTCGGATCGTCCTGTATTTACCCGAAAATGGCGAAACAGCCGATCGCCGAGAGCGAACTGCTGCAGGGCACGCTTGAAGCGACCAACGAGCCGTACGCGATTGCCAAGATTGCCGGGATCAAGCTGTGCGAGTCCTACAACCGTCAGTACAACCGCGACTATCGCTCGGTGATGCCGACCAACCTGTACGGACCGCACGACAACTTCCACCCGAGCAACTCGCACGTGATCCCGGCGCTGCTGCGCCGCTTCCACGAGGCGACCGCCGAGAACGCGCCGGACGTGGTGGTGTGGGGCAGCGGTACGCCGATGCGTGAATTCCTGCACGTGGACGACATGGCTGCCGCCAGCATTCACGTGATGGAACTGGATCGCGAGGTGTGGCAGGAGAACACCGAGCCGATGCTGTCGCACATCAACGTTGGTACCGGCGTGGACTGCACCATTCGCGAGCTGGCGCAAACCATCGCGCAGGTAGTGGGCTACAAAGGCCGCGTGGTGTTTGACGCGACGAAACCGGACGGCACGCCGCGCAAGCTGCTGGACGTGACCCGTCTGCATCAGCTGGGCTGGTATCACGAGGTGTCACTGGAGCAGGGGCTGGCCAGTACCTACCAGTGGTTCCTGGAAAACCAGCACCGCTTCCGGGGGTAACGATGTTTTTAAGTCAGGAAGATTTTGCCACGGTAGTGCGTTCGACTCCGCTCATCTCAATTGATTTGATCGTGGAGAACGAACGCGGCGAGTTCTTGCTGGGGAAACGAACCAACCGTCCTGCACAGGGCTTCTGGTTCGTGCCCGGCGGGCGCGTGCAGAAGGATGAGCGGCTCAGCGATGCGTTTGAGCGTCTCACTCTGGCGGAACTGGGCCTGCAGCTGCCGTTGGCTGCGGGCCAGTTTTACGGGGTCTGGCAGCACTTCTATGACGATAACTTTTCAGGCACCGGGTTCACCACGCACTACATCGTGCTGGGGTTCCGCCTGAAGGTGAGTGAGGCAGACCTGCGTCTGCCTGATTCTCAGCATGACGACTACCGCTGGCAGACGCCAGAGGCGCTGCTTGCCAGCGACAATGTGCATGACAACAGTCGTGCCTATTTCCTGGCCGATCGTCAGTCCGGAGTGCCGGGCTTATGAAAATTTTAGTGTACGGAATCAACTACTCGCCGGAGCTAACCGGCATCGGGAAATACACCGGCGAGATGGTCGAGTGGATGGCGAGCCAGGGACATGACGTGCGGGTCATTACCGCGCCGCCGTACTACCCGGAGTGGAAAGTCGGGGAGCGCTACTCAAGCTGGCGCTACCGTCGCGAAGAGGGCGCAGCGACCGTCTGGCGCTGCCCGCTGTATGTGCCTAAGCAGCCCTCGACGCTGAAGCGGTTAATTCATCTGGGCAGCTTTGCCCTGAGCAGTTTCTTCCCGCTGATGGCGCAGCGTCGCTGGAAGCCGGATCGCATCATCGGCGTTGTGCCAACGCTGTTTTGCACGCCGGGCATGCGCCTGCTGGGCAAACTCTCCGGCGCGCGCACTCTGCTGCACATTCAGGATTATGAAGTTGACGCCATGCTGGGCCTGGGGATGGCAGGCAAAAGCAAGGGCGGCAAGGTGGCGAAGCTTGCCAGCGCGTTTGAGCGCAGCGGCCTGCACAACGTGGATTACGTCTCGACTATCTCGCGCTCGATGATGAATAAGGCGCAGGAGAAGGGCGTTCCGGCAGAGAAGGTGATCTTCTTCCCGAACTGGTCCGAAGTGGCGCGTTTTCGCGATGTAACTGAGCAAGACGCTCAGGCCCTGCGCGCGCAGCTCGGTTTGCCTGAAGATCAAAAAATCATTCTTTACTCAGGCAACATCGGCGAAAAGCAGGGGCTGGAAAGCGTGATTGAAGCGGCCCAGCTGCTGAGTGAACATCCGTGGACGTTTGTGATTGTCGGGCAGGGCGGTGGAAAGGCGCGGCTGGAAAAAATGGCCGGGGAACGTGGCCTGACCAACGTGAAATTTTTCCCGCTTCAGTCTTACGAGGCATTGCCTGCGCTGCTGAAGATGGGCGACTGCCATCTGGTGGTCCAAAAACGCGGCGCCGCGGACGCGGTGCTGCCGTCCAAGCTGACCAATATTCTGGCAGTGGGCGGTAACGCGGTGATCACGGCAGAAGCCGAAACAGAATTAGGCCAGCTGTGCGACAGCTATCCGGGTATTGCCGTGTGCGTGGAGCCGGAATCGGTCCCGGCGCTGGTAACCGGAATTGAGAAGGCACTTGCCATGCCAAAAGAGAACACGGTGGCACGTGAATATGCCGAACGCACGCTCGAGAAAGAGAACGTGCTGAGCCAATTTATTGCAGATATACGGGGATAAATCATGAGTCAAACCACTTTGTATCCGGTTGTGATGGCTGGTGGCTCTGGTAGCCGGTTGTGGCCGCTGTCCCGCGTGCTCTATCCAAAACAGTTCCTCTGCCTGAAAGGGGATCTCACCATGCTGCAGACGACGGTAAACCGTCTGCACGGCGTGGAGTGTGAAAGCCCGGTGGTGATTTGTAACGAACAGCACCGCTTTATTGTTGCCGAGCAGCTGCGCCAGCTGAATAAGCTCACCGAAAACATCATCCTGGAGCCTGCCGGACGCAATACCGCGCCCGCGATCGCCCTGGCGGCGCTGGCGGCAAAACGCAGCAGCCCGGACTGTGACCCGCTGATGCTGGTCCTGGCGGCAGACCACGTTATCCAGCAGGAAGACGCGTTCCGCGACGCGGTGCGTGCGGCGATCCCTTACGCCGAGAGCGGCAAGCTGGTGACCTTCGGCATCGTGCCGGATCTGCCGGAAACCGGCTATGGCTATATTCGTCGCGGCAGCGTGACGCCGGGTGAAGGCGACAGCGTGGCGTTTGACGTGGCGCAGTTTGTTGAAAAACCGAATCTGGAAACCGCGCAGGCGTATGTCGCCAGCGGTGAATATTACTGGAACAGCGGGATGTTCCTGTTCCGTGCCGGACGCTACCTTGAAGAGCTGCGTAAATACCGCCCGGATATTCTTGACGCCTGCGAGAAAGCCATGGCGGTGGTGGACCCGGATCTCGACTTCATCCGCGTGGATGAAGAGGCGTTCCTCGCCTGCCCGGAAGAGTCCATTGACTATGCGGTGATGGAACGTACGGCGGACGCCGTCGTGGTACCGATGGATGCGGGCTGGAGCGATGTCGGCTCCTGGTCCTCCCTGTGGGAGATCAGCGCCCATACCCCGGAGGGTAACGTCCACCACGGCGATGTTATTAGCCACAAAACGGAAAACAGCTACGTCTACGCCGAATCCGGCCTGGTGACCACGGTCGGGGTGAAGGATCTGGTGGTTGTCCAGACCAAGGACGCCGTGCTGATTGCCGACCGTAACGCCGTGCAGGACGTTAAAAAAGTGGTGGAGCAGATCAAGGCCGATGGCCGTCACGAGCACCATATTCACCGCGAAGTCTACCGTCCGTGGGGGAAATATGACTCCATTGACTCCGGTGACCGCTATCAGGTGAAACGCATCACCGTGAAGCCGGGCGAGGGGCTGTCGGTGCAGATGCACCATCACCGCGCCGAGCACTGGGTGGTGGTTGCGGGTACCGCTAAAGTCACCATCGACGGTGAAGTCAAACTGCTCGGTGAAAACGAGTCCATTTATATTCCGCTGGGGGCGACGCACTGTCTGGAGAACCCGGGGAAAATTCCTCTCGACTTAATTGAGGTGCGCTCCGGCTCGTATCTGGAAGAGGACGATATCGTGCGCTTCCAGGACCGCTACGGGCGGGTGTAGCACTCTGCATTATGCCCGGTGGCGCTGTGCTTACCGGGCCTTCGAATGACAAAAAAATCAATTTGGCCATTACGTGGTCAGGGCCGACTGTTGCCTGAAAAAGGGGTCATCATGGAAAAATTAACCTGTTTTAAAGCCTACGATATTCGCGGCAAGCTGGGCGAAGAGCTGAATGAAGACATCGCGTGGCGCATTGGCCGCGCGTACGGCGAATATTTAAAACCGCAGACCATCGTGCTGGGCGGCGATGTGCGTCTGACCAGCGAATCCCTCAAGCTGGCCCTGGCGAAAGGGCTGCAGGACGCGGGCGTGGACGTGCTGGATATCGGCCTTTCCGGGACCGAGGAAATTTACTTTGCCACCTTCCACCTGGGCGTGGACGGCGGTATCGAAGTGACGGCCAGCCACAACCCGATGGACTACAACGGGATGAAGCTGGTGCGCAAGGGCGCCCGTCCTATCAGCGGCGACACCGGCCTGCGCGACGTGCAGCGCCTGGCGGAAGCCAACGACTTCCCGCCGGTGAACGACGCGAAGCGCGGCAGCTACAAAAAAATCAACCTGCAGAAAGAGTACATCGACCACCTGCTGGGCTACATCAACGTGGCGAACCTCAAGCCGCTGAAGCTGGTCATCAACTCCGGTAACGGCGCGGCCGGCCCGGTGGTGGATGCGCTGGAAGCCCGCTTTAAGGCGCTGAACGTGCCGGTGACCTTCGTCAAGGTGCACAACACCCCGGACGGCAATTTCCCGAACGGTATTCCTAACCCGCTGCTGCCGGAGTGCCGCGACGACACCCGCAACGCGGTGATTGAGCACGGCGCGGATATGGGAATCGCCTTTGACGGCGACTTCGACCGCTGCTTCCTGTTCGACGAGAAAGGGCAGTTCATCGAGGGCTACTACATTGTCGGCCTGCTGGCGGAAGCGTTCCTTGAGAAAAACCCGGGCGCGAAAATCATTCATGACCCGCGCCTTTCCTGGAACACCGTCGACGTGGTGTCAGCGGCGGGCGGCACGCCGGTGATGTCCAAAACCGGCCACGCCTTCATCAAAGAGCGTATGCGCGAAGAAGACGCCATCTACGGCGGCGAGATGAGCGCCCACCACTACTTCCGCGATTTTGCCTACTGCGACAGCGGGATGATCCCGTGGCTGCTGGTGACCGAGCTGCTGTGCCTGAAGGGGCAGACGCTGGGCGAGCTGGTGCGCGACCGCATGGCGGCGTTCCCGGCGAGCGGGGAGATCAACAGCAAGCTGGCGCAGCCGGCCGAGGCCATTGCCCGCGTGGAGCAGCACTTTGCGATCCACGCGCTGGAAATTGACCGTACGGACGGGATCAGCATGGCGTTCCCGCAGTGGCGCTTTAACCTGCGCTCGTCCAACACCGAGCCGGTGGTGCGCCTGAACGTGGAGTCCCGTGCTGACACGGCGCTGATGGAAGCCCGAACGAAGGACATTCTGGCGCTGTTGAATCAGTAACAATTGCCCCTCCCGGCGGGAGGGGGAACCGAATACAGGAACAACGATGACGAATCTAAAAAAACGCGAACGAGCGAGAACGAATGCATCGTTAATCTCTATGGTGCAGCGTTTTTCTGATATCACCATCATGGTCGGTGGATTGTGGGCGGTGTGTCGGATCGGCGGGCTGCCGTTCTTATATATGCATCTGCTGATGGCACTCATTGCGCTGGTCGTGTTTCAGATGATTGGCGGGATGACCGATTTCTACCGCTCGTGGCGCGGCGTGAAAATGACCACCGAACTGATGCTGTTGCTGCAGAACTGGACCCTGAGCCTGATCTTCAGCGCAGGCCTGGTGGCCTTCAGCCATGATTTTGATAATCGCCTCGTCACCTATCTCTGCTGGTATTTGATCACCAGCGTCGGCATGGTGGTGTGCCGTTCCCTGATCCGCTTCGGCGCGGGCTGGCTGCGTAACCGCGGTTATAACCGTCGCTTCGTTGCGGTAGCGGGCGATCTGCCGGTTGGTAAGGTTCTGCTCGACAGCTTCCGCAAAGAGCCGTGGTTAGGGTTTGAAGTGGTCGGGATTTATCACGACGCGAAGCCGGGCGGCGTGCCGTCGGACTGGGCGGGCAATTACGAACAGCTTATTGAAGACGCGAAAGCCGGTAAAATTCACAACGTCTACATCGCCATGCAGATGAGAGACGAATCCCGCATTAAGCAACTGATGCGCGAGCTGGCGGACACCACCTGTTCGGTGATCCTGATCCCGGACGTCTTTACCTTCAACATCCTCCATTCACGCATTGAAGAAGTGAACGGCGTACCGGTGGTACCGCTGTACGACACCCCGCTGTCGGGCATTAACCGCGTGCTGAAGCGCGCGGAAGATATCGTGCTCTCTTCGCTGATTTTACTGCTCATCTCCCCGGTGCTGTGCTGCATTGCCCTCGCGGTGAAGCTGAGCTCTCCCGGCCCGGTTATCTTCCGCCAGACCCGCTACGGTATGGACGGTAAGCCGATTATGGTGTGGAAATTCCGCTCCATGAAGGTGATGGAAAACGACAAGGTGGTGACCCAGGCAACGCAGAACGATCCGCGCGTCACCCGCGTGGGGAACTTCCTGCGCCGCACCTCGCTGGATGAACTCCCGCAGTTTATCAACGTCTTCACCGGCGGCATGTCGATTGTTGGCCCGCGTCCACACGCGGTGGCGCACAACGAGCAGTACCGCTCGCTGATTGAAGGCTACATGCTGCGCCATAAGGTCAAGCCGGGCATTACCGGCTGGGCGCAGATCAACGGCTGGCGCGGCGAAACCGACACGCTGGAAAAAATGGAAAAACGTATCGAATTCGATCTGGAGTACATCCGTGAATGGAGTATCTGGTTCGATATCAAGATTGTTTTTCTGACCATCTTCAAAGGTTTCGTGAACAAAGCGGCGTACTAAGATGAGCTTACGTGAAAAAACCATCAGCGGGGCGAAGTGGTCAGCGATGGCGACCATCGTCATCATTGGCCTCGGTCTGGTGCAGATGACCGTGCTGGCGCGCATTATTGATAATCACCAGTTCGGCCTGCTGACCGTCTCGCTGGTGATTATCGCGCTGGCCGATACGCTGTCTGATTTTGGTATCGCCAACTCGATTATCCAGCGCAAAGAGATCAGCCATCTTGAGCTGACTACGCTCTACTGGCTGAACGTGGGGCTGGGAATTTTCGTGTTCGTGCTGGTGTTCCTGCTGAGCGACACCATCGCCAGCGTGCTGCACAACCCGGATCTGGCTCCGCTGATGCGCACGCTGTCGTTTGCTTTCGTGGTGATCCCGCACGGGCAGCAGTTCCGCGCGCTGATGCAGAAAGAGCTGGAGTTCAACAAGATCGGCATGATCGAGACCAGTGCCGTGCTGGCGGGCTTTACCTTCACCGTGGTGAGTGCCCTTTTCTGGCCGCTGGCGATGACCGCTATCCTCGGATACCTGGTTAACTCAGCCGTGCGCACGCTGCTGTTCGGCTACTTTGGCCGCAAGATTTACCGTCCCGGACTGCATTTCTCTCTCGCGTCAGTTTCGTCCAACCTGCGCTTTGGCGCGTGGCTGACGGCGGACAGCATCATCAACTATGTGAATACCAACCTGTCGACGCTGGTGCTGGCGCGTATTCTTGGCGCGAGCGTGGCGGGGGGCTACAACCTGGCCTACAACGTCGCGGTGGTGCCGCCGATGAAGCTGAACCCGATCATCACCCGCGTCCTGTTCCCGGCGTTCGCCAAGATTCAGGACGACACCGAGAAGCTGCGCGTTAACTTCTACAAGCTGCTTTCCGTGGTGGGGATCATCAACTTCCCGGTGCTGCTTGGGCTGATGGTGGTTTCCAGCAACTTCGTGCCGCTGGTGTTTGGCGAGAAGTGGAACGGCATCATCCCGATCCTGCAGCTGCTGTGCGTGGTGGGGCTTCTGCGCTCCGTGGGGAATCCGATTGGTTCCCTGCTGATGGCAAAAGCGCGCGTCGACATTAGCTTTAAGTTCAACGTGTTCAAAACTTTCCTGTTTATTCCGGCGATTATCGTCGGCGGGCATATGGCAGGCGCCATCGGCGTCACGCTGGGCTTCCTGCTGGTGCAGATAATCAATACCGTTCTGAGCTACTTCATCATGATCAAGCCGGTGCTGGGCTCCAGCTACCGTCAGTACATCCTGAGCCTGTGGCTGCCGTTCTATCTCTCGTTGCCGACCCTGGCGGTGAGCTACGGCCTGGGCATCATCCTCAGCGGTCACCTGCCGCTGGCCGCGCTGCTGGCGGTAAAGGTTGCCGCGGGCGCGCTGGCATTTGGCGTGATGATTGTGCTGTCACGCAATGCGCTGGTGGTGGAGATGAAGCGCCAGTTTTGCCGTAACGAAAAAATGAAAACGCTGCTTCGCGCAGGCTAGTTATTTAAGAGGCCATTATGAAATTATTAATTCTTGGCAACCATACCTGCGGCAACCGTGGCGACAGCGCCATCCTGCGCGGTTTACTGGATGCAATTAACACCCTTAAGCCTGAGACTGAAGTGGACGTGATGAGCCGTTATCCGGTCAGCTCATCCTGGTTACTGAACCGCCCGGTGATGGGCGACCCGCTCTACAGCCAGATGAAACAGCATAACAACGCCGCGGGCGTGATGGGGCGGGTGAAGAAAGTGCTGCGTCGTCGCTACCAGCACCAGGTGCTGCTTTCCCGCGTGACCGATACCGGCAAGCTGCGCAATATTGCTATCGCGCAGGGCTTTACCGATTTTGTCCGTCTGCTGTCCGGCTACGACGCCATTATCCAGGTCGGCGGTTCGTTCTTCGTCGATCTCTACGGCGTGCCGCAGTTTGAGCATGCGCTCTGCACCTTTATGGCGAAAAAGCCGCTGTTTATGATTGGCCACAGCGTCGGGCCATTCCAGGATCCGCAGTTTAACCAGCTTGCAAACTACGTGTTCGGCCACTGCGACGCGCTGATCCTGCGCGAGTCGGTCAGCCTCGATATGATGAAGCGCAGCGAAATTGACACCTCAAAAGTTGAGCACGGCGTGGACACCGCGTGGCTGGTGGATCACCAGGACGACAGCTTCCAGCCGAGCTACGCGGTGCAGCACTGGCTCGACGTGGCGGCGAAACAGAAAACCGTCGCGATTACCCTGCGCGAGCTGGCGCCCTTCGATAAGCGTTTAGGTACGACCCAGGCGGCGTATGAGAAAGCCTTCGCCGACGTGGTGAACCGCGTGCTGGACAGCGGGTACCAGGTGCTGGCGCTCTCAACCTGCACCGGCATCGACAGCTACAACAAAGACGACCGTATGGTGGCGCTGAACCTGCGCAGCCTGGTGAACGATCCGTCCCGCTATCACGTGGTGATGGACGAACTGAACGATCTGGAGATGGGCAAGCTGCTCTCCGCCTGCGACCTGACCGTCGGCACGCGCCTGCACTCCGCCATTATCTCCATGAACTTTGGCACGCCGGCCATTGCCATCAACTACGAACACAAATCAGCAGGCATCATGCAGCAGCTCGGTATGCCGGAAATGGCCGTGGATATCCGTCATCTGCTCGATGGTTCGCTCGGTGCGATGGTGGGCGACACGCTCGGCCAGCTGCCTGCGATCAATGAACGCCTGGCGGTGGCGGTGAAAGCCGAGCGCGAGAAGGGCATTGGGATGGTGAAATCGGTACTTGACCGCGTACGGGAGGGGAAATGAAGGTTGGTTTCTTCTTACTGAAATTTCCGCTGTCGTCTGAAACGTTTGTCCTGAACCAAATCACCGCGTTTATCGATATGGGATATGACGTGGAGATTATCGCCCTGCAAAAGGGCGATACCAAAAATACCCATGCGGCGTATACCCAGTATGGGCTGGAGGCGAAAACCCGCTGGCTGCAGGATGAGCCGTCCGGGAGACTGAGCAAGCTGCGGCACCGGGCCAGCCAGACCTTGCGCGGGATCCACCGCGCGTCGACCTGGCGGGCGCTGAATGTTTCCCGCTATGGGTCCGAATCCCGCAATCTGATCCTGTCGGCCATCTGCGGGCAAACCGCGCAGCCGTATCGTGCCGACGTGTTTATCGCCCACTTTGGCCCGGCGGGCGTCACCGCCGCGAAGCTGCGCGAGCTGGGCGTGATTGACGGCAAAATTGCGACCATCTTCCACGGTATCGATATCTCCAGCCGCGAAGTGCTGAACCACTACACGCCGGAGTATCAGCAGCTGTTCAGGCGCGGCGACATGATGCTGCCTATCAGCGACCTGTGGGCCGGACGCCTGAAAAACATGGGCTGCCCGGGAGAGAAAATTGCCGTTTCGCGTATGGGCGTGGACTTAACGCGCTTCACTCGCCGTCCTGTCAAGGTGCCGGGAAAACCGCTGCAGATCATCTCCGTTGCTCGCCTGACCGAGAAGAAAGGCCTGCATGTGGCCATTGAAGCCTGCCGCCAGCTGAAAGCGCGCGGGGTGGATTTCCACTATCGCATTCTCGGCATTGGGCCGTGGGAGCGTCGTCTGCGCACGCTTATCGAACAGTATCAGCTGGAAGATGTCGTAGAGATGCCAGGGTTCAAGCCGAGCCACGAGGTCAAGGCCATGCTCGACGAGGCTGATGTCTTTCTGCTGCCTTCCGTAACGGGCGCAGATGGCGATATGGAAGGCATTCCGGTGGCGCTGATGGAGGCGATGGCCGTAGGTATTCCGGTGGTATCAACCCTGCACAGCGGGATCCCGGAGCTGATTAAGTCTGACCACTCCGGCTGGCTGGTGCCGGAGAATAACGCGATGGCCCTTGCGGACCGATTAGCAGCCTTCAGCGATATTGACCAGCAGGCGCTGGAGCCCGTGCTCCAGAACGCCCGACAAAAAGTGGAAACCGATTTTAACCAGCAGGTGATTAACCGCCAGTTAGCGAGCCTGCTGCAAACGTTGTAACGCCGAGGATGTATGCTGAAAAAGATTACCCGACGCACCTTTGTCTCTTCTCTCTCCGTTCTGGCGGCCACGCCGCTGCTGTCGTCACGCATCGCGCGGGCGGCAAGCGGCAGAACGGTCTCTGTTAATCAGTACAATAACAACGACTGGATCGCCGCTTTTAAGCAGGCGTTTAATGACGGCGACACCGTCGTGGTCCCGGCCGGGCTCACCTGCGAAAACATCAATACCGGTATTTTCATTCCCGACGGTAAAACCTTGCTGATCCGCGGGGCGTTAACCGGCAACGGGCGCGGCCGCTTTGTTTTGCAGGAAGGCAGCAAAGTGATAGGCGAAGGTGCTGGCCGCACGGAGAACATTACGCTCGACGTTCGCGGCTCTGACTGCGTTATCAAAGGGCTGGCCATGAGCGGTTTTGGCCCGGTGACGCAGATCTACATCGGCGGCAAGAAACCGAGCGTGATGCGCAACCTGCTGATTGATAACATCAGCGTAAGCCAGGCCAACTACGCCATCCTGCGCCAGGGTTTCCACAACCAGGTTGACGGTGCCCGCATCACCAACAGCAAATTTAGCCATCTCCAGGGGGATGCGATCGAGTGGAACGTCGCCATCAACGATCGCAATATCCTGATCTCTGACCATGTCATCGACAACATCAACTGCACCAACGGCAAGATCAACTGGGGCATCGGCATTGGCCTCGCCGGCAGCACCTACGATAACGACTATCCGGAGAAGCAAACCGTCAAGAACTTCGTGGTGGCAAACATCACCGGCAGCAACTGTCGCCAGCTGGTGCACGTTGAAAACGGTAAACATTTTGTTATTCGCAATATCAAGGCCAAAAATATTACCCCCGATTTCAGTAAAAAGGCGGGTATAGACAACGCCACGGTGGCCATTTATGGCTGCGATAATTTCATTATTGATAATGTCGAGATGGTGAACAGTGCCGGAATGTTAATCGGCTATGGGGTGATAAAAGGCGATTATTTGTCCATCCCGCAGAACTTCAAGCTCAACAATATTCATCTCGATAATCGTCAGCTTGCGTATAAATTGCGCGGAATACAGATTTCATCCGGTAACGCCACCTCGTTTGTGGCGATAACCAACGTGGAGATGCAGCGGGCGACGCTGGAACTGCACAACAAGCCGCAGCATCTTTTCTTACGCAACATCAATGTGATGCAGGAAGCCGCTGTGGGGCCCGCCCTGAAGATTAACTTCGACCTGCGCAAGGATGTGCGGGGCAAGTTCATGGCGAAAGACGAGACGTTGCTGTCGCTGGCGAACATAAAAGCAGTGAATGAGAAGGGGCAAAGCTCGGTCGATATTGACCGGGTCGACCAGCAGGTGGTGAATGTGGAAAGGCTTAACTTTGCGCTTCCGCACAGATAATCGACAATCATCAGTTTTGAGACTATTCCTGGCATAAAAGCGCGATCTAATCAGATTACAACTACAGAAATTTGTGATGCTAAGGCGTAACATTGCCCAAGGATTACGGCAAATCATGCTGGCGAAAACAGGTTTAAGAGCTATAATTCGTCAACCATTTTAAGGTGGAAGAAATAATGATTAATTTGAAAGCAGTCATTCCGGTAGCAGGCCTGGGCATGCATATGCTGCCGGCCACAAAAGCCATTCCAAAAGATATGCTGCCGATCGTCGACAAGCCAATGATTCAGTACATTATCGACGAGATTGTTGCTGCAGGGATCAAAGAAATCGTCCTGGTTACTCACTCGTCCAAGAACGCGGTAGAAAACCACTTCGACACCTCTTACGAACTTGAAGCGCTGCTTGAGCAGCGCGTCAAACGCCAGCTGCTGGCGGAAGTGCAGTCTATTTGTCCGCCGGGTGTGACCATCATGAACGTCCGTCAGGCGCAGCCGCTGGGTCTGGGGCATTCTATCCTGTGTGCCCGTCCGGTTGTGGGTGATAACCCATTCATTGTTGTTCTTCCGGACATCATCATCGATACCGCTTCTGCCGATCCGTTGCGTTACAACCTGGCGGCAATGGTGGCGCGTTTCAATGAAACCGGCCGTAGCCAGGTGCTGGCGAAACGCATGAAGGGCGATCTCTCCGAGTACTCCGTTATCCAGACTAAAGAACCGCTGGAAACGGAAGGGCAGGTGAGCCGCATCGTTGAGTTCATCGAAAAACCGGATCAGCCACAGACGCTGGATTCGGACCTGATGGCGGTAGGTCGTTACGTTCTGAACGCCGATATCTGGGCGGAACTGGAGAAAACCGAGCCAGGCGCCTGGGATCGTATTCAACTGACCGACGCGATTGCCGAACTGGCGAAGAAGCAGTCTGTTGACGCGATGCTGATGACCGGCGACAGCTATGACTGCGGTAAGAAAATGGGGTATATGCAGGCATTCGTGAACTATGGGCTGCGTAACCTGAAGGAAGGGGCGAAGTTCAGAACCCGTATTGAGAAGTTGCTCGCAAACGACTGATATTCCTGCAACGTCTTGAACAAGCGGCAGTCATTATTTTGGTGTATTGAAATATAGCCAAAATGATGACTGCCGTTTTTTATTATTAATCCTATGATTACATAGAGTTACAGGGTCTAAATCTGGATCGCTTTGTAGCGATTTGTGCTTGTTTCTGACGTCGTTTAGGACGACAATTAACGCCAGTTTTTTGTCTGGATCCAGACAAAAAAATCATTTAATCGGAGATCGCTCAGTGCACTGGTAGCTGTTAAGCCAGGGGCGGTAGCGTGCTCAATTTCTGAAACCGTCAAAACCGATCGGATTCAGAGCGTAAATATCCAGACATTTCCAACAGACGGAACAGATAACGTGAAAATTCTTGTGACGGGCGGAGCCGGCTTTATCGGCTCAGCGGTTGTACGACATATTATTAAAAATACCCAGGACGACGTCGTCAATGTGGATAAGCTGACCTATGCCGGCAACCTTGAGTCGCTTAGTGAAGTCAGCGACAGCGATCGATATGTTTTTGAGCATGCGGATATTTGTGACAAAAATGCAATGGATCGTATCTTCGCAGAACATAAGCCTGATGCGGTTATGCACCTGGCTGCTGAAAGTCACGTCGATCGCTCTATTACCGGCCCGGCTGCGTTTATCGAAACCAATATCGTCGGCACTTATGTGCTGCTGGAAGCCGCACGAGCATATTGGTCAACGTTGGATGAGCAGGCGAAGAAAGCGTTTCGTTTCCATCATATCTCTACCGACGAAGTGTATGGTGATTTGCCACATCCTGATGAGCATCCAGCATCAGCGGATCTGCCGCTCTTCACCGAAACCACGGCTTATGCGCCCAGCAGCCCGTATTCAGCATCAAAAGCCTCAAGCGACCATCTTGTTCGTGCCTGGCTGCGTACCTATGGTTTCCCAACTATTGTCACCAACTGTTCGAATAACTACGGTCCGTACCACTTCCCGGAAAAGTTGATCCCGCTGGTAATTCTGAATGCGCTGGATGGTAAAGCGCTGCCGATTTACGGCAAAGGCGACCAAATCCGTGACTGGCTGTATGTAGAAGATCATGCGCGTGCACTCTATACCGTTGTCACTCAGGGGAAACCGGGTGAAACGTACAACATTGGCGGTCATAACGAGAAGCAGAACCTGGACGTGGTACATACGATTTGCGATCTGTTAGATGAGATTGTGCCGAAAGAGGGGTCATATCGCGATCAGATTACTTATGTGGCTGACCGACCAGGTCATGACCGTCGCTATGCGATTGATGCGCATAAAATTGGCGTTGAACTGGGCTGGAAGCCTGAGGAGACGTTCGAAAGCGGAATTCGTAAGACGGTGGAATGGTATTTGAGCAATCAGAATTGGGTTAGCAACGTTAAAAGTGGTGCTTATAAAAGTTGGATCGAGCAGAACTACGGGGAACGTTAATAATGAATATTCTTCTGTTCGGTAAAACAGGGCAGGTGGGGTGGGAACTCCAGCGTGCGCTTGCTCCATTAGGTAATTTGATAGCGGTCGATGTGCATTCTAAGGAGTATTGCGGGGACTTTAGCAATCCGGAAGGGATCGCTGAAACCGTTCGTGCCATTAAACCCGATGTCATTGTTAATGCGGCGGCACATACAGCTGTCGATAAGGCTGAATCTGAGCCGGATTTTGCCAGACTCCTCAATGCAACAAGCGTTGAAGCGATAGCCAAAGAAGCCGCTAAAATAGATGCATGGGTTGTTCACTATTCTACCGACTACGTTTTTCCTGGTGATGGCGAAACGGCATGGCGTGAAACGGATTCGACAGCACCGTTGAATGTATACGGTGAGACAAAGCTTGAAGGTGAAAAGGCATTACAGGCGCATTGTCCTAAGCATCTTATTTTCCGCACCAGTTGGGTATATGCGGGGAAGGGCAATAATTTCGCTAAGACGATGTTGCGGCTCGCAAAAGAGCGTCAGGAACTCTCCGTAATCAACGATCAATTTGGTGCCCCAACGGGCGCTGAGTTGTTAGCAGACTGTACAGCGCATGCTATTCGTGTCGCAATGATTAAGCCTGAAGTTGCTGGTCTCTACCATCTGGTCGCGTCAAATACGACCACCTGGTATGACTATGCGGCACTGGTATTTGATGAGGCCAGAAAAGCGGGTGTTGAGTTGGCTATTGAAAAACTCAATGCAGTTCCAACATCGGCTTACCCGACTCCTGCCCGTCGACCGCATAATTCACGCTTGAACACAGAGAAATTTCAGGCGAATTTTGGTCTTGTACTGCCTTCCTGGGATATTGGCGTAAAACGGATGCTCACTGAGCTTTTTACGACTCAATCAATTTAATGATTAAATGAATGCTTGAACAAAGGCATTTAAATTATAGAGAAATTATAATGGCTAAGCGTAAAGGTATTATTCTGGCTGGGGGTTCTGGCACTCGTCTTTATCCTGTAACTATGGCGGTAAGTAAGCAGCTGCTTCCCATTTATGACAAGCCAATGATCTATTATCCACTCTCCACGCTGATGTTGGCAGGGATCAGAGACATTCTCATTATCAGTACACCACAAGATACGCCGCGTTTTGAACAATTATTGGGTGACGGTAGCCAGTGGGGACTGAATCTACAATATAAAGTACAACCAAGTCCAGATGGCCTTGCACAGGCATTCATCATCGGAGAAGAGTTTATCGGCGATGACAACTGCGCTTTAGTGTTGGGAGACAATATTTTCTACGGACATGATCTGCCGAAGCAACTTGAAGCTGCAGTAAATAAAGAAGATGGTGCTACGGTGTTTGCTTACCATGTTAACGACCCCGAGCGTTATGGTGTTGTAGAGTTTGATAAAACAGGTACTGCTATTAGTCTGGAAGAGAAACCACTCCAGCCAAAAAGTAATTATGCTGTGACGGGGCTTTACTTTTATGATAACTCCGTTGTAGACATGGCAAAAAAACTAAAACCATCAGCACGTGGCGAGTTGGAAATTACCGACATTAACCGACTTTATATGGAAGAGGGGCGCATGTCCGTTGCTATGATGGGGCGTGGCTATGCCTGGCTGGATACTGGAACTCACCAGAGTCTTATCGAAGCCAGTAATTTTATCGCCACTATCGAAGAGCGACAGGGGCTGAAAGTATCTTGCCCTGAAGAAATTGCATATCGCAAAGGCTTTATTACTGCTGAGCAAGTTAAGAAATTAGCTGCGCCACTTGCTAAAAATCAATATGGTCAATACTTGCTGAAAATGATTAGCGAATAGCATCTGGGGGCTCAGTAATGGATATTCAATTAATCCCTTTGCAAAAACATGGGGATGAACGTGGCGCACTTTTTGCTCTTGAAGAACAAAGGAATATACCGTTCGAAGTCAAGCGTATTTATTATATTCTCGATACACTCACGGGCGTGAGACGAGGCTTTCATGCACATAAGGCAACGCGCCAGTTAGCCGTTGTAGCAAGAGGTTCTTGCAAATTCCATATGGATGACGGCAAGGAAACGAAGCAGGTTGAACTTAACGACCCTGCAACAGCTTTGTTGATAGAACCTTATATCTGGCATGAAATGTATGATTTTAGCGATGATTGTGTACTGATTGTTATTGCTGATGATTACTATAAAGAATCTGATTATATCCGCAAATACGATGATTTTATCAGAAGAGTAAACTCCGGTGAAAATTCATAGATTAAGTGATGTCCAGACAACCTCGATTGGCGACGGTACAACTATATGGCAATTTGTCGTTATACTCAGAAATGCGGCAATTGGTAGTAATTGTAATATTTGTGCAAATTCTCTAATAGAAAATGATGTTGTCATTGGAAATAATGTAACCATTAAAAGTGGTGTCTATATTTGGGATGGTGTCCGAATAGAGGATGACGTCTTTATAGGCCCTTGTGTAGCATTTACGAATGACAAATATCCTCGCTCAAAAGAATATCCAGAAGAATTTTTGCAAACAACTATACGCAAGGGGGCATCGATAGGTGCTAATGCAACAATCCTTCCCGGTGTTGAGATTGGTGAAAGAGCAATTATTGGTGCAGGTAGTGTCGTGACCAAAGATGTTCCGCCTTACGCAGTCGTAGTAGGTAACCCGGCGCAATTCATTAAATGGGTAGAGAAAAATGAAAAAAATTAGCTTTCTGGATCTTAATGCAATTAACCAGCGCCAACATAATGAATTGGTCTCTGCTTTTAGTAGAGTGCTAGATTCTGGCTGGTACATTATGGGAAAAGAGCTTGAACAATTCGAGCGTGAATTTGCAGAATATTGTGAAGTAGAACATTGCATTGGTGTGGCAAATGGTCTTGATGCATTGATACTCGTGTTGCGTGCATGGAAAGAACTGGGCTATCTGCAAGATGGAGATGAAGTATTGGTTCCATCAAATACTTATATTGCTTCTATTCTTGCCATAACAGAAAATAATCTTGTCCCTATCCTAGTTGAACCCGATATTGATACTTACAATATCAATCCAGCAGAACTTGAACGTCATATTACGGAAAAGACTAAAGCAATTTTACCCGTTCATTTGTACGGCTTACTTTGCAACATGCCTGAAATTTGTGCAATTGCGAAAAAATACAGTTTATTAGTTCTTGAGGATTGTGCTCAGGCACATGGCGCAATGCGTGATGGCCGGAAAGCGGGAGCATGGGGTGATGCAGCCGGATTTAGTTTCTATCCAGGGAAAAATTTGGGCGCTTTGGGTGATGCGGGGGCGATTACTACAAATAATACAGAGCTAGCTAATACTTTAAAAGCTCTACGTAATTATGGGTCACATAAAAAATATGAAAACCTTTATCAGGGATTAAATAGCCGCCTGGATGAATTACAGGCGGCTTTATTACGTGTTAAAATGTCCACATTGGCAGAAGATACTGCGATTCGTCAAAATATAGCGGAACAGTATATTCATGGAATTAAAAATCCAGCAATCACATTACCAGTAGTTGATAATAAAGAAGAACACGTCTGGCACTTGTTTGTGATCAGAACGACTAATCGTGAAAAGCTTCAGGCATATTTATTAGAGAACGGTATTCAAACTTTAATTCATTACCCACTGCCACCTCATAAGCAACAAGCATATCAGGAAATGTCAGGGCTTAATCTACCGATTTCAGAGAAAATTCATGCTGAAGTACTTTCTTTACCAATGAGTCCAGTGATGAGTGAAGAAGAAGTGAATTATGTAATTGATATAGTTAATAATTACAAATAATGAAACGATTTTTCCAGGTAACAATATTATCTGCAATTTATACATTCATCAAAATGATTGCAGGTTTTATCATCGGTAAGGTAGTAGCCATCTATACTGGCCCTACGGGAGTTGCGATGCTTGGACAGGTGCAAAGCCTGATGACCATCGTTACTGGTGTAACCACTGCTCCTGTAAGTACCGGCCTTGTTCGATATACTGCGGAAAATTGGCAAGAAGGAAAAGAGGCTTGTGCGCCATGGTGGCGTGCATGCCTCAAGATTACCTTGTTATTGTTCTTGCTGATTGTTCCTGTTTTCATACTGTTTTCCAAAAGTTTAAGTGGTTTACTCTTCAACGATAACCAGTATGCATGGTTAATTATTTTTGCATGCTGTGTATTGCCATTTACAGTTTTAAATACATTGATTGCTTCGGTTTTAAACGGTCAACAAAACTATAAGCAATATATATTGCTCGGAATGTTATCTGTATTCGTTTCCACCATATTCATGGCTTTTCTGGTTATTTCATTTGATCTTAAAGGTGCATTAATCGCTACGGCATTAAACAGTGCTATTGCAGGCGCTGTATTAATTCTGTTTTGCATCAATAAATCCTGGTTTAGGTTAAAATATTGGTGGGGTGAAACAGATAGAGACAAAGTTAGAAGTATTTTTAAATATACACTTATGGCTTTGGTTTCTGTTGCTTCAATGCCCGTTGCTTTATTGTGTGTTAGAAAAGTATTGATTGCAAATACCGGCTGGGAAGATGCTGGTCAATGGCAGGCAGTCTGGAAAATATCAGAGGTTTATCTTGGTGTAGTAACAATTGCTTTATCAACATATTTTTTACCAAGGTTAGCAATTTTAAAGTCAAGTTTACTCATAAAAAAAGAAGTAAACAGTACTATATTATATGTACTGTCAATAACGATATTCATGGCATTGAGTATCTATTTATTCCGTGACCTTATTATAACTATTTTGTTTACTGATGAATTTAGGTCTGCCCGTGAATTATTTTTTTTCCAACTAATGGGAGATGTAATAAAAATTGCCGGATTCCTTTATGCATATACACTTCAGGCTCAGGGGCATACTAAAGTTTTCATTACCTCTGAAGTGCTTTTTTCGGCCTTATTTGTCATTGCTTCTTCTTTCTTTGTCGTAATTTATGGGGTACAGGGAGCAAACATAAGTTATGTCTTAACATATGGCTTATACTTCGTGTTTGCTTTTGTTTTTACAAACTATATTAATGTACGAAAAGATAATCAAAATTAGAGGCTAAAGTTTGAAAATAATTATTCCTGTTCTAGGATTTGGAAGAGCTGGTGGTGAGAGGGTTCTTTCTAAGTTGGCAACAGAACTGATGAGTTGTGGTCATGATGTAAGTTTTATTGCTCCCGATAATAAAAACGAACCATATTATGAGACTACAGCAAGTATTATTAGAAGTGAAGTTAGGAAAAGTCGCTTTAAACTTATTAGAATCATTAGTCTATATTATAATCTTTGGCGTAAATGTATAGAATCAAAACCCGATGTGGCAATTGCAAGCTTTCATTTAATTGCTTACCTCGTGGCGATGTTACCTATTAAACGTAGTGGTAAGTTCTATTATATTCAGGCGTATGAAGTCAACTTTTCGGAGAGTAAATTAGGAAGGCTAATAGCATATTTAACCTATCATTTACCGCTCAAGAAAATACTAAATAGCCCTGGCTTATTACCTCATAAAATTGATAACTCAATAGGCATAGTTCCTGCTGGATTAGATTTGAACGTTTTTCGCCCAAAGCCAGTTGATTGTGCCAAAAATAGCCATGTTTCGATTGGCGTTATCGGTAGAAAAGAAAAGCATAAAGGTACAAGTGAGGTTGTTTCCGTATTATGCTCGTTAGGAAATAAAGAAAAGATTATAGTTAATATAGCTGTCTTTTTGGACGAGGTTGACCGAGATCGGCTAATTTCTGCTGGTTTCAAAGTTAATTTTGTTCCTATAACCTCCGATTTAGAATTGGCATCTTTTTATCGAAGCAATGATGTAATGATTGCAGTTGGATTGGTCGAAGATGGTGCTTTCCATTATCCGTGTGCTGAATCAATGGCCTGTGGATGCCTGGTCATTTCAAATTATGCACCTCTGGCTGAGACAAATAGTTCACTCAAATTAAAAAAATTTGAAGCTAACACGCTTTATGATGCGATAAATCATTGTTTAAAATTTAGTGACGAAGAGAAAAAACGAGAAATCCAGACTAATATTTCAGTGTTGGAAAAGTATGATTGGAAAATTGTAGGTGAAACTTTCAATTTTTTATTGTTAGGCATAAATAAATAAATGCCATAAGATAATGGAAAAAAGTATGAATGTTATTAAAACTGATATTCCAGATCTGATCGTTCTTGAACCAAAAGTTTTTGGTGATGAACGAGGCTTTTTTATGGAAAGTTTCAATCAAAATGCTTTTGAAAAGGCAATAGGTAAGAAAGTAGATTTTGTTCAGGACAATCATTCAAAATCGAGTAAAGGAGTTCTACGTGGATTGCATTATCAATTAGCTCCACATGCACAAGCAAAACTGGTTCGCTGTGTTGTTGGCGAGGTTTTTGATGTTGCTGTTGATCTCAGGAGAGATTCACCAACCTTCAAAAAATGGTTCGGCATAACTCTCTCAGCAGAAAATAAATGCCAATTATGGATCCCTGAAGGGTTTGCTCATGGCTTCATGGTCACTAGCGATGAAGCTGAATTTCTTTATAAAACCACGAGCTACTACGCTCCTGAACATCAAAAAGCAATCATTTATAATGATCCTACTTTAGGTATTAATTGGCCACACTGTGATGCTGCTCTTTCACTTTCGTCGAAAGATCAAGAAGCACATCTTTTTTCAGCGCTAACGGACAGTGACCTGTTCTAGTGAGTGGGCCACCTTGTCTTTATGCAAGAAAGGTGGCTATTTTATTCTTGAGTATGTTTATATATCATGATGGAAATAAATACTGAAAATAAATATAAAAAAAATCAAATAGGTTTTATTTATCTTTTTTTTATAGCAACTCTTCTTATGGGGTTTGTCTTAGCCAATAGCCAGTTTTTAGGGATTAGCAGAGACTATGATAATTACATACAAATTTTTTCAGGGGATGAGAGTGGGGGCGTCCTTGAGTTATTTTATCGTGGCTTGATGCTATTCACCGCAAATTATCTGATCATCATATTTATTATTTTATCCTGTTCTTTTTTTTTAAAAGCAAAATTTCTTGCAAAATATTCATGTAATTTATCTGGGTTGACACTATTTCTTATTTATTACGCTTGCGTTGCTCTTTGGGTTTTAGATTATACTCAATTTAGAAATGGTTTGTGTATTTCAATTTTGATGTTTTCTGTCTATTATTTGTATACAAAAAATCCAGCCTGCTTTTACTTGTCTGTTTTCTGTGCAATTGCAACACATTGGTCTGCACTTCCTTTTCTTCTATTATATCCGTTTGTTTATTCTAAAAGGATTAGATTACTCGGGTATCTGTGCATTAGTGCTCTTGTTATGGTTGCTGTGTCGGGTTATGCGGATGAGTTTATATATTTTATCAGATCATATGGCATTGGACAAAAAATAGGAAATGATGCCGGTGTTAATATAATAAATTCATTATCTCTTACCGCTTTTTCCTGGTTTGTTTTAAGCTTTGTATCGATTGATAAAAGTGAAAAAGATTTTTTAAGACTGTTTTTTAGTTATGGTGTAATGCAATATATAGTTTTTTCTCTTTTTTCACTTCCTGTTATGGCTTTCCGTATTTTGGAAATGTATTTCTTCCTCATGCTTGCCATTGGGGTTTTTATCAGACAAAAAAAATATCAGTATTTTGGCAGTGTCGTAAAAATTCTTATTCTTATATATCTAACTTATTATTATCATGTGATTTTTGGAGTGATTAATGTGTAAGGCTAAAGTATTGGCAGTAATTGTTACTTACAATCCTGAAATCGTTCGCCTGAAGGAATGTATTAATTCTTTAGCTTCACAGGTTGAGAGAATAGTTCTTGTAGATAACGGTTCAAAGGATAGTGAATCTTTAAAAGATATTTCAGTTGACAATCTTGATATCATTTTACTCACTGAGAATAAAGGGATTGCTTTTGCTCAAAACTATGGAGTTCAAAAGGGACTTGAAACGAGTGAAATCGATTTTTTATTTTTCTCCGATCAAGATACTTGTTTCCCTGGTGATGTAATCGAAAAGCTCGAAATTGCATTCGAACACAATCAAAAGCAGGGTAAAAAAGTTGCCTGCGCTTCCCCTTTCTTTAAAGATCATCGTTCAAATTATACACACCCATCCGTGAGTTTGAACCTTTTCACAAGTAATAAAGTCGTATGTAGTGAAGGTGACAATGACCTTTATCCCTCTCATGTCATTGCATCGGGGATGCTGATCTCTCGGGAGGCGTGGGATGTTGTAGGGCCATTTGATGAAAAGCTATTCATAGATTGGGTTGATACAGAGTGGTGCTGGAGAGCACTTACGAAAGATATGGTAATTGTTCAGACACCTTCAGTCATGATTTCTCATGAATTGGGCTATGGGCAGAAAAATTTTGCAGGTCGTTCTGTAACGATACATAACTCTTTCAGGAACTATTATAAAATCCGCAACGCAATATATTTAATGTTTTATTCGGATTATAATTTTAAATATCGATATCATGTTTTTTTCCACGCAGCTAAAAATATTGTCTTCGAAGTTTTATATTCAAAAACTAAACTTAATTCAGTTAAAGTTTGCATTAAAGCTGTGCGTGATGGAATGTTCAATAAATTTTAATAGACAAAGATTTTAGTATTAGGTATTCAAATGGATGCAAGTAAAATGAAGAAGGTCGCTGTTGTTGGCACAGTAGGTGTACCCGCATGTTATGGTGGGTTCGAGTCGCTGGTACAAAATTTAGTAGATTATCAGTCAGACAAAGTACAATATCAGATCTTCTGTTCCTCAAAAAAATATCATGATAAATTAAGTCATTATAAAAATGCTGAATTAATCTATTTGCCTGTTAATGCCAATGGAGCTTCCAGCATAATATATGATGTATTATGCTTGATCGTCTGTCTAGTAAAAAAACCGGATGTTACATTAATATTAGGCGTTTCAGGTTGTTTATTTTTACCAGTCTATAAAGTCTTCTCAAAATCGAAAATCATTGTGAATATAGATGGGTTGGAATGGAGAAGGAATAAATGGAGTAAATTCGCTAAGAAATTTCTAAAAAAATCTGAGCAAGTCTCAGTCAACATAGCTGATGTGGTTATTTCTGATAACCAAGCCATTGCTAATTATGTAGAAAATGAGTACAACAAAAAGAGTGAAGTCATTGCGTACGGTGGTGACCATGCGGTTAATTTGAGTACACCAATAAATAAAGAGATACAATCAGAAAATTACTATTTGGGGCTTTGTAGGATAGAGCCTGAAAATAATATAGAAATGATTCTTAACGCCTTTATAAACACATCTCTAGTTCTTAAGTTTATGGGGAACTGGGATAACAGTGATTACGGACGCAAACTTAAGGCGCAATACGCTGCCTATTCAAATATAATACTTCTTGATCCCAACTATAATATTAATGAGCTTTATAAGTTGAGAAAGAATTGTCTTGCATACATTCACGGACACTCGGCTGGAGGAACAAATCCTTCATTAGTTGAAGCGATGCATTTCTCAATTCCAGTATTTGCCTATGATTGTGATTTTAATCGCTATACAACTAATGAGTTAGCACACTATTTTCGTAATTCTGAGCAACTTAGCACATTAACAGAAAAACTGCATTCTGGGGAGCTTGCCTGTCGCGTCAATGATTTAAAAAAATATGCTGATGATATGTATCACTGGGAACATATCGCTTCTATGTATGAGGCTCTTTATTAAATCGCTCCCTTATAAAATCACATTAATTATTCCTGGTGAAAGAAATTGCCTAAGTTTAATCGTAAAAATTTTTTTACTATCTTCGTTAGTATTATGTTACTGCAATCAACTGTTATGTATTTATGTGAGAGAGCAGACCTGATACTAAGTTTTTTACTTGAATTTGTTATAGTTTTATTTACTCTCTTTTTTTTATCACAGTATTTATTGAGAAGATTTATCTGGGTTTTGTATTTTTGTATTTTAGGTATTCAAACAGCATCACTATTCTCAACAGGGCAATATCTTGTTCCCTTGGCTTTATCAAACGCTGCAGAGTTCGCAGCGTTGGGGATGACTTCATTCATTAAAACCGCTACTATTTTTATATTTTATGTGTTGCTATCGTTCTTAGTTTTTCCTGGGAGAACAGTTCCAGTAAAAAATAATAAACAGGTAGTAATATTTTTCATTGGCATTATTTTGTTATTTTTTACTCGTGGACCATTACATGAGCTTTATGTAACAAGCAAGCTTTTTTATATGCAAGCCACCTTTAAACCAAATATCAAAATTGCTGACTCAGGGAAGGAATTTCTAAAGAATACTATTTACAATAATGAAAGTAACGGTGATTTTGATTTTAAGAAGCGTAATGTTATTGTCATTTTTACTGAGGGTATGTCTCAGGAAATAATTGGTCGTGAAAATGGCCGAGATTTCTCAGTTACACCTAATATTGACAATTATATAAAGGAAGGGACTTCATTTATTAACTATTATAATCACACGGCTGCGACATTTCGTGGTCTGCGTGGGCAACTTACTTCAGGATATCAATATCGCGATGGCGTTACAAATGAAGGTACTGGTATCGACCAGTTATCTTCTCATGATATAAATGATATATATCTCAATCGTCAAGTTACGCTACCTGAAATACTTAGGGCGGAGGGCTATAAAAATTATTTTATTGCATCTACGCATAAAGATAGCCCGTTGAATACAATGCTTAAAACATTAAATTTTGATAATGTTATGGGTATGGGGAATTTCGTTGGTTATCAGCATGACCGCATGACGGATAAACAAACATTTAATGCACTTCGTGACTTTTTGAACGCCACTCCACAAGGCGAACAACCTTTCTTCATTGGAGTTTACCCATCAGGAACACATCATGGGCAGGATAGTCCAAATGTAAAATATGGCGATGGGACTAATCCATATTATAACAAATTCTATAATTTTGATCAGCAGTTGGGCCATTTTGTTGAGTATTTCAAAAAAAGTAAATACTATAAAAATAGTATTTTAATTATAACAGCCGATCATGCAACATATCCATCGCCAGAATATAAAAAAAGTTTTAACAGCAAGGCTACTTATTTCGTAAATAAAATTCCATTTATACTTATTGGTAAGGGTGTTAAGCATCAGGTAATAAATGCCCATGGAATGAATTCACTCAGTCTCGCACCGACAATATTGCAAATGCTCGGGGTGAAGTATTCGATGAATTATTTTCTGGGTTGTTCGTTAATTGATAAAGGATGTAGTAGCCCATTATCAAAATCCTCAGCAATTGGAGATGACTATTTTATTACTGGTGACGGTAATGGGGTTACTTTATTGCCCTTAACGGATGTCGGACCTGTCAAATCAGAAATAAAAAGATTCTACAACATTAGCGGGTAACATAATTATGCAGTTTTGATTGTTTCTTAAACGGTCGGCCTAAAGTATAACCGTTACGTATGCAAAACGTGTCATAATTAAATTCAGAATTATGAATTACTATTCATCAGCGCTAACCTGAGTTAACATCAAAGTCACATTTCAAGCCGCGCATAAGCCGTGGTGACCACACCTGACAGGAGTATGTAATGTCCAAGCAACAGATCGGCGTTGTCGGTATGGCAGTGATGGGGCGCAACCTGGCGCTCAACATCGAAAGCCGTGGTTATACCGTCTCCGTTTTCAACCGCTCCCGTGATAAGACCGAAGAAGTGATTGCCGAGAACCCAGGCAAGAAACTGGTTCCTTTCTATACGGTGAAAGAGTTCGTTGAATCTCTGGAAACGCCTCGTCGTATCCTGTTAATGGTGAAAGCAGGCGCAGGTACCGATGCAGCTATCGACTCCCTGAAGCCTTACCTCGAAAAAGGTGACATCATCATTGATGGCGGTAACACCTTCTTCCAGGACACCATTCGTCGTAACCGTGAGCTGTCTGCTGAAGGCTTTAACTTCATCGGTACCGGTGTATCTGGTGGTGAAGAGGGCGCACTGAAGGGCCCATCCATCATGCCTGGTGGCCAGAAAGAAGCATACGAACTGGTTGCTCCTATTCTGACTAAAATCGCTGCCGTTGCCGAAGATGGCGAGCCGTGTGTGACCTACATCGGTCCGGACGGTGCAGGTCACTATGTGAAGATGGTTCATAACGGCATCGAATACGGCGACATGCAGCTGATTGCTGAGGCTTATTCCCTGCTGAAAGGCGGTCTGAACCTTTCCAATGAAGAACTCGCGGAAACTTTCACCGAGTGGAACAAAGGCGAGCTGAACAGCTATCTGATCGACATCACCAAAGATATCTTCACGAAGAAAGATGAAGAGGGTAAATACCTGGTTGATGTGATTCTGGATGAAGCTGCGAACAAAGGTACCGGTAAATGGACCAGCCAGAGCTCTCTGGATCTGGGCGAACCGCTGTCTCTGATCACCGAATCCGTCTTCGCGCGTTACATCTCTTCCCTGAAAGAGCAGCGCGTCGCGGCATCTAAAGTGCTGTCTGGTCCGCAGGCTAAACCAGCGGGTGATAAAGCCGAATTCGTTGAAAAAGTGCGTCGTGCACTGTACCTGGGTAAAATCGTTTCTTACGCCCAGGGCTTCTCTCAGCTGCGTGCGGCGTCAGACGAGAACAACTGGGATCTGAACTACGGTGAGATCGCGAAGATCTTCCGCGCGGGTTGCATCATTCGTGCGCAGTTCCTGCAGAAAATCACCGATGCCTATGCTGAAAACGCCGGTATCGCCAACCTGCTGCTGGCACCGTACTTCAAGAAAATTGCGGATGAATATCAGCAGGCGCTGCGTGACGTGGTTGCCTACGCTGTCCAGAACGGTATCCCGGTTCCGACCTTCTCTGCTGCAGTAGCCTACTATGACAGCTACCGTGCTGCTGTGCTGCCAGCTAACCTGATTCAGGCACAGCGTGACTACTTCGGTGCGCATACTTACAAACGTACCGATAAAGAAGGCGTGTTCCATACCGAATGGATGGAATAAGTTAACTTACTCGCTGTAATCAAAACCCGGAGCATGTCTCCGGGTTTTTTTATGCAAAAAGTGTCGCCTGTTATTCGAAGTAGTCTGAATCTCGCCCCGCTCGTAGTGATTACTCCTGGTTTGCCTTGACAGTTCAGTTTGCCAGGAGGTACAAAGCCCAACAGTTATGTTTATCGCGATGGTCTGGCGGCCATCAGTACAGTTAACTCACAGAAGTCATTAGCGAATGAAAATAACAATCTCCGGAACAGGGTATGTCGGTCTTTCTAACGGCATTCTGATTGCCCAGAATCATGAAGTGGTTGCGCTGGATATCGTGCAGGCCAAAGTGGATATGCTCAATCAGAAAAAATCGCCGATTGTGGATAAAGAAATTCAGGACTATCTCAGCAATAAATCGCTGAATTTCCGCGCCACGACAGATAAAGAAGATGCATACCGCGATGCTGATTACGTCATCATTGCGACGCCTACTGACTACGATCCTAAAACCAATTACTTCAACACCTCAACTGTAGAGGCGGTGATCAAGGACGTTATCGCGATCAACCCTGATGCGGTGATGGTTATTAAATCGACCATTCCTGTTGGGTTTACCAAATCTATTAAAGAAAAGTTCGGTATTGATAATATCTTCTTCTCGCCTGAATTCCTGCGTGAGGGGAGAGCGCTTTACGATAACCTGCATCCTTCGCGTATCGTCATTGGCGAACGTTCAGAGCGCGCTGAACGCTTTGCTGCGCTGCTTCAGGAAGGCGCAGTGAAGAAAGATATTCAGGTGCTGTTCACAGACTCCACCGAAGCTGAGGCGATTAAGCTCTTCGCGAATACCTACCTGGCAATGCGAGTGGCTTATTTCAATGAGCTGGACAGCTATGCAGAGAGTCTTGGCCTGAATACCCGCCAGATTATTGAAGGTGTGTGTCTCGACCCGCGTATTGGCAACCACTACAACAACCCGTCATTTGGCTACGGCGGCTATTGCCTGCCAAAAGATACTAAACAATTGCTGGCAAACTATCAGGCTGTGCCGAACAACCTCATTTCGGCGATTGTTGACGCTAACCGTACACGTAAAGATTTCATCTCCGATTCCATCCTTGCGCGTCAACCGAAAGTGGTCGGCGTATACCGTCTGATCATGAAGAGTGGCTCCGATAATTTCCGCGCCTCTTCCATTCAGGGGATCATGAAGCGCATTAAGGCGAAAGGGGTTGAGGTTGTTATCTATGAGCCTGCCATGCCGGACGATCAGTTCTTCAATTCTCGAGTGATCCGCGACCTGGATGCATTCAAGAAAGAAGCCGATGTCATCATTTCAAACCGCATGGCTGAAGAACTGGCTGACGTAGCGGACAAAGTCTATACCCGAGATCTATTCGGTAGCGACTAATTCTCTTGCTCCATAAAAAAACCCGGCGGATAAGCCGGGTTTTTTATTTTCAGACTTTGTAAAACTCGCGGTACCAGTTAACGAAGTTTTTCACTCCATCCTTAACCGAGGTTTGCGGTTTAAATCCGATCACCTCATAAAGAGCCTGGGTATCGGCACTGGTCTCCAGAACATCCCCTGGCTGGAGAGGCAGCATGTTTTTCTCTGCTTTTGTACCCAGCGCGTCTTCCAGGGCGGTAATGTAGTCCATAAGTTCGACCGGCGAGCTGTTACCAATGTTGTAAACGCGATACGGCGCGGAGCTGGTCGCCGGGGAGCCGGTCTCAACGGTCCAGTTTGTGTCTGACTGAGGAATAACATCCTGCAGACGAATAATTGCTTCAGCGATGTCATCAATGTACGTGAAGTCGCGCTTCATTTTACCGTAGTTATAGACATCGATGCTTTTGCCTTCAATGATCGCCTTAGTAAACTTAAATAGCGCCATGTCCGGACGTCCCCACGGACCGTACACGGTGAAGAAGCGCAGGCCGGTGGTCGGCAAGTTGTACAGATGCGAATAGGTGTGCGACATCAGCTCATTGGCTTTTTTGGTCGCGGCATAGAGTGAGACCGGGTGATCCACGGAATCGTCAGTGGAGAAGGGCATCTTGCGGTTGAGGCCGTATACGGAGCTGGACGAGGCATAAAGCAGATGCTGCACGTTATTATGGCGGCAGCCTTCCAGCACGTTGAGATGGCCGATAAGGTTGGCATCTGCATACGCGTGAGGGTTTTCAAGAGAGTAGCGTACACCCGCCTGCGCGGCCAGATGAATCACACGATCAAACTTCTCACTGGCGAAAAGCGTGGCCATATCTTCCCGGTCAGCTAATTCCAGCTTGTGGAAGGTGAAACTCTCAGATTTTAACAGTTCCAGGCGCGCCAGCTTCAGGTTGACATCGTAGTATTCATTGAGGTTATCGATACCAACAACCTGATGACCAGCCTCAAGGAGGCGTTTACTGACATTCGCACCGATAAAACCTGCAGCGCCCGTGACTAAAAATTTCATAGCTTCCCTCATAAACCCTATTCTATAGATGCCGTAACGCATCACATGGCGTCTATGATAGCGCGAAGGGTGTAAGTTACATAACCCATCTTTCCGATATTACTCATCGGATTCTTATAGAAAAATCGCCAGTAATGGATAAACTATACAAACAAAATTATGTTTGCCCTTTTTTTATCAGTTAGGGATTGTATGACGCAAAATAACAATAGCCAGGTCAGCCGAGGCAATGACCCGGAACAAATTGATTTACTTGATTTAATGCTGCAGCTGTGGCGTGGGAAGTGGGTGATAGCCGCCTTTGTTGTTGTTTGTATCGCCCTGGCAATTGGATATTTATCCGTTGCTAAAGAAAAGTGGACCTCTAGTGCAATCATTGCACAACCTGACGCAGCTCAGATTGCCACCTATTCTAATGCGTTGAATATTCTGTACGGTACCGCCGCACCTACAATGACTGACAACCAAACGCGCGCTATCGGCCGTTTTAGCGCCTCATTCTCAGCATTGTCACAGGCGCTTGAAAATCAGGCTGAGCCTGAAAAACTGACGATTGAGCCCAAGGTTAAAGATCAGCCGCTCCCGTTAATTGTATCATATACCAGTACATCGGCAGAAGCCGCGCAAAAGCAGCTAGCGCAGTACATTCAGCAGGTAGATGAGCAAACGGCGAAAGAGCTTGCCGTTGACCTTAATGACAATATTAAAGAGCAGATAAAAACCCTGAATGATTCCCTTCAAAACCAGGAGAAGGTCGCTCAGGAGCAAAAAGATCTGCGTATCAAACAGATTGCTGAGGCACTGAAGAACGCTGAAGCGGCGAAAATTACCTCGCCTCAGTTGCAGCAAACCCAGGAAGTGACTCAGGAAACGATGTTCCTGCTGGGAAGTGAGGGGCTGAAATCAATGATTGACAACGAAGCTTCTCTCCCTTTGGTCTTCCCAAGAGCATATTATCAGACCAAACGAAATCTGCTGGACATCCAGAATCTCAATGTAAACCCGGATACAATCCACGTTTATCGTTATGTCATGAAGCCGGAACTCCCTGTGCGACGTGACAGCCCGAAAAAAGTGATTGTTCTGATTCTTGCCGTGCTGCTGGGCGGAATGATTGGTTCTGGGGTGGTGCTTGGCCGCCACGCATTGCGCAACTACAAACCAAAAGTCTGATTTGCAGATTAAAAAAAACCGGGGATATTCCCCGGTTTTTTTATTTGTGACGTTTGCGAAGATTCTCAATCACCGCCGTCAAATCCAGCTCCTGATCCTGCAGTAGCACCAGCAGGTGATACATCAAATCAGACGCTTCATTCGTCAGTTCCTCGCGGTCATGCACGGTTGCGGCCAGCGCCGTCTCAACGCCTTCTTCTCCTACCTTCTGTGCGATACGCTTGGTTCCGCTGGCGTACAGTTTCGCGGTATAGGAACTCTCGGGATCCGCTGTTTTACGCTCTGCCAGCAGCTGTTCCAGTTGATACAGGAACAACCACTGGTGGCTCGCCTCGCCAAAGCAGCTGCTGGTGCCCTTATGGCAGGTTGGGCCGATTGGGTTTGCCAGCACCAGCAGGGTGTCGTTATCGCAGTCAGGCGTTATGCTCACTGCATTCAGGAAATGACCCGAGGTCTCGCCTTTGGTCCACAGGCGCTGTTTCGTACGCGAGTAGAAGGTCACTTTGCCGCTGTCGATTGTTTTCGCCAGCGCGTCCTGGTTCATATACCCCAGCATCAACACTTCGCCTGAGACGGCATGCTGGACAACCACCGGCAGTAACCCGTCCGTTTTTTCCCAGTCCAGCTGCGCCTGTTGTTGCTCTGTTAACATACCCTGATCTCCACGCCCTGGTCGGCCAGGTACGTTTTTAACTCACCAATATTAATAATCTGTTTGTGGAATACGGACGCGGCCAGCGCGCCGTCCACGTTGGCGTCGCGGAAGGCTTCGAGAAAGTGTTCCATGGTGCCCGCGCCGCCGGAGGCGATCAGCGGAACGTGGCAGACCGCACGGACTTTTTTCAGCTGCTCGAGGTCATACCCGTTACGCACGCCGTCCTGGTTCATCATGTTGAGGACAATTTCGCCCGCGCCACGCTTCTGCACTTCCTGCACCCAGTCGAGCGTTTCCCACTGCGTCACGCGCGTGCGGCTTTCATCTCCGGTGTACTGGTTCACGTGGTACTTACCCGTTGCGGCGTCATACCAGGTGTCGATCCCAACCACAATACACTGCACGCCAAAACGATCGGCGAGGCGGGTGATCAGCTCCGGGTCGGCCAGGGCAGGGGAGTTAATCGAAATCTTGTCGGCGCCAAACGAGAGAATTTTGGCCGCGTCGTCAGCGGACTTAATCCCACCCGCCACGCAGAACGGAATGTCGATCACTTCCGCCACGCGTGCCACCCAGCTTTTATCGACCACGCGGCCATCGCTGGAGGCGGTGATGTCGTAAAAGACCAGCTCGTCGGCGCCTTCATCGGCATAGCGTTTTGCCAGCGGGACGATGTCTCCAATGATCTCGTGGTTGCGGAACTGCACGCCTTTCACGACCTGACCATCGCGTACGTCCAGGCAGGGGATTATCCGTTTTGCCAGCATTGAATCGCCTCCGTCACAGTAAATTTACCTTCCAGCAGGGCCCGACCCACAATCACACCCTTCACACCGGTACCGCGCAGCGCGGCCACGTCACCGATATCACCGATACCGCCCGAAGACTGGAACGCCACCTGCGGATAACGCGCACAGACCTCTTCATACAGCGAGACGTTAGAGCCCGCCAGCGTCCCGTCGCGTGAGATGTCCGTACACAACACGTGCTTCAGGCCAACGGGCAGGTAGATATCGACCAGCTCTTCAAGCGTCACACCGGAGTTTTCCTGCCAGCCGCTAACGGCCACCTGCTTATTCCCCTGTTCGTCAATACGCACGTCCAGCGCCAGCACCAGGGCATCGGCACCAAAGCGGCGGAACCAGCCTTTCACAGTCTCAGGATCTTTCACGGCGGTTGAGCCCACCACCACGCGGGCCACGCCAGCGTCCAGCAGCGCCGCGACGTCATCTTCCGTACGCACGCCGCCGCCGACCTGGACGGGCACATCAACGCCCGCAACAAGTTGTTTTAGCAGCGGGATCTGGCGTTTCGCCGGATCTTTCGCGCCCGTCAAATCCACCAGGTGCAGTACCTGCGCACCCTGGGCGGCATAATCCTGCAGACGCGGCAGCGGGTCGTTTCCGTAGTCGCGCTGCTGGCCGTAATCGCCCTGATGCAGACGGACAACCGTACCGTCAATTAAATCTAACGCGGGAATAATCATCACATCTCCAGGAAGTTTTTCAGCAGCTGCGCGCCCGCGGCGCCAGAGCGCTCCGGGTGAAACTGTACGCCGAAGAAGTTGTCTTTCTGTACGGCCGCCGTAAACGCCTCGCCGTAGGTGCACTGGGCGATCGTATTCACGTTCACCGGCATGGCGTAGCTGTGGACGAAGTAAAAATACGCGCCGTCTTCGATGCCGCGAAACAGCCGGTCGCCAGCTTTGGCGTAAACGCGGTTCCAGCCCATATGCGGCAGAGGCAGGCCGCGATCGGTCATTTTCGGCACGTCTTCATCAATAATGCCCAGCAGGTCAACGCCGTTGCTCTCTTCGCTGCGGCGGCCCAGGATCTGCATGCCCAGACAAATACCCAGTACCGGTTGGGTACAGGCTTTGATCAGGTCGACCAGCTCGCGTTCGCGAATCTGATCCATCGCCGCCTGCGCGGTGCCCACGCCCGGTAAAAAGAGTTTGTCGGCGCGCAGCACCACGTCCGGGTCACGGCTTACCACCGGCTCATAGCCGTGGCGCGCAATGGCCGATTTCACGGAGTTCAGGTTGGCGCATCCGGTATCCAGAATGACCACGTTCATTACAGCACTCCTTTCGATGAAGGTAGGGCGTCACCTTCCACGCGAATTGCCTGGCGCAGGGTACGGCCAAAGGCTTTAAAGAGACTCTCCACGCGGTGGTGGTCGTTCTTGCCCTTGGTCTTCAGGTGCAGCGTCAGGCCCATGGTGTAGGACAAGGAGCGGAAGAAGTGCTCCACCATTTCGGTGCTCAGTTCGCCCACGCGCTGGTAGGTGAAATCAGCTTTGTATTCCAGGTGCGGACGGCCGGAGATGTCCATCGCGCAGCGCGCCAGACACTCGTCCATCGGCAGGACAAAGCCGAAACGGTTAATGCCGCGCTTGTCGCCGAGCGCCAGCTTCAGGGCTTCACCCAGCGCCAGGCCGGTATCTTCCACGGTGTGGTGATCGTCTATGTAGAGATCGCCTTTTACCGTAATTTCCATGCGGAAACCGCCGTGGGTGGCAATCTGGTCCAGCATGTGATCGAAGAAACCGACGCCGGTGTGGATCTTGCTGCCGCCTTCACGGTCCAGCCAGACCTTCACATCAATCTGCGTCTCTTTGGTGTTGCGCTCTACGTGGGAATAGCGGTCGCGTTTTGTGAGCTGCTCGCCAATCTTCGCCCAGTTCAGGTTGTTGCGGTCGTAGCGCAGCCCCGCGATGCCCATATTTTCCGCCAGAGTAATATCGGTGATGCGATCGCCGATGACATAGCTGTTGGTTTTATCCAGCGCATCCTCAGCCAGGTAGCGCTCTACCAGCTTCACCTTTGGCTTACGGCAGTCGCACTCGTCGGCCGGCATGTGCGGGCAAATCAGCACTTCATCAAATACCACGCCCTGAGAGGTCAGCACCTGCATCATCAGATTATGCGGGCCGTCAAAGTCCGCCTGCGGGAAGCTGTCGGTACCCAGACCATCCTGGTTGGTGATCATCACCAGCTTAAAGCCTGCTTTTTGCAGCTTAAGCAGCACCGGGATCACGTCCGGTTCAAAAGCCAGCTTGTCGAATCGGTCGACCTGAAAATCGGCTGGTGGCTCCGAAATAAGGGTGCCGTCACGATCGATGAAAAGGATCTTCTGGGTCATACTTTCTCCGCTTTCAGGGCGTCAATCACGCGCTGGCTCTCTGCATGGGTGCCTACGGTAATGCGCAGGCAGCCGCTCAGAGAAGGTTGTTTATTCTGGTCTCGTAAGATAATGCCCTGATCCCATAAAGATTTAAATACGGCACTCGATGCGGTGAAGCGCACCAGGATGTAGTTAGTTTCCGAGTCGAATACCTGCTCCACGCAAGGGATATCCTTCAGGGCGGTCACCAGATACTGACGTTCCTCCAGAATTTGCGCCACGCGCTCGCGCATCGCGTTGATCCCCTGAGGCGTTAGCGCCTGTGCCGCAATATCGGCAACCGGCGTTGAGAGCGGGTACGGGGCGATCACTTTCAGCAGCAGGTCGATGACCTCTTTATTCGCCAGCGTAAAGCCGCAGCGCAGACCCGCAAGGGCAAAGGCTTTCGACAGCGTGCGCAGCACCACCAGGTGCGGATACTCTTCCAGCCAGCCTGCCAGCGTCGCCTGTGGGCAGAACTCGATGTAGGCTTCGTCGGCAACCACCAGCGCTTTACCGCGCGTCATCTCCAGCAGGGTGCGGATATCCTGCGGGTTGATAATCTGTCCGGTCGGATTGTTCGGGCTACAGACGAACACCACTTTTACCCCATCGAGATTGTCGGCGATCCCCTGAAGATCCAGCTGCCAGTTCTCCAGCGCCTGCACGTTGCGACACGCTACGCCGAAGGTTTCCGCGCTGACGCTGTACATGCCGTAGGTAGGCTGGCAGTACATCACCGCGTCTTTGCCAGGCTCGCAGAAGGCGCGAATCAGCAGTTCAATGCCCTCATCCGCGCCGCGGCTGACCAGCACCTGCTCCGGCTTCACGCCCGCGTACTGCGCGTAGTTTTCAATCACCGCTTTCGGCTGACATTCCGGATAGCGGTTCAGCGTTTGCTGCGACAGTTCGAACTGCACCGCCGTCGGGAATTCGTTGGCGTTCAGCCAGACATCCCCTTTACCGCCCAGACGACGCGCCGACTGGTAAGGCGTCAGGCGACGGACATTTTCGCGGGCTAACTCTTCAATGTTCATGCTTGCTCCTTCAGGGCTGCAACGCGCAGCGTAACGGCATTTTTGTGGGCGGTCAGCCGCTCGGCGGCAGCCAGGGTTTCAATAGTAGACGCCAGTGACGCAAACCCTTCGCGGGAGAGCTCCTGCACGGTCATGCGTTTCTGGAAATCCGCCAGGCCCAGGCTCGAACAGGTTGAGGTGTAGCCATACGTGGGCAGCACGTGGTTGGTGCCGGAGGCGTAATCGCCCGCGGACTCCGGTGACCAGTCGCCGAGGAACACCGAGCCCGCGCTGGTAATGCTGTCAACCAGATCGCGCGCGTTGCGGGTCTGAATGATCAGGTGCTCCGGGCCGTACTGGTTGGAGATGGTAATACACTGGTCCAGGTCGCGCGCCACAATCAGGCGGCTGGCCGCTAGCGCCTGACGTGCCGTGTCGGCGCGGGGCAGGTCGGCAAGCTGGCGCTCAACGGCTTCGCCCACGCGTTTCGCCATATCGGCATCCGGCGTCAGCAGGATGACCTGCGAGTCCGGGCCGTGTTCCGCCTGAGAAAGCAGGTCGGAGGCCACGAAGTCCGGCGTTGCGCCGCTGTCGGCAATCACCAGCACCTCAGACGGGCCGGCAGGCATATCGATGGCCGCGCCGTCCAGACGCTGGCTGACCTGGCGCTTGGCTTCGGTCACGTACGCATTGCCCGGGCCAAAAATTTTGTCGACCTTCGGAATGGATTCTGTGCCAAACGCCAGGGCCGAAATCGCCTGCGCGCCGCCCACTTTATAGACCGCCTGCACGCCGCACAGCTTCGCCGCATAAAGGATCTCGTCGGCAATTGGTGGCGGTGAGCAAAGCACCACTTTCTGACACCCGGCAATGCGCGCGGGTGTTGCCAGCATCAGTACGGTGGAGAAAAGCGGGGCAGAGCCGCCAGGGATATAGAGGCCAACGGATGCAACCGGGCGCGTGACCTGCTGACAACGCACGCCGGGCAGGGTTTCGACATCCACGGTCTGCAGCTTTTGCGCGGTGTGGAAGGTATCAATGTTTTTCACCGCGACGGCCATCGCCTGCTTGATGTCGTCACCCAGACGATTGCTGGCATCAATGATTTCCTGCTCGGTAACCTGTAATGCACCGACTTCCGTCTTGTCAAACTTCGCGCTGTATTCACGCAGCGCGTCATCGCCACGGGCTTTGACGTTATCCAGGATCTCCGCCACGGTGCGTGAGATGCTCTCAGAGGCGGAAATCGCCGGGCGCATCAGCAGCTCGCGCTGCTCTGCGTCGCTACAGGTATTCCAGTCGATGATTGTGTTAAAGCTCATGGCCATTACTCCATCATCTTCTCAATAGGTAGCACCAGGATGGAGCTTGCGCCCAGCGCCTTCAGTTTTTCCATGGTTTCCCAGAACAGGGTTTCGCTGCTCACCATGTGCATCGCCACGCGCTGCTGATCGCCCGCCAGCGGCAGGATGGTTGGGCGCTCAGCGCCCGGCAGCAGGGCAATCACTTCATCCAGACGCTCGGTTGGGGCGTGCATCATGATGTATTTGGACTCACGCGCCTGAATCACGCCCTGAATGCGGGTCAGCAGCTTGTCGATCAGCTGCTGCTTGGCGTCGGCCATGTCGCCGTCGCGCTGAATCAGGCACGCTTTAGAGCGGTAGATCACTTCCACTTCGCGCAGACCGTTGGCTTCCAGCGTCGCGCCGGTAGAGACGAGGTCACAGATGGCGTCCGCCAGACCCGCACGCGGCGCCACTTCAACGGAGCCGTTCAGCAGGCAGGATTTAAACTGCACCCCTTTCTGGTCGAGATAACGCTTTAACAGGTGAGGGTAAGAGGTGGCGATACGTTTGCCGTTCAGCGCGGCCGGGCCGTCCCACGCTTCGTCAACCGGCGTAGCCAGGGACAGGCGGCAGCCGCCGAAGTCCAGACGACGCAGGGTAAAGTAACGCGGATCTTCGCCCTGAGCGCGGCGGGTCAGCAGCTCTTCTTCCAGCACGTTTTCCCCGATAATGCCGAGGTCAACGACGCCATCCATGACCAGGCCGGGAATATCGTCATCACGCACGCGCAGAATGTCGATGGGCATGTTTTCAGCCAGAGCAATCAGGCGCTGGGTGTGCAGGTTAATTTTAATTCCGCAGCGGGCCAGCAGTTCGCGTGAATCGTCACTCAAACGGCCTGATTTTTGAATAGCTATGCGTAAGCGTGAGTTATCTAACATTCTTTATTCCTCGTTAACCTGTTTTAACCTGTCTGAATTCGGTCCAAAAAAAAGCCCCCGGAAGAAGATCTTCCGGGGGCTTTTTCATGCGTTCATGCACCACTGGAAGATCCAAACGTCTTCCAGCACACATCGCCTGAAAGACTAGTCAGGATGATGGTGATGATGGTGGTGTTTAAATTGAACGCGTGTCATGTAAATTCTCGATGAATGCTTATTCATTTGATGTCTTTTAACCTAAACCAGTTGTACGACATATTGCAAGGGCTTTTTTTGATCATTAATTCATTTCATATTGATGCTATGAATTGTGTGTTCTGCCGGGCTGGCGTAGCCTTATAAAAGACGAGTGAGAGTCAGGAGAATTCGCATGAAAAAGGTCGCGATTGTCGGTTTAGGATGGCTGGGAATGCCGCTGGCGATGTCATTAGCCGCGAAAGGCTGGCAGGTGACCGGGAGCAAAACCACGGCGGATGGGGTAGAGGCAGCGCGCATGTGCGGTATTGATGGCGTTGAGCTGCGCCTTGAACCGGAGCTGGTGTGTGATGCTGACGATCTGGACACGCTGATGAACGTCGATGCGCTGGTGATCACGCTCCCCGCGCGGCGCAGTGGCCCGGGCGAGTCGTTTTATCTGCAGGCGATGCAGGAGATCGTCGACAGCGCGCTGGCGCACCATGTTCCGCGCATCATTTTTACCAGCTCGACGTCGGTGTATGGCGAAGTTGAGGGCGTGGTGAAAGAGAGTTCCGAGCGCCGTCCCGTGACGGCGAGCGGTCAGGTTCTGAAAGAGCTGGAAGACTGGCTGCATAATCTTCCCGGCACGCAGGTCGATATTGTCCGTCTGGCGGGGCTGGTGGGCCCTGGCCGCCATCCGGGACGCTTTTTTGCCGGTAAGTCTGCGCCAGACGGCCAGCATGTCGTCAATCTTGTTCATCTTGACGATGTTGTTGCTGCGATTGAGCTACTCTTACAGGCTCCGAAAGGTGGACACATCTATAATATATGTGCACCTTCTCATCCGGCACGCAGCACGTTTTACCCGCTGATGGCACGTCAGCTGGGCCTGGCTCCGCCGGTTTTTGGTGAGGCAAAGGATGACAGCAAAGGCAAAATTGTTGATGGCAATCGCATTTGTCATGAGCTGGGGTTTGAGTATCAGTATCCCGATCCGCTGGTGATGCCCATGGAATAAGACCCGCAGCGGAGACGATCGCGCACCAGAAGGGGGCGAGCATGAAACCGCTGCTGGATGTTCTTATTATTCTGGATGCTCTGGAAAAAGAGGGGAGCTTTGCCGCTGCGTCAGCAAAGCTCTACAAAACCCCATCTGCGTTGAGCTATACCGTTCAAAAACTGGAAAGCGATCTCAATATCCAGATCCTCGATCGCACCGGGCACCGCGCACGTTTCACCCGTACCGGACAGATGCTGCTGGAAAAAGGCCGTGAAGTCCTCCATACCGTTCGTGAACTCGAAAAACAGGCCGTAAAACTTCATCAGGGTTGGGAAAACGAGCTGGTTATTGGCGTGGATGATACTTTTCCGTTTTCTCTCCTGACGCCGCTGATTGAAGCCTTCTATCAACACCACAGCGTGACCCGGCTTATCTTTATCAATGGCGTGCTGGGTGGCTCCTGGGATGCCTTAACGCAGGGCAGGGCGGATATCTTTGTCGGTGCACTCCATGAGCCTCCCCAGCTGAGTGATTTTGGTTTTGCCCGGCTGGGCGTGCTGGAGCAGGTATTTGCCGTGGCGCCCCATCACCCGCTGGCTCAGGAACCCGAGCCGCTTAACCGTCGCGTGATTAAAGGCTATCGCGCCATCGTGGTCGGGGACAGCTCTCGTCCGGAATGCTCGGTCTCCTCGCAGCTGCTTGATGAGCAGGAGGCCATTACCGTTTTCGACTTTAAAACCAAGCTGGAACTGCAAATAAGCGGCCTGGGCTGCGGCTATTTACCGCGCTATCTGGCGCAGCGGTTTATTGACAGCGGCGCGCTTGTTGAAAAACAGGTACTTGCTCAAAGCAGTAATGAATCGGTGTGGGTAGGCTGGAATGAACAAACTGCCGGGCTTGCAAGCGCCTGGTGGCGAGACGAGATTTTAGCAAATAGTGCTATCGCCGCCGTTTACTCTCAGCCCGACGTCCAGAAATCAGCCAGTTAGTAAAAAGAAAATTGTCCCATGCTTTGCAAAGTATTGCCTTTTGTATCCGATGTGGGGCAAAATGCGGCCGCTGCAACCAAATGAATAATCGACGATATAAAAGGCGTCGGTTATTTTTTTTTGCATGTACGAAACGAAACTAAAAACCAAGAGGCCGGGCTTCGTACCGGATAGATATTTACTAAAATCCGACAGTTGTTGTCGCTGAGGAAGAAAGAAATGGGGCAATTTTTCGCTTACGTGGCGGTTATCACCGTAAAGGAGAATAACTATGTCGCATAACGCAACTCCAAACACCTCTCGCGTGGAATTACGTAAAACGCTTACGTTGATTCCGGTTGTTATGATGGGCCTTGCCTATATGCAACCGATGACGCTGTTCGATACATTCGGTATCGTATCAGGCCTCACAGACGGTCATGTGCCGACGGCTTATGGCTTCGCGCTGATTGCAATCCTCTTTACCGCGCTGAGCTACGGTAAACTGGTGCGTCGCTATCCGTCTGCTGGTTCCGCCTACACCTATGCCCAGAAATCCATCAGCCCGACAGTTGGCTTTATGGTGGGCTGGTCTTCGCTGCTCGACTATCTGTTCGCGCCGATGATCAACATTCTGCTGGCAAAAATTTATTTTGAAGCGCTGGTGCCGTCGATTCCATCCTGGATGTTCGTCGTAGCGCTGGTGGCCTTTATGACCGCCTTTAACCTGCGCAGCATTAAGTCCGTTGCCAACTTTAACTCCGTGATCGTCGTCCTTCAGGTTGTCCTGATTGCCGTTATTCTTGGCATGGTGATTTACGGTGTGTTCCACGGCGAAGGCGCCGGCACTCTGGCGAGCAGCAAGCCGTTCTGGTCTGGTGATGCCCATGTGATCCCGATGATTACCGGGGCAACCATTCTGTGCTTCTCCTTTACCGGATTTGACGGCATCAGCAACCTGTCTGAAGAAACGAAAGATGCAGAGCGAGTGATCCCTCGCGCCATCTTCCTGACGGCGCTGATTGGCGGTCTGATCTTTATTTTCTCGACCTATTTCCTGCAGCTGTACTTCCCGGATATCTCCCGCTTCAAGGATCCGGATGCGTCTCAGCCGGAAATCATGCTCTATGTGGCGGGTAAAGCGTTCCAGGTTGGCGCGCTGATCTTCTCCACCATTACCGTACTGGCGTCCGGTATGGCCGCGCATGCAGGCGTTGCGCGTCTGATGTACGTGATGGGCCGCGATGGCGTATTCCCGAAAAGCTTCTTCGGCTACGTTCATCCAACCTGGCGTACTCCGGCAATGAACATCATCCTGGTCGGTGCCATTGCGCTTCTGGCGATTAACTTTGACCTGGTGATGGCAACGGCGCTGATTAACTTCGGTGCGCTGGTGGCGTTCACCTTTGTTAACCTGTCGGTTATCTCTCAGTTCTGGATCCGTGAAAAGCGTAACAAGACGCTGAAAGATCACTTCCAGTATCTGTTCCTGCCGATGTGCGGTGCCCTGACCGTGGGCGCGCTGTGGGTTAACCTGGAAGAGAGCTCTATGGTGCTTGGCCTGATTTGGGCGGGTATCGGCCTGATTTACCTGGCCTGCGTCACGAAGAGCTTCCGTAACCCGGTTCCTCAGTACGAAGACGTCGCGTAATGACTCGCCGGGTGGCGCTTGCCCGGCCTACAAAACGACACACCCGTTGGCCTGTGCCAGCGGGCAAAAAAAAGCCGGAGACATCGCCTCCGGCTTTTTTTATACCGCTCGCTCAGACAATCTCTTGAGCGTACTGGAACAGGGATTTCAACAGCGCCTGTTTCTCAGCATTCCCCTCATACTGGCCATAAAGCATTTCCAGCTCCTGGGCATAGCTATTAAGGAACTCAGGGGTAAAGACATTGCGACGATGCTGCAGCCAGCGATCCTGCTCTGCCTCGTCCAGCGTGCCGGGGAAATTACGTGCGCGGTAGTTAAACATCAGCTTTTCGATGCGTTTATCGGCGAAAGTAATATCCAGCGCCGGTAAGTTACGCGGCTCGGTTTGCAGAACGATATTCATCGCCGCGCGGTCGGCATCGCTGAAGAAGCCGTTGTAGAGCTGGGCATCCACGTTTTCAGACGGCACGAACGGCTCCGCCTCGGCAAAGATAGCAACTACTTTCTCGCGCACCTGCGGGTTATCGCGCAGCACTTTCAGGTTATCGAGGCAGCGCTGACGGTTAATGCCCAGTCTGTCCGCATCTTCCGGGCGCAGCGTATTCGCCTGCGCGAGTACCGGACATTTATTGATATGCACCAGTTTGACCGGCACCGCGGGCAGATCGCCGAGTTCATTTTTCGGGGTATAAAGCCGTTCGCGCAGGGTATCGCTGTCGAGCTCCAGCAGCGGCGAAATATCGCCAGCTAAATCCACCATGATGACCGCATTACGGTTGTCCGGATGCCAGGCCAGCGGGGCGACCCAGCTGGTATTACCGCGCCAGGCGCCAAACATGCCGGAGATATGCACCAGGGGTTTCATCTGCGGTACGTCGATAAGGGTCATGAGCTTCTGCTTGCTGCGGTGGCTCAGCAGATACTCAAACAGCCGGGGCTGCGCGTTTTTCACCAGCTTCGCCATGGCAATGGTGGCATAGACGTCCGCCATCGCGTCGTGGGCATTGCTGTGCTCGATGCCGTTGGCGCGCGTCAGGTGTTCCAGCCGGAAGCTGGTCAGCCCTTCCTCGTTTTCCGGCCAGTTAATGCCCTCAGGACGCAGGGCATAACAGGCGCGCATGATGTCGAGCAAATCCCAGCATGAGTTGCGGTTCTGCCAGCTCCAGGCATAGGGATCGTAGAAGTTGCGATAGAAGATGTTGCGCGTTACTTCGTCATCGAAGCGGATGTTGTTGTAACCGACCACGCAGGTATTGGGGACGGTAAACAGATCGTGGATGCGTCGGGCGAATTCTGCCTCGTTAACGCCTTTCTCGCGCGCTTCCTGAGGCGTGATCCCGGTGACCATGACCGCCCCGGGCTGCGGCAGGTAGTCATCAGCCGGTTTGCAGTAAAAGACCTCAGGCTCGCCAATAATGTTGAATTCGTCGTCGGTACGGATGGCGGCAAACTGCGCCGGTCGGTCCAGCGCCGGGTGTGTGCCAAAGGTTTCGTAGTCATGGAATAAAAAAGTCGGGCGAGCGGCAGAGTCAGACACCAGTAATACCATCCTGTTAAAAAATGACGTCACTATGGTAAACGATCGTGCGGTTCAGACCGAATAAAAAGCACCGCCGTCGAGCAAATTTGCGCGCCAGCTTCAGAGAAAAATCTGTGCTCTGTCACATTTTTTTGCAATTAAGCCAGGTAACGACATCAGAACTCCCGTAAAAAGGTCATCGATTTTTACTGACCTGAGGATATACCGTTGAAACGCCGTCTGTTTATTGCTGTTTCTTTACTCGCTTCGAGTGTCTCATCTGCTTTTGCGGCCGAACCACTGGATTTTTCGCCGCAGCCTCCGGCCATTCAGGCTGGCTCCTGGGTGCTGATGGACTACACGACTGGTCAGATCTTAACGGCGGGCAACGAACATCAACAACGTAATCCGGCGAGCCTGACCAAGCTGATGACGGGGTATGTGGTTGATCGGGCCATTGATAGCCATCGCATTACGCCGGACGACATTGTCACCGTCGGGCGTGACGCGTGGGCAAAGGGCAACCCGGTTTTTGACGGCTCATCGCTGATGTTCCTGAAAGAGGGCGATCGCGTCTCCGTGCGTGATTTAAGCCGCGGTCTGATTGTCGATTCCGGCAACGACGCCTGCGTGGCGCTGGCCGATCACGTGGCGGGCGGTCAGCCGCAGTTTGTGAAGATGATGAACGACTACGTGCAGAAGCTGAACCTGCGCGATACGCACTTTGAAACCGTCCACGGGCTGGACGCGCCGGGCCAGCACAGCTCGGCCTATGACCTGGCCGTACTCTCCCGGGCCATCATTCACGGCGAGCCTGAGTTTTATCATATGTACAGCGAAAAGAGCCTGACCTGGAACGGGATCACCCAGCAAAACCGTAATGGCCTGCTGTGGGATAAAACCATGAACGTGGACGGGCTTAAAACGGGGCACACTTCGGGGGCGGGCTTTAACCTGATTGCGTCCGCCGTTGACGGGCAGCGCCGTTTAATCGCGGTGGTGATGGGGGCGGACAGCCCGAAAGGCCGTGAGGACCAGGCCCGAAAACTGCTGCACTGGGGGCAGCAGAACTTCGATACGGTGCAAATCCTGCATAGCGGTAAAAAAGTGGGGACAGAGCGTATCTGGTACGGCGATAAGGAGCAGGTGAAACTGGGCACCGACCAGGACTTCTGGCTGGCCTTGCCGAAAGCGGAAGTGCCGAACATCAAAGCCAAATACGTGCTGGATAAAAAAGAGCTGGAAGCGCCGATTGCTGCGCATCAGCGGGTCGGGGAGATCCAGCTCTATGACCGTGACAAGGTGGTGGCGCACTGGCCGCTGGTGACGCTGGAAGCCGTTGATAAGGGCGGACTGTTCTCTCGCATGAGCGATTATCTCCACCACACGCTTTAACCGCTGATGGGCAGACTGGCAGGGTTGCGAGTCTGCTCACATAATAAACACTCCTCGTTTGCCGATAATAGTAATCCAGCTTTATAGTGTATAAATATACAGTAATAAATGGAGGCAGCATGGACTACAGCATCAAGCAGCAACAGAAACGTAAGATTGCCGGTTTTCATTTGGTCGGACCGTGGGAACAAACGGTTAAACAGGGCTTTGAACAGCTGGTGATGTGGGTGGACGGGCGCCACATTGAGCCGCTGGAGTGGGTTGCGGTCTACTACGATAACCCCGATGAGGTCCCGGCAGAAAAACTGCGCTGCGATACGGCCGTTACGGTGCCGGACGATTTCGTTATCCCGGAAAACAGCGAAGGCGTCATGATGACGGAAATCGCGGGCGGTGATTATGCCGTGGCGTCGGCGCGCGTGGAAAACTACGACTTCGCCACGCCGTGGTATCAGTTCTTCAACTCTCTGCTGCAGGACAATAAGTACCAGATGGCGCTTAAACCCTGCTTCGAACGCTATCTCAATGACGGCAATGCAGACGGCTACTGGGATATCGAAATGTATATCGCGGTAGAGCATAAAACGGCTTAAGCCTGCTAAATGAAGGGTTTTTCAGCCGGGAGCGATCCGCCCGGCTGAAAACACAGTACAATTGTGATTTGCCGTGTAGCTGGAGAGCGGGTGTGCGTCCCGACAAATCATTAACCCCTTTTGAAATTCGCTTGTACAAACATTACCGCGTGGTGCACGGGTGCCGCATCGCGCTGGCGTTCGTATTGACGTTTGTACTGGTCCGTTTGCTTGATGTTCCGGAAGGGACGTGGCCGCTGATTACCCTGGTGGTGGTGATGGGGCCCATCTCGTTTTGGGGGAACGTTGTTCCGCGCGCCTTTGAGCGAATTGGCGGGACGGTTTTAGGCTCGGCCCTTGGGCTTATTGCCCTGAAGCTGGAGCTCATCTCATTTCCCGTGATGCTGGCATGGTGCGGGGCCGCCATGTTCCTGTGCGGCTGGCTGGCGTTGGGCAAAAGACCGTATCAGGCCTTGCTGATTGGGATTACTCTCGCGGTGGTTGTCGGTGCGCCCGCCGAGGATATGACCACCGCGCTGTGGCGAAGCGGGGATGTCATCCTGGGGTCACTGCTGGCCATGCTCTTCACCGGTATCTGGCCGCAGCGCGCTTTTCTGCACTGGCGTATTCAGATGGCGAACTACGTCACCGCCTTTAACCGCGTCTATCAGGCCGGTTTTTCTCCGAATCTGGTCGAGCGTCCCCGGCTGGAAAAGCATCTGCAAACGATCCTCAACGACGTGGTCAAAATGCGCGGCCTGATCACGCCCGCCAGCAAAGAAACCCGTATTCAGAAATCGATTTTCGAAGCCATCCAGACGGTAAGCCGCAATCTGGTCTGCATGCTTGAACTGCAAATCAACGCCCACTGGGCCTCGCGTCCCAGCCATCTGTTGATGCTTAACGCGCAGACTCTCAAAGAGACCCAGCAGATGACGCAGCAAACGCTGTTGACCATTGCCCATGCGCTCTATGAAGGGAATCCGCAGCCGATACTGGCCAACAGCGAGCGGCTGAATGAGATCGTTGCGGAGCTGAAGCAGTTAATCAATGAACGCCAGAGCGATAACGTTGCGGAAACGCCTATTCATGGCTACGTCTGGCTGAGCATGGAACTGGCGCGGCAGCTTGAGCTGTTATCGCACCTTATTTGCCGGGCGCTGCGCAAATAAAAGGCGTATGTGACGGCTGCTGCTTCGATTCAGCAGCAATTGGGGTTATGATAGCTTTAAACGATATACTCATTGTCATTCGCAGCCGCTGTCAGTAAGGTTATTGTTACAACGGTTGCCTTAACGAATCCGAATCTCACATTATCAGGGGTGTAAAAATGGAAACTACCAAGCCTTCGTTCCAGGATGTTCTGGAATTCGTCCGCCTGTTCCGCCGCAAAAACAAGCTGCAGCGTGAAATCCAGGACGTTGAGAAGAAGATCCGTGACAACCAGAAACGTGTTCTGCTGCTCGACAACCTGAGCGACTACATCAAGCCAGGTATGAGCGTTGAAGCTATTCAGGGCATCATCGCCAGCATGAAGAGCGACTATGAAGACCGCGTTGATGACTACATCATCAAAAACGCTGAGCTGTCCAAAGAGCGTCGCGACATCTCTAAAAAGCTGAAAGTGATGGGCGAAATCAAAAACGGCGAAGCAAAAAGCGAGTAATCGCAGCGAATAATGAAAAAGGCTCTCTGGTGACAGAGAGCCTTTTTTTATGATTCAGAACGCGGCTGTAGCTGATAAATCCAGGCCTGAACCTGCTTGCCTTCAAGGGTGGTCACCGTGACCTCAACCCGATCGTAGCCGTCTTCAAATTCGTCCAGCATTTGCCAGTGTGCGGCAAGGTTATCCGAGATAAACAGATAGCCTTCGACGCGGGGGCCGCCAGGGTGGAGCACAATTCCCGGGAAGTCCGCCGCGGCGCCCCAGCCGCGTTCGTAAAACGTGCCGGATACGGAACCGGCCAGCCATTCGCCGCCGATGTCTTCAAGAATATGCGCATTAGCGTGGCCCGGGCGCAGCGTGCCGTAGACAAACAGAGCGTTCATTTTCCCTCATCCGCAAAGCAAAAAGCCTGCTTTAAAAGCAGGCTTTTTAAATTTGGCTCCTCTGACTGGACTCGAACCAGTGACATACGGATTAACAGTCCGCCGTTCTACCGACTGAACTACAGAGGAATCGTTGTGGAGGCTTATCTTAGCGGCGAAAAAACTTTTGTCAAACCTGATCTTAGGGAAAATCGACTGATTGCTGATTCTGTCGTCAGTTTGTTGTAAATCCACACATCTTTTTCTGGAAAATACTTTGCAGGATTAGCATTTGTCCCCCATCATTTGAAATGGAGTTTCAACTTTTCTCGCTAAGGTCCATTTTGAACGTCACTGCCTCCTTACGCCAGGCGATAATGCGCACGCCATGGTATGCAAAACGTAAAAGCTATCGTGTCCTGTTCTGGCGTGAAATCACCCCTCTTGCCGTGCCTATCTTCCTGGAAAATACCTGCGTTCTGTTGATGGGGGTCCTGAGCACCTTCCTGGTGAGCTGGCTGGGGAAAGAGGCGATGGCAGGGGTTGGGCTGGCGGACAGCTTTAACATGGTGGTGATCTCGTTCTTTGCCGCCATAGACCTCGGGACGACGGTGGTGGTGGCCTTTAGCCTCGGCAAGCTTGATCCCAAACGTGCACGCGAGGCGGCCCGCCAGTCGCTGATGATCATGACCATTTTTTCGATCGTTCTGGCGGCGGTGATCCACTATTTCGGTAAAGAGATTATCGATTTTGTCGCCGGGGAGGCCACTAACGAGGTTAAAGACCTGGCGCTGACCTACCTGGAAATGACCGTCTTAAGCTATCCGGCGGCGGCCATTGCGCTGATTGGCAGCGGTGCGCTGCGCGGGGCGGGCAACACCAAAATTCCGCTGCTGATCAACGGCGGGATGAATATCCTGAATATCATTATCAGCAGCGTGCTGATCTACGGCGTGTTCTCGTGGGAGGGGCTGGGGTTCGTCGGTGCCGGACTGGGGTTAACCATTTCACGCTATATCGGTGCGGCAGCCATCATCGGGGTGCTGATGGCGGGGATCACCCCCTCGCTGCGTCTGACGCTAAAAAGCTATTTCCGCCCCTTTAATTTCGCCATTATCTGGGAAGTGATGGGCATCGGCATTCCCGCGAGCATTGAATCGGTCTTGTTCAACGGCGGGAAGCTGCTCACGCAGATGTTTGTCGCCGGGATGGGCACCGACGTTATCGCCGGTAACTTTATCGCCTTCTCTATTGCCTCGCTGATTAACCTGCCGGGTAACGCGCTGGGTTCAGCATCCACCATTATTACGGGTAAGCGGCTCGGGAAAGGGCAGATAGGCCAGGCGGAGCGGCAGCTGCGGCACGTGTTCTGGCTGTCGACCATTGGGCTGACGCTGATCGCCTGGGGAACCGCGCCGTTTGCCGGGCTGATGGCCTCGTTCTATACCCACGAAGACGACGTTAAAGAGGTTGTTAAGATCCTCATCTGGCTCAACGCGGCCTTTATGCCCATCTGGGCAGCCTCATGGGTATTACCCGCCGGGCTGAAAGGGGCACGCGATGCCCGCTTTGCGATGTGGGTATCGATGCTCGGCATGTGGGGATGTCGCGTTGTCGCGGGGTATACGCTCGGGGTGATGCTCGGATGGGGTGTGGTCGGCGTCTGGCTGGGGATGTTCCTCGACTGGGCCGTGCGGGGCGCGCTGTTCTACTGGCGGATGGTCAGCGGACGCTGGCTGTGGAAATATCCGCGGAAAAATGCCTGACAATTGCGCGAAGTGGAGAATAATTCGGCAAACGATCGGAAATGTGCATTCTGCCTTTGACATCCCGGGGGAGCATCGATAATATGCGCCCCGTTCACACGATTCCTCTGTAGTTCAGTCGGTAGAACGGCGGACTGTTAATCCGTATGTCACTGGTTCGAGTCCAGTCAGAGGAGCCAAATTTGAAAAGCCTGCTTTTAAAGCAGGCTTTTTGCTTTTCTGCGCAAGGTAAACGCAAAACGGCAACCGGGTTGCCGTTTTTAGTGTGTGCACCCTCTCCCGCTGGAGAGGGCTGGGGTGAGGGCACCAGCCCGCACAATGCACTATCGACCCAAACCAATCGGCGCCGTCGCCTCAACCAGCCACTCACGCGCATCGCTATTCACCAGAGGTGAAAGCACCTCGCGAACCTGCCGGTGATACGCATCCAGCCACTGCTTTTCCTGCTCGCTCAGCAGATGCAGCTCAACCTGACTTAAGTCGATCGGGATCAGCGTCAGCGAGGCAAATTTGCAGAAACCCGGACGGCTCTCCACAATCTCCACCTGGTTTTCAATACGAATACCGTGGCTATCGCCCAGATAGTAGCCTGGCTCGATAGTCATGATATTGCCCGCCACCAGCGGCCACGGGTTAACCTTTTTGGCGATGCGATGCGGGTTCTCGTGGATCAGCAGCTGGTGCCCCACGCCGTGCCCCGTGCCGTGATCGTAATCCAGCCCCATCTCCCACAGCGGGCGACGCGCAAACGCATCCAGCTGATGCCCCTGAGTCCCGGAAGGGAACTGCAGGGTAATGAGCGACAGGAAGCCTCTCAGCACGGCAGTGTAGTGCAGGCGCTGCTGCGGATCGACGTTACCCCACGCCAGCGTGCGCGTGGCATCGGTGGTGCCATTAGCATACTGACCTCCGGAATCGTTCAGGTAAAAATGGTCATGGCCGATGGGCTTATTGCTGGCCTCGCTCGAATGGTAGTGGCACATCGCCGCATTGCTCGAAGAGGCGGAGATGGTTGCAAAACTCTGCTCGATGAACCCGGGCTGCTGTTGACGGAACGCAAGCTGCTGCGCCTGCGCGTCCAGCTCGGTGAGCGGTTGTCCTGCCGCCTCGCGCCGCGGCACTTCGCGGCTCAGCCAGGCGAGGAAGTTGACCCACGCGGCCCCGTCCCGGTGATGGCACTCGCGATAACCTGCCAGCTCGACCGGGTTTTTAGTCGCTTTCATCAGGGTGATGGGATCGGTCCGCCAGACAATTTCTCCCCGTGGTTCAACGGCGAAGCGCAGGGCAACCGGCGCGGAATCGGCATCAATCATCACCCGTTTGCCTACGGCAATCTGCTGGCAGCGTTCAATAAAGGTATCCTGCGGCGCAATGGTGAACGCATTGCGCACACCGTCAGGCAGGGCGCTGAGCTTATTGTCGTTAACAAACCACTCAACGTGACCGTCACGACCGAGAAGGGCAAAGGAGAGCGGTACCGGGCTGTAAGGGATATCCGCACCGCGGACGTTTAACAGCCAGGCGATGTTATCCGGCAGGGTGACGGCGAGATAATCCACATTGTTTGCGGCCAGCACGGCGGCGACGCGCTGACGTTTGTCCGCGCTGCGTTCGCCGCTGTGTTCAACCGGCATCTCACGGATAAGCCCCGCCGGTGCGGCAGGGCGATCGGTCCATAGCGTGTCAAACGGCGAGGCCTTCAGCGGCACCAGCTCGCACGGCGTGGCAGACAGTTGCTCAAATTCCGCGTTGGTCATCAGCAGCGCGTCAAAACCGATGCGCGTTCCTGACTCAACGTTTTCTGCCAGCCATTCCGCCAGCGGCTCGTTGTGCAGGTGGTGGATCTCAACCTCATCCGTATTGACCTGAACGCGCGCCTGAACCTGATAGCGCCCGTCGACGAACAGCAGCGCTTTGTTTTTCAGCACCAGCGCCACGCCGGCCGAACCGTCAAAGCCCGTCAGCCAGGCCAGCTTTTCGTCGTAAGGCGCGCAGTATTCGCTCTGCCAGGCATCCGCGCGCGGGACGATCATCCCGTCGAGATGGCTGGCCTCAAGCCAGTGGCGCAGGGCAGAGAGCGGTGATGTGCTGGACATTGTTTTTCCTTATCGTGATTAGCGGAACGGCGGCTCGTTGAAGGTGCGCAGCTTGCGCGAATGCAGCTTGTCGCCCTCCGCGCGAAGTAAATCAATCGCACGAATACCAATCTGCAGATGCTCAGAGATAGCCCCTTCGTAGAAACGGTTGGCCTGGCCCGGCAGCTTAATTTCACCGTGCAGCGGCTTGTCGGAGACGCACAGCAGCGTGCCGTAAGGAACGCGGAAGCGATACCCCTGCGCGGCAATGGTGGCGCTCTCCATATCGATCGCCACCGCGCGGCTCAGGTTGAACCGCAGCGCGGAGGCGGAGTAGCGCAGCTCCCAGTTGCGGTCATCCGTTGTGACGACCGTACCGGTGCGCAGGCGCTGTTTAACCTCTTCGCCCGGCATGCCGCTGACCTCCTTGGTGGCGTCATACAGCGCGCGCTGTACTTCGGCGATGCTCGGGATTGGGATATCCGGCGGCAGCACCGCATCAAGCACGTGGTCATCGCGCAGATAAGCGTGGGCCAGCACGTAGTCGCCAATCAGCTGGCTTTCACGCAGGCCGCCGCAGTGGCCAATCATCAGCCAAACGTCCGGGCGCAGCACCGCCAGATGGTCGCAGATGGTCTTGGCATTTGACGGGCCAACGCCGATGTTAATCAGCGTGATGCCCTGGCCGTCGGCGGTGATCAGGTGCCAGGCGGGCATCTGGTGCTTTTTCCACGCCAGGTCGGAAATGGCCTGCTCGGGCGCTTCGGTTTCAGCGGTGATCCAGATCCCGCCCGCGCAGGACAGCGCGATGTACGGGCTCTCCGGGTCGAGGATCTGGCTGCAGCCCCAGCGGACAAACTCATCAACGTAGCGGGTGTAGTTGGTAAAGAGCACGAACGGCTGGAAATGTTCGACTGGCGTACCGGTGTAGTGGCGCAGGCGCGCCAGAGAGAAATCGACCCGTCGGGCATCAAAGTGCGACAGGGGAGAAAATTCTGCCGGGTGATAAATCCCGTCGGCCGTCTCATCGCCAATCTGGGAAAGTTCCGTCGTCGGGAAGTGGCGGGTCAGCCCCGCGCTCATGGAGCGGTCAAGGGTTAACGCCGAACCGTCAATCACGTACGGATACGGGATCTCATGCTGTGAGGGCTCAACGGCAATGTGCGCGCCGTAATCCTGGTACAGCAGCGTAAGCTGTTCTTCCAGATACGGGCGGAACAGCGCAGGGCGGGTGACGGTGGTGCTGTAGCAGCCGGAGTGGGTAAAGCGCGCGTAGGCGCGGGTTTTGGGATTACTGCTGGCGCTGCCGTCCCAGGTCACAGAGAGCGATGGATAAACAAAAAGGCCCTCGGTTCTGGCCTTTTGGTCGGGAAGTTTCCCTGTTTCGATATATTCGCTGATGGCGCCGCGCAGCGCGTTGACGGACTGTTCATACAGCGCGTCGAGTTTTTCCAGCGCCTGAGCCGGGGTCAGGCTGGAGCCCTTATTATTCATCTCTGTCTCCTTGTTCCACAGGTGTGCGACTCTACCCGATAGTATGTCACACGCCTGTGAAACAAAAGGGAGATCAGCCGTGGCTCGTCTCTTTCATCAGCAGCGCCGTCGCCGCCGACAGCAGGCAACCGGCCAGCAGATAAATCGCCACGCTGTGCCAGTTGCCGCCGGAGAAGGTCACCAGCGCGGCGGCAATAAACGGCGTAAATCCGCCACCGACCACGCTTGCCACCTGGTAGCCCACGCCCGCGCCGCTGTAGCGGTAGCTTGCGCCAAACAGTTCGGTGAACATCGGCTGCTGCACGCAGACCACCATATCGTGAGCGATGTTGGCGAGCATGATGGCGAAGAAGACAATCCAGAAGATCGACTGCGCCTCGAGCGCCATAAAGAATGGCCAGGCGCTGAGGGTGCCAATCAGCGCCCCGGTGATGTAAACGCGACGGCGGCCAAACCTGTCCGCCAGCCAGGCGAAGCAGGGGATAGTCAGACAGCTGATCCCGCCGACCAGCAGGCCAATATTCAGGAACAGCTCGCGGGGAAGACCGAGGTTCTGCGTCGAGTAGTTCAGGGCAAAGGCGGTGACGATATACATCGTCAGCAACTCGCACAGGCGCAGGGCGATAATTTTCAGAAAAGCGCCAGGGTGCTGAACCAGCGCTTCCATCACAGGCAGACGCTTTTTGGCGAGCGGTTTTTCCAGCTGTTGTTTTTCAAACTCAGCCGACTCCTCCATCCCGTTACGGATCCACAGCGCGGCGATGACCAGCACGATGCTGAAGATGAACGGAATACGCCAGCCCCAGCTCAGGAACTGCTCGTCGGTGGTGAGATGGCTGATTAGCGATACCAGCCCGGTGGAAAGCAGCAGGCCCACGCCGTACCCGACCTGTACGCCGCTGCTGTAAAACGCTTTCTTATTTTTCGGCGCGCTCTCTACGGACAGAAGCGCCGCACCGCCCCATTCGCCGCCGACGGCGAATCCCTGGATGGCGCGCAGGGTGACCAGCAGTACCGGCGCCCACCAGCCAATGGCGGAATACGAAGGGAGAATACCAATCAGCGCGGTGGCGATCCCCATCATCCAGACGGTGAGCATCAGCATGCGCTTGCGGCCCAGGCGGTCGCCGAAGTGGCCGAAGATCACACCGCCCAGCGGGCGAAACAGAAAGCCGACCCCGAAGGTGGCAAACGCGGCGAGCGTGCCCATCGCAGGGCTGACCTGGGGAAAAAACTCGCGGTTAAACACCAGGGCGGCAGTGATGCCGTAAAGCAGAAAATCATACCAGTCGACGACGGCACCCGCGAAGCTGCCTAAGGCTGCGCGGCGGGCACGATTGAGCGAAGGTGTCTCCTCGTTGGGACGATCGGAGATGAGGGTGGAGTCCATAGTTGTCCTGTCCGTACTGATTTTTTAATTATTGGTATAAGAAAAGGTCACTCACATAGCGGCCGTCATATAAACGGAACCTATGAGACTACCGCGACAGAACGCCTGAGAAAACGTTTTTATCTTTCCGGATGGTGCTGAATAAATAAATTTCATCCCCGCCTGAGCGAGATAATTGTGTCTTCTGGCTCCGTTAAAGGCTGAATGGTTTACAGTAATAGTGACCGCTGCGTAAGTTAAGCTGAGGGAATAACGATGCAACGCACCTTTTCGGCATTCTGGATGGTCCTGTTTTTATTCGTCGCACCGCTTAACGCGGAGCCCAGCGTCTACGGTGAGCAACGCATCAGCGGCTGGTGGAATGCGCTGACGGATGATATTTCGCAAACCTGGGAAGAGCCCCAACGTTACGACCTGTACCTGCCGTTTCTGAGCTGGCATGCTCGCTTTATGTACGACAAAGAAAAAACCGACAATTACAATGAAATGCCGTGGGGCGGCGGGCTGGGCGTTTCCCGCTATAACGAAGAGGGCAACTGGAGCGCGCTGTTCGCAATGATGTTCAAGGACTCGCACAACGAATGGCAGCCCGCGATGGGCTATGGCTGGGAGAAGGGCTGGTATCTGGATGATGCCAAAGATTTCCGTCTTGGGCTCGGTGCCGCGGCGGGCATCACGGCGCGAGATGATTTTGCAAACTATGTCCCGCTACCGTTTATCTTCCCGCTGTTTTCCGCCGGGTATAAGCGCGTTACCGTCCAGTTCACCTATATTCCCGGAACCTATAACAACGGCAACGTGCTCTTTGCCTGGCTGCGCTTAGGCTTCTAAAGGGTGATCACCTTTTTTGCCACGGCGTTAGACAATACCAGCATGGAGAACAGAACTGAGGTGACGAAGGTGAGCACAATCAGCGCCAGCTTCATACCGAGAGAGGTCACCGGTATCAGCGCCGTCAGCAGATGAAACACCGAGTAGTGCACAATATACACGCCAGTCATCGTTTTGCTGATGGCGGCCAGAATGGACTCCTTAAATTCAGCATTGCGGCGAAAGCGCACGCCGTTCGCCGCAATCACCAGCGCGATGATCAAAATGTAAATCTGCGAGCCGGTGAGAATAAAGGCGTTTCTGTCCGCCTTGAACAGGGCGAAGAAAAAGTGGCGCTCGTAAAACCAGGTGAAGAGGTAGATAAACGGGATGGCGACAACCGCCGCCCTGACGACATTTTTGCGGCTAATCCACTCGGCAATTTTCGGGTCGCAAAAGAGTTGCCCCGTCAGATAAAACAGCAGCCACGTCCACAGCCGATACTGCGGTGAAAGAGAAAGGACGTGCGTTCCAGGATAGAGCGCTGACAGCAGATCGTATCCGTAGGAAAAGAGCAGCAGGGCGGCAATCGCGCCGCAGAACAGCCCTCGCCGCTGGCTGAGCCACTCCACCGCCGGGTGGAAGGTGTAAATCACCACAAACGCAAACACGAACCAGGGCTGGATTAAATACCCGCGCTGATAGGGCTCCCACAGGTAGTAGATCGTTATCCAGAACAGAAAAACAATCACCAGACTTTTAATTTTACCCAGCTGCCAGCGGGTGCCGTGCCGTGATTGTCCGTCGAGATAGCCCGCAACGACAAAAAACAGCGGTGTGGCGATGGTTGAAATAAAGGTTAAAAACCCCAGGATCCAGTGATAGTCATAATCATAATGATCCCAGGTGTTGTAGATGGTAAAGAAGGTCACCGCCGTCATACAGCCCAGCGTCTTGATAATGTTCAGCCCTGTCGCATTCATTGTTGTTTGGCTTCGTCCTTACGATGGAAACACGCATAGATCACGGGGAGTACCAGCAGCGTCAGGATTGTAGCAAACCCCAGTCCAAACATAATCACAACGGCCATGCTCTGGAAGAAAACGTCCAGCAGCAGCGGAGCCAGGCCAAGTACGGTCGTAAACGCGGTGAGCAGGATGGGGCGCAGACGCGAGGTCGCGGCGTACACGATCGCGCTGTGCTGATCCTGTTGCGTTTTCTGCTGCTCGATTTCTTCCACCAGCACGATGCCGTTGCGGATGAGCATTCCGCTCAGGCTCAGCAGACCAATCAGCGCCATAAAGCCAAAGGGAATGCCGGTAAGTAAAAATCCCGGCGTCACGCCAATCAGCGCCAGCGGTACGGTCAGCCAGATAGCGACCGCATTTTTTACCGAGCTGAACATCAGCACCGTAATGACAAACATCACCAGATACCCGAGAGGTAGCGTAGTGAATAGCCCCTGCTGCGCTTCGCTGGAGTTTTCCGCGTCGCCCCCCCACTCGATGCTGTAGCCGTGTGGCAGGGGAAGGGCATCTACCTGCGGCTTCACCCGGGCGAGAATGTCCCCGGAGGTTTGCTGGCTCAGCGGGTCCGGGTCCGTCTGCACCGTCAGCACCCGCGAGCGGTCGCGTCGAAGGATGAGCGGATCTTCCCACTCCAGCGAGAAGCGGCTGACGACGTTACTCAGCGGGATATACTGCTGCCGCGTCTGGCTCCAGACCAGCACGTTGTTCAGGTGACTGGCGTCCAGCCGTTCGCTCTCAGGCGGGCGCACCACGACCGGGAGCAGGTCACTGCCTTCCCGATACAGCCCCGCCCGGCTGCCGGAGAAGTTCATCTCCAGCGCGTTGTCGACGTCCTGCTTATCTACGCCAAGCTCGCGGCCCAGGGCGGCAACGTACTGTGGGCGGATCACCTTGCTGCGGTTTTGCCAGTCGTTCCTGACGCTGCCCGTGGCCGGATCGCGGGTGAGGATGTTGTCCACCTGGCTGGCAATCAGGCGCAGCCGGTCAGGGTCGGGGCCTTTAATGCGCACCTCAATGGCGCTGTCGCCGGAGGGGCCAAACATCACGCGTTTGGTGCTGGCGTTGACCTGCGGATAGTTTCGCGCGATGTACTCGTCCACGTGGCGCGTCAGGGCGGAGATGTTGCGCTGGTCGTCCATGCGCACCATGATCTGCGCATAGTTGCTGTACTGGCGCTGTCCGCTGTAGGTCAGAATAAAGCGCATACTTCCCTGACCAATGGTTGAGACGGTGGTCTCCACGCCAGGCTGGCCGTTAATGGTTTTTTCGATATCGCTGGTCATTTTCTCAGTCCACTTGATATCGGTACCGTAGGGTAACCACAGGTCGACAAAGAAAATGGGCGTATTAGACGACGGGAAAAAGTTTTGCCGTACGGCGCCGAAGCCCCAGACAGACGCTGCCAGCAGCGCAGCCATCACAATGAGCGTCGGTGCCTTATGGCTCAGCAGCATGTTAAGCAGGCGCTGGTAGGCGCGGTAGAGTCGTTTATCGTAAGGGTCTGACTCGTCGGTTTTATCGGGCGCGCTGTCGTTTTTAAACAACCACCACTTAATCAGCACCGGGGTGAGGGTGAGCGCCGAGAACCAGCTCAGCATCAGGGAAATCAGCAGCACCTGGAACAGGGATTTACAGTATTCCCCGGTGGAATCCTGCGACAGCCCGATAGGGGCAAACGCCAGGATGGCAATCACCGTCGCCCCCAGCAACGGCAGGGCGGAGCGGCGGATGATGTAGTTTACGGCGGTTAACAGCGGGGAGCCCTGCTGTCGGGCAATCAATACCCCTTCGACAATCACGATGGCGTTATCCACCAGCATGCTGAGGGCGATAATCAGCGCCCCAAGCGAGATGCGCTGGAGCTCAATGCCACACAGATACATAATCAGCAGCGTGCCCAGCACGTTAAGGGCGAGAGAAACCGCAATGATGATCCCGCTGCGTACGCCCATAAAAATCAGCAGCACGCCGATGACAATCGCCAGTGCCATCAGGAAGTTAATAATAAAACCGTTAACGGAATGGCCCACTTCGGCGGCCTGATCGTAAAACAGGTCTATCCGTATGCCGGCCGGTTTTTCCGCCGACATCTGGTTTAGCTTCGCCTCCAGCGCGTGGCCCACGTCGATCACGTTCACCCCGGGAATAAACGAGACGCCCATGGTGACGGCTTTTTTGCCGTTGGCATGGTAGATACTGGCTGGCGATTCGTTCAGCCCGCGCGACAGCGTGGCGATATCCCGCAGACGCGTCGCCGCCCCGGTGCCGGAAGGCGTGATGATGAGATCCGCCAGTTCATCAAGATTCCCGAACTCGCCGGTCGGGTGCAGGCGAATGGATTCGGTGCCGGAGGTGATTTCTCCTGCGCTGGAAACAACGTTAAGTCTGCTGAGCAGGGCGGAAAGCTGGTTCAGCGTAATGCCGCGCGCGGCCATTTTGCTCAGGGAGATATCAATGTTGACCTGCTGGCTAATCGCCCCACCGATGGCGACCTTCGCAACCCCCGGGACCAGAATTAACTCGCGGCGAAGCTGCTCCGCGTATCTCACCAGTTCAGGGTTGCTGAATTCATTCCCGGAAATGGCGAAGAAGAAGCCGAACACGTCGCCGAAATCGTCATTTACAAAGGGCGTGACGACGCCGGGCGGGAACTGACGCGAGGCATCGCCCACGCGGCGGCGCAGTTCATCCCAAATCTGCGGCAGCTCGTTCGAGTGATAGCGTGACGCGATGTTAACGGTGATTTGCGACAGACCGTTTGACGAGATAGAGCTGACGTTATCCAGATAAGGCAGCTGCTGCAGGGCATTCTCCAGCGGAAGCGTTACCTCCTCTTCAACCTGCTGAGCGGATGCGCCGGGGTAGTGGGTGACCACCACAGCGGTTTTGATGGTAAAGGCGGGATCTTCCAGCCTGCCGATATTCAACAGGGCGAAAATCCCCCCGATGCCCAGCAGCAGGATCGTTAGCCAGACGCGAACAGGGTTATTAATAAATTGACGAGAGATATCCATTACAGGCCCCGTTCACGCGTCCAGATACGCACCGGCTGGTTAGCATGGAGCTCCCCAACGCCCGCGGCCACCACGCGCTCGCCCGCCTTAAGCCCGCTGGTGATCACCACGCCTTCGGTGCTCACTTGCCCCACGCTGACCTTGCGGTCTTCAAGATGGAGCGCGTCGCCTTCGCCCGTTACGACCCAGACGTGCGGTTCATTGCGCGGGCTGTTGTCCGGGTTAAAAACTGCCTCAACCGGGACGACCAGCGCCTGAGCGTCCGCGCCCGCCGGGAGGTTGGTTAAATTGATGGTCACCGTACCGCTTACGCCGCCGACGGCGGGAAAATCATCTGGCCGCGGCATGGTCAGTATCACCTGCCAGGTCAGGGTATTGCTGTCGCTGCTGCCCGAGTGCTCTTTGTAGACGGCGGTAAATTCCCGATCCGGAATGGCGTTAATTCTCACTACCGGGCGATACTGCGCGTTGCGGATATCAAAGGTCTTAAACAGGTTTTCAGGGATGCTGAACACCACGTCAAGCAGGTCGGTGCGGGTTAACGTGGCAATGGGCTGTCCGGGGGACACCACCTGATGGTTTCGGACATGTACGCTGGCCACCGTCCCGCTGAAGGGGGCGACGAGCGTCATCTGATTCAGCTCTTCCCGGGCAATCTGCAGCGCCGCATTCGCCGAATCGCGGTTCGCACGCTGCACGTCCATTTCCGCTTTCGAAATCGCCTTCCGGCCCGCCAGCGTCTGGAAGCGATCGAACTGCCTCTGGGCCAGCGTCGCCGCCGTTTGTCTGTCGTTAACCCGCTGCTGGGCTTCACGGGCGTTCAGTCTGGCAAGCTGTTGCCCCTGCTTGATGGCTGCGCCCTGACGCACGTCGAGCGCTTCAATTTGACCTGCGCGCTTGAAGGAAAGGTCTGTGGCATCGCCCGATTCAATGCGGGCGGGGAAAACGCGCTGCTGGGCGTGACCGGGAACCGTCACCTCCGCCACTTTTACCATCCTGGGAAGGGGAGAGTCTTGCTTCGGTTTCGGGTCGCACGCCGTGAGCGTTAACAAAACGAACGGTAAAAGAGAGAGGTAGCGGTTCACTGTATTCCCCTAATAAATAACTGTTTTATTTATTCCATAACCTGGACAGGGGTGACACTATTCTGCCAGAACAGTGACGACCATATAGGTAAATAAACCAATCGCCGTGCTGGCGATAATGGCAAGCGCAATAAACATACCCAGACGGATCAGGCTTAAACCATACATACATTCCTCCATGAGCCGGAAGCGGTAGCTGACTATGAGCATAGTCGGCGAAAAGATAAATGTTAAATAACCATTATCAGTGGGGAAGCGCTAAACCTGATATTCCTGTGCTACGTTTAATGTTAATCATCTTTTTTTACCGTAACTGGCATTAAGGGCAACCCCCTGCATTTAATGCGTTTTTTTGCTTCATTCACTCTCGTGTTGGTTATAAAAAGGATGCTCGATATGTATAAAAACATTCTCGTTCCGGTGGATGTCTACGAGACAAGCCTTGCGGATAAAGCGTTGCAGCATGCACAGTTTCTGGCGCAAAGCGCATCGGGTGACATTCATTTGCTGCACGTCATGCCCAAATTTTCAGCCGAACTGACGCGTGGTTTTATTTCAGATGCGCGCAAGATGGATGAATATATGATTAATAATTCAAAAGAAAAGCTGTCTGACCTGGTCAAAAAAGTAAATCTGCCAGAAGAGCGTGTTCATCTCCACGTCCGTAGCGGGAATGTTCGTGATGAGGTTATTAAGCTGGCGGATGAACTTACCGTCGGCGCGATTATTGTCGGCTCGCGAAATCCAAATATTCAAACCCATTTGTTAGGATCGGAGGCGGCAAGTATTGTTCGTTACGCACATGTTCCTGTTTTCGTTATTCGTTAATTACAGAGAAGCAAGGTGATTTCTGAATAGAACCTGAGGAAGGAACGATGAAAACAGGAAAACCTGAACGTCCGTATTATCAACAAACCGTTGACGAAACCCTGTCGAATATTCACTCCACCCTTGAAGGCCTTAGCGGCACTGAGGCATCAGCCCGACTGCAGCAGCACGGTGAGAATGCGTTACCGCAAAAAAAGGGCAAACCCGCCTGGCTGCGCTTCCTGGCGCATTTTAACGACGTATTGATTTATGTTCTGCTGGTGGCCGCGTTGCTTAAGCTCTTCATGGGCCACTGGGTAGACATGTTTGTGATCCTTGGGGTTGCCATCATTAACGCGCTGATTGGCCATATCCAGGAGAGCAATGCTGAAAAATCGCTGCAGAGCATTCGCAATATGCTCTCCAGCGAAGCCGTGGTGGTACGACAGGGGAATCACGAAACGATCCCCACCACGGCGCTGGTCCCGGGAGATATCGTGGTGATCCGCGCCGGGGATCGTATCCCTGCGGACCTGCGCGTGATTGAAGCGCATAACCTTCGCGTGGAGGAGGCCATCCTGACCGGCGAATCCACCGTTGTTGAGAAAAACAGCGATGCGTTAAGCGGGGAACTGCCCTTAGGTGACCGGTATAATCTGCTCTACTCAGGCACTACCGTCAGCTCCGGCGGCGGTAAAGGCGTGGTGGTAGCAACCGGGGGCGAGACCGAGCTGGGCCACATCAATCAGATGATGTCCGACATTGAAAAACACCGCACGCCGCTGATGGTGCAGATGGATAAGCTCGGTAAGACTATCTTCATCACTATCCTGGTGATGATGGTGGCGCTGTTTGTCTTTAGCCTCCTGTTCCGGGATATGCCGGTTTCTGAACTGGTGCTGTCGCTTATTAGCCTCGCCGTTGCCGCCGTGCCGGAAGGCCTGCCGGCCATCATTTCCATCATCCTTTCGCTTGGCGTACAGGCCATGGCGCGTCGCAAGGCCATCATTCGCAAGCTGCCTACGGTGGAAACGCTGGGGGCGATGACGGTCATCTGCTCGGATAAAACCGGCACCCTGACGATGAATGAAATGACGGTCAAAGCGGTGATTACCGCTGACACGACCTATCGCGTGGAGGGCGACAGCTACGAACCGGTGGGGAATATTCACCCCGTAGAGGACCCGACGCCCGTCAGCGTGACGCAGGGTTCCCTGCTGGAACGCTACCTGCGCACCATTGATCTCTGTAATGACAGCCAGCTGATCAAAGACGAGCAGGGGCTGTGGAAAATCACCGGGGGCCCAACCGAGGGCGCGCTGAAGGTGCTGGCGGCGAAAATCCCGCTCCCACCGGTCGATACCGAAATGCGCAGTAAAATCCCGTTTGATTCACAGTATAAATACATGTCCACGCTGTACCGGCTAGGCGATGAAGAGGTGATTTTAATCACCGGCGCGCCGGACGTCCTGTTCCGCCTCTGCCAGTACCAGCAGACGAATGACGGGCTGCAGCCGTTCGATCAGCCTTATTGGGAAGGGAAGATTGAAGAGTATGCCCGTGAAGGGCTGCGCATGGTGGCTGCGGCCTGGAAACCTGCCCACGAGGGACAACGCGAGCTGGATCATCCGGACCTGCATGACGGCGTGATCCTGCTGGGTATCGCAGGAATGATGGATCCGCCGCGTCCGGAGGCCATTACCGCCATTGCCGACTGTCTGCAGGCCGGGATCCGCGTGAAAATGATCACCGGCGACCACCCGCAAACGGCAATGAGCATTGGGCAAATGCTGGGGATTGGTAACGCCGCAAGCGCTATCACCGGACGTGAGCTGGAGGCGATGGACGATCGTCAGCTGAGCGACGCCGCACAGCAGTACGATATTTTCGCCCGAACCAGCCCGGAGGATAAATTCCGCCTTGTGCAGGCTCTGCAAAGTAAACAGGAAGTCGTGGGCATGACCGGGGATGGCGTAAATGATGCCCCCGCGCTCAAGCGGGCGGATGTGGGTATCGCCATGGGGATTAAGGGGACTGAAGTGACCAAGGAAGCCGCCGACATGGTGTTAACGGATGACAACTTTGCCACCATTGCCAGCGCGGTGCACGAGGGGCGTCGGGTTTACGATAACCTGAAAAAGACCATTCTGTTCGTTATCCCCAGCAACATCGCGCAGGCTCTGCTGATTATCATCGCGCTGCTGGCGGGGAACCTGATCCCGCTGACGCCGGTCCTGATCCTGTGGATGAACATGGCGACGTCGGCAACGCTGTCGTTTGGCCTGGCGTTTGAAGCGGGTGAGAAGGACATCATGAACCGGCCACCGCGCAAGGCGAATCTCCATGTGATGGACGGCTATGCCATCTGGCGCGTGGTGTTTGTCGGTCTGATGATTGCCATCAGCGCCTTCGTGCTGGAAGCCTGGCTACAGCCGCGCGGCTACTCGGCAGAATTTATCCGCACCGTGCTGCTGCAAACCCTGGTCACTGCGCAGTGGTTCTACATGCTCAACTGCCGCGTGAATGACGGCTTCTCGCTGAGCAAAGGCCTGCTGGCGAACAAAGGGATTTGGATCGTGAGCGGCGTACTGCTGGCGCTACAGCTTCTTATCATTTACGCACCGTTCATGCAGATGCTCTTTGGCACCGAAGCGCTGCCGTTCCGCTACTGGGTCATCACCTTCCTGATTGGTTTTGTGATGTTCCTTATTGTCGAGGCGGAGAAAGTGCTGACGCGCAGGTGGCGCAAAACCGAGGCGTGATAGCGTAAACTGAGAAAGCCTGCCTGAGTCCGGGCTTTCTCTTTTGTGAGCGCAGAAAACTATGATTCGACTTACCTGGTTCGTCCTTACGCTGTGTGCCGCTGTACCCGGTGCGTTTGCCGTAAACTATACGCTCCCGCCGGAAGGCAGTCGTCTGGTGGGCACCCCGATTATCATCACCGTTCCCGAAGGCAATACGCTGCCTCTGGAAGCCTTTGCCGCGCAGCACGGGCAGGGGCTGAGCAACCTGCTGGAAGCAAACCCGGGCGTGGATCCTTTTTTGCCCAAACCCGGCACCCGGCTGGTGATACCCCAGCAGCTGATTTTGCCTGACACCGTCCGCGAGGGCATTATCGTCAATGCGGCGGAGATGCGCCTCTACTACTACCCGCCTGGCGGTAACACCGTTGAAGTGCTGCCCATCGGCATCGGTCAGGCCGGGCGTGAAACCCCGCGTAACTGGGTGACGGCCGTTGAGCGTAAGCAGGAGGGGCCAACCTGGTCTCCAACGCCGAACACGCGCCGTGCCTATGCGGCAGAAGGGAAAACGCTGCCGGCATTCGTGCCCGCCGGGCCGGATAACCCGATGGGGCTGTATGCGATTTATATCGGCAGGCTGTATGCCATTCACGGCACAAACTCGAATTTCGGCATCGGGCTGCGGGTGAGTCAGGGCTGTATTCGTCTGCGTAATAACGACATCAAGTATCTTTTCGATAACGTTCCCGTGGGAACCCGCGTGCAGCTTATCGATCGGCCTGTAAAGATGACCACGGAGCCGGACGGCAGCCGCTGGGTGGAGGTTCACGAGCCATTATCACGTAACCGCGCGGAGTTTGAATCGACCAGCAAAGTGCCTCTCCCCATTTCAGCCGCGCAGCGGACGCAGCTGATAAACGAGGGCGCGGGCGCTGAGCTGGAACGGCGGTCGGGGATGCCGGTTAAGATCGGCATGTGAAGGGATAGTGCGGGCTGGTGCCCTCACCCCAGCCCTCTCCCGCGGGAGAGGGTGCAAACACTAAAAACGGCAACCCGGTTGCCGTTTTGCATTTACCTTGCGCAGAAAAGCAAAAAGCCTGCTTTAAAAGCAGGCTTTTCAAATTTGGCTCCTCTGACTGGACTCGAACCAGTGACATACGGATTAACAGTCCGCCGTTCTACCGACTGAACTACAGAGGAATCGTGTGAACGGGGCGCATATTATCGACCTGCGTTCGCCTTGTCAAAGGGTGGATCAACGCCTTTTGATCGTTTGCTGACAAAATCGGCAAAGTGATGTTTTTGGCAGCGGAATGCACCGTCATGGTGCGGGTATACCCCTAATGGGGCAGATCATAAACTGCTGTTTCGGTAATAAAACCCCCCTCCATGATTAGGTTTCCTTATTTTCAGGCGCTTAGCGAACAATTTGGACCGCCTGGTAAAAGTGGCATTCATATTGCAAAACCTGTTCAACAACGACAGCCGGTTCCGGCACAGCATTTCGAACAGGGGGCAAAATGAACTTAAGACGACTGAAATACTTCGTAAAAATCGTCGATATCGGCAGCCTGACTCAAGCGGCAGAAGTGCTGCATATCGCGCAGCCTGCGCTGAGCCAGCAGGTGGCTACTCTGGAAGGCGAGATGGATCAGCAGCTGTTGATCCGCACCAAACGCGGCGTCACGCCAACGGAAGCAGGCAAAATCCTGTATACCCATGCGCGCACCATCCTCCGCCAGTGTGAACAGGCGCAGCTGGCGGTGAATAACGTGGGACAGACCCTGAGCGGGCACGTGTCTATCGGCCTGGCGCCGGGAACGGCCGCGTCCTCTATTACCATGCCGCTGCTGCAGGCCGTCCGCGCCGAGCTGCCAGAAGTGCTGGTGTACCTGCACGAAAACAGCGGCTCCGTGCTGAATGACAAACTGCTCAACGGCCAGCTGGATATGGCGGTCCTTTACGATCGCTCCCCGGTCGCCGGCATCACCAGCCAGCCGCTGCTGAAAGAAGATCTCTACCTCGTGGGCACCCGTGACTGTCCGGGCCAGAGCGTAGACCTTACCGCCGTGGCAGAGATGAACCTTTATCTGCCGCGCGACTACAGCGCCGTGCGCGTGCGCGTGGACGAAGCGTTCTCCCTGCGCCGCCTGACGGCCAAAATCATCGGCGAAATTGACTCAATCTCCACGCTCACCGCGGCCATTGCCAGCGGAATGGGGGTGACGGTTCTGCCGGAATCCGCAGCCCGCTCGCTGTGCAGCGCGGCAAACGGCTGGATGGCGCGGATCACCACGCCTTCGATGAGCCTGCCGCTGTCGCTGAACATGTCTGCACGCGGTTCGCTGACGCCGCAGGCGCAGGCGGTAAAAGAGATTTTGATGTCGCTGGTCAGCAAGCCGTCGCTTGAGAACCGTGAACTCCAGCTCGTGAGCTGATATTCCATAAAAGCATAAGATGCTGGTTTTTATTATTTGTTCTGCAGCGCGGCTGACTCTAACAATAGAGCTATGTCAGATGCGCCGGAGTGAACCGTGAATTTCCAGCAACTTAAAATTATCCGTGAGGCGGCCAGGCGGGACTACAACCTGACCGAGGTCGCCAATATGCTTTATACCTCTCAGTCCGGCGTCAGCCGCCACATACGCGAGCTGGAAGAGGAGCTGGGTATAGAGATCTTTATCCGTCGCGGCAAGCGGCTGCTCGGCATGACGGAGCCCGGTAAGGCTTTGCTTACCATCGCTGAGCGGATCCTCAACGAGGCAAGCAACGTGCGTCGTCTGGCGGATCTCTTTACCAATGACGCCTCGGGCGTACTCACCATTGCCACCACCCACACCCAGGCGCGCTACAGCCTGCCGCCGGTGATTAAAGCGTTCCGCGAACTTTTCCCCGACGTCCGTCTGGAGCTCATCCAGGGCACGCCGCAGGAAATTGAAGTGCTGCTGCAAAACGGTGGGGCGGATATCGGCATTGCCAGCGAACGCCTGAGCAACGACCCGCTGCTGGTGGCCTTTCCCTGGTTCCGCTGGTACCACAGCCTGTTACTCCCGGTCGATCATCCGCTGAATCAGGTTTCCCCTCTGACGCTGGAAGACGTTGCGAAATGGCCGCTGATCACCTACCGCCAGGGGATCACCGGACGCTCGCGCATAGACGAGGCCTTCAACCGCAAAGGGCTAACGCCGGACGTGGTGCTGAGCGCGCAGGATTCTGACGTGATCAAAACCTACGTCGAGCTGGGTCTGGGCATTGGTCTGGTGGCGGAACAGTCCAGCGGAGAACGCGAGGACGGGAACCTGGTGCGTCTTGATACGCGTCATCTGTTCGACGCCAACACCGTATGGCTTGGCCTGAAGCGCGGGCAGCTGCAGCGCAACTATGTGTGGCGCTTTATCGAGCTCTGCAACGCCGGGCTGTCGGTAGATGAGATTAAACGTCAGGTGATGGAGCCGGAAGAAGTGGCGATTGATTATCAGATTTAGGTGCTGATTTGCCCGGTAGCGCTGCGCTGACCGGGCTCATCGCTTAGCTGAACGGATATTTTTTAAAGACCGCCTGTGATTCAAATGATTCGGCAACCGCCTGAATCCCTCTAAAATCCGCTGCGTTAACGATGTGCGGGATCATCGACTGAATAAACGTCCAGACAACCGTGCTCGTGACGGCAACCTGATCGGGAACGGCGGAGGCCGGACGCGTCTTCAGCAAGGCATTCCATTCCCTGCAGGCCGCCAGCAGCTGGGTGGTAATGCGCTCGACCCATAAAGCGTGCTGCTTTTCCACCGGGCGCTGGTTGTGCTCATACACATTTTGCACGGCTTTCTCCGCGGCGGCGAGGATAAAGCCCAGCGTCTGAAGATCGTTTGCCAGCGCATCCGGCTCGACGGGCAGAAGTCTCCGCCCGGGTGCGGCCTGAGTCTCGAAATAATTCAATATCAATGACGAGTCTATCAAACGTATTCCGTTATCCAGAATCAGCGTCGGCGCTTTTACCGCGGGGTTGATTCGGGAGAACGCTTCGAAAGTGCTAAAGACCGACAGCGGCTGGCTTTCAAACTCAACGCCATAAAGTTCAAGGGAAATCGCCACGCGCCGTACATAAGGTGAATCCATCATGCCAACAAGCTTAATCATCGTTGCCGTTTTCCTGTCTCTGTGAAATAACGCGTCATTGAAGAGGATGAACAGACAGTACAATACAAACTTCCTGGCGAATATCTTCAGTATCTTACCGTAAAGGTTAGTATTACTGACATGTGGGCAAGTTGCCGTTATACATCCAGCGCGGATAAGGAAGTGCTTTCATGTCGGATTTTCCACCCATTGCCAGTTTGCGAAGCTTTGAAGCCGTCGCCCGTCTTGGCAGCGTGACGCTGGCGGCGAAAGAGCTCCACGTTACCCATTCCGCAATCAGCCAGCAGATCAAACTGCTGGAGGAGATGGTGGGCGTAAAGCTCTTTATCCGTCAGGGGCGCGGGGTGCAGATTAACGAAGAAGGGCGGCTCTATGCCTTACAGGTACGCGAGGCGTTGAACCATATTGCGGATGCCACCCGGCTTGTACAGGTGAAGCCGAGAAAGCAGGAGCTGACGCTGGCGATGGTTCCGTCTTTTGGATGCCACTGGCTGTTGCCGCGTCTGGAACGCTTTCGGGCGAAATATCCGCTTATCACCCTTCGGATCCAGGCCAGCCTGACGGTCACCAGCCTGCAGCAGGAAGGAACAGATATCGCGATACGAATGGGGAAGGGAAACTGGGAAGGGAGCGAAAGCCATTACCTTTTTTCCGATGAGCTTATTGTGGTGGCCGCACCCGGCTATAACGGCGGTGTGCTGCCCGCTACGCCGGCTGAGATTGCAAAAAGTCATATTATTTTTTCCATGGAGTCGTGGAAAACGTGGTGCGTAAATGCGGGGCTGGAGAAAGAGATCGTGCCTGGCGGATTATGCATTAACGACTCGAATTTAATTATCGAAGCCGTTCGGCTCGGGAAAGGCATCGCGCTGGAGCGTCGCTCTTTGGTTCAGGATGCCATCACCCGGGGCGAGCTCGTCCAGCTAACCTCAATTACCGCGCCGTATCCCTGGCCTTACTGGCTGGTGAAAGCGCAGTCAACGGAGACGAAGCCCGAGGTGGCTCTTTTTGTCGCGTGGCTGGATGAGGAAGTGGCGGCCTGGCGGCAGTTGCTGGGCTGCTGAACTTTTTCCGATTCTGCTCGTAACAAAATGAATATCCAACAAGGGATACATAGAATTACTCCGGCACGCATTCAGTATTTCCGTAACCCCACAAGATTCTGCTTTTCCATCTCAGCATAATCATCGCTATAGCTTTGCACGTATATAGCTTTTGATCTATATTGAATGGGAGGTCTTGTGTGGGCAATTAACACGACGGACAGGTTTGATCGCTGGTTCACTTCGCTTGACGATAACGAACGCGCCAGCGTACTTGCAGCACTGCTGGTTTTGCGAGAGAAGGGGCCGGGTTTATCGAGACCCTACGCTGATACGCTTAAAGGCTCTCGTCACAGCAACATGAAAGAGCTACGTATTCAGAGTAAGGGCGATCCCTTGCGGGCGTTTTTCGCCTTTGATCCAAACCGTACTGGCATCATGCTTTGTGCTGGCAATAAGGTCGGCAATGAAAGGCGATTCTACGATGAGATGCTTCTCGTTGCTGACCAGGAATTCACTCACTGGCTGGATACATTAAAAGAGAGGGAATAGCGCGATGGGAAGAACCCTTGAGCAGCTTATAGCGGATGAAAAGCCGGAGGTTGTCGCCAGCGCTCAGGCGATAGCAACGGATATTTTGCTCAACATTCATCTTGCTGAGTTACGCGAGAAAGTACAAAAAACGCAGGTAGAAATGGCGCAGGCGTTGGGTATCAGGCAACCTACCGTTGCGGTAATGGAAAAGCCCGGGCGCGATTTGAAACTCTCTTCTCTCAAGCGCTACGTTGAGGCGGCGGGCGGAAAGCTGCGGCTTGATGTGGAGCTGCCGGATGGCTCGCACTATGAGTTTGTGCTGTAGGGCAGAAAAGCAAAAAACCTGCTTCAAAACCGCCAGCATGACCGTCACTCGGCGGTGATGAACGAATAGATGCAGTTACTTATTTGTAGAAATGGGGACATGCTGCTGCATCAATTCAACGATCCAATCAATAAAAACGCGCAGTTTGGCGTTAACGTGGCGGTTCGGCGGAAAGGCCAGGTACAGGGGCATTGGGTTAATACGCCAGTCTTCAAATAGCGGAATCAAGGAGCCACAAGCCTGATGTGCTGCCGCCATATAAACGGGTAGCGCAATCACGCCTAATCCCGCGAGCCCGGCTTCGAGGTAGGCATTGCCATCATCCACTGCAAGCACGTAGCTGCCCGTGATTTCAATATGTTCGCTCTCACCGTGCAGTACCAGAGGATCAACCTTACCGGTGCGTGAGGACAAGAATCCCACTATGCGATGGTCCGTGTTTTCCAGCTCTCGCGGATGCGCAGGTGCGCCGAGGCGTTCCACATAGCTCGGTGCGACGTAAACACCGATTTGTAAATCGCCGATATGGCGTGCGATCAGAGACTGGTCATTGATTTCCCCGCCGCGCACGACGCAATCCACGTTGTCGCCGATCAGATCCACCACCCGGTCACTCACGCCCATGTCGAACTGGATATCAGGGTAGCGCGCGTGAAAAGCCGGTAGCGCGGGCACCAGCACCAGGCGGGCGAGAGGAGTGGGCACGTCCACCCGTAGTCGCCCCCGGGGCGTCATCGTCGCACTGGACAGGCTGTTTTCAGCATCTTCCATGTCCGCCAGCAGGCGGATGACACGCTCGTAGTAGACCGCGCCATCAGGAGTCACACCGAGCCTGCGGGTGGTGCGGTGGAGCAGCTTGACGCGCAGGCGCGCTTCCAGCTGCTGAATAAGCTGCGTCACCGTGGTTTTGCTCATATGAAGCGTTTGGGCAGCCTTGGTGAAACTGCCTGCCTCAACCACGCGAGCAAAGGCGCGCATCGCATCGAAACGATCCATCCGTTGTTCTCTCTTTTCACCGATTGTTTGGATATTACAAACAATGATGGACAAAGTCGCTTGTTTATCCGCCCGATCCGACACCTGTAAAGTGTCTTTATGTTCACCGGGCAGATTTCGCCCCATAACAAAGGTACTAATATGACAATACGCGAAGCCGTTTTTCCCTTCGGTCGACAGGCGCTCTACGAGCGCAACCGGTATTCACCCGCCATCAAATCTAACGGCTTCCTGTTTGTTTCGGGACAGGTTGGTAGCCGGGAGGATGGTTCGCCTGAAGAGGATCTCAACGCGCAGATCCGGCTGGCATTCGATAACCTTAATGCTGTTCTTACGGCTGCGGGCTGCACGTTCGATGACGTGGTTGACGTTACCCTCTTTGTCGTCGATCCCGAGTCAAACCTCGATGCAATCTGGAGTATCCTGCCAGAATACTGGGGGGAAGCGCCTTACCCTACGTTGACCGGGATCGGCGTGACGTGGCTGTACGGATTCCAGTTTGAGATTAAGGTGATTGCCAGGCTGCCCTAAGCGTTACGGGTCTTTTCGACGGTCAAAAGACAATACAGCGGGCGCAGCTCCGATCCGGAAGCCGCCTCGCATTTCGTTTATCCGATTCGCCATAATCCTTTGAACCGCAAAAACAGTTTTCTATTATCAGCCTTCTTAGTTCCGCGCTTCGTTCCCGCCTGCACTGTCCTTCGATGGATAAAGGCTTTATGGACACCTAAATACGAAAAGGAAATCACCATGAATCTGATGAATAATTGTGCACTTCCCGTCATGAATGTTATATTAAAATATAATATTCGGAGGTGCGCTATGTATACAACTCGTCTGAAAAAGGTCGGCGGATCCATCATGCTGGCGGTTCCTCCCGCCGTGCTGAAAACGCTGGAACTGTCGACGGACAGCGAAGTCGGCATGATCATTAATAATGGCTGCCTGATTATTGAACCCCAGAAGCGGCCTCGCTATTCGCTTGAGGAGCTGCTGGCGCAGTGCGATCCGCACGCTGAAATGAGCGAAGAGGAGCGGGAATGGATCGATGCGCCTGCGGTGGGCAGGGAGATCCTGTAAATGGACAGAGGCGAAATCTGGCTTGTTTCACTGGATCCGATTGCTGGCCACGAGCAAAGTGGAAAACGTCCGGTTCTTATCGTATCGAAGGCATCGTTTAACAAGCTGACCCGGTTACCGGTAGTGGTTCCCGTCACCAGCGGCGGAAACTTTGCACGTACAGCAGGTTTCACCGTTTCACTGGAAGGGGCGGGGACAACAACAACGGGCGTTATTCGCTGCGACCAGCCCAGAACCATTGATATGTCTGCCCGGAACGGCATGCGGCTGGAACGCATACCTGACGCGGTTGTAAATGAAGTGCTTGCAAGACTGGATGCGATTCTGAATTAACATCAGATACGCAGAAAAGCAAAAAGCCTGCTTTAAAAGCAGGCTTTTTAAATTTGGCTCCTCTGACTGGACTCGAACCAGTGACATACGGATTAACAGTCCGCCGTTCTACCGACTGAACTACAGAGGAATCGTGTGAACGGGGCGAATATTATCGACCTGCGTTCACCTTGTCAAAGGGGGAAATTAAACTTTTCGTTCGTTTGCCGACAATTTCAGCAAATCGCTGATTTTATAGCAAATTCGCGTTGAAATTACACAGCAAAATGCGCCGCCCGCAGGCGGCGCGCAGGATCAGAACAGTACGGAGTAGTTCAGACCAAACGTACGTCCGCGGCCTTTATAGGTATACAGCCCCGGTGCGCCGTAGGTTGGGCTATACAGCCCCGGCGCGCGCTGGCCCCAGGCGGTGGTGTAGTCTTTGTCCAGCAGGTTTTCCACGCTGAAGCTGACCTTACCCACCGGCAGGGCGTAGCTGCCCAGGAAGTCGACCGTGTTATAGCCATCGATCTTCTTGCCGTCGGAGTCTGACACGTCAAAGGTCTGCGTGCTCTGCACGCGCAGGGTCCAGTCGCCCGGCGCCCAGTTGACCCAAGCGCTGGCTTTCGACGGGCTGGCGCTGTCAACCGTCAGCTTCTCCCATTTGCCGTTTTCGCGCGTTTCAGACTTGATGGCGTTAAAGTTCGCACCGGTGCTCCAGTCGCTGTCGGTGAAGAAATAGTCCACCTGACCTTCCACCCCGTAGATACGACGCTTGTCGTCTTCCAGGTTGATGGTCATATCCGTCTTGTTGATGGTGATGGTTTTATCAGAGAGCGAGTAATACGCCGCGACCTGCGTGCGCAGGTTATCGCCGGTGTAGCGCCAGCCCAGCTCATAAGCGTTGACCTTGATACCGTCCAGCGTCGAGTCGTTCACGTTGACGCTGTTCAGCAGGCGATAGTGACCGTTGCTGAGCTGATAGGTGCCGGAGCCGTAGTACTTCGCCAGGTCCGGAATTTCGAAGCCCTGGGAGAAGTTAAACCACAGCTGCTGCTGTTCGGTCAGGCGACCGAGGATCCCGGCGTTAAACAGGAAGTTGTTGTAATCGGTTTTTCCGCCCGGCACCGCGTCGGCGGAGGTGGCTTTCCCGGTGGCGATGGCCTGCTGCTGGGTATAACCGACAAAGTCGTCCACCTTGTTTTCGGTGTACTGATAGCGCACGCCGCCGCTCAGGGTGATGGCGTCAATGTCGTAGCTGGCCTGCAGGAACGGGGCGAGGTTGGTGATGCTGTAGCCCGGGTAACGGCCCACGTTGTAGGCGTTATCCAGCTCCATGCCGCCGCTCGCCGCGGCCTTGCTCAGGTTGAAGAACTGCTGGTTGGCATCGAAGGTTTCGTGGTCGGCATCCACACCCCAGGTCAGCGTTAAATCGTCCACCGGCTTGCTGTTCAGCGTCAGCTTGCCGCCGTAAAAATCGGTTTTCTGCTGGGACGCGCCGATGCTGCTCACCACGCCTTTGGTCAGGGTCGGGAACGGATAATAGGTCAGGCTCTCGTCGCGATAGTAAATCTGTGCGACCAGATCCTGGCCCCAGAAATCGGTATTGGAGTACTGAAGGTTAATCAGATGGCGCTCGGTGCCCGGTACGCGGTCAGAATCGAGATTATCTTTGTTGTACGCGGTCGCATCGCCCGTTACCGCCGAGAAGTTCTTCCCGAGATACAGCCCATGCTTGCCGTCGGACTCGCTCTTGTAGTACTGCGTCGTCAGCTGCAGCTGCTGACGATCGTCAATGTTGATGGTGCCTGTGCCCATCACATCAATACGGTCGGAATACTGGAGGCCGGTCTGGGTGTTATCGATAATCACCTCGTTGCCTTTGCCGTCATACCAGCCGCCGTAGCGCTGATACGACACCGACAGACGACCGGAGGCGTTGTCGTTGCCGCCGCTTACGGCTGCCGACACGTTCTCATCGCGATCGTTGTGGCTGTTAAACCCGCTCTTTGTCCCGGTCTGGAACTCAACTTCGGTCTCCGGCTGGCCCTTTTTGGTGACGATGTTCACCAGGCCGCCGGTGCTGCCGCCACCGTAGAGCGAGGTGGCGCCGGAGATCACTTCGATACGGTCAATGTTGAACGGATCGATAGAGTCCAGCTGGCGGCTGTCGCTGCGGGACGAGTTCAGGCGAACGCCGTCCACCATCACCATCATGGAGCGGCCGCGCAGGTTCATGCCGTAGTTGGTACGGCCCTGGCTGCTGACGTCCATGCCCGGGATCAGCTGCGCCAGCACTTCTTTAATCTCTTTCCCGCCCTGAACCTGCTGCTCAATTTCAGCCCGCTCAATGACCCAGGTGGTCTGCGCCATCTCCGCCACGCTGCGGTGCGCGCGGCTGGCGGAGACAACGATATTTTCTTCCTTTTGTTCTTCCGCCCACGCAGAGGTAGAAAGCATTGCAAGCAAGCAAGGATTTAAAACCCAAAGATGAGAACGTTTCATTGTTATGTTGATCCTGATTGTGTGTGTCAGTACTCGGTGGTTTTTGCTAATGATTTAAAAACCGGGCTATTCTCCGGGCTGGTGGTGCTGCGCCAGTGGATAACGCCGGGTGTGGTGGCCAGCTCAAACGGCTCGTCGGCGTGCGCGCGATTGAGAATTCGCGCCGCGCGCCAGGCCATCAGGCTGAGCTGGGGTTCGGCAATGCCGAGACGGTGCATCCCGGCGTTCACGGCGAACAGGCGGTTGCTCTGCGGACCGTCCCATTCGAGAGTGAAATCATTGTTAATGCAGAAGGCTTCGTCCGTATCCAGATGCAGGCGGTGAGACAGCGGCGCGAGGAACGCGGGCTGCACGGCGCGGTAGCCGGTGGCGAAAATCACCACGTCGCTCTCCAGCTGCTCGCGGCCGCCGTCGAGGTGATGCTGAATGCTCAGACGATGGCCGTTTTCCTGGCGCGTCAGGGACGTCACCGAGCGGGACGGCAGGAGATGCGCCCAGGGTTTTTCACGCAGCACTTCGAAGCGGTGGTACATGGCGCGGTAAATCGCCAGCAGGGACTCGGTGGTGATACCGTCGGACGTCATCTTCTGCTCGTGCAGCATCTGACGACGGGCCTCTTCACCCAGCGTGGAGAAGCTGTCCACGTACTCCGGCGTGAAATACTCGTTGGCAAAGGCGGCTTCATCCAGTGCGTTGTAGTTATTGCGGCGCGATACCCAGTTCAGGCTCAGCGGCTGGCCCCATTCGCCGCGGAAGATATTCAGGAACAGGTCGGCGCCGCTCTGGCCGCCGCCGACGACGGTGACGCGCTTGCCCGTAAGATCCGGCGTGCGCAGCATCATCTCGCTGGCGTGGAAGCAGGTATCGTCCTGCGTTGTAACGCAGTCAGGCAGGTTGATCTGTTTGCCAATCCCCACGCAGACGTGGCGCGCCAGGAAGCGGTCGCGCTGGGTCACCACCTCAAACAGGCCGCTTTTCTCATCAAAGCTCACCTGCTGCACCTGCTGGCTGAAGGCGAGGTTGGTGAGGTTTTCCGCCGCCCAGCACAGGTAGTCCGCAAACTCTTCGCGGGAGACGGTGCGCTGCTCGGTAGTCAGGAAGCGGTAGAACTTTTTGCGCTGCACCAGGTAGTTCAGGAAGCTGTGGCGGTTGGTTGGCTCCACGGCGCTGACCAGATCCTTCAGGAAGCTGGTCTGCATGTGGCAGTCCGGCACCATCATTCCCGGGTGCCAGGAGAAGTGCGGTTTACGCTCAAGGAACAGCGAGCTAAAGCCGTCCAGCCCTTCGGCCAGAGCGGCGATGCTGAGGTTAAACGGGCCAATACCAATGCCGATGAAATCATAGGTTTTCATTGCGCTGACTCCCGGGAGGCGAGAAAAAGAGGGTTATCAAGGTCGGTGACATAGTTCGGCAGCATGCGGCTGCCGCCGTCGTGTTCGGAGAAGGTCAGTTTGACCGGGTTGAGGATCACGCGAATAATCTGCGGCTTGAAGAGATCGAATTTGGCGAAGCGTTCTGCCAGATCCGGGTGCGCCGCCATATAACCCCGTAAAACCCCGGCCAGAAGCTGGTAGAAACGCGTTTCGCTCACGCCGCATTGCAGCGTGAGGCGCGAGATAAAGCGCAGCACCGTCACAAAATTACCGGTTTGCAGGTCGTGAATAATGTAATCCGCGCTCAGGCGCGCCGTGACGGCCTTCACCTGCTCCGGCAGGCTCTGGGTCTGCGGGAAATCCTCATCCACCAGGCGCATATCGCCCTGGAAATCTTTCAGCAGGATGCGCTGCGGGACGTAATCCTTCATCACCAGCGTCACGTTCTGGCCGTGGGCGATCAGCGCCACGCCGTAGCGGCAGAGCAGGTGATAGAACGGGATCACCGTTGCCTCGAACAGCTTTTCAAGCCACGCGTCGGCGCTTAGCCCCGAGCGTTTAATCCACGCGTCGATCAGCGGGCGCCCGGCGTTATCGGTTTCCATCAGCGCTGCCATCAGCACCGCCTGTTCACCGTCTTCTACATAACAGGACGGATTCTCGCGCCAGATCACCCCCAGCATCTCCTGATAGCGGTAGGGCGCTTTCGGCAACGCGGCATAGCCCGGATGCGACAGATATCCGGCGGCGGGTTCGCCAAGCACCTGAGCACCGGAGCGGATCAGCGTGGCGTCGGTAGCGAACTGCTGCTGCAGCCAGCGCGAAGCCAGCGGCCCGGCGGCAATGTATTTGCCCGGGATGCCGCGATAGCAGGAGGTGTTGTAGATGGTCAGCGGAAGCTTGATGTCATACGGCGCGCGACGGCTGGCGTTAGTGAGCGTGCGCAGGGACTGCTGCGCCAGATACTCGTCGCCAAACTCGCCCAGCTCAACCATCTCACCGCGCGCCAGCTGCGCCAGGAAATGAACGGCGATCTTCTGCTGCCACTGCCACGGGTGCAGCGGCACCGGCAGCCAGCCGTCGTTGAGACCCAGCGCCTGCCAGCGGGCGTTGAAGCGGGCGAGCTCGGCGTTGTCCATGGCGCTGGCCAGCAGGGCGCTGATATCGCAATCGGCGTCGCTGCTCCAGACCAGATGCTCCCGCTGAACGGCGACCCAGTGCAGGCGAAAACGTCCGCGATACTCAGGCGCGTACTGACGCAGCGCGTCCAGGCCCCAGCCGCGGCGACCTTTGTTGAAAATAAACTTCGGGTGACCGCTCATCAGACACTGTAATTCGTCCGGGTCGAGGTGGATCAGCGCGTCCGCGTCCAGCGCTTCACGCGCCTGCAGCAGCTGCATGTCGCCGCGCAGCGTGGCGTAGAGATCTTCCATATGCTCTGCCGTTTGCGCGTCGCTCATCTCCAGCACTTTCGCCAGCTGCAGCAGCGCGCGTTCCGCTTCCACTGCATCGCCGCTGGCTGTAGTCAGGGTATCCGGGTCGATATGCAGCCAGCCCCAGATCCCGCGCGTGGCGCGAAACTGCCAGGACTCGTTGCCCATGGTGATGCGCCAGCCGTTCGACGAAACCGGCTCTGCGCGCAGGGTGCGTTCGTACTCCAGCTCGGCGAGGATCTTCGCCACCATCTCGCGGTTCACTTTCTGCCAGAGCGCGTTCACAGTTCCACCTCGCTGAAGAAGCGGTGGCGCTGGCTCATGATGAGGCGCGAGCGCTTGTGCGGGAAGTCGAACTCTTTCACCGTCTCGAAACCGGCGGAGGCCAGATGGCGGAACAGGCGCTGGTTGTCGAAGCGCGGCTCGGCGACAATTCGCGCGGTGTGGGGTCCATCGAGATACAGATAGTGGCTCAGGCCGCGCAGCCAGCTGCGGATGTACTGCGCGCCGCGCCAGTTCTCTTCGCCCACCAGCATGTGCAGCCCGCGGTCAAACGGCTGCCAGCGGTAGTGGCGGCCAATGCGGTCTTCTGGCGCCCAGTAGAGCTCAAAATAGCCGAACGGCTGGTCATCGAAGCAGCCGATAACCGGGTAGCAGTAGGTCGAGTCAAGCTGACGGCGCAGGTAGTTTTCCTGCTCGGCCTGCGGGCCAGCCATCTCCCAGAAGGCGTTCACGCGCGGGTTGTTCATCCAGCGCGTAAAGCGCTCGCCGTCCAGCGCCACGTCGGCCACGCGGAAGCTGAGGGTGCGCTTAATTTGCGGATCGTAACGACGGTACACTTCGCCCTGCGGGCGGTGAGGACGCAGCGGGAAGTACAGCTGACGGCTCTCATCAAACTGCATCCCGCCGCTGGCCTGCGGCCGTTCGCCTTTCAGCCACAGCGGCAGCTGCCAGAAGGTTTCGCGTGCCAGATAGTCCCCGTGGGCCAGGCTAAACAGCGCCTGCGCCTGGGGTTCATCCTGCCAGGTTGCCCAGGGCAGGGTAACGCCGGTCAGCGCGGGCGCGGCAACAAACAGCTGATCGAGTGCTTCGACCAGCCAGCCGTCCGGGATCCCATTCAGACGCTCCAGCACCGCGCTGCCGTCGAGACCCAACGTCAGCGGCAGCGCGCGATCCGTTGCGGTGCAGCGAAAGCCGTAGCCGGAATGGACGATATTCGCGATGGACATTACGCCTTCTCCTTGTAAAACGGGTTGCTAAAGTCGAAATAGATCACCGCCGGATCGACGATGGTGTTTTCATTGCGATCGTGCAGGTAGCAGAAGAAGTTGCCTTTGCAGTTCCAGGTCGGGCTGTCGAGGACGTAGTCGAGGCAGCGGGTCTGCTTCGCCGTGCGGCGCAGTTCGGCCAGCGCGTCGCGCACGCGGGACATCAGGTTCTCCTCGCTGTCAAAACCGGCGGCGGCGAGGGCGGCGGTGACGGCAAGGGTAGAGTTCAGCAGCAGGTAATAAGGGAAGTAGCGCAGCAGCTGGCTCTCACCGAAGCGGTTTTCCACCTCCGTTTCGCCCGCTGAATTCAGCCACGCGTCGGCCCCTTCGGTCCACGCGCTGCCCTGGCAGTCGCGGTAAATCAGCCCGACGGGGAAATCCTGCTGCATCTCAACGAGGATATTTTGCTGGTGCGCCAGCAGGACCAGACCGTAGTCCGCCTCGGCGCTGAACAGCGGGAGCAACACGCGGTCGCAATAGGCGTCCAGCCAGCAGCGGGCGGCCTGGGCGAGGGGTAAATCCAGACGCTGGCTCAGACGGCGCACCGCGGAGGCCAGCAGGCTGTCGCCGCCGTCCGGCGCGGCCTGGGTCAGGCTCACCAGCACGTTGGTCTGGGTGTCTGGCGTATCGAACAGCAGATTGACGCGCAGGGCCATCAGGCTCTCTTCCTGAATAACGCCGCTTTCGTCACGCAGCCCCGCCCAGCCGTCCTCCTGCATCACGCGCATGGTCGGGTAGCGGGCCTGTAATTCTTGCCAGCGTTCCGTTTTCGCCAGACGCGCCAGGCGCATTCCGCGCTTAACTTCTTTGACCGACAGCGTGCGCACGGAGTTGGTCAGGCGCACGCTGAGGGAGAACTTAATCATGTCGCTGTTGGTTTCGCTGTACAGCGAGCGGGACGAGCTGGTAGGCAGCCACTGCGCGCCCGCTTCGCCCAGGTCCTGCAATGCACCGTTTTCCGCCAGACGCTGGCACCAGTCCTGCTCCAGCAGATAGTCGGCCTGCCACGGATGCATCGGCAGCAGCCAGCGGGTGTCGGTGAAGTGGCCGAGCAGCTCAGGCGCGCTCTGGGCCGCGAAGCGCAGCAGGCGCTCGCGCAGGGAGACGTTCAGGCTGTCGCCGGCAACGAGCGCGCTCTCAACGGCAAACCAGCGCAGCGGGAAGCGGGAGGCGAAATCAGGAAGATAGCGACGCGCCTCTGTTTCGTTGAACGGCTCGTGCGACTTCGGCGCCGGGTGAAACGCGTGGCCGACCAGCAGCGCCTGTTCCGCTTCAGCAAACGTCAGCGGCTTATCGCGCAGGTTTACCCAGCCGTGGCGGAGATCGATCGCCTGCCAGGTGTGGGCATGGCTTTCGAGAACGCGCTGCTTAAAACGAGCCAGCGTATCGGCATCCAGCGAGCCTTTTACTGACGGTTTTTCAAGAATTAAATCAACAAGTTGATCAAATGTGACGGCGTCACCGTCATCACTGTTGCTCTGAAGAAGCGTGGCCGGGAAACGGTACTGATGATGCTGGGTGGGAGAGAAATAGCGTACCGGAACCCGAAGCGCCTGGGTTTGGGACAGCGGGATATGAATGTTCGGTAACGCATCCGCAGCGGTAGCGGGGAGATAGCGCCAGTCCTTCGTTTCGCGCAACAGGGCGTTCAAAAAACACTGGGCTGCAACGTCTGTACCGGCAGAGCGGGGCAGAGCACGCATAGATGTACCTCATTCCATGATTGATAATAATTCTCGTTATGATATTCATTCTGTTTACAGCCGCAACCATTTTTGCAATATTTGTTTTCATAAACTTCATGATTTCCACACATTTATTGACACTATGTTCACATTCTCATGCGCACTGACTCAGAAACATTGACCGAAAAGGTCATCTCAAAAGCCAACTGGCCCCTGGCGCTATGTGCGGGTTTATTAGGTATCGGGCAAAACGGCCTGCTGGTGATGCTCCCGCAGCTGGTGACCCTGACCGGGCTGTCGCTCTCGGTCTGGGCCGGTCTGCTGATGTTCGGATCCATGCTCTTTTTACCGGCCTCGCCCTGGTGGGGACGCCAGAGCGAGCGGCGGGGATGTAAGGCCGTGATGGTGGCCTCGCTGAGCGGCTATCTGGCCAGTTTCGCCGTCATGGCGCTGGTGGTCTGGGCGATGGCGGCCGGAAGGCTGGATACCGTCTGGGGACTGGCGGGACTGATTCTTTCACGTCTGCTTTACGGACTGACGGTCTCGGGGCTGGTGCCTGCGGCCCAGACGTGGGCTATTCAGCGTGCGGGGCTGGAGAAGAGAATGGCGGCGCTGGCGACGATAAGCTCCGGCCTCAGCTGCGGACGTTTGCTCGGCCCGCCGCTGGCGGCGCTAATGCTCAGCCTCAGCCCGGTGGCGCCGCTCTGGCTGATGGCGATCGCGCCGTTAATCGCCCTGCTGCTGATTCTTCGCGAAGCCGCAGACCCGCCGCTGCCGCCGGTGGCGCACCAGGCGACCCGCCTGCAGGCCTCGATGCTGCCGTTCCTGCTGCTGGCGCTGCTGCTGGCGGCGCTGGTCAGCCTGATGCAGCTTGGCCTGTCACCGCATCTTAGCCCTCTGCTGGAGGGCAACGCCCGGGAGACCAGCCATCATGTTGCGCTTCTGCTGAGCCTGGCCGCGCTGGCCACGCTCGCGGCGCAGTTTCTGGTGGTCCGCCCGCAGCATTTCACTCCGGTGACGTTGCTCTGCATCGCGGCGGTGTTAATGGTTGCAGGGCTTGGGCTGATGACCGTCGCCGGTTTAACGCTGTTCTACGTGGGGATTGTTATCACTTCACTCGGGGCGGCGATGGCCACGCCGGGCTACCAGCTTCTGCTGAACGACAGGCTGACCACCGGGAAAGGGGCGGGCGTCATCGCCACCAGCCACACGTTAGGCTACGGCGTCAGCGCGCTGCTGGTGCCTGTGGTGACGCGCTTTTACGGCGAGCAGTCTTTGACGGTGGCCGCATGGGGAATGGCAGTGCTGTTTTTAGCGTTGAGCATAGGGGTACGGTCAACCGAGCGGACCCCTTCCGAAAAGCCTTAATGGATCTGGCGGGAGGAATGGCCGGCAGACTCCTCATTTTGCCGCAGACGCTGGAGCGGATCCTGCTGATAAAACTGACAGAAACGCTGCCACAGCGCCGGGAAGCGGGGCGCGAAAAGCTCGGGCGCGCTGAAGAAATACTCCGAGAGCACCGCAAAGCACTCGGCCGGGTCGGTTGCCGCATAGGCGTCAATGCTGGCCGCGCTTTCGCCCACCAGGTCTATTTCATCCTGAATGTTATCCATCGCCGCGTGCAGATCGTGCTCCCAGCCCGCCACCTCGCGAAGCGGGATCAGCGGTACTCCGCTGGCGCGATCGCCGTTGCGGGTATCCAGCTTATGCGCCACTTCATGGATAACCAGATTAAAACCGGACGCATCGAACGAGTCCTGAATGTCGAGCCAGTTGAGGATAATCGGCCCCTGCTGCCAGCTTTGTCCGGACTGCACCACGCGCTGGTTGTGCACCAGCCCAATGTCATCTTCCCACTCGTCATCGACGATAAAGGGGGCCGGATAGATCAGCACTTCGTGGAAACCGTCCAGCCACTCGATACCCAATTCCAGCACCGGCAGACAGAAAAGCAGGGCGATGCGCGCGTTTTTCAGGGGATCGAGTTCGAAACCCTGCAGTGGAACCAGGCGTTTTTGCTGTAAAAAACGATCCGCCAGCTGAACCAGTTTCGCTTGTTCATCCGGCTTAAGATTAGCCAGAACAGGGATCGTCAGCGCGTCATCCCATGGCAGCGCCATATCCCGGCCAGCTTCATTCGTTTTCCAGGGCCACTTTATCATCGCTTTGCTCGCAAACTCGTCACTTGAACAAAAATGGGAAAGTCAGGTTTGGTTAAGATGCCAGAAAATCGCTCACTGCGACAATTCCAGCCTGAATAAACTATCATTCGTACGTAGCGGTGGGTAGCGGTTTACGGGCATCACCTTCATTTTGTGAAGTCTGTCGTAGCCTGCATCCACCGGTCTGGTGAAGAAATCAGTACGGTATTGAAAAGATGAGCGATTTCAAAGGTAACAAGCAGGACCTGCCCAGCCGGGCGTGTGCGCACTGCCAGCGGCCCATGACGTGGCGCAAGAAATGGGCGAAATGCTGGGATGAGGTCAAATACTGTTCCGAGCGCTGTCGAAGGAGCCACCGTTGACCGAACTGCGCCTGATCTTGGGCGATCAGCTTAATCCGCACCACAGCTGGTTTGATGCCTGTAATCCAAATATCATTTACGTGATGCTGGAGCTGCGGGCCGAAACCGCGTACGTGCTTCACCACGCTCAGAAAGTGATCGCCATTTTTGCGGCCATGCGCGCGTTTGCCTCTGCGTTAAAGGAGAAGGGGCATCGGGTGAGGTATGTCCGGCTCTCTGACGACTCAAACCGCGGCGCGCTGGAAGACAATCTCAACGCGCTTGTCGCGCATTACGGCGCCGACAGGGTGATATGGCAGGAGCCCGACGAATGGCGCCTGGACACGCAGCTGCAGGCGTGGGCGAAAGCGGCGTCCGTCGAAACGGCCTGCGTCAGCAGCGAGCATTTCTTCACCACCCGTGAACAGGTGAGCGCGTTCTTTGCGACGCGCAAAAGCTGGCGAATGGAGTACTTTTACCGGGAAATGCGTCGTCAGCACGGCGTACTGTTAACCTCAGAAGGCGAGCCGGAAGGGGGAAAATGGAATTATGATGCTGAAAATCGCAAGCGCTGGTCCGGCGAGCCGCCCGCGCCGGACGACTCGCGTCCCAGCCACGATTATTCAGCCTTATGGGCGGAGATCCAGCGCTGCGGCGTAAACACCTTCGGTGAACCGCAGGCCGGGAATTTTAGCTGGCCGCTCAACCGTTCGGAAGCCAAAGCCAGGCTGGATGAATTTATCGCTCACGTGCTCCCGCAGTTCGGCGCCTGGCAGGACGCGATGCACGCTGAGGAGCCTTTTCTGTTCCACTCGTTAATTTCGTTCGCGCTGAACACCAAAATGCTTAATCCGCGGGAAGTGGTGGCTGCCGCCCAGCAGGCATGGCGTTTGGGCCATGCGCCGCTGCCAGCCGTCGAAGGGTTTATCCGACAAATTCTCGGCTGGCGGGAGTACGTGCGTGGGATCTACTGGTCTCAGATGCCGGGCTATCGGGAGCTGAATGCCTTAGACCAGCACGCCCCGCTGCCGGACTGGTTCTGGACCGGCAGGACGCAGATGCGCTGCCTGGCGCATGCGATTGGGCAGTCCCTCACCGAGGCTTACGCCCACCATATCCAGCGCCTGATGGTCATCGGGAACTTTAGCCTGCTCAGCGGCCTGTCGCCGCAGGCGGTTCATGAATGGTATCTGGGGGTCTATATTGATGCCTTTGAATGGGTGGAGCTGCCCAATACCCTCGGAATGAGCCAGTTTGGCGATGGCGGGTTGCTGGCCAGTAAACCCTACGTCTCAAGCGCGTCGTATATTCATAAGATGAGTAACTACTGTCAGGGGTGCCGGTATCAACACAGCCAGCGTACCGGAGAGCTGGCGTGCCCCTTCAATGCACTTTACTGGGATTTCTTTGCGCGCAACCAGGCGCGTCTGGGTAACAATCCCCGCCTGGGCATCGTCTTTAAACAGCTTGCAGACATGAAGGAAGAGGAGCGGCAGGCCATTGCCGATCGCGCCGGGTATATTCGCCTGCATCTCAACGAGCTCTGACGTATTTCACCACCGCGCCGGTTGCGGTGGGTTAATAAGACGCTATTATTTTTGACTTTGTTGCGTATTCCCTGACAGGACATCCAGACGCTATGCCCGTGAATTTTGACCTTAACGATCTTTATGCTTTCAGAGCGTTAGTGGAATACGGTAACTTCCGTGTCGCTGCTGAATCTATCTGCTTATCCCAGTCGGCGCTGAGCCGCAGGATTGAAAAGCTGGAAGCCGCGCTGGGAAACCGGCTGTTTGACCGTACCACCCGCCGCGTGTCCTTAACGTTATACGGGCAAAACTTTGCTGAACGCTCCGCGCAGCTGCTCGACAACGTTGAGTCAATGCTGGCGGATGTCGATAAGGTCAGTGAAGAGCGGACGGGGCTGATCACGGTTGCCTCGGTGCCGTCCGCGGCCTGTTACTTTATGCCCGATGTGATCCGTCGTTTTCAGTCTCGCTATCCGCGGGTTCGCATTAAGCTCATCGACAGCAGCGCGGGGAATGTGATTGACGCCGTGGCCCGAAGCCAGGCTGATTTTGGTATCTGCTTCGCAGGAAACCTGCCGTCTGACATCGAATTTTTCCCGCTGGTGGAGGATGTCTATGTTGCGGCGTGCCGAAAGGATCACCCCCTGGCGCAGAAGAGTCACCTGACGTGGCAGGCCTTTTACCAGCAGGATTATATCTCCCTCGATAAAACGTCAGGTAACCGTAACCTGCTCGATCGGATGCTGGGGGATATCGTTCCCGAACGCCCCAGCGTCTGCGAAACGCGCCACGTTACCACGATGCTCGGTATGGTAGAGGCGGGGATCGGCATTGCTGCCGTTCCCGCCATGTCGATGCCGACGTCAGAGCACACGCTGCTGACGCATCTGCCGCTGGTGGCGCCGGAAGTGAAACGCACCGTGGGGCTTATCCGGCGCCGGGGGCGCATCCAGTCCTACATTGCGGCTGAACTGGAAAAGCAGATCACCGAGCAGTATCGCCGGACGTAACGGGGATCATCCCCGTCTTCTGGATGACGTCCCTGGAGGGCGGTGAGGCGAGATAGGTCAGCAGCGCTTTCCCCTCTGCGGGATGTTCTGCATGACGGGTGACCGCACCCGCGAAGCGCGTGATGTATTGTAGATTATCCGGGATTTTCCCGATAAAGGTGACGCCCTGAACCGGCAGAAGCTCGCTGACCTGCTGGAAACCGACGGCGTATTTTCCTTTCGCCACTTCTGAGGCGACCGGGATACGCTCGACCATTGTCGCTTTACCCGCCACTTCTTTTTCGATCCCCATTTTTTTGAACAACGTCTGGCTGACGTACCTGCCGCTGGCGCTGTCAGAGTAGGCGATGGAGCTGGCCCGCAGCAGCGTTTTACGCAAAGCCGCCTCGCTGCTGATATCAGGGACATCCGCACCTTTTTTCACCACCATGCCAACGGGGGAGTCCGCGAGTTCCGTTCGCGAACCCGACTGGGTCTGGCCGGCTTTTTCGAGCTTCTCCAGCGCATCGCCCACCATAATCACCACGTCGGCTTTCTCGCCGCGCGCCAGTCGGTTTGGGATCGCCTGCGGCGTAGCGCCCATTGAGGGGCCGGGGATGATCACAATTTTATCCCCGGTCCGGCGTTCATAGTCCGGGGCCAGCTTTTCCAGGGCGGCCTTGAAGCCGCCTGAAATCATGACCTTCACGTCCTGGGCACAGGCATTAACGCTCAGGAGCGTCAGCACCAGCGCGCTGGCCGTAAAGCGATAGGTACGTTTCATACTGCCCCCTGTGACTTGACGGTGTTTTGCAGCGATACCGCGCGGCGGCGGTAGAGGTAGAGCGTGGCCAGCAGGGCGCACACGGCAGCGAAACTCATCCAGTAGCCAGGCGAGGCTTTGTCACCGGTGTATTCAATCAGCGCGGTGGACATGACCGGGGTAAAGCCGCCAAAGACCGCCGTTGCCAGGCTGTAAGCCAGAGAGAACCCCGCCACGCGCACTTCAGCAGGCATAATCTCCGTCAGGGCCGGGATCATCGCGCCGTTGTACAGGCCGTAAAGGAAGGAGAGCCACAGCAGCACGCTCAGCATCATGGAGAAGCTGGGCGCGCTCGCCAGCAGCGTCAGGGCGGGGTAGCTGGTCGCCAGCGCCAGCAGGGCCATGGCAATCAGCACCGGCTTGCGCCCGAAGCGATCCGACAGCGCGCCGCCCACCGGCAGCCAGATGAAGTTAGAAATCGCCACCAGCAGCGTGACCAGCAGGCTGTCCGAGGCGCTGAGCATCAGCACCTTTTTGCCAAAGGTGGGGGCGTAGACGGTGATCAGGTAGAACGCGGTGGTGGTCATCGCCACCATCAGCATGCCTGCGACCACCACCTGCCAGTTGCCTAGCAGCGTTTTAAAGACCTGACGCATCTCCAGATGCTGGCGGCGCGCGCTGAACTCTTCCGTCTCCTCCAGCTTGCGGCGCAGGAAAAAGATAAACGGCACGATTAAGCAGCCGAACAGGAACGGGATGCGCCAGCCCCATTCGCGAATGGCGCTCTCCTCCATCAGGGCATTCAGGGCAAAGCCCATCGCCGCGGCGACCATAATGGCGACCTGCTGGCTGCCGGACTGCCAGCTGGTGTAAAACCCTTTGCGGCCCGGCGTGGCGATTTCAGCCAGATAAACCGAGACGCCTCCAAGCTCCGCTCCGGCGGAAAAGCCCTGCAGCAGACGGCCCGTCAGCACCAGCAGCGGCGCCCACAGACCGATGCTTTGATAAGAGGGGATAAGCACGATCAGGAACGTCCCCGCCGCCATGATGGAAAGCGTGACGATTAGCCCCTTTCTGCGACCTACCTTGTCGATATATGCGCCAAGCACGATGGCGCCTATTGGACGCATCAAAAAGCCCGCGCCGAAGACGGCGAAGGTCATCATCAGCGACGCAAATTCACTGCTCGCCGGGAAGAACGTGTGGGCGATGTAGGTGGCATAGAAGCCGAACAGAAAGAAATCGAACTGCTCAAGAAAGTTGCCGGACGTCACGCGGAGTATGGCGCCCGCTTTCGAGCGTACGGTTGCAGGTGAGGTTGAGGAAAACATGGTTATCTCCAGTTTATTGTTGACGTTTTACGCGTCTGTTTTTGAAAACTGGATCAGGATGAGGAAATAGATAAGCGCAAATGCCGCATCGGCTGATGCATGTTTTGCATGAATAGCCTTCGCGGGATCAATACAATTAATGACAACAATAACTTAACAATTAATTGATTTTTTATTCACCACTTTTTGCTAAGTGGCTGATATCACGGTTTTGTGACATGACGCAGGCTCATGTCTTTCTGCGACTGCCGGGCAGCGTTGCGCCACCCGGCCTGTCTCAACCTAGCGCTGTGAACAACCCGCGCACTGTTTGTTCTGGATCTGCTGGAAGAAATCGTTGCCTTTGTCATCCACCAGGATAAACGCCGGGAAGTTCTCGACTTCAATTTTCCAGATGGCTTCCATTCCCAGCTCCGGATACGCGACGCATTCCAGGCTCTTAATGCTGTTTTGCGCCAGCACCGCCGCCGGGCCGCCAATGCTGCCCAGGTAGAAGCCGCCGTGCTTATGGCAGGCGTCGGTCACCTGCTGGCTGCGGTTGCCTTTCGCCAGCATGATCATGCTCGCGCCGTGGGATTGCAGTAAGTCCACATACGAGTCCATACGGCCCGCCGTGGTCGGGCCGAGTGAGCCAGAGGCGTAGCCTTCCGGCGTTTTGGCCGGTCCTGCGTAGTAGATCGGATGGTCTTTAACGTACTGCGGCAGTTCTTCACCGTTGTCGAGCAGCTCTTTCAGCTTCGCGTGGGCAATATCGCGCGCCACGATGATGGTCCCGTTCAGCGACAGGCGGGTAGAGACCGGGTGCGCGGAAAGCTGCGCCAGGATCTCATTCATCGGCTTGTCCAGATTGATGCTCACCACGTCGCCTTCACCCTGCTGACGCAGTGTGTCAGGAATATACTGACCCGGGTTGTGTTCCAGCTTCTCAATCCAGATCCCGTCGCGGTTGATCTTCGCTTTAACGTTGCGGTCTGCGGAGCAGGAGACGCCCATGCCGATTGGGCAGGAGGCGCCGTGGCGCGGCAGGCGGATCACGCGGATATCGTGGGCGAAGTATTTACCGCCGAACTGCGCGCCGAGGCCGAGGTTCTGCGCTTCCTGAAGCAGTTCCTGTTCGAGCTGAACGTCGCGGAACGCCTGGCCGTGTTCGTTACCTTCCGTCGGCAACGCGTCGTAGTAGCGCGTGGAAGCGAGCTTCACGGTTTTCAGCGTGGCTTCCGCTGACGTACCGCCTATCACAAACGCGATATGGTAAGGCGGGCAGGCCGCAGTGCCCAGGGTGCGCATCTTCTCAACCAGGTAGTTTTTCAGCTTCGCCGGGGTGATCAGCGCTTTGGTTTCCTGATAGAGGTAGGTTTTGTTGGCAGAACCGCCGCCTTTTGCCATGCACAGGAATTTGTATTCGTCCCCGTCCACGCTGTAGAGATCGATCTGCGCGGGCAGGTTGGTGCCGGTATTCACCTCTTTATACATGTCCAGCGCCGCATTCTGCGAGTAGCGCAGGTTATCTTCAATGTAGGTGTTGTACACGCCCTGGCTCAGCGCCGCTTCGTCACCGCCGCCGGTCCAGACGCGCTGGCCTTTTTTACCCATGATGATCGCGGTGCCGGTATCCTGGCAGGTTGGCAGCACGCCTTTTGCGGCAATTTCAGAGTTACGCAGGAACTGCAGGGCAACGTATTTGTCGTTCTGGCTGGCTTCCGGGTCGTTGAGAATGGCGGCAACCTGCTTCTGGTGAGAAGGACGCAGCATAAACGCGGCATCGTGGAAGGCCTGCTGCGCCAGCAGGGTCAGGGCTTCCGGCTCCACTTTCAGCACTTCCTGACCGTCGAATTCGGCAACGGAGACGTGCTCTTTGGTCAGCAGGTAGTATTCGGTGTCGTCATGGGAAAGAGGGAAGGGGTTCTGGTAGAAAAACGGTTTATTTGACATAGCGTATTGCTCCACAAAAATAAAACCGCCGGAGGAGAAGTCCGGCGGTCAGGAATCAGAACATCATGGACATCCACGGATAACCAATCAGCAGCAGGGCCGCCAGGAAGATGGCACCGAAGATGGTGCCGAGGCGCCAGTAGTCTTTGGTTGGCAGGTAGCCGCTACCGTAGTAAATCGGGCTTGGGCCAGTACCGTACGGGGTGATGATCCCCATGACGCCCAGCGAGGTCACCATCAGCAGAACGAACACTTCCATATTCATGCCCGGGATGGTGGAGGCGATGGTCAGCATCGCTGGCAGCAGCGCCGTGGTGTGCGCGGTGGTGCTGGCAAACAGGTAGTGCAGCAGGTAGAACGCCAGCAGCAGGACGACGGTCGCCACGCCCGGAGAGATACCGCTCATCAACAGACCGCCTTCTTTACCTAACCAGCTGATAAAGCCGGTAGAGGAGAGGCCATCCGCCAGTGCCACCAGGGTGGCGAACCAGACGAAGGTGTTCCATGCGGCCTTGTTACCTGTGATATCGTTCCATTCCAGCACGCCGGTCCACAGCATCAGACCGACGATGAGCAGGGCTGCCATGGCAGGCTCAATCCATGCGGCAGCGAAGATCCACATCAGCAGCGCGCAGCATACGAACACCAGCAGCAGAATTTCATTGCGGGACAGTTTGCCGAGTTTTTCCAGCTCGCGGGTCGCCCACAGCGGCACTTCGTTATTCACTTTGACTTCAGGTGGGTAGAACCAGTAGGCCAGCAGCGGCATGGTCAGAATCAGCAGGATACCCAGCGGCAGGAAAGCGAGGAACCAGGTGCCCCAGGAGATATCAATCCCAACCGTACTTTTCACCAGTGCCAGGGCCAGCAGGTTTGGCGCGAGGGCGGAGAGGAACATTGAGCTGGTGATACAGGCTGCGGTGATCGCCACCCACATCAGGTATGAACCAATTTTACGCGCGCTTGGGTCATTAGGTTTTGAACCGTACAGCGGCGGCAGGTTAGCGATAATCGGGTAGATGGTCCCGCCGCTGCGCGCGGTGTTGGACGGGGTGAACGGTGCCAGCAGCAGGTCCGCAAACGTGATGGCGTAACCGAGCGTCAGGCTGCGACGGCCGAGATACTTCACCAGAATCAGCGCCAGACGGCGGCCGAAGCGGGTTTTGTCATAGCCAGCGGCGAACATAAAGGCACCGAAAATCAGCCAGACGGTAGAGTTACCAAACCCGCTCACCGCCCACTTAAAGGAGGCGCCCGCCAGCTTGAATTTCGGGTCAGCCAGCTGATCGGGGCTGAACAGCACCCACTGGCTGCACAGGGCGATGGCAACCACGCCGGTCAGGCCGATCACCGCACCCGGCAGCGGTTCGAAGATCAGACCGACGATCACGCCGACAAAGATGGCGAAGTAGTGCCATGCGTAAGGCGGCAAGCCTTCAGGAACGGGAACAAACAGCAGCAGTACGGCGACGATGACGGGTAGCGCCATCATCAGCAATCGTTTTGCGTTTCCATTTGATGCCTGGTTCGCCACAGGGGGCGTTACAGCAGTTTTTGTATTCATAGTTTCACGTCTTAAGTTGTCAAAAATTCGGTCACACTGAAAAAGCACTTTATTTAGTTTCTTTGCTTTTTTTAGTTATTAAAGGTGCTTTCCTGTATTTTCAGTAATAGCGATTTAACGCGTTTTTGTGTGCGTTAAATTAAAAAATGATGATGTTTTTATATTGCGCTTTTGAATGCCATAACTATTGATCGCGATCAAAAAAATAGAATTACAGCGTTATTTTTATGCTTTTATTAATAACCACTCTGGCGTATGTGGTTATTGCCTGTTTTTTGCGTTTTTTTTATCATTTCTTTAACAAGATAGATTTTGGTGTTGTTGCAACATTTTGTTTTTATTGGTTTTATATGTGTTAAGGTGAATTGGTTTTACCATTCATATTTTAACGGTTTTTAAATTATTGTGAATGACTGAATTACAATCGCTAACACCAATGTGTTATTTGTGTTATCGCAGGGATTAAATAGTTTTTTAACTAACGTAATAACTTTAGAAACTAAAAAAATCATTATATTAATATCATGACATCGGCAAATAACGACGAAATAAAAAATCAATCCGATAACGAATTCTTAATTTTTAAAAGTTTGGAGTTTCTATTATGAGCACTAACGAACGCATTCTTAGCCCCTTCACATTACCGAATGGCACTGAACTGAAAAACCGTTTGTTAATGGCCCCTATGACAACCTGTACCGGCTATTTTGACGGCACCGTCACCAGCGAGCTGGTGGAGTACTATCGGGCCCGTTCCGGCAGCATTGGCACCATCATTGTGGAGTGTTGCTTCGTCGACGATCTCGGTCTCGCCTTCCCGGGTGCCATCGGTATTGATAATGACGAGAAAATTGCCGGGCTGGCGAAAATCGCGGAGGCCATTAAATCCAAAGGATCTAAGGCGCTGCTGCAAATCTACCACGGCGGCCGCATGGTCGATCCAAAACTGATTGGTGGCCGTACCCCGGTTGGCCCGAGCGCCGTAGCCGCGCCGCGTGAAGGTGCCGCAACGCCTGTCGCCCTGACCGCAGAAGAAGTGGAAGGCATGATCGGCAAGTTTGGTGAGGCGGTGCGTCGCGCCATCCAGGCCGGTTTCGACGGCGTGGAAATCCACGGGGCGAATACCTATCTGATTCAGCAGTTCTACTCCCCGAATTCAAACCAGCGCGACGACGAGTGGGGCGGCAGCCGCGATAACCGCGCGAAGTTCCCGCTGGCGGTGCTGGACATTACCCACAAAATGGTGCGCCAGTACGCGGACGACGCGTTTATTATCGGCTACCGCTTCTCTCCTGAAGAGATGGAAGTCCCGGGCATCCGCTTTGACGACACCATGTATCTGCTGGAAAAACTGGCGGCGCGCGGCGTGGACTATCTGCACTTCTCCGTCGGCGCGACCCTGCGTCCTTCCATCGTCGACACCCAGGATCCCACCCCGCTTATCGAAAAATACTGCGCGATGCGTTCTGAAACGCTGGCGCAGGTTCCGGTCATGGGCGTGGGCGGCGTGGTGAATGCTTCCGATGTGAATGAAGCGCTGGACCACGGTTACGACCTGATTGCCGTTGGCCGCGCCACCATCGCTTATCCGGACTGGACAGACCGCATTGCGGCCGGGGAAAGCCTGGAGCTGTTTATGGACAGCACCAAACGCGAAGAGCTCAGCATTCCTGAACCGCTGTGGCGCTTCTCGCTGGTGGAAGCGATGATCCGCGACATGAGCATGGGCGAATCCAAATTCAAACCGGGTACCTTTGCTGAGAAGGTGCAGGATGACGCTAACGAACTGGTGATTAACGTCAGCCTTGAAACCGACCGCATTGCGGACATCGAACTGGCCTCCGGCCCGAGCGAAGACGTTGAGTTTGTAACCAGCTTTGAAGAGATCCGTACCCGCATTCTGGACGCCAATACCCCGCACGTGGATGCCATCACCGGCGCAACCAGCCAGAGCGAGGCGGTGAAGAAAGCGGTCTCGAAAGCGATGCTGAAATCCAGCAAAGCGCTGGCCGCGGAAGAGGGCGTTGATCCGAACGAAACCCGCAGCGTAGACGTGGTCGTTGTCGGCAGCGGCGGCGCCGGTCTGGCGGCGGCGATTCAGGCTCACGACGAAGGCGCGAGCGTGCTGATTGTCGAGAAAATGCCGACCATCGGCGGAAACACCATTAAAGCCTCTGCCGGTATGAACGCCGCCGAAACCCGCTTCCAGCGCGTGAAGGGCATTCAGGACAGCAAAGAGCTGTTCTATCAGGAAAGCCTGAAAGGCGGCGGCAACAAGAACAACCCGGAACTGCTGCGTCGCTTCGTCGAGAACGCGCCGCAGGCAATTGAGTGGCTGGCCACGCGCGGCATCATGCTGAACGACATCACCACCACCGGCGGGATGAGCATCGACCGTACTCACCGTCCAAAAGACGGTTCAGCAGTAGGCGGCTACCTGATCAGCGGCCTGGTGCGTAACGTCAACAAACGCAACATCGAGGTGATGCTGGATACCTCCGTCAGCGACATCATCTTCGAGAACGGCGAAGTGACCGGCGTACGTCTGACCACCGAAGAGAACGAAACCGTCACCGTGGCAACCAAAAGCGTGATTGTCGCCACCGGCGGCTTCAGCGCCAACAGCCAGATGGTGGTTAAATACCGTCCTGATCTGAAAGGGTTCGTTACCACCAACCACAAAGGGGCAACCGGCGGCGGCATCGCGCTGCTGGAGCGCATCGGGGCGGGTACCGTGGATATGGGCGAAATTCAGATTCACCCAACCGTAGAGCAGAAAACCTCGTACCTGATTTCCGAATCCATTCGCGGCGGCGGGGCGATTCTGGTCAATCAGAAAGGGGAACGCTTCTACAACGAAATGTCGACCCGCGATAAGGTCTCGGCGTCAATCATCGCGCTGCCGGAGAAATACGCATACATCGTCTTTGACGAGCACGTACGTGCCAAAAACAAAGCCGCTGATGAGTACATCGCGAAAGGTTTCGTGACCAGCGCCAGCTCGCCAAAAGCCCTGGCTGAAGCGCTGGGTATGGATCACCACGCTTTCCTCGCGACGCTGGAACGTTACAACGGCTTCGTTGAAAAACAGCGCGATGATGATTTTGGCCGTACCACCGCGCTGCGCGCGCCTATCAACGAAGGGCCATTCTACGCCATTCAGATTGCACCGGGCGTGCACCACACCATGGGCGGCGTGACCATCAACACCGAAACCTGCGTGCTGGACAGCAACCACAACGTGCTGCCAGGGGCGTTTGCGGCCGGTGAAGTGGTCGGCGGGATCCACGGCGGTAACCGTATCGGCGGTAACGCAGTGGCAGATATCATTATTTTTGGTACGCTTGCAGGACATCAGGCGGCTATGCGTTCGAAAAAGCAGTAAGACCCCTGTGTTGTAGGCCGGATACGCCCAGCGCTATCCGGCATTTTCCCCGGCGGCGCGGTGCTGGCCGGGGCTACATCTGAGGACTCCTGCCATGCCTGATAGCCATCGCGTTTACAGCTACTCCGCCGTCCTGATGGGCTCACCCATTCTCCTGAAACTCTTCTCCCACGACGAAGCCCTCGCGTCCCGCGTGTTTCGCCTGATCAAACAGTACGAAGATCTGCTCACCGTTAACCGCGCGCACTCGCAGGTGATGGACATCAACCATGCGGCTGGCCAGCATCCGGTTACCGTCAGCCGGCCGGTGTTTGAGCTGATCCGCTGTGCCAAAGCGGCAAGTCTGTTCAGGGACAGCGCCTTTAACCTGGCGATAGGTCCGCTGGTGAAGCGCTGGAAAATTGGCTTTCAGGGGGACAGCGTTCCGCCTGCCGATGAAATCGCGTCGCTGCTGGCGATTACCCGTCCTGAAGATGTCCTTCTTGATGAGGCCAGCAGCAGCGTGTTCCTGACCAGAGCGGGGATGGAGATCGATCTGGGGGCCATTGCCAAAGGCTATATCGCCGACAGGGTGCGTGATTACCTTCGTAAAGAGGGCGCTGAGCTGGGGCTGATCAACCTCGGCGGGAACATTCAGACGTTAGGCTCGCCGGAAGGGGGCTGGAGCGTGGGGCTGAAAAAACCGTTCGCCGGTGATGCGCTGATCGGCACGATGACCGTAGAGAACCTCTCCGTCGTGACGTCGGGAACGTACGAGCGCTACTTTGAGCAAAACGGCAAGCGCTATCACCATATTCTCGATCCGAGCACCGGGTATCCGCTGGACAACGAGCTGGACAGCGTAACGATTGTTTCGAAGGACTCCATCGACGGCGATATCTGGACCACGCTGATGTACGGCATGGGCGTAGAGAAGGGCTGTGCCGCCCTGCGCGCGCGCCCCGATATTGAAGCTATCTTTGTGACCAAAACAAAAGAAGTGGTGTTCTCTTCAGCACACCACTTCCGCTTTACCCTGCTGGATAACGACTACCGCGTTACTGACAGTATTGCTTGAGCAGGCCGGTCTGCTCCGGCTGGAGACGGTAGCGATACACCGGACGTCCGGTGGCACCGTAGTGAATGCTGGTGAACAGAATGTTGATTTGTGCGAGCCAAATCAGGTACTTGCGGCAGGATACGCGGGAGATATTGACCGCGCTTGCCAGGTCATCGGTAGAAAATTCCGTCTCCGGGTGAGCGTCAATCCACTGGCAAATCGTGCGCAGCGTTTGCGGCGTTAACCCCTTCGGCAGCTTTTTACTGTCCGCCAGTTCCGGCGCCCCGCCGTGGATCAGCCGGTCGACGTCGGCCTGCTCATAATACTGGTGCGAACCCATCAGGCTATGCTTTGCCTTCCAGCCGTTCAGCGCCTCTTCAAAGCGCGGGAACTGGAACGGCTTGATCAGATAATCCACTACGCCGTAGTGGATGGAGGTCTGGATCGTGGCGGCGTCGGCAGCCGACGAGATCATAATCACATCGATTGGGCGACCGGATGCGCGAATAACGGGCAGCAGATCCAGCCCGTTATCCTGCTGCATATAGACATCCAGCAGCACCAGATCGACAGGCTGCCCCGGGTTATTAATGATGGCCTCGGCCTGGTTTAGCGTGGAGGCGACGCCGCAGCAGCTAAAACCTTCAACACGGTTGACATACAGACGGTTGAGGTCGGCTACCATGGCGTCATCATCGACAATTAATACATTTATCACGCGATATTCCTCTCGCTATCCCAGGGGATGTGAACAAAAAATTGGGTAAATACGCCTGGCTCAGACTCGACGGTGATATCGCCGCCGAGGTTCTGGATTTGCTGGCGAGCAAGGAACAGCCCAACGCCGCGGTTTTCACCTTTTGTTGAGAAGCCCTTTGTAAAAATAGCCTCCAGCTGAGCGGGTTCAATGCCGGTGCCATCGTCGCTGACTTCGCAGCTGAGCCAGCCATTCTGATAATGCAGCAGCAGGCCGATCTCACCTTCCTGCTGTCCTTCCATCGCGTCTAGCGCGTTTTCAATGAGGTTACCCAGCACGGTGATCAGCACCGCGACCTGCTCTTCGCTCGCGGTATCCGGTATCTGGCATTCATCCGCCAGCGTCAGGGTGACGCCCGCTTCTTTCGCCCGATTGATTTTACCCAGCAGGAACCCGGCAATAACCGGGGATTTTACCTTGCTCTGTATCGTACCGATATCCGTCTGGTAATTATGCGCCGTCTGGATGATGTACTCTTCCAGCTTGTCGTAGCGCTTCATGTGCAGCAGGCCCAGGATCACGTGCAGTTTATTCATAAACTCGTGCGTATGGCTGCGCAGGGCGTCGACGTAGTTAACCATGCCATCAATACGCTGCATCAGCTGGCTGATTTCCGTTTTATCACGGAAGGTGGTGATGGCGCCGATCACCCGATCCTGGCTTTTAACGGGCACCATGTTGCACAGCAATAGACGCCCGTTACAGCTGATCTCCTGATCCTGGCGCGCGACGCCCGTCTTTGAGACTTCGCGCAGGCTGGCCAGCAGGGGGGCGCTGGCATTTTCGGTCTGCTTGCCGGAAGGGAGAAGCAATATTTCTCTGGCGGTCTGGTTGATCATCGTCACGCGCCCGTGAATATCGACGGCCAGCACCCCCTCGCGAAGCGACTGCAGCATCGCCTGACGCTGTTCGAACAAGGCGGAAATTTCGTAAGGTTCGAGCCCGAACAGGATGCGTTTCAGTACCCGCACCAGACCCCAAATCGCCATGGAGCTCATAAAAATACTGAATAAAATGGTCCAGACGGCGTTTAGCCGCCCGCGAGCGATCTGCTCTTCAACCTTTTTCAGGGAGATACCTACCGCCACCACGCCGATCTGCTCGTGCTGGCCGTCGTAGACTGGGGTGAAGACGCGAAGCGCTTCGGCGAGCGCACCCCGGTTTACCGATACGTTCTCTTTGCCTTCAAGCGCGGGAGTTAAATCGTCACCGATAAAATGCAGCCCCAGCAGCGCCTCGTTCGGGTGAGAGTAGCGGATCCCGCGCATATCGGTGACCACGGTGAACAGCAGATCGTTTCGTTTCGTCACCGCCTGGGCGATGGGCTGAATAATATTCTCCTGCGGTGCCTGCATCAGGCCGCGCTGGATCTCCGGGCTGTTGGCCAGCGTTCTGGCAATACCCAGAGCCGTATCTTTTACATCATCGCGGGTCGCCCGGGTGATTTGCACGGAGTAGAGCGCAAAGACCACCAGCAGCACAGAGGCAATAATCGCGCACACCATCAGCGTGACCAGGGTGTTCAGCTTCATGGGGCGCTTGCGCGTCGGAAGGAAAGGCTGCAAATCGCTCATCAACACTCCGCGATGATTAAGAAAGGGGTAATTATCGCCGATGACGCGCTTTTCTTAAAGCCATGTAAAGGCGTGGATTTGGTCCTCTTTTCGTGACCCTCCTCGCAGGTCATCTATATAAAACACTTTATAGTGTGTGGGTACTCATAATAAGGAGGCTGTTTATGAGCGTTATGCTTACCGGTTCGGTCAAGGAAAGACGGCACGCCAGCACGATGAATATTGATAGATTGTCCACGCTGGACATGCTGAAAGTCATTCACCAGGATGATGCACTCATTTCTGCTGCGATTACCCCCTGTTTAAATATTATTGCCCGCGCGGTGGACAACGCCGCCGCGACGCTCAGCCACGGCGGTCGCCTGATTGTCGTTGGCGCGGGGCCGTCAGGGCGTGTAGCGCAACAGATTGCCGATGAATATGCGCCGGGCAAAACCCCTGTGATGGCCGTTACGGCACAAGAAGGGGAAGGGAACTACGAGCGCGGCGTTGCCGATCTGCAGGCCATCAAGTTTGGTGAACACGATATGATGCTGGCCGTGACCGTCAGCGGAAAAACGCCGTGGGTCTGGGGGGCAATGCGACATGCGTGGTCGCTGGGTTCACCGGTCGCTATTGTTACTGGTGATGCGCAAAGCGAAGCCGCGCAGCTGGCGAGCATGGTTATCGCTCCGGAGCTGGGGGCCGACGTCGTCGCAGGCTATATCAACACCAAAGCGGGGATCGCGCAAAAAATGATCCTCTCGATGATTGCCACCGGGCTGGCCGTCCGAACCGGACGGGTTTACAGCAACCTGCGCGTGGATCTTGAGGCAAGCACGACCAAATGGGCTGAACGGCAAATCGCCATTGTGATGGAAGCGGGGGGATGCACACGGGCCGAGGCAAAAGCCGCGCTGGAGAGCTGTAACCATAACTGTAAAACGGCGGTACTGATGGTGCTGACAGGGCTGGATGCGTGGAAAGCCCATGAACTGCTGGCGCAGAATAACGGGTTTATCCGCGTGGCGCTGCAGGAAGCGCCGTAAGATCTTCAGATAGTAAAAAGGCCGCAATTGCGGCCTTTGGTATTTTGGGGAATTAGAACTGGTAGGTCATGCCTACGCCAACGATGTCATCAGTTGAGATGCCATTGGCTTCGTAGAAGCTTTCATCGTTGTCCAGCAGGTTGATTTTATAATCAACGTAAGTGGAGAAGTTTTTGTTGAAGCTGTAGGTCATACCGAGATCGATATAGTTCACCAGATCCTGATCAACATAGTCGTAATTATTACCTGGGTTGTAATCATTGCCGCCAATGTCTTTACCTTTGGAATAAACCCATGCCAGAGACGGACGCAGGCCGAAGTCGAACTGGTACTGCGCTACGGCTTCAAAGTTCTGGGTCTGGTTGGCGATACCAACATTACCATATGGCGTCATATTGCGGGTTTCCGCATACATCATGGCCAGGTAAACACCCTGCGCATCATATTTTGCCCCAATGGTCCAGGCTTCAGCGTGTTCGCCACCTGCATATGGGCTGTAGCGGTTGTAGTTACCTGCACCGTATGCAACCTGTTTGTTCGTGCGGTCGGAAGATGAATATGCCGCACCCAGGCTCAGACCGAAGTCAAAATCGTAGGTGGTAGACATACCAAAGCCGTCGCCGTTCTGGAAACGAACATTGTCATGGCCATTTTTCGTGCCTTCCTGATCTTCTGTTGCATCCTGACCTTCATTCGCACCCTGATACTGCAGCGCGAAATTCAGGCCCTCAGCCAGACCGAAGAAATCCTGGTTACGATAGGTTGCCAGACCGTTAGCACGACCGTTCATAAAGTTATCGGTCCAGGTGTAAGAGTCACCGCCAAATACAGGCAGCATATCGGTCCAGGCTTCAACGTCGTACACGACGCCGTAATTACGGCCATAATCAAATGAACCGTATTCGCCATATTTCAGGCCAGCATACGCCAGGCGGTTAAACGATTTGTCACCCGCGCCCTCGGTATTATTAGCGAAGGTTTTGTATTCCCACTGGCCGTAACCGATCAGATCGTTAGCGATCTGGGTTTCGCCTTTGAAACCAATCTGCACATAGGTTTCGTCGCCGTCGTCGCCAGGGTTGTCAGAGAAGGTATGACGCGCGTCGACTTTGCCGTACAGGTCAACTTTGTTGCCGTTTTTGTTGTACATTTCAGCCGCATTGGCTGCGCCTGCCATTAATAACGCGGGTACCACAATTGCCAGAACTTTTCTTTTCATTATATATTCCCTTCAAAGATAATTTATATGAATATATGTAATCACCCTCCGCAATTACAGGCTTGATACTATTCCAGGAAGTGTTATTTAGTTTCAAAAATAAATGTAATTAAATCCTATGAAATATTGCTAAATATTTCTATTAATCTCTTTATTTTTCTGGTGAATTAATTCATTGAATTTATATGGTGTAATTATTATTAAGTATTTCGTGGTTCTATTTTTAAAATGATTTAATTCGGCTATGTTATAATTGATTCTCTTTTAAACATCAGGATATGACGATGGAACTTGCCCGGTGGCAGCAGCGATTTGAGCGCTGGCTTGAGGAAAACCACAGCACCGACGATACCGCACATGATATTTCGCATTTTCGTCGGGTCTGGATGACGGCGCAAAAAATCATGGATTACCAGGCGGTGGAACCGCTGGTGATCCTGACCGCATGCTATTTCCACGATATTGTCAGCCTGCCGAAAAACCATCCCGAACGCAGCCAGTCGTCACGGCTCGCCGCACTTAAAACGTGTGACATTCTGCGCCGCGACTTCCCGGACTTTCCGCCAGAGCATATTGCCGCCGTTGCGCACGCGATTGAGGCGCACAGCTTCAGCGCCGGGATTGCGCCACAGAGCATGGAAGCCAAAATTGTGCAGGACGCAGACCGGCTGGAAGCGTTAGGCGCTATCGGCCTGGCGCGCGTCTTTGCCGTCTCGGGCGCGCTGGGCGTGCCGCTTTTTGATGCAGACGATCCCTTTGCCGATGCGCGTATCCTTGATGACCGTGCGTTTGCCCTCGACCATTTTCAGACCAAGCTGCTGCGATTGCCTGATACAATGCAAACGGAAATGGGCCGCGAGCTGGCACGTCACAATGCCGATTTCCTGATCCAGTTTATGGCGAAACTCAGTGCCGAATTACACGGCGACTGCATCGGGCTGGATAGCCAGGTGTTGAGCCGCTTCCGTCGCAGTTTGCGCAACTGAACTGTGGTAATCTGTTTCCAGTCTTTACTCTCCGGTTAAAAGAATGCAGGAAAATCGATCAGTGACAGAGCCCGCGCCCGAGCAGGCTGAGAAATCAACGGCAACGGTGCAGGCGTTGCTGCGCCAGCTGTTGGATATCTATGATGCTAAAACGCTGGCCAATCTGCTGGTGGCGCACGGCGAGAGCCACTGGAGCCCGGCGATCCTTAAGCGTCTGCTGACCAGCGAACGCGCAGGGCGTCGCCTGAGTGAAGGCGAGTTTCGTTATCTGCAAAACCTGCTTCCGCGTCCTCCTGCCGCGCACCCGAACTACGCCTTCCGCTTTATCGATCTGTTCGCCGGTATCGGCGGCATCCGGCACGGTTTTGAAGCTATCGGCGGACAGTGCGTGTTTACCAGCGAGTGGAACAAACATGCCGTCCGGACCTACAAGGCCAACTGGTACTGCGATCCGCACGGGCACCAGTTCAACGCGGATATCCGCGATGTCACCCTGAGCCATAAAAGCGGCGTGAGCGATGAACACGCCGCCGAGCACATTCGCCAGACGATCCCGGCGCATGACGTGCTGCTGGCCGGCTTCCCGTGTCAGCCCTTCTCGCTGGCCGGTGTCTCCAAAAAGAATGCCCTTGGACGTGCCCACGGCTTTGCCTGCGATACCCAGGGAACGCTGTTTTTTGATGTGGCGCGCATTATTGACGCCCGTCGCCCGGCCATCTTTGTGCTGGAAAACGTCAAAAATCTAAAGAGCCACGACGGCGGAAAAACCTTCCGCATTATTATGCAGACCCTGGATGAGCTGGGTTATGACGTGGCCGACTCGCAGGACATCGGCGCGGACGATCCCAAAATCATTGATGGGAAACATTTCCTGCCCCAGCATCGCGAACGTATCGTGCTGGTGGGTTTCCGCCGCGACCTCAATCTCAAGGGGGATTTCACCCTTCGTGATATTCCGTCTTTGTATCCCGAGCGTCGTCCTACCGTTGCCGATCTGCTGGAACCTGTCGTTGACGCGAAATTTATCCTTACCCCGGTGCTGTGGAAATACCTCTACCGCTATGCCAAGAAGCATCAGGCGAAGGGCAACGGCTTCGGTTTTGGGATGGTAAACCCCAACGATCCGCACAGCGTGACCCGTACGTTGTCCGCTCGCTACTATAAGGATGGGGCAGAGATCCTGATCGACAGAGGCTGGGACAAGGCGCTGGGTGAAAAAGATTTCGACGATCCGCACAACCAGCGTCACCGTCCGCGACGCTTAACGCCGCGGGAATGCGCCCGGTTGATGGGATTTGAGACCCCGCAGGGCTACCGCTTCCGCATTCCGGTTTCGGATACCCAGGCGTACCGCCAGTTTGGTAATTCGGTGGTGGTTCCCGCGTTCGCGGCCGTGGCAAAACTGCTGGCCTCGCGCATCAGACAGGCGGTGGCACTCCGTCAGGGTGAGGCCGTCAATGACGGATGTTCACGATAAGGCCACGCGCAGCAAAAATATGCGTGCCATCGGCACGCGTAACACCGCCATCGAAAAGCGCCTGGCCGGGCTGCTGACGCAGGCGGGGTTTGATTTCCGCGTGCAGGATCCCGCGCTTGCGGGTCGCCCGGATTTCGTCATCGACGCCTGGCAGTGCATCATCTTTACCCACGGCTGTTTCTGGCATCACCACGACTGCTACCTGTTTAAGGTCCCCGCGACGCGCACCGATTTCTGGCTGGATAAAATTGGCAAGAACGTCGAGCGCGACAGACGGGATCTCACCGCGCTGATTGCGCAGGGCTGGCGGGTGCTGATCGTCTGGGAGTGTGCGCTGAGAGGCAGATTAAAACTGAACGATACCGATCTGACCGAGCGGCTGGAGGAGTGGATCTGCGGCGGCGGCCAGACCGCGCAGATCGACACGCAGGGTATTCACCTGCTTACGGTTTCTCCACCTCGCAAGGCGTGACCACCGGTTTTGCGGGCAGTAAATATTTGCCCAGGGTGACCAGCACGACGGCAAAAACAATCACTCCTAATGCCAGCCATTCAACGGAAGAGAGCGTTTCTCCCCCCAATCCCGTCCCGAGCAGCACGGCCACGACCGGGTTGACGTAGGCATAGCTGGTGGCGACAGCCGGGGAGACATTGCGGATCAGGAACATATAGGCGTTAATGGCGATGATGGAACCAAACAGCGCCAGGTAGCCTACCGCCAGAAAGCCCGACAGCGGCGGCAGGGTCGTCAGCTTTTCTCCCGTCAGCGTGGAGGCGAGCAGCAGTACAATCCCGGCGGCGAGCATCTCAATCGCGCCCGCCATCATGCCGGTCGGCAGTTCGATACGCGAACCGTAGACGGAACCAAACGCCCAGCTCATCGAGCCAATCAGAATGATGATTGCGCCCCACGGATTCCCGCTCAGGTTACCGCCGCTGTTCAGCAGAATGATGCCGGCAAGGCCAATACCAATCCCCAGCCATTCCAGCTTGCGGGTGCGGATACCAAAAAGACGGCTAAAGCAGAGTGTAAACAGCGGTACGGTGGCAACGACCACGGCGGCGATCCCGGACGGTACGTTCTGGTGCTCGGCAATCGTTACAAACCCATTCCCCACCGCCAGCAGCAGCAGGCCGATCAGGGCGGCATTCAGCATCGGGCGCAGCGGGGGAAGCTTATGCCCGCGCAGCAGCAGGAAGGCCAGCAGCAGCACGCCAGCCGAGAGAAAGCGGACGCCCGCCATCATCAGTGGCGGCCAGCTTTCCACGCCGATGCGAATGACAAAGTAGGTTGAGCCCCAGATGATATACAGCGAAAAGAGTGCCCCAATGAGCGGTAGCAATTGCCGGAAACGCATAATCCCTCACGACGAAATAAAAAGGTCGCTGATAGTAAACGCGAAAACTATCTCGCTGGCGAGCCCTTTAATTGTGTGGCAGATGTGAATTTTTTGTTGACGTGAGGTGGGTGTTTCCGGGTTTGCGCTTTTGCTCCATACTATTCACCTAATTACCAAAAAATGAAGGATTAAGATTTTGGCAGGAAGTAGCTTATTAACATTGCTGGATGATATTGCGACCTTACTGGATGACATTTCAGTGATGGGGAAACTGGCGGCGAAAAAAACCGCAGGCGTGCTGGGAGATGATTTATCGCTTAACGCCCAACAGGTGAGTGGGGTAAGGGCTAACCGTGAACTGCCGGTGGTGTGGGGCGTGGCAAAAGGCTCCTTCCTGAATAAGGTGATTCTGGTCCCGCTGGCGCTGCTGATCAGCGCGTTTATTCCCTGGGCCATCACGCCGCTGCTGATGATTGGCGGGGCGTTTCTCTGCTTCGAGGGCGTAGAGAAGGTCCTGCACTCCTTTAGCGCGCGCAAGCAGAGCGATACGCCGGAGATGCGCCAGCAGCGTCTCGAAGCGCTGGCCGCTCAGGATCCGAAAACCTTCGAGCGCGATAAGGTCAAAGGCGCTATTCGGACCGACTTTATCCTGTCCGCAGAGATTGTCGCCATTACGCTGGGCATCGTGTCTGACGCGCCGCTCCTGAATCAGGTTCTGATCCTCTCCGGCATCGCCATTCTGGTCACGGTCGGCGTCTACGGCCTGGTGGGACTGATCGTCAAGCTGGATGATATCGGCTACTGGCTGGAGGAGAAATCGAGCGCGGTGGCAAGAGGCATCGGCAAAAGCCTGCTGGTGCTGGCCCCGTGGCTGATGAAGAGTTTGTCGGTGGTGGGCACGCTGGCGATGTTCCTCGTGGGCGGCGGGATCGTGGTGCACGGTATCGCGCCGCTGCACCATGCGATCGAACATTTTTCCTCGGCGCAGGGGGCCGTTGTCGCGGCGATTCTGCCCACGCTGCTGAATCTGGTGCTGGGCTTCATCATTGGCGCTATCGTGGTCGCGGCGGTGAAGCTGGTTGAAAAAATTCGCGGCACGTCGCACTAATTGTTACCCGTTATGGGATGCAAAAAGACCATTCCTCGTCTAAATTGAAACAGTTTCACCCTGATACAGGAGGCAGGTATGGTCTTTTTGGTCAGTGATGAAGTTAAGCCTAAGAAGGGCGGCCCACGTATGATTGTCACCGGGTATTCCAGCGGAATGGTGGAATGTCGGTGGCACGATGGCTATGGCATCAAGCGGGAAGCATTTCGTGAAGATGAGCTTCAGCCGGGGGACGGGCAGCACCAGCGGGACAAGGCTTAATCACATAACGCCCGGCTTTGCCGGGCGTTTTTATCTCCAGTACCGGGTGTAAGGCAGCGATCAGGGAGTGTGTGTGCAGCGCGATACCTTTGTTGTAAGACAATCTTTTTTGCAATGGCTGCATAAGCGTAGCAATCCGGGGTTGATTGTTAATCTCTGTTTTCTGGTTGTTCTGGTATTCTCGACGCTACTGACCTGGCGTGAAGTGGTGGTACTGGAAGAAGCGTACATCTCCAGCCAGCGTAATCATCTGGATACGGTCGCCAGTTCGCTGGACAGGCAGCTGCAGAACAGCGTCGACAGGATGCTGTTGTTCCGTCAGGGCATGCATGATGCGATCCAGACGCCGCTGGCATTTGATGTACTTCAGAATGCGGTGTCACGCTTTAGCTCAGTCCGCATGCTCCCCACCTGGCAGCTTGCCGTTGATAAAAAACGCACCCTTCCCATTAACGGTGTCTCGGATGCCTTCGTCGAGAAAACCACGTTTCTGAATCGTGACGCCGAACGCCTCAGCCACGAGATTTCTGCCACGCTCGAAGTGGGGTATCTGCTCAGGCTGGCGTCGTCGAGAGCACAAACGGAAGCGCGCGTGATCTACGTGTCCCGCGCCGGGTTTTTCATTTCCACCGATACGCCGGACCAGGCGGGCGACATTACCTCCCGCTATTACCATCTTGTCACGCAGTCCTGGTTTACCCAGCAGTCAGAGCGGAACAATCGCGCTCGCGCGGTGCGCTGGTTCATCTCCACCCCCTCATCCTGGACCAATGATGAACGAATGATCACCGCCAGCGTCCCCATCTATTTCGATCATTACTGGTATGGCGTCGTGGCGATGGATTTTACGTTGGGCACCATGCAGCGTCTGCTGGCCGATGCGACGGAAGACCGAACGGAAGGGGAGTATCAGCTGTACGATACCCGGCTCAACATGATTGCCACCTCTGCCCATACGGAAAACGCGGTTAACCATTTTGACGAACGCGAAACGGCGCAGATTGCGCAGGCGATTGAGCACGCCACCGGCGGCGGGATCCGCCTCGGAAGCAGTTTTGTGAGCTGGGAACGACTCGATCACTTCGACGGCGTTGTCCTGCGGATCCACACCCTGCACGAAGGGGTACAGGACGACTTCGGCAGCATCAGTATCGTGCTGGCGCTGATGTGGGCGCTCTTTACCGCCATGCTGTTGATCTCGTGGCTGGTGATCCGCCGCATGGTGAGTAACATGTACACGCTTCAGCACTCGCTCCAGTGGCAGGCCTGGCATGATCCGCTTACCCGGCTGAATAATCGCGGCGCGCTGTTCGACCGCGCAAAATTGCTGGCGGAAACCTGTCGCCAGCAGTCGCTGCCGTTCTCGGTGATTCAGATCGATCTCGACCATTTTAAAAATATCAACGACCGCTTCGGCCATCAGGCCGGGGATAAGGTGCTCTCCCACACGGCAGGGCTGATTGCCAGCGCGTTACGCAAGAATGATGTGGCAGGGCGCGTAGGCGGGGAAGAGTTTTGCGTCGTCCTGCCGGGGATCGGTCTGGAGGAGGCGAGAAGCGTCGCGGACCGTATACGTTGCCGGATCAACAGTAAGGAGATCCTGGTGAAGAAGAGCACGACCCTGCGCGTCAGCGCGTCGCTGGGGGTCAGCAGCGCGGATGAAGCGGGTAACTACGAGTTTGAACAGCTGCAGTCCGTGGCGGACGTCCGGCTGTATCAGGCCAAACAGAGCGGGCGTAACCGGGTCGTCTGGCGGGATTAAGAGAGGAAGTGATCCAGCCCCTCCTGCCAGCCCGCCGGGCCGGGCTGCCGGGTGTGATAAACCCGGGCAGGGTTATCGTCCCGTAGCGTGATGCCCTGGCGGTTAATGCCCTTAATCACCACCGCGAAGTCAACGCTGTCGAGCAGCGGCGCATCATTGGGACCGTCGCCGAGCCCCAGCGTGGTGGGTTCAATCTCTTCCAGCTCGCGGTATTGCTCAATCAGCCAGTTCACCGCAACGTCTTTGCCGCAGCGAGCGTCCAGAACATGCCAGAAGCGCGCGCCCTGCAGGCATTTCAGGCCGACATTCGCCAGCTCCTCTTCAAACTGGACCAGTTTCTCGTCGGTATCGCGCCAGATGAGCGTGACGGACGCTTCATGCTTGCGGGCAAGCGCCGAACGGTAGCGCGTCAGGCCGGTCCACTCGCTGATAACGTGCTCATCCACGTCGTCAAAGGTAGTGAATTTATAGCCCGTCTGCAGGCGAATTTGTTCGATTCGCGGGCGAATATCCCGGTGCGTCATCCCCCTTATCTGGCGCTGAACCTTATCCCAGCGCACGTCAGGCTGAATCACCGCGCCGTTCTCGGCAATAAAAGGCAAGCCTTCCAGCCCCAGATCCAGCTGGAGATCGAGCATCTCTGCCGCGGTCTTGCTGCTGCAAAGAATGACCGGAACCTGATTATCCAGCAGCCTGTTCAGCCAGGGCATGGCGGGTTGCCACTCATAGGTGTGAATATCCAGCAGTGAACCATCCAGGTCAGAGAAAATCAGCAATGTATCCCGCAGTGAAGGCATAGCGACTCCTGGTAACAGATGCGTCTCGCTCTAAGAAAATTCCTAAAAAATAATGAAGGCGAAAACCGGAGAAAAGAGGAATGCTCCTGGCAAACCCGCATTCGGCGTGTGTTATTGCTCATAACAAAAAGCATTATGTTAAAAATATTATATTCATCGTAAGAATATATGCTTGTCAGCCAAATTCGTTGGGGATAGTGTGGCATGTACATCAGATTTCCTGGTGTAACGAATTTTCAAGTGCTTCTTGCATAAGCAAGTTTTGATCCCGGTCATCCCCATGGCCGGGATTTTTTTCGCCCTACCGATTGGCTTCAGACACGCTAAAGTCGTGAATATCAAGCTCGAAGGCCTCCGCCAGCTCGCGATAGGTGTGATAATCCCTTCCGTTGACAATGACGCGGTCCGAATTGTCGTCCGACCGGCGGACTTCTGACTCACTGATCTCATTGATGGCGGCCAACAGGGCATCGACATCCACCTCGACTTCGCGCTTGATGGTGTCGCTGTACTCTTTATCGGTCTTCATTACGGGGTTCCTCTTTCAGCCGTGTCCAACGGTAAGTATAGACTGTGTATAAAAACGCCAATCACGCCGGGCGGCGATGTGCGTTTTTGCGTTTTGTTCTACACTGGCTCAAAACCAGAGGAGGAATGTATGAAGGTCAACGATCGGGTAACCGTTAAAACGGACGGTGGGCCGCGCCGCCCGGGTGTGGTGCTGGCAATTGAAGAGTTTAGCGAAGGCACAATGTACCTGGTATCGCTTGAAGACTACCCGCTCGGCATCTGGTTTTTTAACGAACTGGGGCATCCGGACGGCATTTTTGTCGAGAAGGCGGAGTAGCACGGCGTCGGGTAGCACAGCGCGTGCCCGACACCCTCTCCAGAAGCAAAAATCTCTGGCCAGGCCAGAGATCAAAGGTAGGGTGCACAGGTCTTAAGCGACTAACGCATGTTGACGAAAATCCCGTTCGTCACATTATCGGTCAGGCGTACCACGTGGTAGATCACTTGCTTATTATGCGTTTTAATTTTCCTTTTAATATTTCCTTTGTGTGACGAAACGGTTTTCGCTTTAATATTCATCTGGTCAGAGATCTGAATAGTTCCTTGTCCCGCCATCCACATTCGCAGCATACTTGATTCAGTCCTGCTTAATGATAGGGTGGGTAAGTTAACCGCTCCTACATTTTTAACTTCTTTATTCAAATAATCACCCAGAATGTCATCCAGCGACTCGGGTTTAATCGATTTAGAACTGATCAATAAATTTTTACGGACCAACAAATACTCATCGAAATGGATATTCGCGATCGCCATAAAAACAATAAACAGGGTTTTTGGATGCTGATTAATGATTTGCTTAATGTGCTGACTGTTGGCTGGATCGTGAATGAAACAGTCCTCATTAATAAACACCACGCCTGGTTTTAGTTCGTCACAAGCGGCTGCGAGTTCGTCAACGGTGTGTGCATCGTTGATGTCTCTCTTTCTTACCCCTCTGCTTGCCAGGTACCCGGTTAACCCTAGCCGGGTGTAGCTGCATAAATCCATAATGATCGTTGACATGGCATACCCTCACTCAATGCGTAACGATAATTCACCATCTGCCTGAGAGCTCAAAACAGCCATACGGGATGGAAAAAAATAATAAACCTGTGAGCATGACAAAGACTTTCAGGCGGACTCACTATCCCGTAAAGTTACGTATAATTTGCCAGGAATCTTCTTAAAGTAAAGTAAATATTAAGTATTGTGAGATGGTTAGAAACAATTAAACCGCGTCAGATATATCCTGGAAGATGTTTTACGCGTTTTATTTTAGGAATATCCTCAGAAAGACAATAGCAACAGTGAGGGCTATTATTTACGTGGCAGCTCGCTGACAATATCCGCTAACAGGTTGAATATCTCGCCGAATAAATGTTCACAGAAGGGAGCGATAAGTGGCATCAGTAATGACATTAATAAAATCCCAACCGTCAGCGTAAGCGGAAAACCAATGACAAACACCGAAAGCTGCGGCGCCATTCGGTTGAGTAAACCTAACGCCAGGTTGACGGTCAGCAGCAGGGTGATGATCGGCAGCGCCAGCATCAGCCCGTTGAGGAAAATCAGCCCCGCAGCGCGAGTAAGCGCGAGGAAAGCGTTGCTGTTCACCGGATTTTCGCCAATCGGCAGCGTATGGAACGTATCCACCAGCATGGAGATAAGCCAGAGATGGCCGTTGAACGACAGGAACAGCAGCATGGCGAGCAGATCGATAATACGCGCCAGCACGGGCATGTTGAGATGACTGCCAGGGTCAACAAACGTGGCGAACGATAGCCCCATCTGCAGACCGATCAGTTCCCCTGCGGTACGCACCGCGGCAAAGGCGAGCTGCATGGTAAAGCCGACGGCGACGCCAATCATCACCTGCTGCAGGGCCACCCACACCGCGTTCGCCGAGAAGATCGGAATATCCACGGGGGGAAGAGAGGGCGCGACGATAATGGAGATGATAATGCCCAGCCCCACCTTGACGCGCTTGGGTATCGATTTCTCACTGAGAATCGGGGCGGTGGATATCAGCGCCATGATGCGCAGCATCGGCCAAAAATAGACGCCGAGCCACTGAACCCACTGGTCGCTGGTGAAGTGCAGCATCGTCAGGTCAGCCGATGATGTACGGCAGATTGGTAAACAGGTTGCGCATATAGTCCAGCAACAGGTTCAGCATCCACGGCCCGGCCACGATAATCGCCACGAACACGGCGATGATTTTCGGGATGAACGACAGCGTCATTTCGTTAATCTGCGTGGCGGCCTGCAGGATACTGATAATCAGACCGGTAACCAGCGCGACAAGCAGCAGCGGCGCAGCAACGGCAATCGCGATTTTCATCGCTTCCGTGCCCATCATCATGACCGATTCGGGTGTCATTGCCGTTCCTTAACTGTAGAAACTCTGCGCCAGCGAACTGACCAGCAGCTGCCAGCCGTCGACCAGTACAAAGAGCATGATCTTAAAGGGCAGGGCAATGGTCGCGGGCGGCACCATCATCATCCCGAGCGCCATCAGGACGCTGGCGATCACCAGGTCGATAATCAGGAACGGAATAAAGATGGTAAAGCCAATCTGGAACGCGGTTTTCAGCTCGCTGGTGACATAGGCAGGCAGAAGAATACGCATTGGCACCGCTTCCGGTCCCTGCATCTCGCCGGTGTTGGACAGGCGGGCAAAGAGGGCCAGGTCGGCTTCGCGCGTCTGGCGCAGCATAAATTCCCGCAGCGGCTGCGCGCCTTTATCCAGCGCCTCCTGCATGGAGATTTTGTCTTCGCTGAACGGCTGATAGGCGTCGGTATAAATCTTGTCGATAACCGGCGACATAATGAAAAAGGTCAAAAACAGCGCCAGCCCCAGCAGAACCTGGTTTGGCGGCGCGGAAGGGGTTCCCAGCGCGTTTCGCAGCAGACCAAAGACGATGATGATGCGGGTGAAGCTGGTCATCATCAGCAGGATGGCCGGAATAAACGTCAGCGAGGTGATGAACACCAGCGTCTGCACCGGAAGCGACCAGCTTTGTCCGCCGCCCGCGAGAGGAGTGGAGACCAGACCGGGCAGCTGTGCATAGACCGCGGGAGCAAACAGGCCAACGCCCGCAAGCGTCAGGGATAACAAACGGCGCATCAGGATCTCCCGGAACGCTTAAGCAAACTCTTCATGACGGACTGAAAATCCGCAGGGGCGTCTGCGCGCTCGTCCACCACAACAGGGGCGGGCGGCAGCTTGTGTAATACGCTGATGTTTGAGGCCGTGACGCCCAGGACCAGGCGCGCATCGTCTACCTCGACGATGACCACGCGTTCGCGTGGCCCCAGCGTGGTGCTGGCGCTGACCTTCAGGCCGCGGGCACCGGCGGTTTTACCCGCCAGGCCAAAGCGTTTCGCCAGCCAGGCGGCGATAAGAATAAAGGCAATAATACCGAACAATGCCCCGCTCACCTGGAGCAGAGGCGAGCCGGGAACGGCAGAAGGCTGTGATATTGTTGCCTGGGTTTTCATGCTTAACGGCTCAGACGACGCATACGTTCAGACGGGGTAATGATGTCGGTGATGCGTACGCCGTATTTATCGGCAACCACCACCACTTCACCCTGGGCAATCAGATAACCGTTGATCAGAATATCCAGCGGCTCGCCGGCCAGACCGTCAAGGGCCACCACGGAACCCTGCGTCAGGCGCAGCAGCTCTTTAATGGTCATGCGGGTGCGTCCCAGCTCAACGGTCAGCTTAACCGGGATATCCATAATCAGGTCGATGTCCTGCAGCGTGCCGCTGACGTCACCGCCGCCGAGCTGCTGGAATACGGCATCCGCTGCACTTTTGGCCGGGGGTGCTTTTTGCTCGTTTAACGCGTCAGCCCACAGATCGTCCAGTGCTCCGCTGTTCTCATCGGACGGATTGTTCATGTCACTCATTTGGGCTGTTCCTCATTCAGCGAATTCAAAATCGGGTTGATCAAGTGCTCAACGCGTAACGCATACTGACCGTTAATCGTGCCGTACTGGCTTGTCAGCACGGGGACACCATCCACATGGGCAATAATGCGGTCGGGTTTTTCTATCGGCAAAACATCACCGGGTTGTAATTTCAGGATCTGAGATAACCGCAGCGGGATATCGGCGAAGCTCGCCACCAGCTCAAGCTGCGAATGCTGGACCTGGCGGACCAGGTTTTCACGCCAGTTCTGGTCTTCGTTGCGGGAGTTCTCCAGCGGCGGGTTCACCAGCAGCTCGCGCAGCGGTTCGATCATGCTGAACGGCAGGCAGATGTTGAACTCGCCGGTCAGGTTACCGATCTCCACGTGGAACGGCGTGTTAACGACGATATCGTTCGGGGAGGTGGTGATATTGGTAAATTTCACCTGCATCTCAGAACGGACGTACTCCACTTCCAGCGGGTTAATCGCTTTCCACGCGTCGCTGTAAGATTCCAGCGCCAGCTTCAGCATGCGGTTAATGACGCGCTGTTCGGTATGGGTGAATTCACGACCTTCTACTTTGGTCGGGAAACGCCCGTCGCCGCCGAACAGGTTATCCACCGCGATGAACACCAGGCTTGGCGAAAACACCACCAGACCGGTGCCGCGCAGCGGCTTCAGATGAATCAGGTTAAGGTTGGTTGGCACCGGCAGGTTGCGGGCAAACTCATGATAAGGCTGAATGCGGATCGCACCCACCGTAATATCCGGGCTACGACGCAGCAGGTTAAACAGCCCCATACGGAACTGACGTGCAAAACGTTCGTTAATGATCTCCAGCGCCTGCAGACGTTCACGTACCACGCGACGCTGGGTATTCGGGTCATAGGGACGAATATCGCTATCGCCGCCAATACCCGGTTTAGGATCATCATTGTTATCGCTGTCGCCGTTGAGCAGCGCATCGATTTCTGCCTGAGAAAGAATACTGTCGCCCATGTCGTTACCGCAGAATGAATGCTGTATACAGAACGTCAGTGACTTCCTGCTTAGGTTGGCCGTTTACCAGCGGGGTCGCCAGCGTTTGTTTAATGGCGTCGACCAGCTTTTGCTTACCCACATCGGTAGCCAGCGCCGAAGCGTCCTGACGAGAGAACAGCAGCAGAAGGCGGCTACGCACTTCAGGAAGGTAATCGTTCAGACGTGAACGGGTGGCTTCATCTTTCAGGCGCAGCGTAATGCCAACATAAAGCACGCGATCCGCATCACCCAGGTTGACGGTGAAGGTATCCAGCGGGAAGAACACTGGAGCCGGCGGAGGCGGTGCTTCAGCTTTGGCTGCAGCGGTGGTCGGTTCCTGCTGCATACGCCAGTAACTATAGCCCGCGGTAGCGCAGGCGGCGAGCGTGATCAACACCAGCAGCGGGATCCAGATGGAACGCTTACTTTTTTTGGTGATAGCGGAGTCAGTCATCTGATACGAGCTTCCTGTTTCGGTACAGCTTAATAAGGTGATTATCCCGTGTCCTGCTGTCGTCAAAGCGTGGAAAAGACGGGGATAATCACGCTACCTCTGGCGTTTAGGCGAAGATGTCTACGGCACTATTACCGCGCGCTGCGGACTGCAGGGCGGCAGGAACAGGCAGTAACTCATCGCTCTCTTCATTAAAACCGCCGGTGTTGCCGGAACGCGAAGCCTGGTGCTGCTGCTGGGACGAGGACTGCTGCTGCCCGGCGAAGCTCTCGCTGCTGACGCTGCTCTGCGCAAGCTGAATGCCGTTTTCCGCCAGTGAGGTCCGCAGTACCGGCAGCGCGGCTTCCAGTGCCGCACGAACATGGCTGTGCGCAGAGACCATCTGCAGCTGGGCCTGGTTATCATCCAGCTTAAGCGAAATTTGCACCTGACCCAGATCTTCCGGGTGCAGGCGCAGCTCTGCCGTCTGCTGGCCCTGCTTAGTGAACAGGGTGATGTGCTGGCTCAGGGACTGCTGCCATTCGTGGGTCCCCAGAGGCTGGCTTAATACCGGCGCGCTGGCGACGGTGGCGGCCGTCTGACTGGTCGCATGGCTGGACATAATCGGTGCCAGAGTAGCTGTTGGTGATGATGATGAGGACGAACTGGCGAGCTCCTGCTTCTCTGCCGCTGCGGCCACGGCCGGTGTAGCAGGCGCGTTGCTCTGCAGGGCCGGCTCGTGATTTTTCACCTGGTTCTGATAAGGCGTAGCACTCTGCGCTTTATCGTGGCTTCCCGCAGACGCGTTCAGGGACGGTTGGCCCGCGCCGTTTGAAAGCGTCGCGGAATTCAGCGTTGAGGTGGCGGAAACGCCCTCGCTGCCTGCCGCGCGAGAGGCGGTAGTTTGCTGCTGGTGCGGCAGCATCGCCATCAGGGCGCTTAATCCGGCCAGCTCTTCTTCGCTCAGCTCGCTCTTACCGTCATCTTTGCTGTTTGCCACATTGAGCGTCTTCAGCGCGTCGCCTTTAGACAGCGGCACCAGCCCGGAAACCAGCGTATCAAGCGACGTGACGGGCGACGTTTCATCGCCGTTCAGCGCGGTCTGGCGCGAGAGCAGGTCGGCAATTTTGGCCTGCAGGGTGGTATCCCCTTTGGCGTCCTCAGCCACTTTTGACAGTTTACTGCCGGCGGCTTTCAGATCAGCCAGGGTTAGCGGCGCATCTTTGCCCTTGCCCGTTGCGTCCGACAGGGCGCCCGCCAGCAGAGAGAGAAAGTCCTGTGCACCGTCGGTGCCTTTCCCCGTTTGCGTGCCGCCTGACAGGTCGCTGTCGCTCATCAGCAGTTGTTGCAGTGTGATCATTCCGGTTTCCTCATTGATGCGCGCTGGGCAAACTCATCCATTTTCTTCTGATCCAGACGGTTTTCCGCCAGGGTCGTTGCCGCGATCTGTCTGTCCTGTAAAGTCTGCCAGGCCTGCAGTCGCTGCTTCTTCTCGCGCCAGAAATTCAGCGCGGTATCGACTTTCTGGGTCCACTGGTTAAGCTGCTGGCGATGCTGATCTATCGCCTTCTCCAGCGTCTGGATAAACTGCTGATAGTTAATCCAGCGCTGGCTGCCAATGCCCTGTGTCATGTCGGTATTGAGGTTGGTGCGATATTCATGCTGATAGTCGATCAACATCTTCAACTGTTCTTCAGCCTGCTGGCACCCGCGTCGCATTGCGCCTAGCTGCAATGCGGCATCATCAACTTCTTTTTCAGCCAGATCTTTCAGCGTTGATAACGCGCTGTTTTGCGCCATGACCTTCGCCCTCCACCTGTGTTACACCTGCGGGAAAATCAGCTCCAGTGCCTGAATTGAATCTTCCCAGTCGGCGCGTTCAAAAATGCCTTGTTGCAAAAATGCCTCCAGCTGCGGCCACAGGCTAATCGCCTTGTCGAGCATCGGGTCGCTGCCTTTGGCATACGCCCCCACGCTGACCAGATCGCGGTTGCGCTGGAAGCTGGAAAGCAGTTGTTTGAAGTTACGCACGCGGGCGTAGTGCTTCTCGGTTATCAGCGCCGTCATTGCGCGGCTGATAGAGGCTTCAATATCGATGGCCGGGTAGTGCCCGGCTTCGGCCAGACGGCGCGATAGCACAATATGACCGTCAAGGATCGCGCGCGCGGAGTCGGCAATCGGGTCCTGCTGGTCATCGCCTTCCGTCAGTACCGTATAGAACGCGGTGATGGAGCCGCCGCCGCTGATACCGTTCCCCGCGCGTTCCACCAGCGCAGGGAGTTTGGCGAATACCGAAGGCGGGTAGCCTTTGGTCGCCGGTGGCTCACCGATGGCGAGCGCGATTTCACGCTGCGCCATCGCGTAACGGGTCAGGGAATCCATGATCAGCAGCACGTGCTTGCCGCGGTCACGAAAATCTTCGGCGATACGGGTGGCATACGCGGCACCCTGCATGCGCAGCAGCGGCGACACGTCTGCCGGTGCGGCGATCACCACCGAGCGGGCGCGGCCTTCCGCACCCAGAATGTTTTCAATAAAGTCTTTTACTTCACGACCACGTTCGCCGATCAGCCCCACGACGATCACGTCGGCCTGGGTATAGCGCGCCATCATGCCGAGCAGGACGGATTTACCTACGCCTGAGCCGGCGAACAGGCCCATACGTTGTCCACGTCCCACGGTCAGCAGGGCGTTAATCGGGCGCACGCCGGTATCCAGCACATGCTCAATAGGGGTACGCTGCAGGGGGTTGAACGGTTGGGTGATTAGCGCGCCGGTTTCGGTGGTGTCCGGGGAAGGCAGTCCGTCGAGCGGTTTCCCGCTGCCGTCCAGCACGCGGCCCAGCAGGGCAGGACCGAGCGGCAGCTGTTTCCCGCTTTGCAGCCCATCGCCAGAAATATTTTTGGCATACACGCGCGCGCCGGGCAGAATGCCTTCCACCTCTTCAAGCGGCATCAGGAACAGGCGCTGGCCGTTAAATCCGACCACTTCGCTTTCAACTTCACGCGTTTCCAGACCATCCTGACGCTCAATGACGCAGGTCGCGCCCAGCGGAAGCTGCAGGCCGGTGGCTTCGAGAACCAGGCCGGTGGCGCGCGTCAGTCGCCCATAACGACGAACGGATGGCAGTTGCGCCATCTTCGTCTCAAAGTTGTCGAGCGTGGTGAGCCAGCGGGTGAGGCGCGCGGTCATCAGACGACTCCCGGTGCCGCCAGGCGGCACAGTTCCTGCCAGCGGGTGGCGACGCTGGCATCCAGATCGCCTTCATCGGCAGAGACTTTGCAGCCGCCGTGATGTAGCGACGGGTCGCCGCGCAGACGCCAGCCGTGCAGGTTAAGCGTCGCGCCCAGGCTCTCTTCAACGCGCTGCAGGTCGTCCGGATGGACGCGCAGCTGAGGTTTCCCGCTGAACAGCGGCTCCTGCTGAAGCAGACCCTGAATTTGTTTGATAAGCGCGGTGTTATCCACCACGGGCGTTTGGCCGATGACCTGACGCGCGGCTTCCAGCGCCATCTGCATCAGTCGCGAGGCAATCACGCTGTCCAGCGCGTCCAGGGTGTGCTGGAACTCGCTGACCAGCTGCTGCATGCGGGCATGGATCGGCGCCTGCTGCTGGCGCGCCTGATCGATACCGTGCTCTAACCCTTTCGCCAGACCTTCCTGATACCCCTGCTCGTGGCCTTTCTGTCGGCCTTCGTTCAGACCGGCGTTATAGCCCTGCTCGTGCGCCTGCATTTGCAGCTGCGCCAGCATCTGGGCCTGCTGCTCCTCTTCGGTCAGCTCGGGCTGCTCGACGTCAGGGTCAAGCTCTTCGGTTGCGATGACGGCCGGCGTGAACTCGGAGAGGGGAGGCGCCAGATCGTCCGGCGTCCAGCGCTTCCAGGGCAGCTCATTAGACATAGGTGTCGTCTCCGCTGCCAATCACCATCTCGCCGGTTTCCGCCAGACGACGAACAATAAGCAGAATGGCTTTCTGTTCGTTTTCCACCTGAGACAGACGAACCGGGCCGCGGTTGGCAAGGTCGTCGCGCAGGATATCGGCCGCACGCTGAGACATGTTGCGCAGGAACTTCTCGCGCAGCGGCTGCTCGGCACCTTTGAGGGCGATAAGCAGCGACTCGGAATCCACTTCCTGGAGCAGGCGCTGGATGCTGCGGTCGTCCACTTCCACGAGGTTTTCGAACAGGAACATCTCGTCGATGATTTTCTGTGCCAGCTCGCCGTCGAATTCGCGAACCGCCGTAATGACAGCTTCTTCCTGCTGCGTTTTCATCAGGTTGATGATTTCCGCCGCCGTTCTCACGCCGCCCATTTTGCTGCGCTTGAGGTTCTGACCGTCGAGCAGGTTGTTCAGCACTTCGGTCAGCTCCGCCAGCGCGGCCGGCTGGACGCCGCCGAAGGTCGCGATACGCAGCATCACATCGTGACGCAGGCGCTCTTCGAACAGCGCCAGAATATCGGCCGCCTGACCACGTTTAAGGTGGACAAGGATGGTGGCGATAATCTGCGGGTGCTCGTCGCGGATAAGGTCGGCGGCGCTCTGCGGCTCCATAAAGTTGAGCGTTTCGATACCGCTGGCGGTATCGCGCGTTTCCAGAATGTCTTCCAGCAGGCTGGAGGCACGCTCTTCGCCCAGCGCCTTGACCAGCACGGAGCGCAGGTAGTCGTTGGCGTTAATGTTGAGCGCGGCAAACTGTTCGGCTTCCTGTTCAAACTCTGCCAGCACTTCGGTCAGCTGCTTGTTGGAGATCTGACGCACGTTGGCCATGGCCGCACTGAGAATTTGCACTTCTCGCTGGGAGAGGTGTTTAAACACCTCTGCCGCACGATCTTCGCCAATGGTCATCAGCAGGATGACGCTTTTATCGGTGCCCGTAAGCGTATTACTCATGTTCGTTACCCATCCACTGGCGGATGACCAGCGCCACGACGCGCGGATCGTTATCTGACATTTCGCGAATGCGCTGGCTCATGACCTCAGCGCCCATGCGCTGGTTAGCACGACGCTGCTGTATCTGTTCATCTTTGCTGAGGCGCACTTCAACCGCTTCTTCCGTTTCCTGACGCGTGTTCATCTGCTCGCGAGCCGCTTTTTCGGCTTCAGCACGGCGCTGGAGCTGCGGACGAACGCCCTTACGCCACAGCAGCCACGCGACAATCAGCACCAGCAGCCAGCGTCCTGCGGACATCAGCTGGTCGATAAACGCCTGCTGTTGCCAGAACGGCAGTTCACCGCCGGTCTCATCAACCGAGTTGAACGGTGAGTTCACCACGTTGAGGGTATCGCCGCGCTTCTCGGAGTAACCCATCGCTTCACGGGTCAGGTTTTCAATCTGCTTCATCTGCTCGGCAGTCAACGGCAGCGGTTTGCCGTCCGCCAGCGTTTTGTAGTTCACCACTACCGCAACGGAAAGACGCTGAATATCGCCCACGTTCAGTTTAGTGTGGCGAATCGTCCGATCCACTTCGTAGTTCGTGGTTTCGTTACGGCTGCTGGTGCGCGGACCGGCGTTATTGGTCGTTGAGGTGGTCTGCTGATTATTTTGCTGACCGTTCTGCTGATTGGCCGGCGGCGTAGAGATCGGTGCCGCGTTAGCCGGGGCAGGCTGGTTAGACAGCGCGCCCGGCACGCCGCCCGGGTAGGCACCACCGACCTGCTCGTTCGAATTGATCTGGCGTGAACGCATCACCGCCTGAGCCGCATCGCCGTTCGGGCTGTACTGCTCTTCAGTTTGTTCTTTGTTCGCGAAGTCGATCTGCGCGGTAACCTGCGCGTGCACGTTGCTGTTACCTACGACCGGGCCGAGGATGGCTTCAATACGGCGCTGGAGACGGTTTTCGACATCGGCGGCATATTTCAGCTGCGCGTCATTCAGATCGCGACCGGCGGTATTGGACTGCGTCAGCAGGTGACCGCTTTGGTCGACCAGCGTCACGTTACCCGGCGGCAGACCGGCGACGGCGCTGGAGACGAGGTGCGTCACCGCGCTGATTTGCCCTTCGTCCAGCGCGCGGCCGGGTTCAAGGTTCACGGTAACGGAAGCCGAAGGTGATTTCTGTTCGCGGACAAATAAAGAAGGTTTAGGCATCGCCAGGTGCACGCGGGCACTCTTCACCGGGCCTAATGTTTCAATGGTGCGGGCCAGTTCACCTTCCAGCGCACGCTGGTAGTTCACCTGCTCGCTGAACTGGCTGATACCGAATTTTTCCTGATCCAGCAGCTCAAAGCCAACGGCACCGCCCTTCGGCAGCCCCTGCTGAGCCAGACGCAGACGCAGTTCGTGCACCTTATCAGCCGGGACCTCCAGCGCACCGCCATTATCGGCAAAGCGATAAGGGATGTTCATCTGGGTAAGCTGGGTGACGATGGCGCCGCCATCCTGATCGGAAAGGTTGCTGTAGAGCGTCCGGTAATCAGGGCTTTTCGCCCAAAGGACCATCGCTACAAGGATCGCAATTGCGGCAGCGCCTGCCACGATCAACGGGATTTTAGGATTCGCGCGAAGGCGGTTCATCCACTCGAGTGATTTATTCTGCGGCGCTGTCGATGCTGTTGCACTCATTGCGCACCTCTTAAATCCTGGTGGTTTACGTTATTCGTGTAGAGAAACAAAACTGACTCCCGGGTCGGCAAACACGACAAAAGTTCCATATTGATGGCCCTGCCATTATTTGATGATTCGTGATTTTCTATGCGTCAAATAACCTGGTTTTTTCATGCTATTTACCGCCATTATCTTATTGACAAGCTGTTAGTCTTGACCGCGTAAAAAACCATCCAGGGGAGAGTCATGGCTATACAGGGCATTGAAGGGGTAATCAGTCAGTTGCAGGCAACGGCGATGACGGCCCGTAATCAGAATGTGGCAGATCAGCAGCCGAGCATCAGCTTCGCGGGGCAACTGCATGCCGCTCTTGACCGTATCAGTGATACCCAGACCGCCGCGCGCACTCAGGCAGAAAAGTTCACCCTCGGTGAGCCGGGCGTGGCGCTGAATGATGTGATGACCGATTTGCAAAAAGCCTCGGTTTCCCTGCAGATGGGGATCCAGGTGCGTAACAAGCTGGTGTCTGCGTATCAGGAAGTCATGGGGATGCAGGTTTAAGACCTCTCGATCTTCGCTGGCAGCCGCAGCGCTTTAATGCCACAATATTTTTTTCTTCGAATGCAGGAAAGATGATGAAAAAAATAGCAATTGCTGGCGCGCTGCTGGCACTGACCGGGTGCGTTCAGGTCGATAATTATAAAGACGTGATCAAGCATCCTGTCCCGGCGCATCTGGCGGGATACTGGCAGTCGAAAGGGCCGCAGAGCAATATGGTCAGCCCGAAGGCGATTGCCACGCTGGTGGTGACGGAAGAGGGCGATACGCTGGACTGCCGTCAGTGGCAGCGCGTGATTGCCGTGCCGGGTAAAATCATGCTGCGTTCAGACAGTTATTACAACGTGACGCGTAAGCTGGATATCTATCCGCTGGAGCGCGATGGCTCGACGCTGGAGTATGACGGGCTGGAGCTGCAGAAGGTCGACCGTCCAACGGCTGAGTGTGCCGATTACCTGAGTAAAAATCCGCTCGAGAGTAAACTACCCTAAGGGTAAACGCAAAACGGCAACCTCGTTGCCGTTTTTGGTGTTTGCGCCCTCTCCCTGTGGGAGAGGGACGGGGTGAGGGCATCAGGCCGCACGTTTCCCGTTCTACAACGCATCCTCTATCACCCAAACGCTGACGCTTCCCCCATTACAGGTAAACGTCCCTTCGCCATCCGCCGCCGTGGTGATGGTTTCTTCGCGATTGCCGAGAAAATCCCGCCACGTTTTGTTGCCGTAGTTTTCCCCAAGACAAATCACTTTTTCACCATCATCCCCGTTCGACATCACCACTACGCAGCCGGGATCGTCTTCCGTGCCGCTGCGGCTGAAGGCGATGCAGTTAGGATGGTCGAAAAACAGCGTCTGCACGCCGTGGGCAAAACGCTGGCGCGCGAGGATCAGCTCGTGAAGCTGCTCAATGACCGGCATATCAATATGGTACGTTTCACCGTCGCCTCCCGTGTCGTCATAGCTGGCGCCGAAAAGATCCGGATAAAAGACGCTCGGCACGCCATTTTCCCGCAGCAGGATCAGCGCGTAGGCCAGCGGCTTAAACCAGGCCTCGACCGGTGCTTCGAGCGCCTGTAAAGGCTGGGTGTCATGGTTCGCGACGAGGGTGACCGCATGAAACGGATCGGCTTCCACCAGGGTACCGGTGAAGATTTGGCTCATGTCGTAATCCCGGCCCTGACGTGACGCCTCGTGGAATTTCATCTGCAGAGGGGCGTCAAAGAGCATGGTTTTGCCTTCGACCTGGTCAATATAGGCCTGAAGTTTATCCACCTCATGGGACCAGTATTCCGCCACGATAAACAGCGGCTGCTCGGCGACTTCCTGGACGTGCTCAATCCACTCTTTGTAAAACCAGGCGGGAATATGCTTGACGGCATCCAGACGAAAACCGTCGCAGCCCGTCTGTTCCATGACCCAGCGGGCCCAGTATTTGATCTCCTCGGTCACGGCGTGATTGCGAAAGTCGATATTTTCGCCCATCAGGTAATCGAAGTTGCCCATCTCATCATCAACCTGATCGTTCCAGCCTTCGCCGGTGTAGTCGTTGACGATTTTAAAGATGCCGTCTTCATCGGGGTTTTCAATATGGTCGACGCCGCTGAAGCATTTGTAGTCCCAGATAAACTGTGAGTACTGCCCGGCCCGGGGTGGGAAGGTGTAGCGAGTCCAGGCTTCGCATTCAATGACCTCGTCATCGATTTGCGTGCGGTCCTGTTGGTTCACGCGCTGAACGCGCACGGGCTCTTTTTCATCGGCGCCCATTTTGTGGTTGACCACCACGTCCAGCAGCACGGCAATGTCGTTGCTTTTAAGGGCATCAATAGCCTCCAGCAGCTGCGCCTTGTCGCCGTATTTCGTGGCGATACTGCCTTTCTGGTCAAACTCGCCAAGATCGAACAGGTCATAGGTGTCATAGCCGACAGAATACCCGCCGGATGCCCCTTTACAGGCGGGCGGCAGCCAGATCATGTTGATGCCGATTTCGTTAAGATTGGGAGCTAACGCCGTGACCTCTCGCCACAATTCACCGCCAGCAGGGTAGTACCAGTGAAAACATTGTAACAGGGTGGGGTTTTTCATCATCCTTGCTCCAGAAGCCATTGGCAGACTTCTGGAGTATGGATGAAGAAATCATAGTTGTGTGTCGCGGGTCAAACTTTCTGGATAAAGAATATTCCCTGACAGCTTTCCATAGGTAGACGTGATGGATTGCTGTTTGCCGGTTTGATCAATCAGATTACGCAGTTCGTCCATGCGGACCTTCAGCAGTGCCTTTAGCGCATTCTCGTTTTCAAGGATCATTTCCAGCAGCGCACGCGCTTGCTCAACCTGAGCCGGAGGGCATGACATGATGGGCGTTTGAGATATCTTTTCCACCAGTTGAACATAATGCATTTCCTGCTCGATAAGCGCATCCCATTGACCAGAATGTGCGAGATTTAGCATAGCAATGCTCTGAGCATGTAACGCCTGCCAGTGGCTAAGCGCTGCGCTGGGATTATTCATCAAAATTATCCTGAAATAGAGGACGCATTGGGGCCGATTTGCTTCCACGCATCCGCAATGTTGTTTAATAAACCCTCGACTTCAACAATTGCGTCTACGTCGTTACTGACATTCGCCAGCAACAAACGTCGAACCATATATTCGTACAAGGAGGCAAGATTACCGGACAACTCGCTCTCAACCTCCATGTTCAGTCCTGCTTTTAAACCGTTGTCGATGATATTGATGGCTTTCGTTAACGCTTCGCCTTTCTCACGAATTTGTCCGGCTTCCATGAACAAACGCGCGCGAACAAGGGCGCTATGCGCCCCGTCGAACAACATGACAATCAGCTGGTGTGGACTGGCATTCATGACTGCGCTTTCGACTCCTATCTGCTGATAGGATTGAACACCAGAGGTCTTATACATATCCACTCCTGAAGGCTACGACTATTTTTGTGAGAACTGTTGGGTCAGGTAGTTGGCTGTATTGGTCATTTTGGTGACTAATACGTCCAGACTGGTGAACTGGGTTTTGTAACGCGCCATGGTGGCATCAATAGTGGCTTCCATAGCATCGTAACGCTCACCCAGCGTTTTCAGCGTTTTGTTGATCCCGTCTTTCGCGTTCTGGATCACCCCGGCGCTGCCGGTACTGGTGCTGAGCATGGTGGTCAGCGTGTTGTTCATCTGAGTGGCCATACCGGTTTTCTTGCCGTCACCGACAAAATACTGCTGTACGGCGTTCGGGTTCTCGGTCAGCGCTTTTTTCAGCTTATCGGTATCGACTTTCAGGTTACCGACGGTACCGTCAGAACCTTTTACCGGGTCCTGGGTAATTCCCAGTTGGGCCATGATCTGTACCGAGCCGCTCTGCACTTCGGTCAGCAGGCCGCGCAGCTGAGACTGGATCCCGCGCACGTTTGCATCACCAACAAGTGCCCCGTTGCTGGCTGACTGGCTGCCGGCGCCTGCATCAACCGGAACATACTTCGTCAGGCTGTTAATGGTGGACTGCAGCGAGTTATACGCCGTGACCCAGTCGGTGATCGCCTTCTGGTTCGCATCCGTTGCGCGAGTCACCTCCAATGTTTCATCTGCCTTGCTTTCTGCTTTCAGCGAGAAAGTCACGCCAGGCAGGGCATCGGTAATGGTATTCGTCTGGCGCTCAATCGAAATGCTGTTCACTACCACAATTGCGTTTTGAGCTCCGGTGTTAACCGTCAGTGCGCCCGTTTTTGTGGTGGAGTTGTAACCAATTGCGTTTTGCAGCTTATCGTCGCCAGTGACGCTGATCGTCATTTCACCATCCGTACCGGTGGTTTTAGATGACAGCATCAGGCGGTAATCACCGTCTTTCGCTTTAATGACGCTGGCGGTGACGTTGCCGTTCGCTTTATTAATGGCGCTCGCGATCCCGGCCAGAGACGTATCGCCATCCGCCAGGGTGACCTCTAAAGGCGTTTTCGTGCCCGGCTGGGTGATGGTGATTTTACGCGTCGTACCTGTCGTATCGCCCAGCAGATCCGTGTTGTTTGCATAGGAGCCGGTAGTCAGTGCCTGCGCCTTTGCAACCTGGTTGACGTTGACAACAAAGGAACCCACGGACGCGTCAGCCGTTGTCGTGGCGGTAAAGGCCGTGTTGGTGCTGCTAACGGACGTTGAGTTCCAGGTGGTTGCTTTACCCAGCGCAGCGGTCGCAGTCTGCAGCGATGTCATGGCGCTCTGCAGTTTGCCGTAAGCGCTTAACTGTGCGTTATACGTTGATTGCTGGGAAGTAATCGTCGTCAGCTTGGTTCTTTCTGCTGCATCCAACTGATTATATAAATCCCCGAGTCCTGCAGAACCTATCCCGAGGTTACTGATAGTAGCCATGCATATTTTCCTTAAAATACGAAAGTAGTTCAGGACTCTTATCGGCCTCTCAACGTAAAAGTTTACGATGGTGAGAAAAAAATAATCCAAAGAATAGGCACGTCCTGGCGGGGTAAATGAAAGGATTGCACTTTAGGGTCATTATCCGTGCATTGAAAACACGAATAAGTGTGTGCCTTTTTTGTCATCTCTTTGCGCGTTAAAAAAGCATAAATAATAACGCTCTGATGGACCTTAATTGATTTTTTAAAAATAAAATGATTAAAAATCAATGTTTTGCAATTTTTTCAAAATTGATTCTAAAGTCTTTTGGGGACCCGTCGATAACCTTGTTGACGGTGAGAGACGCTGTGAGTGTTAGGCACCGGACCTAAAACCCAATTTTTGAAGGAAACAAAATTATGGCAGTTATCAATACTAACCTGTTGTCCCTGACCACTCAGAACAACCTGAACAAATCTCAGTCTTCTCTGGGCACTGCTATCGAGCGTCTGTCCTCCGGTCTGCGTATTAACAGCGCGAAAGACGATGCTGCTGGCCAGGCGATTGCAAACCGCATGACCGCTCAGATTAAAGGCATGAACCAGGCTGCGCGTAACGCCAACGACGGTATCTCCATGGCGCAGACTGCTGAAGGTTCTCTGAACGAAATCAACAACAACTTGCAGCGCGTTCGTGAACTGGCTGTTCAGGCAAGCAACGGCACCAACAGCACCTCTGACCTGGCCTCTCTGCAGGATGAAGTTACCGCGCGTCTGAATGAAATCAACCGCGTTGCGGGCAAAACTGATTTCAACGGCATCAAACTGCTGGACGGCAGTGCAGGTACTGCTGGTGTGGTTAAAATTCAGGTTGGCGTGAACGACGGCGACACCATCGATCTGGACCTGAGCGGTGCAAAAGCTGACACCACGACTCTGGGTGTTGCTGCTATCGACCTGAAAACTATGACCGCTACCGACCTGGGCACCATCGACGCAGCTATCGCTAAAGTTGATAAAGCACGTTCTGGCCTGGGTGCTGTGCAGAACCGTTTCACTTCTGCAATCAACAACCTGAACAACACCTCAACTAACCTGTCTGCTGCTCAGTCCCGTATCCAGGACGCTGACTACGCAACTGAAGTTTCCAACATGTCCCGCGCGCAGATCCTGCAGCAGGCTGGTACTTCTGTTCTGTCTCAGGCAAACCAGGTTCCACAGACCGTTCTGTCTCTGCTGCGTTAATTTTACGCGTGAAACCCCGCTTCGGCGGGGTTTTTTTATCTCTGCTATTTGAGAATCCGCCTGTGAAACAAATCAGTGTCACTCAACCAAAACTGGTCGCAGATTTTTCATGTGTCGGTGGGGAATGCCGTGAACATTGTTGTCAGGGCTGGACCATCGCGTTTGATAAATCCTCCGTTAATCGCTATCTGAACAGTAAAAATGCCGCTATTCGTCAGACGGCGAAAACGGCGATAAAAGTCACCAAAAAAAACTATGACCACTGGGGTGAAGTGATTTTCCATACGGAAAGTAAAAACTGCCCGTTTATGGATACGGAAAAACTCTGTTCTGTTCATAGCGCCATGGGCATCCAGGCCTTAAGCCCAACCTGTACGTCGTTTCCGCGGACAAACCGGGTCTATAAAAATGAAATCGAAAAATCGCTGAACCTCTCGTGTCCGGAAGTGACCCGACTTCTGTTGAACGATCGGGAGTCTATGTCGTTGATGGAATCTGTCATTGTTCAGCAGGACGTCAATAATGCGCCGATGATTGATTTGAAGGCAAAGGTCATCAATCTCTTCTGCCAGAATATTTTCAGCGTTGAGGCCGTCAGCGTTGAAGAACAGGTTTACGCCGTGGTGAAATTCCTCATGGTGGCGGAAAAGCTCGATAATCTCGAAGAGAATATTAGCACGCTCGAAACGGTCTATTTCTCGCTGGTTAACGAACTGATGAGCGGTAAAATCAAAACGGAATTAGGCGGATTTAATCAGAACTACAGCCTGAAATTCGCGTTAATTTCGCTCATCCAGAGCTACTTCACGAAGAAAGTGACAGCCCGCGGCGGTGCGGTATTAAACCGTTATTTTACTCAGCTTTATCAACAATTTGAGTCTGTGGGTGACACCGTGCCGGCAGAGAAGGTCATGGAGAACATCGAGTCCGTCTGGCGCGATGTGGCGGGCAGTTACCTGGCGACACATGACCATTTATTCAAGAACTTTTTTAAATACAAACTCTGGGAGCAGGGCTTCCCGCAGAACAATGGCCGCAGCATGTTGAATAACCTTTATTTAATCGTTGCGGAGTTCTATTTCCTTAAAACGTTACTTGCCGGTCAGGCGATCGTGGCGGGGAAAATTGAACAAGATAATATTATTGATGTTATTTACAGCTTCCACTCCCTTAGCCAGCATAATCAGGAAGCGGGAAAGCTCTTTCATCAACATATAGATAGCGTCAAACTGGGCGACGATCTTTCATTGTTACAACTGTTAATTTAGGCAGAAAAGTTGCCCCTGTTGTGGGCAACCTCAGAATAACCTCACTTTATCCCCCTTTTTCATCCAATTGAACGCCCTGCAGAATCGGATAATCATGCCGATAACTCAACTAACGCAGGGCTGTTTATCGTGAATTCACTCTATACCGCTGAAGGTGTAATGGATAAACACTCGCTGTGGCAGCGTTATGTCCCGCTGGTGCGTCACGAAGCATTGCGCCTCCAGGTGCGCTTGCCGGCGAGCGTGGAACTCGACGATCTGCTACAGGCGGGCGGTATCGGGTTATTGAATGCAGTTGACCGATACGACGCTCTGCAAGGAACGGCATTTACGACTTACGCAGTTCAGCGTATTCGTGGTGCGATGCTGGACGAGCTGCGCAGCCGCGACTGGGTGCCGCGCAGTGTTCGCCGCAACGCGCGCGAAGTGGCGCATGCGATGGGGCAGCTGGAACAGGAACTGGGACGTAACGCAACGGAAACCGAAGTGGCGGAACGTCTTGGCATTGCTGTTGAAGAGTATCGTCAGATGTTGCTCGATACCAATAATAGCCAACTCTTCTCTTATGACGAGTGGCGCGAAGAGCATGGCGATAGCATCGAGCTGGTGACGGACGAGCACCAGCATGAAAACCCGTTACACCATTTAATGGAAGGGAATTTACGCCAGCGCGTCATGGAGGCTATTGAAGCTCTGCCTGAACGCGAACAGCTGGTATTGACCCTTTATTACCAGGAAGAGCTTAACCTCAAAGAGATTGGCGCTGTTCTGGAGGTGGGAGAGTCGCGGGTGAGCCAGCTGCACAGCCAGGCCATTAAACGCTTACGAACCAAGCTGGGTAAGTTATAGGTGATTGATTCACCTTAAAAATGCCGCACAACGTATTGACAACCAGGAGTTATCATGACGGTGCAGCAATCTAAAAGACGGCCTTTAAGCCGCTACCTGAAAGACTTTAAACACAGCCAGACGCATTGCGCCCACTGTAACAAGTTACTCGATCGTATCACGCTGGTTCGCCGGGGCGAAATCGTCAATAAGATTGCGATTTCGCGTCTCGACACGTTGATGGACGAAGCAGCATGGCTCGAAGAGCAAAAAGAGTGGGTGGCGCTTTGCCGTTTCTGTGGGGATCTCCACTGCAAAGAGCAAAGCGACTTCTTCGATATTATCGGCTTCAAGCAGTTCCTGTTTGAACAAACGGAGATGAGCCACGGCACCGTTCGCGAATATGTCGTTCGCCTGCGCCGCCTTGGGCAACATCTGACCGTAAACAATATTTCTCGCGATCTGCTGAAAACCGGTTATCTGGATGAAAATCTGGAGCCGTGGCTGCCTGCGACCAGCACCAACAACTACCGAATTGCGCTGCGCAAGTATGCTCAATACAAGGTACAAATGCCGGGTGCCATAAAGCAGAAAGCCCACGCCGGAACAACTTCTGATATATATTAAAAAAGAATAAGATGTAGCGCAGTCGCCTTTGACGTTGCAGGCGATTTCTCTACACTACGTAAAAATTCCACTATATCGGGGTATTTATGAAATTTGCACTTCTGGGTCGTCAGGCGCTGATGGGTGTTATGGCCGTTGCGCTGGTTGCGGGTATGAGCGTGAAAACGTTCGCCGCAGAAAACCTGCTGAATAAAGTAAAAGAGCGCGGTACGCTGCTGGTCGGGCTGGAAGGAACCTATCCTCCGTTCAGTTTCCAGGGCGATGACGGTAAGCTGACCGGTTTTGAAGTGGAGTTTGCTGAAGAGCTGGCGAAGCACCTCGGCGTTAAAGCGTCACTGAAACCGACCAAATGGGACGGTATGCTGGCGTCGCTGGATTCCAAACGTATTGATGTGGTGATTAATCAGGTGACCATTTCTGACGAGCGTAAGAAGAAATATGACTTCTCTACGCCGTACACCGTGTCCGGTATTCAGGCGCTGGTGAAGAAAGGCAACGAAGGCGGAATTAAAACTGCCGCGGACCTGAAAGGGAAGAAAGTCGGTGTCGGTCTGGGTACCAACTACGAAGAGTGGCTGCGCCAGAACGTGCAGGGCGTGGATATCCGCACCTATGATGATGACCCGACGAAATACCAGGATTTACGCGTAGGTCGTACCGACGTCATTCTGGTTGACCGCCTGGCCGCGCTGGATCTGGTGAAGAAAACCAACAATACCCTGGCGGTAGCGGGTGATGCGTTCTCTCGTCAGGAATCAGGCGTTGCCGTTCGTAAAGGTAACGAAGACCTGGTCAAAGCGATTGACTCCGCGATTGCTGACATGCAAAAAGACGGCAGCCTGAAGGCGCTCTCCGAGAAGTGGTTCGGTGCAGACGTCACGAAATAAGCTTCTGCCGTAAAAAAAGGCGCTTTTAAAAGCGCCTTTTTTATTTCTTTCGCGTCTGCGTGCATAATGAAAAATATCACATTTTGTCAGAGTTACCGGAGAACCCATGTCACTACAGAATTTAACGCGCTTTCCCCGCCTGGAGTTCATCGGCGCGCCGACGCCGCTGGAGTATCTGCCGCGATTTTCTGATTATTTAGGGCGCGATATTTTTATCAAGCGTGACGACGTGACGCCGATGGCGATGGGGGGCAATAAGCTGCGCAAGCTGGAGTTTCTGGCGGCTGATGCACTGCGCGAAGGCGCGGATACGCTCATTACCGCCGGGGCTGTCCAGTCCAACCACGTTCGTCAGACGGCGGCAGTGGCGGCAAAGCTCGGGCTCCACTGCGTGGCGTTGCTGGAAAACCCGATTGGCACGCGGGCAGAAAACTATCTGACCAACGGTAACCGCCTGCTGCTGGATCTGTTTAACGTGCAGGTCGAAATGGTGGATGCGTTGACCGACCCGACCGCCCAGCTCGACGAGCTGGCGACGCGTCTGGAAGCGCAGGGGTTCCGCCCCTATGTTGTCCCCGTCGGCGGTTCGAACGCGCTGGGCGCGCTGGGGTATGTGGAAAGTGCGCTGGAAATCGCGCAGCAGTGCGAGGGCGCGGTAAGCCTTTCCTCCGTGGTTGTCGCGTCCGGCAGCGCGGGCACGCACGCCGGGCTGGCGGTGGGGCTCGAACAACTGCTGCCGGACGTCGAGCTGATTGGCGTGACGGTATCCCGCAGCGTCGCGGATCAGAAGCCGAAGGTGGTCACTTTACAGCAGGCGGTAGCCGCGCAGCTGGAGCTGAAGGCCAGGGCCGATATTCTGCTCTGGGACGACTATTTTGCGCCGGGTTACGGCACGCCTAACGAAGAGGGCATGGAGGCGGTGAAGCTGCTGGCGCGCCTCGAGGGGATACTGCTCGATCCGGTCTATACCGGCAAAGCGATGGCCGGACTGATTGACGGCATTGCGCAGAAACGCTTTAAGGATGAAGGGCCGATTTTATTTGTCCATACCGGCGGGGCGCCTGCGCTGTTTGCCTACCATCCTCACGTCTAAAAATCAGGTCGAAAAATAATAATGCAAGAAAGTATTCAACTGGTTATTGATTCTCTGCCGTATCTGCTAAAAGGTGCGGTATTTACGTTACAGCTCAGTATCGGCGGGATGTTCTTCGGGCTGGTGCTGGGATTTGTGCTGGCATTAATGCGCATGTCACCCATCCTGCTGGTACGCTGGCTGGCGCGCTTTTATATCTCCGTCTTTCGCGGCACGCCGCTTATCGCCCAGCTCTTTATGATCTACTACGGCTTGCCGCAGTTTGGTATCGAGCTGGATCCGATCCCCGCAGCGATGATTGGTCTGTCGCTCAATACCGCGGCGTATACGTCAGAAACCCTGCGAGCGGCGATCTCCTCCATTGACAAAGGGCAGTGGGAGGCGGCGGCCAGTATCGGGATGACGCCATGGCAGACGCTGCGTCGAGCCATTCTGCCGCAGGCGGCGCGCGTGGCGCTTCCACCGCTCAGCAACAGCTTCATTAGCCTGGTGAAAGATACGTCCCTGGCGGCAACGATTCAGGTACCGGAGCTGTTCCGTCAGGCGCAGCTTATTACTTCGCGCACGCTTGAAGTCTTTACCATGTATCTGGCCGCCTCGCTGATTTACTGGGTGATGGCGACGGTGCTGTCTGCTCTGCAAAACTACTTCGAAAACCAGCTTAACCGCCAGGAGCGTGATCCAAAATGAGTGCTATCGACGTCAAAAACCTGGTGAAAAAATTCCACGGTCAAACGGTGCTCCACGGGATCGATCTTGAAGTCGAGCAGGGTGAAGTGGTGGCGATTATCGGACCAAGCGGTTCGGGAAAAACGACGCTGCTGCGCAGTATTAACCTGCTTGAACAGCCGGAAGGCGGCACTATTCGGGTAGGGGAGATAACAATTGATACCGGGAAATCCATTAGCCAGCAGAAAGGGTTAATTCGCCGCCTGCGCCAGCATGTCGGCTTCGTTTTCCAGAGCTTTAATCTCTTCCCGCACCGTACGGTGCTGGAGAACATTATTGAAGGACCGGTCATTGTAAAAGGTGAATCGAAAGAGGACGCGACGGCGCGCGCGCGCGAACTGCTCGCTAAAGTCGGGCTGGCGGGGAAAGAGACCAGCTATCCGCGCCGTCTGTCGGGCGGGCAACAGCAGCGCGTGGCGATAGCGCGCGCGCTGGCTATGCGCCCTGACGTGATCCTTTTTGATGAACCGACCTCTGCGCTCGATCCGGAACTGGTGGGTGAGGTGCTGAACACCATTCGCCAGCTGGCGCAGGAAAAACGGACGATGGTGATCGTGACGCATGAAATGAGCTTTGCACGCGATGTGGCTGACAGAGCCATCTTCATGGATCAGGGGCGGATTGTGGAGCAGGGGCCGGCGAAAAGCCTGTTCGCTAATCCTCAGCAGCCGCGAACCCGTCAGTTCCTTGAAAAATTCCTGATGCAGTAGCATTTTTGCACTAATTTGCTCCAGAAATTTAGGCTGGAGCAAATTATTCTCCCTTCGGGGGCAGTCGTTTGTTTTTTTATTCCATCCGGCCCTGATAAACCTTATCAATAGTAAAGTTAATTGTGCTAATGCCGATATTTTGTAGTTAGAAAAAAGTTTTATGTGTTAGGTTATATTCACCATAATAATGATTATCTTTTCAGAGGCTTCATTTAGTAAGTATGAAGGATTCAGACTTTTTCACCTGGCGACGGGATTGCTCCCTCCGGTTTCAGGAATTGACCTGTGTCGACGAGGTATATCAGGAATTACAGCGACAAACTCAGACGCTTGAATTCGATTGTTACTCGCTCTGCGTGCGCCATCCCGTGCCGTTTACCCGGCCTAAGATCTCTGTGCATACCACTTACCCAAAGCAGTGGATGGCGCAATATCAATCCGCGAACTATTTCGCTATTGATCCCGTCTTAAAACCGGAGAATTTCATTCAGGGTCATTTACCCTGGACAGACGCATTATTCGCTGACGCGCAGGAATTATGGCACAGCGCACAGGACCACGGTTTACGCGAGGGAATAACGCAGTGTCTGATGTTGCCTAATCATGCGCTCGGCTTCCTGTCTGTTTCCCGTACTAGTGTACTGGAAGGGCCGTTTGCCCGTGAGGAAATAGAACTGCGGCTGCAAATGCTGGTGCAAATGGCCTTAACTTCTCTGGTGCGTTTTGAAGATGAGATGGTCATGCCACCTGAAATGAAATTCAGCAAACGCGAGCGCGAAATTCTGAAATGGACTGCGGAAGGGAAGACGTCAGCGGAAATAGCGATCATTCTCTCTATCTCAGAGAATACCGTTAACTTCCATCAGAAAAATATGCAGAAGAAATTCAACGCGCCTAACAAAACCCAGATTGCGTGCTACGCGGCGGCAACGGGACTGATCTGACGGGATAATACGTTCTGCGTGACAGACGAGCAAACGGCTGAATGCACTGCATCCAGCCGTTTTTTGTTACTGGCGGTAGGCTTGTTTGATTTGCTTAACGGTGTTAGCAAATACCGCAGATTCAGCCTGGTCTTCCATCTCCGCGATTTGTTTTTCCATTTTAATGATCACACGACCGGCATCCGCCTGGCCCATCGCCTGCAGCATCAGCGTCAGCAGTGCTTTCAGGCAGTTTACTTCCTGTGCCAGTTCCTGGTTATTCTCCGCAGTGGCAAATTCAGGTGTGCTCATTTATTTTCCTCATTATTTAACGGCGCTAAAGCGCGACGACGAAAGTCAAGGCGGCGGAGTATACCACAAGCTGCAGCAAAAAATGCAGCGGTTGTTTTTCGTACTTTTACGTGGATGTTTAATTGCGTAAACAGAACGCACCGGTAAACTAAACCGCCGTGAAAGGCTATTAATTGTTTATGCCCGGTTCGCTTGCCGTTAATTATTGTTACAAAAATTTGAGATCTGTTTTTTTGCAGGAAAAGCCTGAAAGTTTTTTGTAACTTTTTGAATACAGATGCTTAAAAAAAGCTGCAAAAGCCCTGAATGCATGGTCTCTCTTTCCACGGACTGTACAGCCTAATTTCCAAAAACGAGAGCAAAATCGAATAGCCGGTTTTTTAACGTTTTAATCTTGCGAGGAAAACCGTTAATATAAACCAAATTATCACTCAGTAGCGTTATCCCTATTCTGGAGACATTTCCTTTGATCAACGTCCTTCTTGTTGATGACCACGAACTGGTGCGCGCAGGGATACGACGCATTCTTGAAGATATTAAAGGTATTAAAGTTGCCGGTGAGGCGTGCTGCGGCGAAGATGCGGTAAAATGGTGCCGCACAAACTCGGCCGATGTGGTACTGATGGATATGAACATGCCCGGTATCGGTGGCCTTGAAGCAACACGCAAAATCGCGCGTACCTTTGTTGATACCAAAGTCATCATGCTGACCGTGCATACCGAAAACCCACTGCCCGCGAAAGTGATGCAGGCGGGCGCAGCGGGCTACCTGAGTAAAGGTGCTGCGCCGCAGGAAGTCGTCAATGCAATCCGTTCCGTGTTTGCCGGACAGCGCTACATAGCTTCCGACATTGCCCAGCAGATGGCGCTGAGTCAGATCGAGCCCGAGAAAACCGAATCACCGTTTGCCAGTTTGTCCGAGCGTGAATTGCAGATTATGCTGATGATCACCAAAGGTCAGAAGGTGAATGAGATCTCGGAACAGCTGAATCTCAGCCCGAAAACGGTGAACAGCTATCGTTACCGGATGTTCAGTAAACTGAACATTCATGGTGACGTCGAACTGACGCACCTGGCCATCCGGCACGGTTTGTGTAATGCGGAGACGTTGTTAAGTCAGTGAGTGATGTGTTCGATTCAAAAGCATTTCTGAAAACCGTAACCAGCCAGCCTGGCGTCTATCGCATGTATGACGCTGGCGGTACGGTTATCTACGTGGGGAAGGCAAAAGATCTTAAAAAACGTCTCTCCAGCTATTTTCGCAGTAACCTGGCCTCCCGAAAGACCGAAGCGCTGGTCTCACTCATTCAGAATATTGATGTCACCGTCACGCACACCGAGACAGAAGCGCTGCTGCTTGAGCACAACTATATTAAGCTCTACCAGCCGCGCTATAACGTCCTGTTGCGTGATGATAAGTCCTACCCGTTTATTTTTCTGAGCGGCGACACCCACCCGCGCCTAGCGATGCACCGCGGTGCAAAACATGCTAAGGGAGAATACTTCGGGCCGTTCCCTAACGGCTATGCCGTGCGTGAAACGCTGGCGCTGCTGCAAAAAATCTTCCCTATCCGCCAGTGTGAAAACAGCGTTTACCGTAACCGCTCTCGCCCGTGCCTGCAGTACCAGATTGGACGCTGCCTGGGGCCTTGCGTGGAAGGGCTGGTAAGTGAAGAAGAGTATGCCCAGCAGGTGGATTATGTGCGCCTGTTCTTAGCCGGAAAAGACGATCAGGTCTTAACGCAGCTGATCGCTCGGATGGAAAAAGCCAGCGCCGCACTCGAGTTCGAAGAGGCCGCGCGTATCCGCGACCAAATCCAGGCGGTGCGCAGAGTCACTGAGAAACAGTTTGTCTCGAATACCGGTGACGATCTCGACGTCATCGGCGTAGCCTTTGACGCCGGGATGGCCTGCGTGCACGTGCTGTTTATTCGCCAGGGCAAAGTGCTCGGCAGCCGCAGCTATTTCCCGAAAGTGCCCGGCGGTACTGAACTGGGTGAAGTGGTGGAAACCTTTGTAGGCCAGTTCTACCTGCAGGGGAGCCAGATGCGCACGCTGCCTTCTGAGATCCTGCTCGATTTTAATCTTGACGATAAAACCCTGCTGGCCGATTCGCTCTCTGAACTGGCGGGTCGCCGGGTGAATGTACAAACTAAACCGCGCGGCGATCGCGCGCGTTATCTGAAGCTGGCGCGAACCAACGCGGCGACGGCACTCACCACTAAGCTGTCGCAGCAGTCGACGGTGAACCAGCGCTTAACGGCCCTGGCGACGCTGCTGAAGCTGCCGGAAGTAAAACGGATGGAGTGTTTCGACATCAGTCACACGATGGGAGAACAGACGGTGGCCTCCTGCGTGGTGTTTGATGCGAATGGCCCACTGCGCGCCGAGTATCGCCGCTACAACATCACCGGGATCACGCCGGGCGATGACTATGCGGCCATGAATCAGGTGCTGCGTCGTCGCTATGGTAAAGCCATAGAAGAGAGCAAAATTCCGGATGTGATCCTGATTGACGGTGGGAAAGGGCAGCTCGGCCAGGCGAAAGCGGTATTTGAATCGCTTGATGTCAGCTGGGATAAAAACCATCCGCTGCTGCTGGGGGTTGCAAAAGGAGCCGATCGTAAGGCCGGTCTGGAGACATTGTTCTTCGAGCCGGAAGGTGAGGGTTTCAGCCTTCCGCCGGATTCCCCGGCGCTGCACGTCATCCAGCATATTCGCGATGAATCACACGATCATGCCATCAGCGGTCACCGCAAAAAACGGGCGAAGGTGAAAAACACCAGTAGCCTGGAAACGATCGAAGGCGTGGGGCCAAAACGTCGCCAGATGCTGCTGAAATATATGGGCGGATTGCAAGGATTACTCAACGCCAGCATGGAGGAAATTGCAAAAGTGCCGGGTATTTCGCAAGGGCTGGCAGAAAAGATCTACTACTCGTTGAAACATTGAGGGCTCTGTAGCAACATAGAGCTAAATTTTACTGACAACAAACAGTTACCGTCATTATGCAATTTAATATCCCTACGTTGCTCACTCTCTTTCGTGTTGTACTCATCCCGTTCTTTGTACTGGCATTTTACATGCCGGTCGTCTGGGCACCTTTCGCCTGCGCATTGATCTTCCTTATCGCAGCGGTCACCGACTGGTTTGATGGCTATCTGGCGCGCCGCTGGAATCAAAGCACCCGTTTCGGTGCCTTCCTCGATCCGGTGGCAGACAAAGTGATGGTCGCTATCGCCATGGTGCTGGTAGCCGAGCACTATCATACCTGGTGGGTAACGCTGCCTGCGGCCACTATGATCGGTCGCGAAATCATTATCTCTGCACTGCGCGAGTGGATGGCGGAACTGGGGAAACGCAGCAGCGTGGCGGTCTCGTGGATTGGTAAAGTCAAAACGACGGCGCAGATGGCGGCGCTGGTCTGGATGCTCTGGCGTCCGAACGCCTGGGTTGAATGGGCGGGAATTGGTCTGCTGTGGGTGGCGGCAGTGCTGACGCTGTGGTCCATGCTGCAATATTTGAACGCTGCGCGCGGCGATTTGCTTGATCAGTGATCGTTTCGCCGTAATTTTCAGCAAACGATCCAGGGATGCAAAAAATAACGTTGACTCATAACGTCATATCAGTAGAATGCAACGCATCGAACGGCGGCACAGCAAGCCGGACGGTAATGAAATCAAGTGGTTAGATGTTTACTTGATGACATGCGGGAATAGCTCAGTTGGTAGAGCACGACCTTGCCAAGGTCGGGGTCGCGAGTTCGAGTCTCGTTTCCCGCTCCAGATTAAAGACATGCGCAGTAGCGGGTGTCAGTTTGAAAAGTTTTACGGCGCGTTAGCAAAGCGGTTATGTAGCGGATTGCAAATCCGTCTAGTCCGGTTCGACTCCGGAACGCGCCTCCACTTTCTTCCCTGGCCGGATGGTGGAATCGGTAGACACAAGGGATTTAAAATCCCTCGGCGTTCGCGCTGTGTGGGTTCAAGTCCCACTCCGGCTACCATGGGAAACAAAGAATAATCAAAGCAATAAGCAGTGTCGTGAAACCACCGAAAGGTGGTTTTTTTGTGCCTGAAATCCGCCAGTCACACCCCACCCAAATACGCCTTCCTCACCTCCTGATTTCCCAGCAGCTCCTCGCCGCTGCCGCTCAACCGGATCTGCCCGTTAACCATCACATACCCGCGGTCGGAAAGCTTCAGCGCGTGATGCGCATTCTGTTCCACCAGAAAGATAGTCATGCCGTTGCGGGCCAGCTCGCGCAGCGTCTGGAAGATCTGTTTCACCACAATCGGCGCCAGCCCGAGGCTCGGTTCATCCAGCAGCAGCAGCTTCGGACGGCTCATCAGCGCCCGGGCGATCGCCAGCATCTGCTGCTCTCCGCCGGACATGGTCATCGCGCGCTGCTTGCGTCGCTCCTTGAGGCGAGGGAAGAGGTCGAACATGGTTTGCATATCCTCAGCGGCAAACTGGCTGCCGATGGGGATGGTCCCCATCAGCAGGTTCTCTTCAACGGTCATATCCGGGAAAATTCGTCTGCCTTCCGGCGCCTGCGCAATGCCGCCGGACGCGACGTAGTGGGTGGATTTATGGCTGATATCTTCACCACCGAAAAGGATCTGTCCGCTGCGAATACGGGGCTGGCCAAAGATGGACATCAGCAATGTCGATTTACCCGCGCCGTTTGCGCCAATCAGCGCCACGGTTTCACCCTTATTGACCTCGAGGGAAACCTGTTTAAGCGCCTGAATGACGCCATAAAACACATCCACCTCGCGAAATGCCAGCAGCGGTTCGCTCATAGGTTGACCTCGCTTTCATCCGTACCCAGGTAGGCGGCAATGACCTTTTCATCATGCTGGATCTGCTCGGGTTTTCCCCTGGCAATAACATCCCCGTGGTCGAGCACGATAATGTCGTCCGAAATCTCCATCACCATCCCCATATCATGCTCAATCAGTAATACCGTGATGTCATGATGATCCCGCAGAAAACGAATAATGCTGCTGAGCTTATGCGTTTCAACCGGGTTAAGCCCGGCGGCGGGTTCATCCAGACAGATCATTTCCGGGCCGGTGCACATTGCTCGCGCAATTTCCAGACGCCGCTGCTGGCCGTACGACATCTCTCCCGCCAGACGATTGGCGCACTCCACCAGATCCACCACTTCCAGCCAGTAGAAGGCCCTGTCCAGGGCGTCGCTTTCCGCGCGCCGGTATGCCGGCGTATTTAAGATCCCGGCGAGCAGATTGCGGTTAACGCGCATATGCTGCGCAACCAGCAGGTTTTCCACGACCGACATCTCGCGAAAAAGACGGATATTTTGAAACGTGCGCGCCAGCCCTGCGCGGTTGACCAGATGCGTTCCGCCGAACATTTTGTAGAAAAGACGCTGCCCGAACTGCGCGGGGTTAATCCAGTCTCCCGGCTGGAATTTTTGTCCGAGCACCTGAATAACGTTGGTCGTTTTATGGCGGGTATTAAATAAAATGTTTCCGCCGGAGGCCCTGTAGAAGCCCGTCAGGCAGTTAAACACGGTTGTTTTTCCCGCCCCGTTTGGCCCAATCAGGGCGGTAATTGAGCCACGCTGTACGTCCAGGTTGACGTCGTTTAGCGCCTTAATCCCGCCGAAGTGCATCATAAGATGTTCAACGCGTAATATCGTTCCGTTCATGGTGCGACACCCTTACGCACGGCGAACCCGCTGCGGTTAATGCGGATCAAACCGCGCGGACGCCAGATCATCATCACCACCATGAGCATGCCAAACAGCAGGACGCGGTACTCGGCAAAACTGCGCAGCAGTTCCGGCGTTACGGTGAGCACAAAAGCGGCCAGCACTACGCCAAGCGTCGAGCCCATCCCGCCCAGCACCACGATGGCGAGGATCAGCGCCGATTCAAAGAAGGTAAAGGAGGTCGGGTTCACGAACCCCTGATAGGTGGCGAAGAACACCCCGGCAATGCCCGCGGTCGATGCGCCCAGCGTAAAGGCCGACAGCTTAACCAGAACATGATTTAACCCCATTGAGCGGCACGCTATTTCGTCTTCACGCAGGGCTTCCCACGCCCGACCAATCGGCATCCGCGTCAGGCGGTGCTTGATATAGAGCACCAGCATCACCACCAGGAACAGCACCGCGTAGATAAAAATAAACTTCATGTTCGGGTTGTAGGTCAGGTGGAAAAATTCGTGGAAGGGCACGCCGCCTTCTTTCGCGCGTCGTCCAAATTCCAGACCGAAAAAGGTGGGGGGAGGGGCCGACACGCCGTTTGGTCCGCCGGTGAAGGTCAGCCAGTTGTTCAGTATCAGGCGAATAATCTCCCCGAACCCGAGGGTGACGATGGCCAGATAGTCACCGTGCATGCGCAGCACCGGGAAACCGAGCAGGGCGCCTGCGGCGGCGGCCATGATTGCCGCCAGCGGCAGCATGCTCCAGAAGCCTAAGCCGAGATACTGGTATCCCAGCGCCAGACCGTACGCACCAATTGCGTAGAACGCGACATATCCCAGATCCAGCAGGCCGGCCAGACCCACGACGATATTCAGCCCCAGACCGAGAAGCACGTAGATCAGCCCGAGAATGGCGACGGTCAGCACATATTTCGTGGCGACAAACGGAAAGCAAATCGCAAGAGCAATTACCAGAGGAATAATCCAGCGCATGCGGCTTTTGTATTCCGGTGGCCGGACATATACGCCCGCGCTATCGGCTTCGAAGCGTGCCTGGAAACGGGCGCCCGCGGCGGTACCTAAAAAGGCGCTCAGCAGAAAACGCCCGAGCATGACGATGCCGACCATCCAGGCCAGCCGCTGTCCGGCGAAGTTAAAGCTGTAACCGTCCAGCACCACGCCCGCAATGGGGCCGAAAATAACCAGCGCAATCAGCCCGGAAAAAATCGCGTCCAGCATGCAGCGTTTAAGTGAAAAACCGTGTGATGTCATCATTCTCTCCCTCACACTTTGGCCACAATCGGGCGCCCAAGCAGCCCCTGGGGGCGGAAAATCAGGATCATGACCAGCAGGCCGAACGAAAAGACATCTTTATAGTCCGAGTTCACCATGCCCGAGAACTGGGCTTCCGCCACGCCCAGGATAAGGCCACCGAGCATCGCGCCAGGGAGGGAGCCGATGCCGCCGAGTACCGCCGCGGTAAAGGCTTTAATGCCGATCACGAACCCGACGTAGAAATCAAAGGTGCCGTAATTCATGGTGATCAGCACGCCTGCCAGACCGGCCATCGCCGCGCCGATCACAAAGACCAGCGAAATAATCCGGTCGGTGTTAATGCCCAGAATGGAGGCCATCTTACGATCCTGCTGTACCGCGCGGCACATCCGGCCCAGCCGGGTATGGTTGATAATCCAGGTGAGCACCAGCATGCCGGCAAACGAGGCAATCAGAATAAACACTTTGGTGTAGGTTATCTGCACGAAGCCGTCGCCCAGATGCAGGCGAATCACGCCGTCCAGCATGGTCGGCACCCCTTGCTGGCGCGGACCCTGGCTCAGCTGCGCGTAGTTTTGCAGGATAAGCGACATCCCGATGGCGGAGATCAGCGGCGCCAGGCGCGTGGAGTTGCGCAGCGGCTTGTAGGCGATACGCTCGATGGTCCAGCCGTACACCCCGGTTACCACGATGGTGAACACCAGCGTCCCGAGGATCAGCAGCGGGAACGACTGCAGGCCGAAGAACGAGAGCAGCGCCAGGCCGATGGCGCAGAGATAGGCGGAAATCATATACACTTCGCCGTGGGCGAAATTGATCATCCCGATAATGCCGTACACCATGGTGTAGCCGATGGCGATTAAACCGTAGACGGAGCCCAGCGTTAAGCCATTGATTAACTGTTGCAGGAAGAATGTACTCATCTTAGCGCGCTCGTTTTATAGGCTGCGCGATGCGCGCAGCCTGATGTTTATTACGCGCCGACGGGCAGGCCCGCCGACGTTGAGCGTGACTCCGTCCCGTTACTGCACTTCCTTATATTTGCCTTTGTCGTCCCACTGGTAAACCACGTAGTCAGACACTTTCAGATCGCCTTTGCTGTCCCAGGCTTTTTTGCCCATCACCGTGTCGACGGAATTGGCTTTAAGCCACTCGCTGGCTTTGGCGGAGTCCTTGCCGCCGGTTGCCTTGAAGGCTGCGGCAATGGCCTGTACGGAGGCATAGGAATAAAGGGTGTAACCTTCCGGCTCGAATTTACCGGCGCGGAATTTCTCGATAACCGCTTTACCGTCCGGGATAAGGCGCGGATCTTTACCGAAGGTCATGTAAATGCCGTTGGTGTATTGCGGGCCACCCGCGGCGGTCACCATCTCTTCGTTGACAATACAGTCGCCGGAGAAGAATTTCGCCTGCACGCCCTGTTCGCGCATCTGGCGAACCAGCGGACCGGCTTCCGGGTGACAGCCACCGAAGAACACGACGTCCGGTTTTTGCGCACCGATCTTGGTCACCAGCGCGTTAAAGTCTTTCTCACCGCGAGATAACCCCTCATACATCACATCCTGAACCCCGCGTTTCGCCAGCGCCGCTTTGGTGGCGTCAGCCAGACCCTGACCATAGGTGTCTTTATCGTGAATAATCACCACGCGTTTGGCTTTCAGCTTGTCGATGATGAAGTCGCTGGCAACCTGACCCTGCTGGTCATCGCGTCCGCACATGCGGAACATATCGCTCATGCCGCGTTCGGTGATCAGCGGGTTAGTTGAGCCGGGGGTAATCGCAATAATGCCCGCGTCGCTATACACCTCGGAGGCGGGCATTGTGGAAGAGGAGCAGAAATGGCCGACCACGGCGTTGACTTTATCCTGGTCAACTAAACGGTTGGCGACGGCCACGGCCTGCTTGGGCTCGCAGGCATCATCCCCCTGAACCAGTTTGATCTTCTCGCCGTTAATGCCGCCTGCGGCATTAATGTCTTCAGCGGCCTGCGTTGCGCCGTGCCAGTACTGATCGCCATAGGTGGCATTCGGACCCGTGAACGGCCCGGCCACGCCAATCACAATATCTGCCCGGGCGGAAAACGCCGTCACCAGGCAACCGGCTAACACAAGAGAAAGAGGAGTTCTGATTAATTTCAGCGACATTATTATGTTCCTTAGCAAAGAGGTTTTTGCACCACGGCGTAAACCCGAACGCCCGACGGCGCAGCCAATCCGAAACACGAGCAAGAACAAAATGCACTAAACGAACAAGATACAGACGGCATCCTGCATATTACGGCGAGATTTCCCTGCACAGAGGCGCGCGAAGAACGTTAAGCAAAAACGTTGCCAGAATGGTTAACCCATTGACGGGCATGCGACATGTTTGAGTATAGAGCGCCGCGTTATGCCGCCTTGCGGGAGGAGAAGAAATTACAGCGGAGATCACATATCGTTAACAATAAAGCCCATAAGTTGTGCAAAGGTCACGGTTTGCACGTTTTTGCAGCAATAAAGACCTAAACTTCAGCCCGGAGAGGCGTGAGATATGTGTTAGGATCGTTTCCTTTTGCAGGAGTGTCAGCGATGACTGAAGGCCCATTGAATGAAAGCGAAATGGCGTGGCTTGAAGAGACGTTAATGTCTTACGGTCATGATGACGCGTCCGTGATTGACGTGTCCGAACTGGACGGCATGCTTACCGCAGTGCTTTCCGGTCCTGTTGTCGTTGAGCCAGACGCCTGGCTGGTGGCGGTGTGGGGCGGCGAGAAGTACATTCCGCGCTGGAAAAACGATCGTGAGATGAACCGTTTTATCGATCTCTGCTTTAAGCATATGAACGATATTGCCGAGCGCCTGAGCGAGTACCCGGATCAGTTTGAACCGATGTTTGGTTATAACGACGTGGACGGTGAGAGCTATACCGTGGTGGAAGAGTGGTGCTATGGCTATATGCGCGGCGTGGCGCTGACGGACTGGTCAGCCTTGCCGGAAGCCCTGAAGGCCGATCTTGACGTGATTGCGCTGCACGGGACGGAAGAGAACAGCGAAAAGCTGGATGAACTGTCCGAAGAGGAATATATCGCCAGCATCGAAAGCATCCAGCCTGCGGCACTGCGTTTATATCAATACTGGGTAAACAACCCGCAGCAGCCGGAAGTGAAGAAGCCGACGGTGAACGGCACGAAGGTCGGGCGTAACGATCCGTGTCCTTGCGGCAGCGGGAAGAAGTTTAAGAGCTGCTGTTTGCACTGATAAAAAAAGGGGCTGATGATAGCCCCTTTTTTATTTAACCCACTTCCGGCAGCATTCCGGCTGCAATCAATACCTGCACCAGAATAATTACCACCCCACAGCCAAACACAACGCACAGCAGCGGTTTTCCTCCCGCCACGCGATACCCCTGCTGAGGATGCTGCTGGCGGCTCTTCCACGCCAGCAGGGAAGGGAGCAGCAGGGCCAGGATAGAGAGCGCCACCCCTGCGTAGCCCAGCGCCATCACAAACCCGCGTGGGTAAAACAGCGCAAAAGCGAGCGGCGGCAGGAAGGTGATGGCACCCGTCTGCAACCGTCCGGCCGCGGTATTGCGACGCTGGAACAGGTCGGCCAGATAATCAAACAGGCCGAGCGCCACGCCCAGGAACGAGGTTGCCAGCGCCAGGTCGGCAAACAGGTGTACCGCCAGCTCCACGTGCGGGGAGGTGACGACCTCGCGCAGCGCCAGCAAAAAACCGTTCAGGCCAGCATGTTGCGCCATCAGCCCAATAACGGTTGAAGAGTCAATGCTGCCCAGCGTCACCAGCTGCCAGAAGATATAGGCGATCAGCGGGATCGCGCTGCCGATAACAAAGACGCGGCGCAGCTTGCGGATATCACCGTTCATATAGCTGACGATGCTCGGCACGCTGCCGTGGAAGCCAAACGAGGTGAAAATGACCGGGATCGCGGAAAGCGCCAGCCCTTTTTCCAGCGGCAGCGTCAGCAGGTTGACCTTGTGCACGTGCGGCGCCAGCAGCACCAGCATGACGATCAGGAAGAGAATTTTGGCGCTGAACAGAAAGCGGTTAAACAGATCGACCAGCGATGTCCCCACGCAGACCACGCCGCCGCCGATGAGCGCAAAGAAGATAGCCCCCGTCGCCGGGGTGATGTCAGAGCCAAACCAGTCGTTGACGCTTGAGGCGATGAGCTCCCCGGCGCCGCTGATATAGGCGGCGGTCAGAGCGTACATCAGGAACATCATGCTAAAGCCGGTTATCCACTGGCCGTAGCGTCCCAGATAGCGCGCCGCAAGCGAACCCAGACCGGTGTCGGCGGGCACGTGCTGGTAAACCTCAAGCAGCAGCAGGGCGGTGTAGCACATCAGCGCCCAGAGCGTACCCAGCAGCAGCAGGGTCATGCCAAATCCCACGCCCGCGGCTGCCAGGGGCATTGCCAGCATTCCTGCGCCAATCGTCGTTCCGGCGACGATAAAAATACTTCCCAGGGTTCTGTTTCTCACGCTTTCCTCTACAACGATGCTTAACCGCGACAAAATCTGCGGCGCAGAGTAAGGGAAAAGCCGTAACTCGTCAAATCACCGTTACAAGTAGTGTAATGAATTATTTACGAACTACTGGCGCTCTGACCCTTTTTAGGCGCAGGCCTACTTCATAAGGGCAATGTTGCCAGGCGACATTCCGGCGTAACGTAAACAATAAATATAAATTATCAAATTAAGTGAGGGTTTTATGGCAGGGGAGAATCCCTTTACCGCGGCATGGAGCCGGGGAGGCAACCTGCTGTGCCATGGCCACTGGATAATCAGCTGGCAGAACCAGCCCCTGATACTTCCCGAGTCCCGCCGCGAAAAGGATATGGGCACCTGGGCAATCTATTCGATTATCGATCCTGAAGATGAAACCTTTGCGCAAGGCTTACAGGAAGATGAGTGGATCGTTGAGAATGTCGACTGGTTAACGGATATGTTCTTCGAGGTGGGGATTCCGCTGGAGACGTCCAGCTACCGCTATTTTTACCAGGCGGTGAATCCTCATGACTGGCGCTGCACCAGCTGCGCCGGGTGTATGTAAATTAACGCGGTGCCGGAAACCGGCACCGCGCTGAAATTAATTCTGCGTATCGAGAGTGGAAAGTTCTTTATCAATAAAGTAAAGACCTTCGCCGGATTTACCCACCAGAGATAATTTATCCAGTACGGATTTAAACAGCTTCTCTTCTTCGTGTTGCTCAGCGACGTACCACTGCAGGAAATTAAAGGTTGGGTAATCCTGGCTGGTCATTGCGGCATGAACCAGTTCGTTAATTTTCTGCGTGATCAGCTGCTCGTGCTCGTAGGTGGCGCGGAACAGTTCATCGAGAGAATTATACTCGGCAAAGGGGGACGTCACGGTTTCAATGCGCGGCAGGCTGCCCGTATCCGTAAGATAATCAAACAGACGCTGCATGTGGGTCATCTCTTCCTGAGCGTGACGACGCAGAAACGCGGCCGCACCTTCGAAGCTGTGGTAGCTGCACCAGGCGCTCATCTGCTGGTAGAGCAGGGATGAAAAAAGCTCAAGGTTCATTTGTGCGTTGAGCTTGTCGATCATTTCAGTTTTCAGCATGGTGACGCTCCGGATTATTATTTCTGGTTCACAATGAGCGACACTATAATTTGTTATTTAATTATTTGCAAAACGTAAAATTTTTATTTTATTTATTTAAAATACGAATGGGAATAAAACGCATTGGCGATTTTTATAATTTATTAATGAGAATTGTTTTTGTTCGTAATGAAATATACTGCCAGCAAGCGCTGGCAGCGTTGATTAATACCAGGGATTATTTGACTTAGGGTTAACGGCGTAACCCATACATTTATACTGGATAGTCACGCTCTCGTTCAGGCACAAAGAGCCGCTCGTCAGGGTACAGGTTTTGATGGGCTGACCATAGGCTGAAGCGGTGGCATACCCCATGCTCTGACACGCTTTTGCCGCCGTGCCGTTATTCACATACTCATCGGAATACGCATTTTGCAGCGCTGCCTGGCCGTAATCGAGGCGGACGATGCCGTTCGGCGCGTCGAGGCTGCTGACTTCAGCCTGGCGGTTGATACTACACCCCGCGAGCAGCAGGATTGTGCCGGCTACAATGACTCTTTTCATGGTTCGCTCTGAGTGGATGGAAATACCTTATCGTACCCGCAGATGCCCGTTGCAATGCCTGGAATAGCCGGACAATCTGCCCTCACTCTTCGCAACGGGTCAGAGGGGAGTGCTATCAGGCCAATCCCTCATAAAAATGTGATGAGTATCACAAAATGATTGATTTTTGTGATAATGGTCATATTATAAGCACGTTGACAATAAAGTTGTATAACAAGTTAATGGAGCATCATCGTGAAACTGCGCAAAATCCTGAAAAGCATGTGGGCCAATTACTGCCGCACGTTCAAAGACGTGCCGCCAGGCGCCATGTTCTGATTAAAAAAACCTGCTTCGGCGGGTTTTTTTGTACCTGCAGGCGACGAAGGGAAGATGTCAGGGGGCGTGTTTTGCTACTATGGCGGCCTTTAAATAAGGAGAAAACCCATGTCACAAAACCTGAGCGCCGATCAGGAACTGGTCTCTGACGTTGTCGCCTGTCAGCTGGTTATCAAACAAATCCTTGATGTTCTGGACGTGATTGCGCCGGTTGAAGTGCGCGAGAAGATGTCTACGCAGCTGAAAAACATCGATTTCGCCAGCCATCCTGCTGCCGCTGACCCGGTTACGCTTCGTGCGATCCAGAAAGCTATCGCGCTGATTGAGCTGCGATTCACGCCGCAGGGTGAGTCCCACTAAAGCAGGGGTAGGGGCGACGGCACGTGTCGCCCTTTGAAGCGGTTAAAAGAACGTCTGGACCAGCAGGTAGCTCGCCGCACACGCGCAGCTTACCCCAATCAGCCCTGGCAGAATAAAGCTGTGGTTGATGATAAATTTGCCGATGCGGGTGGTGCCTGAACGGTCAAAGCCGATGCAGGCCAAATCACTTGGATAGGTCGGCAGGACAAAATAGCCGTAGGACGCCGGGAAAAAGGCGATCAGCATTTTCGGGTCGATGCCGAGCATGAGACCCATTGGCGCAACGGCCGTCAGCGCAGCCGCCTGGCTGTTCACCAGTTTTGACACCAGAAACAGCACAATGGCATACGTCCACGGGTGGCTCTTCACCACGCCTTCCAGCGCCAGCTTTAACTCGTCGAGATGCGCCTGGAAAAAGGTATCGCTCATCCACGCCACGCCGAACACCGAGAAGATCGCGACCATACCGGCCTTAAACACCGCGCCGTTGGAAATGGCCGACGCATTAACCTTACAGGCCATCAGCATCACGGCGCCCGCAATTAACATCATCATCTGAATGACAAGGTTCATCGACAGCGCCGTCATTTTGCCTTTCACTTCAAAGGCGGGGCGCAGTTCCGGAAATGCCCCCAGCAAAACGACCACGGCAATACCGGCAAAGAAAATCCACGTGGACCAGTAGGCCTGTTTAGGGAAACGCTGATTCATTAACGTCTCGGTCCCGCCATAGATAAACTCGCGCTGCTTAGGGTCTTTCAGCTTTTCCTGAAACTCTATGTCGTCAGCCAAATCTTTCCCACGGCGTAAACTCCACAGGGCCGCAATGGCTACGCCGAAGAGCGAAGCGGGAACCGACACGGCGAGAATTTCCAGGATCCCCCACGCGTGGCCGATCCCATGCTGGGCCGCCAGGATAGACACCAGCGACACAACGGCAACGGATACGGGGGATGCCGTGATCGCCATCTGTGACGCGACCGACGCCACGGCCATGGGGCGCTCGGGGCGGATCCCTTTTTTCAGGGCGATATCCGCGATGATGGGGAACATGGTGTAGACCACATGGCCGGTGCCGCACAGAAAGGTCAGCATCCAGGTGGTGAAAGGGGCGAGCAGGGTGATGTGCTGCGGGTGTTTGCGCAGCAGACGTTCGGCAAACTGCATCATGACGTTGAGGCCGCCCGCAGTCTGCAGCGTAGCCGCACAGCCAATCACCGCAAGGATGGTCAGCATAACGTCAACCGGCGGTTTACCCGGTTGCAGACCAAAGACAAAACATAAAATAAAAAGACCAATACCGCTGATTAACCCAAGCCCCATACCGCCGAAACGCGTACCCGTCAGCAGGCAGAGGAGAATGACAACAAACTCAATGGTGATCATGATGCTCCCTCGTCAATGATTATGTAACTAAATAAATCATCACACATTGTGTGGTTAATCATTGGGAGCCAGATCTGATTTGTTAAATTTCAGCAAAAGCAGAAGGTTGGAGATGGGAGGGGGGCCTGCTCCCCGGGACGGAAGCAGGCCAAAACTCAGTGGTGCTGGACCGCCACAATGTCGAGCAGATGACGGTCGGTTTGCTCAGGACATAAACCCGCCTGCTGCGCATTATGGATCTCATCCGCCAGCGTCTTCAGCAGCATGCCATCCTGCTGCTGCTCTTTGTCCATATCGCGTAAGAATTTGAGCGTTGTAATATCCTGCTGCGCTTTGGCTTCATCGGCAAGTTTGCTGAGCGTGCTGCAGCGTTGCTCGTACTCTTCAAGCGTTTTCTGAAACAGTTCTTCCAGGCAAGAGTAGTTTTCGTTGATCCCATCAAGGGCTTTAACGACAGGATTTGCCCCTGCGGCTTTCAGGAAGTTAAAGACACGCATCATGTGGGTGACGTTACTTTGCGCCTGAGAGCGAAAGAATGTGGCAGACCCCGTAAGACTATTCTCGGCACACCACGCGCTTAAGTGAAGGTGCAGATTCGAGGCGTAGAACTCAAGGTTCATCTGCGCGTTAAGTTTTTGCATCATCGTTTGGGTAGCCATACTCATATCCTTATTGACTGTGGGACGTGATGTCCGTTGCGTAACCTGAGCGCCAGGCAAATACGAAGAGAAGAGCAGAAATAGACATTCTGCCGTGACCGAAGTCGACCGAAATTCACTTCCTGTGTTCGATATAAATAAGCATACCCTTGTATTGGGTCTAAGAAAACTCTTAATCAGACTATATTTACCATACATTACAAAGTTTAATATAGTACAGAAATACAATTAGCTCGCCATGAATTGAATGTGACTTAATGGCCTAATAATTAACGGTTTTTATCTTGAGGGCACACTATTACTCTTTCGAAAATATTAAGTTGGAATATTACTCCGGGAAAAGGAAAAATACGGATTAATCATTTCGAATATATGATGTGTCAATAAAATTGCGCTAAATCAAATTCTGCGGAATAACGTTTTTTCAGGTGCGTTGTACATTCGTGATGAAAAACATGTTGAACCCCTTAACGCCAGGTGCCGTTTTGTCCGCTGAGAGGCATCAGGGATATCTTGGCTAATCTTATGGATAATTCTGCTTAACCCTCTTCTATTTGTCTGACAAATTCTGCCTTTTTTATGTCATTTTTCGCTGAATTTATGTACGCAATTACTGTAATTCTGCGGTGTGATGGGGCTCTCTTATGGATGATTAATTTCCCGCTAAAACTATCACCAGCAATAACGCTTATGACGAGGTAAGCGCTAATGCCTTGTTTTAAGTCCGATTAAATAAGAAGCACGCACTTATTCCCTACAGAAAAGATTGCTAAAGCTGGAGTTTACCATGCACAAATTTACTAAAGCGCTGGCGGCCATCGGTCTGGCTGCCGTTATGTCACAATCCGCTATCGCTGAGAATTTAAAACTCGGTTTTTTGGTAAAACAGCCCGAAGAGCCCTGGTTCCAGACTGAGTGGAAATTCGCAGATAAAGCCGGGAAAGATTTAGGTTTTGAAGTCATTAAAATCGCCGTGCCTGACGGCGAAAAAACCCTGAACGCCATCGACAGCCTGGCGGCCAGCGGTGCAAAAGGTTTCGTTATCTGTACTCCGGATCCAAAGCTGGGGTCGGCAATCGCGGCGAAAGCGCGCGGTTACGATATGAAGGTCATCGCGGTTGACGATCAGTTCGTTAACGCCAAAGGCAAGCCGATGGACACCGTCCCGCTGGTCATGATGGCGGCGACCAAAATCGGCGAACGCCAGGGCCAGGAACTCTATAAAGAGATGCAAAAGCGCGGCTGGGATGTCAAAGAGACCGCGGTAATGGCTATCACGGCTGACGAACTGGACACCGCCCGCCGTCGTACTACCGGCTCAATGGATGCGCTGAAAGCGGCCGGCTTCCCGGAAAAACAGATCTATAAAGTCCCAACCAAATCCAACGATATCCCGGGCGCTTTCGACGCCGCGAACTCTATGCTGGTCCAGCATCCGGAGGTCAAACACTGGCTGGTGGTCGGCATGAACGACAACACCGTGCTGGGCGGGGTACGCGCGACGGAAGGTCAGGGCTTCAAAGCGCCTGACGTGATCGGGATTGGCATCAACGGCGTTGACGCCGTCAGCGAGCTGTCCAAAGCGCAGGCTACCGGCTTCTACGGTTCTCTTCTGCCGAGCCCGGACGTTCACGGCTACAAATCCAGTGAGATGCTCTACAACTGGGTAACCAAAGGGGCCGAACCGCCGAAATTTACCGAAGTGACCGACGTGGTGCTGATTACCCGCGACAACTTCAAAGAGGAGCTGGCGAAAAAAGGGCTGGGCGGTAAGTAATACGCTGTGATTGTGCCCCTCATGCATCGTGAGGGGCCAGACGTACACACTACAGGAATCACGGAGACGTTATGCGACAGTCTGATCCGTATCTCTCTTTTCGCGGCATCGGGAAAACTTTTCCCGGTGTTAACGCGCTGACCGATATCAGCTTCGACTGCTATGCCGGCCAGGTTCACGCCCTGATGGGGGAAAACGGCGCGGGGAAATCCACGCTGTTGAAGATCCTCAGCGGCAACTACGCGCCTACGACCGGCACGCTGGCCATTCGCGGCGAAGAGGTGGCGTTTGCCGATACCACGGCGGCGCTCAATGCCGGGGTGGCGATCATCTATCAGGAGCTGCACCTCATTCCTGAGATGACCGTGGCGGAAAACATCTATTTAGGACAGCTCCCGCACAAAGGCGGCGTGGTAAATCGTTCGCTACTTAATTATGAAGCGGGGCTGCAGCTTAAACACCTGGGTCTGGATGTCGATCCCCAGACGCCGCTGAAATATCTCTCCATCGGCCAGTGGCAGATGGTTGAAATTGCCAAGGCGCTGGCGCGTAACGCCAGAATTATCGCCTTCGATGAGCCCACCAGTTCGCTCTCTGCGCGTGAAATTGAAAATCTGTTCCGCGTGATCCGCGAATTGCGTCAGGAAGGCCGTACGATTTTGTATGTCTCGCACCGCATGGAAGAGATATTTGCCCTGAGCGACGCCATCACCGTCTTTAAAGACGGGCGCTATGTGCGCACCTTTACCGACATGCAGCAGGTTAACCATGACCAGCTTGTTCAGGCGATGGTTGGACGCGAGCTGGGTGATATTTATCACTGGCAGCCGCGTCAGTACGGCCCTGAACGCCTGCGTCTGGACAGCGTCAAAGCGCCGGGCGTGCGCACGCCGATTTCGTTATCCGTTCGCTGCGGCGAAATTGTCGGCCTGTTTGGTCTGGTGGGTGCGGGGCGCAGTGAATTGATGAAAGGCCTGTTCGGCGGTACCCGTATTACCGATGGGCAGGTTTCTATTGACGGCGAACGGGTGGATATCCAGAAACCGGCCCACGCAATCAGGGCGGGCATGATGCTCTGCCCGGAAGACCGTAAAGCCGAGGGGATTATTCCGGTGCATTCGGTACGCGACAACATCAATATTTCCGCCCGCCGCAAGTTTATTCGCGCAGGCTGCCTGATAAACGATGGCTGGGAGTCGAGCAATGCCGACCACCATATTCGCTCGCTGAATATCAAAACGCCGGGTCCGGAACAGCTGATCATGAATCTGTCAGGCGGAAACCAGCAGAAGGCGATTTTAGGCCGCTGGCTGTCGGAAGATATGAAGGTCATTTTGCTCGACGAGCCGACGCGCGGTATCGATGTGGGGGCAAAACACGAGATTTATAACGTGATCTATGAACTGGCAAAACGCGGCGTGGCGGTGCTCTTCGCCTCCAGCGATCTGCCGGAGGTGCTTGGCGTGGCCGACCGCATTGTGGTGATGCGTGAAGGCGAAATTGCCGGTGAATTACTTCATGAACAGGCGAATGAACAACAGGCGTTGAACCTCGCCATGCCTAAAGTCAGCCAGGCTGTCGCCTGAGTAAGGAGTTAATGATGTCCTCTGTTACTACATCCGGAGCGCCGAAGTCGAAGTCGGCGCTGAGTTTTGGACGTATCTGGGATCAGTACGGCATGCTGGTGGTCTTTGCCGCGCTGTTCCTCGCCTGCGCGATCTTTGTTCCTAACTTTGCCACCTTCATTAATATGAAGGGGCTGGGGCTGGCCATTTCCATGTCCGGGATGGTGGCCTGCGGGATGCTGTTCTGCCTGGCCTCCGGCGATTTTGACCTGTCGGTGGCGTCGGTGATTGCCTGTGCGGGCGTCACGACGGCAGTGGTAATCAACATGACGGAGAGCCTGTGGATTGGCGTTCTCGCCGGTCTGCTACTCGGCGTCATCAGCGGTCTGGTGAACGGTTTTGTTATCGCACGCCTGAAGATTAACGCCCTGATCACCACGCTTGCGACGATGCAAATTGTCCGCGGGCTGGCCTATATCATCTCCGACGGTAAAGCGGTGGGGATTGAAGACGAGCGCTTCTTTACCCTGGGTTACGCCAACTGGCTGGGGCTGCCTGCGCCAATCTGGCTGACCGTGGCCTGCCTGATCCTGTTCGGCTTCCTGCTCAACCGAACCACCTTTGGCCGCAATACCCTGGCGATTGGCGGTAACGAAGAGGCCGCCCGTCTGGCCGGGGTGCCGGTGGTGCGAACCAAGATTATTATCTTCGTGCTCTCAGGGCTGGTTTCTGCCGCCGCGGGGATTATCCTGGCTTCGCGTATGACCAGCGGCCAGCCGATGACCTCTATTGGCTACGAGCTGATCGTCATTTCGGCCTGCGTTTTAGGGGGCGTTTCCCTCAAGGGCGGCATCGGAAAAATCTCATATGTGGTGGCCGGTATCCTGATTTTAGGCACGGTGGAGAACGCCATGAACCTGCTGAACATTTCGCCGTTCTCGCAGTACGTGGTTCGTGGTCTGATCCTGCTGGCAGCGGTGATTTTCGACCGTTACAAGCAAAAAGCGAAGCGTACCCTGTAACCCTTTTTTCCGTCTTTTATTGCTCAACTTATAACCATAGTTGACCCCTTAACCGCCCCGCCAGTTTTACTGGCGGGGCGGTTGTCAAATGGCGAGCGACGTCACACTGTCTATACTTACATGGCTATGAAAGAGGTAAAGGCGTTTACCTCTCGTAAACCGTAAGGAGGAAAAGGGTGGCTGACATGTTAACCGCACCGCCTGTACTGCCCGGACACTATGCTTTCTTTTTCGATCTCGACGGCACGCTCGCCGGGATAAAACCGCACCCTGACCAGGTGTCTATTCCGGATGCGGTGTTACAGGATTTGCATCAGCTCTCGCTCATGAACGAGGGAGCACTGGCATTGATATCAGGGCGCTCAATGGCCGAGCTGGATACGCTCGCCAGTCCTTACCACTTTCCGCTGGCCGGTGTACACGGAGCGGAGCGCCGCGACATCCATGATCACACGCATATCGTTTCACTCCCTGACGCACTCACGCAAACGCTCCAGAAGCAGCTTTCTGCTGCGCTGGAAGCGCTGCCTGGCACCGAGCTGGAAGCCAAAGGCATGGCCTTTGCCCTGCATTATCGTCAGGCGCCGCAGCATGAGGAGGCCGTACTGGCGCTGGCTCAGACGGTCGCGGATGCCCATCCACAGCTGGCGTTGCAGCCCGGCAAATGCGTCGTGGAGTTAAAACCGAAAGGGATTAATAAAGGCGCGGCCATCGCCGCGTTTATGGCGTCGCCGCCTTTTAAAGGGCGAACGCCCGTTTTCATTGGGGATGACCTGACCGACGAGGCCGGGTTTCGCGTGGTGAATCAGGCCGGAGGGATCGCCGTCAAGGTGGGGCCTGGTGACACGGTTGCCGAATGGCGGCTGGCGGATGTCGCCAGCGTCTGGCAGTGGATATCTGACATCGCTAACCAGCAACAACAACAAATAGCGCAAAGCAAAGGGGGAAACCATTATGGGTCGCTTAGTCGTCGTCTCTAACCGAATCGCACCGCCGGATGATAAAAAAGCCAGCGCGGGTGGCCTGGCGGTAGGGGTGTTAGGTGCCTTAAAAGCCGCTGGCGGGCTGTGGTTTGGCTGGAGTGGAGAAATCAGTGAAGAGGAGAAACCGCTCAACAAGGTGACGCGCGGAAACATTACGTGGGCTTCATTTGCATTGAAAGAGAAAGACTATGACGAGTATTACTCGCAGTTCTCAAATGCCGTCCTGTGGCCTGCGTTCCACTATCGTCTTGACCTGGTCAAATTCCAGCGTGAATCCTTCGAAGGCTACTCGCGCGTAAATGCGCTGCTGGCGGATAAACTGCTGCCATTAATAGAGGAAGACGATATTTTATGGATCCACGATTATCACCTGTTGCCCTTCGCGAGAGAGTTGCGAAAGAGGGGGGTGAATAACCGGATTGGCTTCTTCCTGCACATCCCGTTCCCGACGCCGGAAATTTTTACCGCGCTGCCGCCGCATGAAGAGCTGCTGGAGGCGCTGTGTGATTACGATTTGCTGGGCTTCCAGACCGAAAATGACCGCCTCGCGTTCCTTGACTCCGTGTCTGGCAAAGCGCGTCTGGTAACTAAAGGCGGGAAAACCCATACGGCGTGGGGGAAAACCTTCCACACTGAGGTCTATCCTATAGGGATTGAACCTGACGAAATCGCGGAGCAGGCTTCCGGCCCGCTGCCGCCGAAGCTGGCGCAGCTTAAGAATGAACTCAAGCACGTGAAAAATATCTTCTCGGTTGAACGTCTTGATTATTCCAAAGGGCTGCCGGAACGCTTCCTGGCGTATGAAACGCTGCTGGATAAATACCCGCAGCATCACGGGAAAATTCGCTATACCCAGATTGCGCCGACGTCGCGCGGTGAGGTTCAGGCCTATCAGGATATTCGCCACCAGCTGGAGACAGAAGCAGGGCGCATTAATGGCCGCTACGGCCAGCTGGGCTGGACGCCGCTGTTTTACCTGAATCAACACTTTGACCGTAAGATCCTGATGAAGGTCTTCCGCTATGCGGACGTCGGGCTGGTCACGCCGCTGCGTGACGGGATGAACCTAGTGGCGAAAGAGTATGTGGCGGCCCAGGATCCTGCCGACCCGGGTGTTCTGGTGCTTTCCCAGTTTGCCGGGTCCGCAAATGAGCTCACGTCGGCGCTCATCGTTAACCCTTACGACAGGGATGACGTGGCTAACGCGCTGAATCGCGCCCTGACAATGCCGCTCACGGAACGTATTTCCCGCCATGCTGACATGATGGAGACGATCCGGAAGAACGATATTAACCACTGGCAGGCGCGTTTTATTCAGGATCTCCGGAATATCGCTCCGCAAAGCCATGAAGGCGATCTGCAAAAAAAGATCGCGACCTTCCCTAAACTCGCCTGATTTATTGCTGGGGGGCTAATGCCCCCCAAGCGGCACTAACAGCACATCGACCTGGCTCGACGCGACAATAGATTTCGCCGCGCAGGCTGCCCGCGATAAAAAGCTGTGGTTATGGTTCCCGCAAATCACTAAATCTATATTTTGTCTGCGACACATATCGAGAATATGGGCGTTAAGTTCCCCGGTCGCAATAACAGTTTCATAAACAGGATATTGTGCCTTTTCCACTAATTCGCGCAGAAATTGCTGCGTTTCTTCCTGCAGAACCTCGCGAATATCCTCCAGCATGGGGGCGGCCAGCTGATTATACATCTCTGGCTCTGCGGCGAGGGTGATGAGGCTGATGCGGGCATTGTGGGGTCTGGCAATGGAAACCGCCCGGGCGACGAGCTGATGGCTTTCGGGGGAAACTGCAACGGAAACAAGAAGATGGGAGTAACTCATGGCGCACTCCTTAGATGTCTGAAAGACAGCGTTTAACCACCTTTACCGCGAAATCTCCGGTTCTGCAAGAGCAGATTACGACATTAGTGTGAAGCTTATCATAATTATTCATTAATTATTCTTATAAGAAGAATAACTGAAAAATGCGCCTAAATGAAAAAAATTAACAACTTAACGTAAATCACACAAATCCACGCCTGGACTGTTAAATCGTTTTGATGCGTTACAAACTCATTTCGAATGATCACGTCCTGAAACATCTTTTTTGTGCTACCTGCATAACTATATGTTTTTTCACGGTAAGAAAAATGTTTCCAGGAGAGGGGCCTGATGTAAATGTTTCCGCGCGGCGCTTACGGTATGAAAAGCACGTTGCATGCCAGTTCGGATCACCCTTCTGCATGAGTATTCGTCAATTAAGAATACAAAACAGTACCGATTGGCTAAATATTGAACAAATTACAAGTCATACTGATGGATTTATGGGTCATATTCACTTAAATTGTGTGACGTGTATCACATTTTTTTTAAATTTGAGGGTGGCTGGATTGTATGTGTCAAAACTGACGAGTAGAGTTTGCGTCGAATTAGGAAAAATCTTAGTTATTTGTAAGAAATGATAAATCATGTAAGAGACGCATTCGCGGTTTCTCTCTTACGGTTTCAGTGAATACAAACCTAAATTCAACTATGCATTTAGCCTTTTCTTTTTTATACCGGGTGATTTCCCGGCGACATCACGGGGTGCGGTCTTTCCGCATAAAAATAATAGTTGGTTATTCGGGATGGGAACAATGCATACATCCGAGTTGCTAAAACATATCTATGACATCAATTTGTCGTATTTACTGCTCGCGCAGCGTTTGATTAGTCAGGACAAGGCGTCCGCGATGTTTCGTCTGGGTATTAACGAAGAAATGGCAACCATGCTGGGCGGCTTAACCCTCCCGCAGATGGTTAAACTGGCTGAAACGAATCAACTGGTTTGCCAGTTCCGTTTCGATGATTCACAGACAATAACGCGTCTGACGCAGGAATCCCGTGTGGACGATCTTCAACAGATCCATACCGGTATTCTTCTTTCCACTCGCTTGCTTAACGAAATCAGCCAGCCTGATGACGTAGCCCGTAAGAAAAGGGCCTAGCAATGAGCGAGAAAAGCATTGTTCAGGAAGCGCGTGACATACAGTTGGCCATGGAGCTGATTACACTGGGTGCTCGTTTACAAATGCTGGAAAGCGAGACTCAGCTGAGCCGTGGTCGTCTCATCAAACTGTACAAAGAGTTACGTGGTAGTCCCCCGCCGAAAGGCATGCTGCCGTTTTCTACCGACTGGTTTATGACGTGGGAGCAGAATATTCATGCTTCCATGTTCTGTAATGCCTGGCAGTATCTTCTCAAAACCGGTTTGTGTAGCGGCGTTGACGCCGTGATCAAAGCGTACAAACTTTACCTTGAACAATGCCCACAGCAGGAAGAAGGCCCTCTGCTGGCGCTGACCCGCGCATGGACGCTGGTGCGTTTTGTTGAGAGCGGAATGCTTGAACTGTCGCGCTGCAACTGCTGCGACGGCAATTTTATTACCCATGCTCATCAACCTGCAGGCAGCTTCGCCTGTAGTTTATGTCAGCCTCCATCCCGCGCAGTAAAAAGACGTAAACTTTCCCGGGATGCTGCCGATATTATTCCACAACTGCTGGATGAACAGATCGAACAAGCTGTTTAACCCGAACGTGTGGGAAAGATTCCAGCAGCGGTAAGCAATTACCGCTGCTTTTTTTTACCCCGCAAACGGTAAACGCTGCGAGCTGGACGTCCTTGCCATAGTCACTAGCGGAAGGATGATGTCGTGCTTATCTTATTAGGTTACCTGGTAGTTCTCGGTACAGTTTTCGGCGGTTACATGATGACCGGCGGGCACCTTGGAGCACTCTATCAACCGGCTGAACTTATTATCATCGGCGGTGCAGGGGTAGGGGCTTTTATCGTTGGTAACAACGGTAAATCGATCAAGGGCACGCTGAAAGCGATTCCGTTGCTGTTCCGTCGCTCGAAATACACCAAAAGCATGTATATGGATCTGCTGGCACTGCTCTATCGCCTGATGGCGAAGTCGCGTCAGCAGGGCATGTTTTCGCTTGAACGGGATATTGAAAATCCGAAAGAGAGCGAAATTTTTGCCAGCTATCCGCGAATTCTTGCTGATGCCATGATGCTGGATTTCATCGTCGACTATCTGCGACTCATCATCAGCGGCAACATGAACACCTTCGAAATCGAAGCGCTGATGGACGAAGAGATCGAAACCCACGAAAGCGAATCTGAAGTGCCGGCCAACAGCCTGGCGCTGGTCGGCGACTCGCTTCCGGCATTCGGTATCGTTGCCGCGGTAATGGGCGTGGTTCACGCCCTGGCCTCGGCAGACCGTCCGGCAGCCGAGCTGGGTGCGCTGATTGCCCACGCGATGGTGGGGACTTTCCTCGGTATTTTGCTGGCGTACGGCTTCATCTCTCCGCTGGCGAGCGTTCTGCGCCAGAAGAGCGCGGAAACCACCAAAATGATGCAGTGCGTGAAGATCACGCTGCTCTCTAACCTCAACGGTTACGCGCCACCGATCGCGGTTGAGTTTGGCCGTAAAACGCTTTACTCCAGCGAGCGTCCGTCGTTTATCGAGCTTGAAGAACACGTGCGTGCGGTGAAAAACCCAAACCAACAGACGACAACTGAGGACGCATGAAAAACCAGTCCCATCCGATCGTCATCGTAAAAAAACGCAAGCACAAGGGCGGCGGGCATGGCGCACACGGCTCGTGGAAAATTGCGTACGCCGACTTTATGACCGCAATGATGGCGTTCTTTCTGGTGATGTGGCTGATCTCCATCTCCAGCCCAAAAGAACTGATCCAGATTGCCGAATATTTCCGTACGCCGCTGGCAACGGCGGTGGCCGGTGGGCCGCGTATCTCTAACAGCGAAAGCCCGATCCCGGGCGGCGGCGATGATTACACCCAGCAGAAGGGTGAGGTGAAAAAAGAGCCGAACATCGACGAGCTGAAAAGAAAGATGGAGCAGGCGCGTCTGAAGAAACTGCGGGGCGATCTCGATCAGCTGATTGAAGCGGATCCGAAGCTGCGCGCGCTGCGCCCGCATCTGAAGATCGACCTGGTGCAGGAAGGGCTGCGTATTCAGATTATCGACAGCCAGAACCGCCCAATGTTTAAAACCGGGAGTGCGGAAGTCGAACCGTACATGCGCGATATTCTGCGTGCCATTGCACCGGTGCTGAACGGCATTCCTAACCGAATCAGCCTGTCAGGACACACGGATGATTTCCCGTACGCCAGTGGGGAGAAGGGATACAGCAACTGGGAGCTTTCTGCCGATCGTGCCAACGCCTCGCGTCGCGAGCTGGTGGTAGGTGGGCTTGATGATGGCAAGGTACTGCGCGTAGTCGGCATGGCCGCAACCATGCGCGTTTCCGACCGCGGGCCGGATGATGCCATCAACCGTCGTATCAGTCTTTTAGTGCTGAACCAGCAGGCGGAGCAGGCCATCCTGCATGAAAACGCCGAAAGTCAGAATGAGTCACTGGACGATTTAAAACAGCCTGGGGCCGTTCCTTCGGCTGCCGTTCCAACATCGCCACCAGCCAATCCGAGGTGATAGCGTGAGCATGGATATTAGCGATTTTTACCAGACATTCTTTGATGAAGCCGACGAATTGTTGGCCGATATGGAGCAACACTTGCTCGATTTGGTGCCCGAAGCACCGGACTCCGAGCAGCTCAATGCCATCTTCCGTGCGGCGCACTCTATTAAAGGCGGAGCCGGAACGTTTGGATTTACCATCCTGCAGGAAACGACCCATTTAATGGAAAACCTGCTTGATGAAGCACGACGCGGTGAGATGCAGCTCAATACCGACATTATCAACCTGTTTTTGGAAACCAAAGATATTATGCAGGAACAGCTCGACGCCTATAAAAGTTCGGCAGAGCCTGATGCCGCCAGCTTTGAATACATCTGCAATGCGCTGCGCCAGCTCGCCCTGGAAGCAAAAGGTGAAGTCGCTGCAGCCGTTGTCCCTGCGGCGAAACTGAGCGTTGTCGATGCGGTTGCTGCCGACGAGGCCGCGCCAGCCGCTGCACAAGCGGGCAAACTGCGCGTTGTGCTGTCACGTCTCAAAGAGAATGAAGTTAACCTGCTGGAAGAAGAGCTGGGTAACCTGGCGAAGTTAAGCAACGTGGTAAAAGGCAAAGACAGCCTTGCCGCGACGCTTGATGACGGTATTGGCCAGGACGATATCGTGGCGGTACTGTGCTTTGTGATTGAAGCTGACCAGATCGCCTTCGAAACCGAAACGGCTGCGGTTGACGCCCCTGCCGCTGCGGAAGAGGTGGCCGTTGTCGCTCAGGCCGCCGCACCGGCTGTGGCTCCTGCGGCTCCGGCGCTGAAGGCAGTGCCAAAAGAGGCCGCTGCGCCTGGCCGCGGTGAGAAACCTGCCGCGCGCTCCAGCGAGTCAACCAGCATCCGCGTTGCGGTTGAGAAGGTCGACCAGCTGATTAACCTGGTGGGCGAACTGGTGATCACCCAGTCGATGCTGGCTCAGCGTTCTAACGAACTGGACCCGGTTACGCACGGCGATCTGATCACCAGCATGGGTCAGCTGCAGCGTAACGCCCGCGACCTGCAGGAATCGGTCATGTCCATCCGTATGATGCCGATGGAATATGTCTTCAGCCGCTTCCCGCGTCTGGTGCGCGACCTTGCCAGCAAGCTGAATAAACAGATTGAACTGACCCTGATGGGCAGCTCAACCGAACTGGATAAGAGCCTGATCGAGCGCATTATCGACCCGTTAACGCACCTGGTGCGTAACAGCCTCGACCACGGTATCGAACTGCCGGAAAACCGCATCGCCGCCGGAAAATCGCCGGTCGGCAACCTGATTCTCTCTGCGGAACACCAGGGCGGGAACATCTGCATCGAAGTGACCGATGACGGCGCGGGGCTTAACCGCGAGCGCATCCTGGCAAAAGCGATTTCGCAGGGGATGGCGGTCAATGAAAACATGACCGATGAAGAAGTGGGCATGCTGATCTTTGCGCCGGGCTTCTCTACCGCGGAGCAGGTGACCGACGTGTCCGGACGCGGTGTGGGCATGGACGTGGTGAAACGTAACATCCAGGAGATGGGCGGCCACGTTGAGATCCAGTCTAAACAGGGTTCCGGCACCACCATTCGCATCCTGCTGCCGCTGACGCTGGCGATCCTCGACGGGATGTCAGTCAAAGTGGCGGACGAAGTCTTTATCCTGCCGCTAAACGCCGTAATGGAATCCCTGCAGCCGCGTGAAGAAGATCTGCATCCGCTGGCGGGCGGCGAGCGCGTCCTCGAAGTGCGCGGTGAGTACCTGCCGCTGGTTGAGCTGTGGAAAGTGTTCGAAGTGGACGGGGCGAAGACAGAGGCCACGCAGGGCATCGTTGTGATCCTGCAAAGCGCGGGCCGTCGCTACGCGCTGCTGGTCGATCAGCTGATTGGTCAGCACCAGGTGGTAGTGAAGAACCTCGAAAGCAACTACCGCAAAGTGCCGGGTATTTCTGCCGCCACCATTCTGGGTGATGGTAGCGTGGCGCTGATCGTCGATGTGTCGGCGCTTCAGGGATTAAATCGTGAACAACGTGTGGCGTACACAGCCGCCTGATTAAGTAGAAGGTAATAACATGACCGGTATGAGTAATGTAACGAAACTGGCGGGCGAGCCATCAGGGCAGGAATTCCTGGTATTCACTTTAGGCGATGAGGAGTACGGCATCGATATCCTGAAAGTGCAGGAAATCCGTGGTTACGACCAGGTTACCCGCATCGCTAACACGCCTGCTTTTATTAAAGGTGTCACCAACCTGCGTGGCGTCATTGTGCCAATCGTGGACCTGCGCGTGAAGTTCAGCCAGGGCGACGTTGACTACGACGACAACACCGTGGTGATCGTTCTGAATCTGGGGCAGCGCGTGGTAGGTATCGTGGTGGACGGCGTATCTGATGTGCTTTCCCTGACCTCTGACCAAATTCGTCCTGCGCCGGAGTTTGCGGTCACGCTGTCGACCGAATACCTGACCGGCCTGGGCGCGCTCGGCGAGCGTATGCTGATTCTGGTGAACATCGAGAAACTGCTGAACAGCGATGAGATGGCGCTGCTGGATATCGCCGCGAGTCACGTAGCGTAGGTAAATGCAAAACGGCAACCCAGGTTGCCGTTTTTTGTGTTTGCTTCCTCTCCCTGTGGGAGAGGGCAGGGGTGAGGGCATCAGGCCTCACCCTTTTTTTCACCTTACGCTTCCTGCTTTACCAGCTCAGCTTCAGCTTCCGCTTCCCGCGCGCCTTCATTCTGTGACAGCATCGCGGTCGCAATACCATTGCCCAGCACGTTAATTGCGGAACGGCCCATGTCCAGGAAGTGGTCGATCCCCATCAGCAGCAGAATACCCGCCACCGGAATATTAAAGCTCGGAATGGTTGCTGCCAGCACCACCAGTGAAGAACGCGGTACGCCGGCAATCCCTTTCGACGCCAGCATCAGGGTCAGCATCAGCACCGTCACTTCAGAGAAGCTCAGGTGAATGTTGTACGCCTGAGCGATAAACATCGAGGCGAAAGAGCAGTACACCATCGAACCCACCAGGTTGAAGGAGTAGCCAATCGGCAGAACGAAAGAGGCGATGTTGCGCGAGCAGCCGAAGCGCTCCAGCTGTTCCAGCGTTTTCGGGTAGGCGGCTTCAGAGCTGCTGGTGGTAAACGCCACCAGAACCGGATCTTTCAGCATGCTGACCAGGCGAAACACCTCTTTTTTCAGCACCATGTAGCCCACGGCCAGCAGCACCATGCAGGTAAGAAGAATGGCAACGTAGTAGCCGCCAATAAAGGAGGCGTAGTTCAGCAGAATGCCCAGACCCTGCGTGGCAATGACGGATGAAATCGCCGCGAAAATGGCCAGTGGAGCAACGTACATCACGTAACCCGTTACCTTCAGCATAATGTGGGAAACCACATCCAGCGCGGCCACCAGCGGCGCGTTGAATTTCTGCCCCAGCGACGCGCCGCCGATGCCGAAGAACATTGAGAACACCACAATCTGCAGGATCTCATTGTTCGACATCGCCCCCGCGATACTGGTCGGAATGGTGTGCGACAGGAACGCTTTCAGCGTCATGCCGCCCACGGTCAGGCCGGTATCCACCGCTTCTGTCGGAACCGTCAGGTTCAGACCGCTTCCCGGATGCTCCAGCGTGACGATGAACAGGCCAACCAGAATAGAGAGCACGGATGAGCTGATAAACCACACCATCGCTTTGCCGCCAACGCGGCCAATAGTGGAGGTTTCGCCCAGCTTCATAATGCCGACGGTGAGCGTGCTGAAGACCAAGGGTGCAATGACCATTTTGATCAGACGGAGGAAAATATCGGTCAGAAGGGTAATATTATCCGACCAGGCTTTGATGGCATCCGCAGATGCGTACTCATGAATTGCTGCCCCTGAAAGAATACCCGCCAGCATGAATATCACGATGAAGAGTGTGAGTTTGTTTGCACTTGCCACGAAAAAAGACCCTCTATGCGCTTCAGATGTAGCCGCGTCGATACATATAAATTTTTTATTACGATGCGGGAAATTATTCGGCACATAAATTGACGCAAAGTGTAGGGGGATACAACTCCTTTTTAATGTTTATTAATTTTGTTGCTAAAGCGCTGACGATATATTGTGATCGTCGTCACACTTTAATGGATATATTCTCCCCGAATAGAATAAAATCGCTGCCTGAATTAATTTAACTTTCTGTTATTTATAAGAAAATTGAGTCAATAAGACATATGCCTTATGCGTTAACGGGCTGGTGGTCGAAGCGATATCCATAAACTAAATTCTCAATAATCCCCTCAGAGGAACGTTAAGCGGGGCTAACATCTTGAACGACAAAAATAAAATGTGGCAAGGGAACGGAGACGTCTTCTGGAGGGTGGTAAATGAAAAGAAAACTTCTTTTGATCTGCGCAGGCACCTTACTGGCTGCGACAACGGCCCATCAGGCGCTGGCCGTCACCAGCAGCGGCACCATCGGTGCAACGCTGACGCTGACAAACGGGTGTCTGATAAACGGCGCGCCCGCGCAGAGTGGTATTAACTTCGGTACGCTCGATTTCGGTACCCATCCGGCAACCTTTTCCACGCTTACGACGCAGCTGAGCGGCGCCAGCGGCGGAAACACCTTCACCATTCAATGTACGACCGCCAGCTATACGGTCGCGATCACCGGTAATACCCACTCCACCGCGCCCGGCTCGGTTGTCGGTTCGCCGGGCACGCCTGAACGCTATCTGGTGAATACGGCCAACGCGGCACAGGGCGTGGCTTACAGCCTGTACAGCGACAGCGGGTTTAACACCGTGATTGCCAATAACGCCGCGCTGCCGATCGCGTCTACGGCCGGAGGGGTGGACAGTTACACCCTCTACGGACGGATTACCGGCGGCGGTAACAGCGTGACGGTCGTTCCGGGAACCTACACCGACACGATTAACGTCAGCGTCACCTACTAGTCCCGAACCGCCATGAAGGCATCTCTCACAGGTCTGCGCAAACGCGCAGAGGGACGCGTGCAGCCTTTTTTCGCGCTGATCGTCGGATTGCTCATGATGCCCACGGCGGATGCGGTGACATCCCAGTCGTTTAAGGTCAGCGCGACGATTGTCCCGGGATGCGCGGTGGCCACCGGTAGCGGAGGGCTTCTCGGTACGCTGGATTTTGGCAGCCATAACGGCGTCGAGAGCGCGCCGGTGAGCACCAGCTTTGTGCCAAACGGGGCGTTGTCTATTGCCTGTACGCCAGGCGTGGCGCTGAGCATGAGCATTAATGGCGGTCAAAATTATTCATCCGTTCGCCGCATGAAGCGCGCGAACGGCGTCGATATGGTGCCATACCGGCTCTACAGCAGCAGCTCGCTGGCCGCGAACAGCGAAATTGGCGTCAACCAGGCGATAGCGGTGACCTATACCAACAGCAATAACATCGCGCTGCCGCTTTTTGGCGTGGCGCTACTGACCGGGTTTAGCCCGGCGGGAACCTATTCCGATCAGCTCACCGTGACCTTGTCATGGTAATAAAGGGAGAGTGTTGATGAAGCCATTTTTCAGACCGGTTTGTCTGGCGGGCGCGTTGGGAATGGCGGTTGCTGGCCAGGCGCAGGCGGCGGCCACCATCCTGCTCTGGCCCATCGATCCCTGGCTTGCTGCAGACGCCAACGCCACGGAACTGTGGATCCAGAACCAGGGAAACAGCGCCACGACGATGCAGGTTCGCATCGTGCGCTGGAAGCAGGAGGACGGACACGAGCGCTATACCGCGCAGCAGGACGTGGTCGCCAGCCCGCCCATCGTCACGATTGGCACAGGCAACAAGCAGCTTATTCGCCTTATCAAACAGGCTTCGGTTCCCGCTGGGGTCGAACAGGCCTATCGCATTATCGTCGATGAAATTCCCCAGCCAGATGCCAAAGCTGAACCCGCCATCGGCCTGAAATTGCAGATGCGTTACTCCATCCCTCTGTTCGTATATGGACAGGGGATCCCGACCATCAAAGAGGGCGCGCATCACGCGCTGGCGGAGACCCAAAACCTGAGCTGGCGGGTGACGCAGGCGGAGGGGAAGCCTGCGCTGGAGGTCAAAAATCGGGGTGATGTTCACGTCAGGCTGAGCCAGGTGGCGCTGGAGCAGGGAGGTCAGAAACGCACGGTGGCGGAGGGATTGCTGGGTTACGTCCTGCCGGGCAGCACCCGCAGCTGGCCTATACCCGCTGGCGTTCGTCAGCCAGAGCGGATGAGCGCGCAGATTAATGCCAGGGACGAACAATGGCAGTCGACGCCCGTCAACTGAAGCCGGCGATGATGATACTGCTATGCGTCAGTTCAGCGACCCTGGCCGGGCCCGGCGACGACAGTTTACCGCCGCCTCCCCAGGCACAGGCGATAAATGATGAAGCGGTTTTCCAGCTGGCCATCGTGGTCAATCACTACGATACCGGCCTGGTCGTGCCCGTGACGCAGCGTAAAGGCGCTTTCTTTATCTCCAGCGCCGATTTGCTGCGCGCGGGTCTGCCCCCGGCGCACGTTCCCACCGGCGAGGTAAATCTCTCCTCGCTTGCTCAGGTTCGGGTGGAGTACGACAGCGCCGCGCAGCGCCTGCTGCTGACAGTTCCCCGCGACTGGGTGACGGCCCGCGTGACGCCTTTCAGCGCGCAAGCGGCGCAGGCCAAACCGCACTACGGGCGCGGGGCGCTGCTGAATTACGATCTCTACACCAACCACACGGAACATATCGGCGGACAGGCGTCGATCTGGCATGAGTTCCGCTACTTCAACGAGAACGGCTCGTTTTCCTCGACCGGTTACGCGCGGGAAAATTTCACCGGTAACGACGGACAGCAGGAAGGGTATGTCCGCTATGACACGACCCTGCTGTTCACCAACGAAGATGACGCGATGAGCTGGAGCGCCGGGGACGTGATCAGCGATGCCCTGAGCTGGAGCTCCAGCGTGCGGATGGGGGGGATAAGCGTCGGGCGGGATTTTTCCCTGCGTCCTGACCTGGTGACATGGCCGCTGCCCGAGTTCGCGGGGGAAGCCGCGGTACCCACTTCGGTCGATCTTTTTATCAACGGCTATCGCTCCGGCTCAACCCAGCTTCAGCCGGGCCCCTTCACCCTGACTAATCTGCCCTATATCAACGGCGCCGGGGATGCGGTGCTGGTCACGACGGATGCGCTGGGGCGCCAGGTAAGCACCACGCTACCGTTTTACGTCACCAGCGACCTGCTCAAACAAGGGCTGAGCGACGGCGCCGTGACGCTCGGCAGCCTGCGGCGTAATTACGGTATCAAGAATTTTGACTACGGTCCGGCAGCCGGCAGCGGCTCGTATCGCTACGGGATGACGGACTGGCTAACCCTCGAGGGCCACGTGGAAGGGGCGCAGGAGCTGGCGCTGGGCGGCGCGGGGACAGTGATAAAACTCGGCCAGTTTGGCGTGGTGAATACCTCTTACTCGCAAAGCCGCATGCGCGGTGATGCGGGCGGGCAAATCAACTGGGGTTACCAGTACAGTACCAGCGAGTTTAGCGTCGCCACCCAGCACACGCGTCGCGACCGAGGCTTTGGCAATTTGGCCCTTTACGATCAGCCGACGGTGTATGACGAAAACGATAAGCCCATCGCCAGCTTTAGCCGTAATACGGACCAGTATTCGCTGACCTTCAATCTGGGACGGTACGGCAATATCGGTGCGGCCTGGATAGGCGTGGAGAGTTTTGACAGCCAAAAAACCGAGCTGCTCAATCTCTCCTGGAGCCGAAACCTGTGGGGAGCGAGCAGTATTTACCTGGCCGGCAGCCGGGATCGGCAGCGGGGAGACTGGACGGTCGCGCTGTCGCTGCAGGTGCCGCTGGGGGCGCGCGACAGCGCTGCCGTCACCGTTGAAAACACCCCGGATGCAGGCAGTACCCAGCGCATTAACTACAACCACTCCATGCCTTCTGACGGTGGGTTCAGCTGGAACATGGCCTGGGCCAACCAGTCAAGATCCAGTGATTATCAACAGGGTACGCTGGGCTGGCGCAATAACAACATCGAGCTGCAGGGCGGCGGCTATGGCGAAAGGGATACCATGACCTGGTGGGGCGAGGCGATGGGCGCCGTTGTGCTGATGGACGGCGAGCTGTTCGCGGCGAATAAGATCAACGATGCGTTTGTGGTCATCAGTACCGATGGCCACCCGGACGTGCCCGTCAGCTATGAGAACCAGCCCGTCGGTAAAACCAATAACAACGGCTACCTGCTGGTCAGCGGGGTGTCGGCGTATTACCCGGCAAGCTACCGGATTGATACTTTGAATCTGCCGGCGGATACCCGTCTGAAAGAGACCGAGCGGCGGATCGCGATTCGGCGTCACAGCGGCTATCTGGTCGATTTCCCGATGGAGCAGGAGAGGGTGGCAAGCGTTATTCTGCATGACGCGCGCGGGAAGGCGTTGCCGGTGGGAAGCCAGGTTCGACGCGCCTCGCGCAGCAATGCGGTGGTGGGGTATGACGGCATCGCCTGGCTGGAAAATCTCAGCGATGTGAACCCGCTGGAGGTGATCGCACCTGACGGGAGGCGCTGTAAGACTACCCTGACCGTGGGGGCCAATCCGGAGCACAAGCTGAAAACCTACGGGCCGCTGGTTTGCCGGGAGGAGCCATGACGCGCCTGCTGCTATTCATCCTGCTGCTGTTCTCCGGCGGCGGCTGGGCGGCGTGTACCGTCAGTACGGTTAATGCGTCGTTTGGCAGCGTCACCTCGTTCGCGCTTAGCGGAACCGGAGAAGTTCAAACCACCGGCACGCTGGTAGTGGCCTGCGATGCCGTACTGAATCTGCTGACCAGCGACTCGGTAACGCTGACCTACACCGCGGCATCGGTTTCGGGCAGCAGCCGGGCCACGATGAAACGCACGGATAATGCGGCCATCACCGACGTGATCCCCACCCGGCTGTGCGGGTTATCGGGATGCGCGAGCAGCAGCGAGGTACAGATAAGTAAATCATATACCTGGAGCGGGAGTACCCTGCTGGGGTTGCTGGGGTCAAAGCAGTACAACATTCCGCTCTATTTCCGCACCGTCGCCGGGCAAAACGTCACTGCCGGGCCATATCAGGTGCAGTTAACCTTCAGCATTAACTACAGCGTCTGCTCCGTGGGCGCGCTTGGCATTTGCACAATCAATCAGACGGGAACCGCGACAACCACCATCCTGCTGGATATGACCGTTACCAACGACTGCAGCGCCATGACCACGCCAGATGTGAACTTCAACAGCGCGCCGCTGGTGCAAAGTTTCCCCACCGTCTCGCAGGCGATTGCCGTCACCTGTACCAAAGGAAGTTCGTATACCATCGGCATTAATAACGGTGCCAACGCGCTGAACAACGTGCGGCGGATGGTGAGCGGCAGCAACGCCATGAGCTACGACATCTATAAGGAAGCCACCGGTAACCGCTGGGGCGGCAGCGGCAGCGAGCGCTGGTCCAGCGCGGTATCGTCCCAGGTCAGTACCGACGGTTTACTGCGCACCTACAACTACACCGCGAAAGTCCTGACCAATCAGGCCACGCCGCCCGCCGGAACCTACACCGACACGCTGATTGTCGACGTGGCGTTTTAACCCCGCGCTTTTCCCTTTCGCAAATGTAAAGTTCCTGTGGGCTGTGCCGATAACACCGTTAATAAATCTATGAGAAGGTGTTGTATGTTGAACCGTATCCGCGTTGTCACAATGCTCATGATGGTGCTGGTCATTTTCGCACTTCTTCAGCTCATCTCCGGCGGGCTTTTTTTCTCGTCATTAAAACAGAACCAGGACAGCTTCGCGGCCTCGAACGATCTCCGCCTGCAGCAGAGTGAACTCACCTCAACGTGGGATCTGATGCTGCAAACGCGTATCAACCTGAGCCGCTCGTCCGCGCGCATGATGATGGACCCCAACAATCAGCAGAGCAGCGCGAAAACCGATCTGTTGAAAAATGCCCGTGCCACCCTCGCTGACGCCGCGAAACACTACGACGCCTTCAAAAAGATCGCCCCGCAGCCTGCTATGGAGCAGGTGAGCCAGAATATCGATGAAAAATACAATGCCTACCATACCGGCCTGACAGAGCTGATTCAGTTCCTGGAGAGCGGCAATATGGACGCCTATTTCGCGCAGCCAACGCAGGGGATGCAAAACGCACTCGGCGCGGCGCTGGGGGAATACGCGAAGGTCAGTGGCGATCTCTATCACTCGGCCTTTACGGCAAGCCAGAATGACTACCGCTTTGCAAAATGGCAGATGGCCGTGATGGCGCTGGCGCTGGTCATTGTGCTGGTCGCGGTCTGGTACGGCATTCGCCATATCCTGCTGAACCCTCTCGGCCGCGTCATTGCCCACATTCGTGAAATTGCCGGCGGTGACCTGACCAAAACGCTGACCGTTTCCGGGCGCAATGAGATCACCGAGCTGGCAAACAGCGTTGACCATATGCAGCGTTCGTTAATCGAAACCGTTGCCAACGTACGTAACGGGTCGGAGGCTATCTACACCGGCACCAGCGAAATTGCGATGGGGAATAACGACCTCTCTTCTCGTACCGAGCAGCAGGCGTCCGCCCTGGAAGAGACGGCCGCCAGCATGGAGCAGCTCACCGCGACCGTGAAGCAGAACGCCGATAACGCCCGCCAGGCGTCTCAGCTGGCGGAAAGCGCCTCCGAGACGGCGCAGCGCGGCGGCCGCGTGGTGGATGGCGTGGTGAAAACCATGCACGAAATCGCCGACAGCTCGAAGAAAATCGCCGACATCATCAGCGTTATCGACGGCATTGCCTTCCAGACCAACATTCTGGCGCTGAACGCCGCCGTGGAAGCGGCGCGCGCGGGTGAACAGGGGCGCGGGTTTGCCGTGGTGGCCGGGGAAGTACGCAACCTGGCCAGCCGCAGCGCCAACGCGGCCAAAGAGATCAAGTCTCTGATTGAAGATTCCGTCTCCCGCGTGGATACCGGCTCCGTGCTGGTGGAAAGCGCCGGGGAGACCATGAATGACATCGTGAATGCCGTCACCCGCGTGACGGACATCATGGGGGAAATCGCCTCTGCGTCCGATGAGCAGAGTCGTGGTATCGACCAGGTTGCTCTGGCGGTATCGGAAATGGATCGCGTGACACAGCAAAACGCCGCGCTGGTGCAGGAGTCCGCTGCGGCGGCTGCTGCTCTGGAAGACCAGGCGAGCCGTCTGAAGATGGCCGTCTCGGCGTTTCGTCTCGCTTCACTCGCTGGAAACACGGTCACCCCGCAGGCGACGTATCGCGCGCCAGCCGCTGAATCGGCTGCACACCGTACGCGCACCGCGACGACCGGACAAGATGAAAACTGGGAAACATTTTGACTGACAATTAAACCGCGGCTGCTTGCCGCTTGATGGGAGCGTGGATGTTAAATCGTATTCGTATCTCGACCACACTGTTTTTGATTCTGATCCTTTGCGGTGTGTTGCAGGTTGGCAGTAACGGGTTGTCTTTTTGGGCGTTTCGCGATGGCTATCAGAATTTGCAGGAAGTTGAGGCGAGTAATCAGCAGCGCTCCGCACTGGCACAAACGCGTGCCGTGCTGTTGCAGGCAAGCACTGCGCTGAACAAGGCGGGAACCTTAACCGCGCTGAGTTATCCGCCGGATGACATTAAAGCGCTGATGGCGACCGCGCGCGACAGCCTGAAGCAGGCTGACGCACAGTTTAAAGCCTTTACGGCGCAGGCCGCCGACAGTGAGAAAGAGAAAGCGCTGAAGGCCGCCATGAAGACGAACTTTGAGCAGTGGTACAGCGATCTGGACCACCAGGCGACGTGGCTTGAGAACAACCAGCTTTCGGACTTTATGACTGCACCGGTTCAGGCGTCTCAGGCGGCGTTTGACGGCAGCTTTAACGCGTGGCAGCAGGATATTAACCAGTCTGTTCAGCGTGCCGGTGACCAGAGCCGTCAAAGCTATCACATGTCGGGCGTCATCTTTGCCGTGGTGGTGATTCTGGCAGGGCTGCTGACCGGCGGGGCGCTGCTCTGGTCGCGCAGAATGATTGTGCAGCCGCTGGCGATTATCAGCAGCCACTTCGACAGCATTGCGAAAGGGGACCTGGCGCGTCCGGTGGCGGTGTTCGGCAAGAACGAAATTTCGGCGATCTTTGCCAGCCTGAAGGCGATGCAGGGATCGCTGCGGGAAACGGTGAGCGACGTGCGACAGGGCAGCTATGCCATGCACACCGGGATCTCTGAGATTGCGGCGGGGAACAACGATCTCTCGTCCCGCACCGAGCAGCAGGCGGCCTCGCTGGCGCAGACGGCGGCCAGCATGGAGCAGTTAACCGCGACGGTAGGCCAGAACGCCGATAACGCGCGTCAGGCGTCTGACCTGTCAAAACAGGCGGCGATGACGGCGAAGAAAGGCGGCGACCAGGCGTCCCATGTCGCCAGCACCATGCAGGAGATTGCCACCAGCTCGCAGAAAATTGGTGACATCATCAGCGTGATTGACGGTATCGCGTTCCAGACCAACATTCTGGCGCTGAATGCCGCCGTGGAAGCGGCGCGCGCCGGTGAGCAAGGGCGCGGGTTTGCGGTGGTGGCGGGGGAAGTACGTAACCTGGCGAGCCGCAGCGCCAACGCGGCGAAAGAGATTAAGGTGCTGATCGAAGAGTCGGTTTCGCGTGTTCAGCAGGGCTCAACGCTGGTGGATACGGCGGCGAAAACCATGCACGAGATCGTCACCTCCGTGACGCGGGTGAACGACATCATGGGCGAGATTGCCTCTGCGTCGGATGAACAGCGCCGCGGGATTGAGCAGGTTGCCCAGGCCGTCAGCCAGATGGATCAGGTGACGCAACAGAACGCCTCGTTAGTTGAGGAAGCGGCAGCGGCAACCGATCAGCTGGCCAGCCAGGCGGATCGTCTGACCGGACTGGTCGCGGTATTTAATGTGAAAGAGCACGTTGAAGCAGTAACAGAAGTCGGGCGGTCGTAGGCCGTGCCAGTTGTATCCTGAATGTAATTAAGAAGGCGCTATGACATCACCAATGCCCCCTGGGCAAACGTCATTATTGTTGCAGATGACACAGCGCCTCGCGCTGTCCGACGCGCATTTTCGTCGGATATGTCAGTTAATCTACCAGCGTGCGGGGATCGTGCTTGCGGATCATAAGCGGGACATGGTCTACAACCGTCTGGTGCGGCGCTTGCGTACGCTGGGGCTGGATGATTTTGGCCGCTATCTGAGCATGCTCGAGGCGAACCAGAACAGCGCAGAGTGGCAGGCTTTTATTAACTCGTTAACTACCAACCTGACGGCGTTTTTCCGTGAAGCTCACCACTTCCCGGTCCTGGCCGAGCACGCCCGCCGTCGCACCGGGGAGTATCGCGTATGGAGCGCGGCCGCCTCGACGGGTGAAGAGCCGTACTCGCTGGCGATCACCCTTGCTGACACCCTGGGCATGACGCCCGGACGCTGGAAAGTCTACGCCAGCGATATCGATACCGAGGTGCTGGAGAAGGCGCGTAACGGCGTGTATCGCCAGGATGAACTGAAAACGCTGTCGCCGCAGCAGCTGCAGCGTTATTTCATGCGCGGCACGGGCCCGCATGAAGGCCTGGTGCGCGTACGCCAGAAGCTGGCGAACTGCGTCGAATTCGCGCCCGTTAACCTGCTGGATAAGCAGTACAACGTGCCGGGGCCGTTCGACGCCATTTTTTGCCGTAACGTCATGATCTATTTTGATAAAACGACGCAACAGGACATTTTGCGTCGGTTTGTTCCGTTGCTCAAGCCTGACGGTTTACTGTTTGCCGGGCACTCGGAAAACTTCAGCAACCTCGCGCGTGAGTTTAGCCTGCGTGGGCAAACGGTATATGCGCTGAGTAAGGAAAAAGCATGAGTAAAATCAGGGTGTTGTCTGTCGATGATTCAGCGCTGATGCGTCAGATCATGACTGAAATTATCAATAGCCACAGCGACATGGAGATGGTGGCGACTGCGCCCGATCCTCTGGTAGCGCGGGATTTAATTAAAAAATATAACCCCGACGTGCTAACGCTGGATGTCGAGATGCCGCGCATGGATGGCATAGATTTCCTCGAAAAATTAATGCGGCTTCGGCCCATGCCGGTGGTGATGGTCTCCTCCCTGACCGGAAAAGGATCGGAAATCACCCTGCGCGCGCTGGAGCTGGGGGCGGTGGATTTTGTCACCAAACCGCAGCTCGGCATTCGCGAAGGGATGCTGGCCTACAGCGAAATGATCGCGGAGAAGATCCGCACCGCGTCGCGGGCGAAGCTTGCTGCCCATACGCCATTGGCCGCGCCTGCGACCCTGAAGGCCGGTCCCTTACTCAGCTCGGAAAAACTGCTGGTTATTGGGGCGTCAACCGGAGGAACAGAGGCAATTCGTCATGTACTCCAGCCATTGCCGCTTTCAAGTCCGGGTATTCTGATCACTCAGCATATGCCGCCAGGCTTTACCCGTTCGTTCGCCGAACGCCTGAACAAGCTGTGCCAGATCAGCGTGAAGGAGGCGGAAGACGGCGAGCGCGTGCTCCCGGGACATGCCTATATCGCCCCGGGCGACAAGCATATGGAGCTGTCGCGCAGCGGCGCTAACTATCAAATCAAAATTCATGACGGACCGCCGGTTAACCGGCACCGTCCGTCGGTGGATGTGCTGTTTCATTCGGTGGCGAAACATGCGGGGCGCAACGCCGTTGGGGTGATCCTGACGGGGATGGGCAACGATGGTGCCGCCGGAATGCTTGCAATGCACCAGGCTGGCGCCTGGACGATTGCGCAGAATGAAGCAAGTTGTGTGGTGTTCGGCATGCCGCGCGAGGCCATCAATATGGGTGGCGTGAGCGAAGTGGTCGATCTTAGCCAGGTAAGCCAGCAGATGCTGGCGAAAATCAGTGCCGGACAGGCAATACGTATTTGACTCAGGAGTATTATTTTATGGCGGATAAAGAGCTTAAGTTTTTGGTTGTGGATGACTTTTCCACCATGCGTCGCATCGTGCGCAACCTGCTGAAAGAGCTGGGCTTCAACAACGTTGAAGAAGCAGAAGACGGCGTTGATGCGCTGAACAAACTGCAGGCTGGCGGGTTTGGTTTTGTTATCTCCGACTGGAACATGCCAAACATGGACGGTCTGGAACTGCTGAAAACCATTCGTGCTGATGCCGGAATGGCGTCTATGCCGGTTCTGATGGTTACTGCAGAAGCGAAAAAAGAGAACATCATTGCCGCTGCACAGGCGGGCGCAAGCGGCTATGTGGTGAAGCCATTCACCGCGGCAACCCTGGAAGAGAAGCTCGGTAAGATCTTCGAGAAACTCGGCATGTGAGGTGATGGAAATGTTGCAACCTGCTATGAAACCCGTTGAAGAACACTCGCCGAGCGATATTATCGTCCGCATCGGCAGCCTGACGCGCATGCTGCGTGACAGCCTGCGTGAGCTGGGTCTGGATCAGGCGATTGCCGAAGCGGCGGAAGCCATTCCTGATGCCCGCGATCGTCTGGACTATGTTGTGCAGATGACCGCTCAGGCCGCGGAACGTGCGCTGAACAGCGTCGAAGCGTCACAGCCGCACCAGGATGCGATGGAAAAGGGGGCGAAAGCGCTGAGCAAACGCTGGGACGAGTGGTTTGAGAACCCTATCGAGCTGGCGGATGCCCGCGAGCTGGTGACGGATACCCGTCAGTACCTGGGGGATGTGCCGGGGCACACCAGCTTCACCAACGCCCAGCTGCTGGACATCATGATGGCGCAGGATTTCCAGGACCTGACCGGTCAGGTGATCAAGCGCATGATGGATGTTATCCAGGAGATTGAGCGTCAGCTGCTGATGGTTCTGCTGGAGAACATCCCGGAACCGGCGGCCCGTCCAAAACGCGAGAACGAAAGCCTGCTCAATGGTCCACAGCTCGACGCCAGCAAGGCGGGCGTTGTGGCAAGCCAGGATCAGGTAGACGATCTGCTCGACAGCCTCGGCTTCTGATTGTTCTGATTACCCTCAGGCTGCGGCGTCAGCCTGAGGGTAGTTCGGTTAGCGAAGATCCATCTTCACCGTCACGTTACCTTCAAAGCGGCCGGGGGCCGGGGAGGCATTCGTCGTGCTGACCGGTACAGCCTGAATTTTGACCACACCGTTTCCTTGCGCGTCCATCGTCACCGGAAACTCATAGGTCCCGTCCAGCGCGACGTTCTGACTGTTTTCATCATATACACGCACCCCGAGATCGTCCCTGTCCAGAAGTTTTGCAATGTACGGCGTACTGTTGTCTGCCACGCCCTGATCTGCGGTCAGCGTGAGCTTTATCCGGTCCGTGTTTCCCACTGCGTTATCATCGCAGTGGTAGGCAATATCAACGTTTTTGATGGCATAACGTTTTGGCGGTTGCCCCTTGATGACGAATTGCTTGCTGACGATGCTGCCGAACTCAACCTCAATGGTGCTGCCTTCGTTGATAACGCAGCTTAGCGGCGCAGATAGCGTGCCGCCAAACCAGATATCAGAGACCTGATCTGCCTGTCCAGGATCGCAGCTTCCCCCCGAGCCGAAATAAAGACAGGCATAGTTTTGCGCGACGATCGTCGAAGGGATCACCTCTTGACCCAGGATGGGTTTTTTAACGTGAAGCAGGATCGCAACGACGTTCCAGCGGAAATTACGCTTTACTGTAGCGGCGTTGCTCGGCTGGGTGCCACTACTGCAAACGTTGGCATCTCCCTCCGTTTTGGCGAGTGCATTCTCAGTCGTGTTACGCATATTACTTCTGGACGTCGGGTATTCATTGACAGCTATCGGGGTCAAAGAAGTGCCGTCCGGAGAGTTAATTGCATCAGCGTAGGCGGTGATATCGGCATCGATCTTTTCTGTCAAATAGCCGTATCCGCTTGTTCCAGGTTTGAGCGGGCTTCCAGCGAAGGTTTTTTCATAAACCATGCTCGAAGAAAATATATTTCCGGGACAGCTGCAGTTGGCCACTATCACCGGGCCATTGCCGACCAGATGATTTGGCACATCATAATCATGATTGGCGATATTTTCGCTGGACGAAAACTCATGATCGAACGTCGTGGTGTAGGCTTGCGGCGCACCGAAGCAGTCATGGAGTAAAGTCGCGGCTCCCCTGCACGGGCTGGTTGCGGTCAGGCTCAATACCGTGGCCAATGAAGCCCTGGTGACCTGTTTCTTGAGTATAGTTATCATGTGCTTATTCCTGCTGACAAAGCTCGCTAACCGAGCGAATACCGTTAGGGCTTTCGGTTTGGTTGGCTGACAGTTGCGTAATGCTGGCGCGGCACTGTTGGCCCGTGCCGTTACCCCATTTCACGGTGATCTGCGCGGTCTCTCCAATGCCTGCCAGATAGACGGTGCCGGTTTCATCGACAATGCCGCTCATCACCGGGTCGCTACTGGTCGCGATGGCGCCGAACGGAACGGGGAGACCGTTTGGACGCTTCAGGGTGACCAGCATCCGGTAGCCTGTGTGGGCGTCAAATCTGGCCAGAACTGCCGCGTTGCGCGATGGAATGACGGTGATGGCGGTATCGCTGCTGTCGACATTTTCCGGCAGGCTCGAGGTATCAATACGAATATTGTTCTCCTGGTAGGGAGTGAGCGATGGAATGACTGCGTTACCCTGCCAGTCGGTCCGAATACCCCGCTGGTTCAGGAAACGGATGCCGGAAGCGTCGTTGGCGTTCACGATAGCAAACTGGCTTCCTAAAGGTTGAGCCAGCGTGATGCCCTGAGGATGGGCTACAATAGCGCCGCCAATGCCGTAGTTAAGCTGCTGAGAGTGATCGGTGGAAGCGTAATAGCCTGCGGTCAGATTGGCGTACTGCGAGCGGTAGCTGCCATAGACGCTGCTGATAGCTTCCCCGTCGTGGTTGGAGTGGCTCTGCTGCAACGAGTAGCTCAGACGCTCATCCTCCAGAAGCGTGCCGCTGAGGCCCACGTTTTGCCGCGTATAGCCATTTTTAGTGTTGCTGATGTTATAGCTACTCCAGGCGCGTGGCAGCCATCTGGCGAGAGGAATGCTAAATCCCAAAGAGACCATCCTGTCAGACTCGTCGCCGTTGGTTTTGCTGTACGTATAGGCAATGTGATAGCTCGTGCCGGCAACAACGGTATTGAATCCCAGAGACAGGCTGCGCTCTTTTTTAGAGGTGCCCCAGTAATCCTGCTGATAACCGTTAAGATACAAACTCACCCCAGCAACGGTTTGGCTAACGCTGGCCTGAATGCGGTTGCGTTTATTGTAACGAAACTGCAGATCGTCTTCGTGAGCGTCAAGTTTTTGGTTAGCGTCGGCAAAGCTGTAATACCCGCGGCTGGAGTATCGGTAGCTGCCGAGGCTGAAGTTGGTATCGGTCGAATCCAGTTTACCGGTATAAAGCAAACGCCATGACTGGCCGGTATGCTGGCTGTTATCGTCTAGCCGGGTATCGGCCATGGTAACGTCAGCGGACAGCGAGCCCAGCGGACCGAGCGCCAGACCGGCACCGGTATTGGCTGCGTTATAGTCTTTCGAGAGCGTCAGCCCTCCAAACCAGGTGAGAAGGTTATTTAAACCGTAAATCATGCTTCCCTGGAAAAAGTCGGGTTCCTTTTGGTCGCTCCCGCTTTCAGCACGATAACGGCCTGCTGTCATTTCGTACTTCATATGCCCAGGCCGCAGCATAACCGCGATACTGGAGTAGGGCTGCGTAAAGTGATGCTCGGTGCCGTCAGCCTCTTTCACCGTAACGTCCAGATCGCCGCTGTTGGTCGTGGAGTAGAGATCGTCGATTTCGAACGCGCCCGGCGCGACATTTTGCTGATAGATGAGGTAGCCATTCTGGCGCACCGAGACTTCCGCATTTGAACTGGCGATGCCGCGTATGACAGGGGCATAGCCGCGTTGGCTGTAGGGAAGCATCTCTTCATCCGACGCAAGGTTAACGCCCCGGTACTGTAAGCTATCAAATACCTCGCCCCGCGTGTTGCTTTCTCCGGCCGTGAACTGTGCCTTGATGGCGTCAACGTCATGCTGGAGGAAGGTATTGATGTTTTCCCACAGGTTTTCATTCTCTGAATTGCTCCACGTTGAATAATTGCGCACTCGCCAGCCACCCAGGTTGGCGCCGGTGCGCAAATTCAGATACTGACTGGTGGCGCTGTTGTCGCCGCTCTCCTGATTTTTTGATCCTGAGAAAGCGTAGTCACTGAACAACACGGGAACACCGTCGTCCCACCGCGAAGGATCGATGTAATCGCGACCGGTACCCCTTAACGCGGCCTGAGGAATACTCAACGCTAATGTCATGTTTGAAAAATCAAGCCGCGCGGAGGCCTGGGGGATATAGTTGCTGATATCTTTAGGCAAAGCCTTATTGGCGGGTAACGCAAGCAAGGCGGGATACTGGTCGATAGCAACCCCCCATGCCCGCAGCATATCCGGTGTGAGCTGCGGTATCAGTGACCCTTCCGGCGAGCTGACGTAAGCGATACTGGTGGTGCTCAGGCGGTGTTCGTTCACCTGCACTCGTGAGGAATAGGTGCCGGGTAGCTGAGCATTCGACTTTGAAAAGAGTGAAAGGTCGATATCCTGCTGGGCCAGCATGTCTCCTTCAAGCGATGAGGGAGAGAAACGATACTCACGGGCCAGCGTCGAGAAGCTCGCGATGAGCAAGACACCGCCAAGGCAGCGAAGAAGCGGATTCGGTCTAAAGAGCCGCTCGTATGACATATCATTACGTCCTGTCATCATCGCGGTCTTTTAACCCTGCGCCAGGGTGGCGGTGTATTTTTCGGAAGCATTGCCGTAATCGGTTATGCAGCGCCAGGTGACGCTCGTTCCCTGAGCATTGTCAGGGAGAGGAATGTCAGCGCGGGATTTAGGGGCAACCATGTCGGCTTTCTCCACTTTGTGCGCTCCCAGCGCAAGTGAATCAAAGACGCTGTAGAACGCCCCCTCGTTGATTACAGTGAGCTGCTGACCATGACGAGCGAAGCGCAGGTTTTTGCAAGATTCAGAGGGCGTACCGCTCAGTCCAACAGGGCGCCAGAACAGTTTCAGACGCGTTTTATAGATTAACCGCAGGACGTTTTTGTCTCCCTCATCCGTAGCCGTGGCAGGAACGGTTCGTACGTTCATATAGAACAGAGACTCTTTATCGCCTGCTAAGGTTGTCCCGTTCCAGGTAATACGCAGGCTTTGCTCTTTTTGCGGATCGAGCCGAAAGAGAGGCGGTGTCACGATAAACGGTCCGTGTGTTTTACCATCACCTGTATCCGTCCATGACTGTATTAACCATGGAAGCTCTTTATCATTATTTTGTAAGGGCAGGGCAACTTCCTTTTTCGCAGCATCGTAGATTATGCGTGTGCGACCGATCTGAATACCTGCTGCGTGACAAAAGGTGCTCGCAATAACAGGAGTCCATAATAAGACCTGGAGTAAAATGCGCATGGTGAAACCTTTAATAAAGGAGGTTAAGGGGAAATGATAATAGTCCGAGTCCGGACTATTATCAGATCATGACTCCTTAAGCGTCATGACGCCTAAATATATATATTATGAATATCAGTAATACGTTTTTTATCGGTAAAGAATATTTACCGTCATATCAGCATCTGCCGGACCGGCGGTAACCGCATCTGCAAATGATTTATAGCGGGCATTAAAATCAGCTTTAATCGTATCTTCGGATTTTGTCGCCAGTTCGATATAGATCTGCCCTTCAGCGCCATCCATCGTGATGAGCTTATCATCTTTACCCGCCGGGCTGACGGCAATGCCGATACCGGTGGCCGCGGTTTCGCCCGTGGTGGTAATTTTACTGACGTCCAGCAGCGTCTTGGTCTTGGTCAGGGTCGTTGGGCCGTTAAAGGTCAGCTGAACAGCCGGAAGCCCAGCGCTTGTTAACGGGCAGTTCGCCAGCGTAATGGAGAACTCCGTAAGTGCGGTCTCCTTCCCAACGGTATTAAACAATGATGTAGGATAGGTACCCAGTGGGATAGTACTGTCTGTACCGTCGTCACCCTGAATGGTGCAGCTTGATTCGATAATTTCACCCGTGAAGTGAATAGTGCCGGCATTCATTTCTGCGGCGAAACCATGCATCGACAGTGTTGCAAGGGCTACGCCCGCAATAATATTCTTTTTGAAATCCATGTTAAATGTCCCTTTAAGTAAAAAGAAATATCTGGCATACATTTTGCTTTCTTGTGAAAGTAAATTATGTCGGTGGAATTATAACATTTAATTTTCTTCAGGTAAGGGAGTCTCAGGATTAATGTTATAAAGATTAATCCATTTTTGGATTTTGTGTGGTAATGGTTTATATGGTTTCAATTGCTCTGAATTATTGAATTTACATAATTACATCATTCCTGCAATACCAGGTAGTTAAAATCGACGGTTATGTTAATTTTCTTTCGGAATATTTTTAGAGTAGATGCTCTTTAAAACTGCGCTTAATTCATTTTGTAATATGAAACACATCACAAAAGCTGGAGAATGTTCGTTCGAACATTCCTTGCCCTTTTTTCCCTAACCCGAATTGCGGAGGGGGGCTTAAACAGGATAAAAAGACCCGGTTATAGGGTTTTTTCTGCCCATTGATGAAAGGCGGTGCTGGCATGATACCCGTGACGTAATGGGCTGAGCATGCACTGTGGCAGAAGAGAACGACGACAAAACGGAAGCCCCCACACCCCACCGACTAGAAAAAGCGCGTGAGGAAGGGCAGATCCCCCGATCCCGAGAATTGACCTCCCTGCTGATCCTTATCGTAGGGGTGTGCATTATCTGGTGGGGCGGGGAGTCGCTCGCCCGCAAGCTGGCGGGAATGTTGTCCACCGGCTTACGTTTTGACCACAGCATGGTCAACGATCCGAATCTGATCCTCAGCCAGATTATTCAGCTTATTAAAGGGGCCATGGTCGCGCTGCTGCCCCTGATAACCGGGGTCGTGCTGGTCGCGCTGGTCTCTCCGGTGATGCTCGGCGGCCTGGTTTTTAGTGCCAAATCGCTGCAACCGAAATTTTCCAAACTGAACCCGCTGCCGGGTATCGCGAAAATGTTCTCTGCGCAGACCGGGGCTGAGCTGCTCAAAGCCGTTCTCAAATCGGTGCTGATGGGCAGTTCCGCGGGATTTTACCTCTGGTACCACTGGCCGGAAATGATGCGTCTTATCAGCGAATCGCCGCTCACCGCGATGAGCAACGCGCTGAATCTGGTCGGGCTCTGCGCGCTGCTGGTGGTGCTCAGCATTATCCCGATGGTGGGTTTTGACGTGATCTTCCAGCTTTATACCCACTTCAAAAAGCTGCGCATGTCGCGTCAGGATATCCGTGACGAATATAAGCAGATGGAAGGTGACCCGCACGTGAAAGGGCGCATCCGCCAGATGCAGCGTGCCGCCGCCCGTCGCCGGATGATGGACGATGTGCCGAAGGCCGACGTCATCGTCACCAACCCGACACACTATTCCGTTGCGCTGCGCTATGACGAAAACAAAATGAGCGCGCCGAAAGTCGTTGCGAAAGGGGCGGGGCTGATCGCACTGCGTATCCGGGAAATTGGCACGGAAAACCGCGTGCCGATTCTGGAAGCCCCTCCGCTGGCGCGTGCGCTGTACCGCCATGCGGATATCGGACAACAGATCCCGGGACAACTCTACGCCGCCGTGGCGGAAGTGCTGGCCTGGGTATGGCAGTTGAAGCGCTGGCGTCTGGCTGGCGGTCAGCGGCCTGTGAAACCTGAAAACCTTCCGGTGCCTGCCGCGCTGGATTTTATGAACGAGAAGGACACTGATGGCTAATCTGGTGGCAATGTTGCGCCTGCCCGGCAACCTGAAATCGACCCAATGGCAAATCCTTGCCGGGCCGATTCTGATCCTGCTAATTCTGTCGATGATGGTACTGCCGCTTCCGGCGTTCATCCTCGATCTGCTTTTCACTTTCAATATTGCGCTGTCGATTATGGTGCTGCTGGTGGCGATGTTCACCCAGCGTACCCTGGAGTTCGCCGCATTCCCGACCATTCTGCTGTTTACCACTTTGCTCCGACTGGCGCTGAACGTGGCGTCCACGCGTATCATCCTGATGGAAGGTCACACCGGTGCGGCAGCGGCAGGTAAAGTGGTGGAGGCGTTCGGCCACTTCCTGGTGGGCGGCAATTTTGCTATCGGTATCGTGGTGTTCGTTATCCTCGTTATCATCAACTTTATGGTTATCACCAAAGGTGCAGGGCGTATCGCGGAAGTGGGCGCGCGTTTTGTGCTGGACGGGATGCCGGGCAAGCAGATGGCGATCGACGCCGACCTGAACGCCGGCCTTATTGCCGAAGATGAAGCCAAAAAACGCCGTTCGGAAGTGACGCAGGAGGCGGACTTCTACGGCTCCATGGACGGTGCGAGTAAGTTTGTGCGCGGTGACGCTATCGCAGGCATTCTGATCATGGTGATTAACGTGGTCGGCGGCCTGCTGGTCGGGGTATTGCAGCACGGGATGGACATGGGCCACGCGGCGGAAAGCTATACGCTGCTGACCATTGGTGACGGTCTGGTCGCGCAGATCCCGGCGCTGGTTATCTCCACGGCGGCGGGTGTGATTGTAACCCGCGTGAGTACCGATCAGGACGTTGGCGAGCAGATGGTGGGCCAGCTCTTCAGCAACCCGCGCGTTATGCTGCTGGCCGCTGCCGTTCTGGGTTTGCTCGGCCTGGTGCCGGGGATGCCAAACCTCGTCTTCCTGCTGTTTACGGCGGGTCTGCTGGGGCTTGCCTGGTGGATGCGTGGCCGTGAAATCAAACCGGCAGCGGAACCTGTTCAGGTAAAAATGCCGGAGAATACCCAGGCCGTCGAAGCGACCTGGAACGACGTTCAGCTGGAAGATTCCCTGGGAATGGAAGTGGGCTATCGCCTGATTCCGATGGTCGATTTCCAGCAGGATGGCGAGCTGCTTGGCCGTATCCGCAGTATCCGTAAAAAATTCGCCCAGGATATGGGCTTCCTGCCGCCGGTTGTACACATCCGCGACAATATGGACCTGCCGCCCGCGCGCTATCGCATTCTGATGAAAGGGGTCGAAATTGGCAGCGGTGATGCCTATCCGGGCCGCTGGCTGGCGATTAACCCGGGTACCGCCGCGGGCACGCTGCCGGGCGAGCAAACTATCGATCCGGCCTTTGGTCTGGCCGCTATCTGGATTGAAAGTGCCCTTAAAGAGCAGGCGCAAATCCAGGGGTATACGGTTGTTGAAGCCAGTACCGTGGTGGCGACCCATCTTAATCACCTGATCGGGCAATTCTCGGCAGAGCTGTTTGGCCGTCAGGAAGCGCAGCAGCTGCTTGACCGCGTCACGCAGGAGATGCCGAAGCTGACGGAAGATCTGGTCCCGGGCGTGGTGACTTTAACCACGCTGCACAAGGTGCTGCAAAACCTGCTCGAAGAGAAAGTGCCGATCCGCGATATGCGCACCATTCTCGAAACCCTTGCCGAGCATGCGCCGATACAAAGCGATCCGCACGAGCTGACGGCGGTGGTACGCGTGGCGCTGGGTCGTGCGATCACCCAGCAGTGGTTCCCGGGAACCGGAGAAGTGCAGGTCATTGGCCTCGATACGCCGCTTGAACGCCTGCTGCTGCAGGCCCTGCAGGGCGGGGGCGGCCTGGAGCCGGGCCTGGCGGACCGTCTGCTGGCGCAAACGCAGGAGGCGCTGGCGCGCCAGGAGATGCTGGGCGCGCCGCCGGTGCTGCTGGTGAACCATGCGCTGCGTCCGCTGCTGTCGCGCTTCCTGCGTCGTAGCCTGAACCAGCTGGTCGTGCTGTCGAATATGGAGCTGTCGGATAACCGTCACATCCGCATGACCGCGACGATCGGAGGAAAATAATGCGTAAATGGCTCTGGATTTTGTTCTTCCCGCTGGCGGCGCACGCTGCCGGGGAAGGCACCTGGCAGGCAAGCAGCATGGGAGTGACCCTCAGCAACCGGGGCGTTGCTATGTCATCTAACCCGCTGTCGCCTTCTGAAGGCGTTTCCGGTCAGATGGGCCTTGTGGTCTGGAATTACCGGCTGATTGGCCCAACGCCCGCAGGGCTGCGGGTGCGCCTCTGTTCTCAGACGCGCTGCACGGAAATCGATGGCGAAAATGGCACGACACAGGCGTTCAACGGCGTACCGGCCATTGAACCTTTGCGTTTCATCTGGGAAGTGCCGGGCGGGGGACGTTTAATCCCGGCGCTGAAAGTACAGAGTAATTCTGTCATCGTGAACTACCGCTAACACCCTGCCTTTCACCAGCCATCAGCAATTTTGATGGCTGGCTCTCAAAACTGACCTCACCTTTTGATCAAATAGAAACGCTGTTTTATAAATCAGTGACGCGCGTGACGGTACTCTTTGCATTATTGCCATTGACCCTCTTAGTGATGGCAGAAACAGAAAGGTATCAACCGGTCGATGCATTTACTGTAGCCGTCTAAAAGCTCCCGGAAGACGCTTGCTTGCAGGGAGTCTCCCAAAACTGATTAGGGGTGACGGCAATGAGAACACGTAAAATTGGGCTCGCAAATTATCTCGCTTACGGGTCAGGCGATTTCCTCGGGGCGGGTACCACCGCCCTGACGGCGGCCTGGCTTTTATATTTTTATACCACCTTCTGCGGGCTCTCACCGATCGAAGCAACGTTTATCTTTGCCGCTGCAAGGGTACTGGATGCCGTCGTTAGCCCGTTAATGGGCTTTTTAACCGATAACTTTGGGACAACCTGGCTCGGTAAGCGCTTCGGCCGTCGTAAGTTTTTTATCCTGCTGGGGATTCCGTGCGTGTTCAGCTACTCGCTGATGTGGGTTGGGGACATGAGCTTCTGGTACTACCTGCTGACCTATCTGGTGTTTGATATTGTCTACACCATGATTCTGGTGCCGTACGAAACGCTGGTACCGGAAATGACCGATGACTTTAAACAGAAAACCAAGTTCTCCGGGGCGCGTATCTCAATGGCGCAGATGTCCGCCATTCTGGCCTCCTTCCTGCCGGGGATCCTGTTAACCCACTTCGGGAAAGAAAACGCGATCTCCTTCTTCTACGCAAGCCTGGTCTTCTCCTTGCTCTGCGCCCTGATGCTAATCTTCGTCTGGTTCTTTACCTGGGAACGCCCGCGCGAAGAGTGGTCAGAAGCGGCGCTGCGTGCTGAAGAAGAGAAGAAGAAGCTGACGCTGGGGCAGAGCCTCAACCGCCTGATCGTTGAGTTAAGCTCCACGCTGCGCATCAAGATTTTCCGTCAGCATCTGGGCATGTACCTTGGCGGCTATATCGCGCAGGACGTGTTTAATGCGGTATTCACCTACTACGTGGTGTTCGTGCTGATGCAGGAAGCGTCAATGGCGTCCAATCTGCTGGGCACGATGGCTATTTTCCAGTTCTTTGCGGTTATCGCCATGATCCCGCTGTGCATCCGTTTCGGGCCTGCACCGTCCTACCGCATGGTCGTGGTGCTGTTTGGTCTGGCGTCTCTCTCTTACGCCATGCTCTATTACGCGGGCCTGAGCGACGTCTACGCTCTGCTGTTGCTGATCTCAGCGGTTGCCGGTCTCGGTCGCGGCGGTATCAACTATGTGCCGTGGAACACCTATACCTACATTGCTGACGTGGATGAAGCGATCACCGGCCAGCGCCGCGAAGGGATCTTCGCGGGCATCATGACCCTGACCCGTAAGGCGTCACAGGCCGGTGCGGTGATGCTGGTGGGTATCGTGATGCAGATGTCCGGCTTTGTCAGCGGTCAGAAAGTACAGCCTGCGGAAGTGAGCCACACCATTTTGACGATCCTGAGCGTGGGCACCATCCTGGTCCTGTTCTGCGGCTTCCTCGTTTCCCTGCGCTTCAGGCTCAATTTGCAGACCCACAGCACGCTGCGCGAGGAGACCGCGAAAATGCGTGAGTGTGGTCATGCGATGCCTGAGTCAGCGACGCCACACGCCCGCGCCACCGTCGAGATGCTGGCCGGTATGCCTTATGAGTCACTCTGGGGCAATAACAACATCGGTTATCTGAATCGCAATAAGCCAGCGGCACCCTCGCTGAAGGATCGCGCGGTACTGAATTCGACATACAACAGAGGTTAAGATGATGAAAGTTTGGCCTGTCAAACATAGCCCGTTATTACGTCAGCCAGAGCGCTTTATCGCCCGGGACGAACTGAAATCGCTGATTCAAAAGGTGACGCATAGCCTGATCAATATCCACGACAAAACGGGTGAATTTTTGCTGCGGCTGGACGACGGGCGCGTGATCGACACTAAAGGCTGGGCCGGATGGGAGTGGACGCACGGCGTTGGCCTGTACGGTATCTGGCAATATTACTGCCAGACCGGCGACAAAGGTATGCGAGACATCATCGACAGCTGGTTTGCTGACCGCTTTGCGGAAGGCGCGACCACCAAAAACGTGAATACCATGTCGCCGTTCCTGACGCTGGCTTATCGCTACGAAGAGACCAAAAATCAGGCCTGGCTGCCGTGGCTGGAAAGCTGGGCGGAATGGGCGATGGCCGAGATGCCGCGCACGCAACACGGCGGGATGCAGCACATCACCCTGGCGGAAGAAAACCATCAACAGATGTGGGATGACACGCTGATGATGACGGTGCTGCCGCTGGCGAAAATCGGCAAGCTGCTCAACAAACCGGAATACGTTGAAGAGGCGGTGTATCAGTTCCTGCTGCACGTGCAGAACCTGATGGACCGGGAGACCGGGCTGTGGTTCCACGGCTGGAGCTACGACGGCAACCATAACTTCGCCCGTGCCCGCTGGGCGCGCGGCAACAGCTGGCTCACCATCGCGATCCCGGACTTCCTTGAGCTTGTGGATCTGCCGGAAAACAGCGCCGTGCGCCGCTACCTGGTGCAGGTACTGAATGCGCAGATTGCCGCGCTGGCGAAATATCAGGACGACAGCGGGCTCTGGCATACGCTGCTCGACGATCCACATTCTTATCTTGAGGCGTCCGCCACGGCAGGGTTTGCCTACGGTATTCTGAAAGCCGTGCGCAAGCGCTACGTTGGCGCGGAGTATGCCGAAGTGGCAGAAAAAGCGATTCGCGGTATCGTCAAAAATATTTCGCCGGAAGGCGAGCTGTTGCAAACGTCGTTCGGCACGGGCATGGGCAGCGATCTTGAGTTTTATCGCCAGATCCCGCTGACGTCGATGCCGTACGGACAGGCGATGGCGATACTGTGTCTGACGGAGTATTTGCGGAAATACTTTTGAACCTGCGGATATCCCCGGTGGCGCTGCGCTTACCGGGGCTACAAAACAAAACCCGGCTTGCGCCGGGTTTTTTGTATTACATGCGTTCTACGGTTTCGATACCCAGGGTATCCAGACCCAGCTTCAGGGTCTTCGCCGTGAGCTGCGCCAGCTTCAGGCGGCTGTTGCGGACCGATTCGTTTTCCGCAGACAGAATAGGGCAGTGCTCGTAGAAGCCAGAGAACAGACCCGCCAGATCGTACAGGTAAGCACACATCACGTGCGGCGTGCCGTCACGCGCGACAACCGTCAGCGTCTCTTCAAACTGCAGCAGGCGCGCTGCCAGCTGTGCTTCACGATCTTCCGTGATGGTCACTGTCGCATTCGCCAGTACGTTTTCATCAATGTTCGCCTTACGGAACACCGAGAGCACGCGGGTGTAGGCATACTGCATGTAAGGCGCCGTGTTGCCTTCAAACGCCAGCATGTTATCCCAGTCGAAGATATAGTCGGTGGTACGGTTCTTGGAGAGATCCGCGTATTTCACCGCACCGATACCCACGGCGTTGGCCAGTTTTTCCAGCTCATCGGCAGACATGTCCGGGTTCTTTTCGGCCACCAGACGGCGAGCGCGTTCCAGCGCTTCGTCCAGCAGGTCGGACAGCTTCACGGTACCGCCCGCACGGGTTTTGAACGGCTTGCCGTCTTTACCCAGCATCATGCCGAACATGTGGTGTTCCAGCGGAACGCAATCCGGCACGTAACCGGCTTTACGCACGATGGTCCACGCCTGCATCAGGTGCTGGTGCTGACGGGAGTCGATGTAGTACAGCACGCGGTCAGCATGCAGCGTCTCGTAACGGTATTTCGCGCAGGCGATGTCTGTGGTGGTGTAGAGGTAGCCGCCATCCTTTTTCTGGATGATCACGCCCATCGGTTCACCTTCCTTGTTTTTATACTCATCAAGGAACACCACCGTTGCGCCTTCGCTCTCTACCGCCAGGTTTTTCGCTTTCAGGTCAGCCACAATGCCGGGCAGCATTGGGTTATAGAGGCTTTCGCCCATCACGTCGTCACGGGTCAGGGTAACGTTCAGACGGTTATAGGTCAGCTGGTTCTGCGACATGGTGATGTCGACAAGCTTGCGCCACATCTCGAGGAAGTATTGGTCGCCGCCCTGCAGTTTAACCACGTAGCTGCGCGCGCGCTCGGCAAAGGCTTCGTCTTCGTCGTAGTGTTTTTTGGCTTCGCGGTAGAACCCTTCCAGGTCCGCCAGCGCCATTTCACCCGCGTTTTCCTGCTGCTGTTTTTCCAGGTAAGCAATCAGCATGCCGAACTGGGTACCCCAGTCGCCCACGTGGTTCGCGCGGATCACCTTGTGACCGAGGAACTCGAGCGTGCGCACCGCGGCATCACCAATGATGGTGGAGCGCAGGTGGCCAACGTGCATCTCTTTCGCCACGTTCGGCGCAGAGTAGTCGATCACGACGGTCTGCGCATCCGGCTGGGAAACGCCCAGACGGTCAGATTTCAGGGCCGCGTCAACGTGGCTTGCCAGGAATGCAGGCTCAAGGAAGATGTTGATAAAGCCCGGACCGGCGATTTCGGTTTTGCTGGCAATGCCGGAAAGATCCAGATGCGTCAGTACCTGCTCAGCGAGCTGTCGCGGCGGCATGCCCAGTTTTTTAGCCACTGCCATCACGCCATTAGCCTGATAGTCGCCAAACTGTACTTTTGCTGACTGACGAACCTGCGGTTCGCAATCCGCAGGTGCGCCTGCGGCAATCAGTGCCTGACTGACTTTTTCGGAGAGAAGAGCCTGAATATTCACCTGGATACCTTACGTTTTTGATGCGGGCTTACAACCGCCCGCGCCAGTTAAAGAATTTAGGGCGGGAGTATACTGCAAATGCCCTCTGGCGTCAGCATTGCGGGGCCTGAAGATTGCTCAGAATCCAGGCGGTGAAGGTGTGCATAATCATGCAGTCGCAAAAAGCCGGATTCTGCGGTTGGTCAAAACAGGGCAACAGAGTAAATTAGCGGCTTTGCGACATGAAAAGAGAGTGACTTATGGCGAACTGGCAATCCATTGACGAACTGCATGATATTTCCGCAGATTTACCGCGCTTCACCCAGGCGTTCACAGAACTTGCCACCCGTCTTGGTCTGGATATCGCGCCGCTTGAGGCCGATCACATCTCTTTGCGCTGTCATCAGAATGCCACGGCCGAGCGCTGGCGTCGCGGGTTCGAACGGTGCGGCGAGTTGCTCTCCGAGAACATCATCAATGGTCGCCCCATTTGCCTGTTCAAACTGCATGAACCGGTGAACGTGGCGCACTGGCAATTCAGCGTGGTTGAGCTGCCGTGGCCGGGCGAGAAACGCTATCCGCACGAAGGCTGGGAGCATATCGAAATAGTCCTGCCGGGTGAGCCGGAAACGTTGAACGCGCGCGCGCTGGCCCTCCTTTCCGACGAAGGCTTAAGCAAGCCGGGGATTTTTGTGAAGACGAGTTCACCCAAAGGCGAGCGCGAGCGGTTACCTAACCCGACGCTGGCCGTCACTGACGGACAGGTCACGGTGAAGTTTCATCCGTGGACCATTGAGCAGATCGTTGCCAGCGAAGCGTAAGAGATGTGAGTTCACGCCGGGACTGAAAACGGACGGCGTGTCAGGATGTTTCGTTTAGTGGAATTTCAGGAGGATTAAATGGCGCTGCTGGAGATTTGTTGTTACAGCGTGGAGTGTGCCGTGACCGCGCAAAAGCACGGGGCTGACCGCATTGAACTGTGCGCGGCACCCAAAGAGGGCGGGCTGACGCCGTCTTACGGCGTGTTGAAGTCTGCCCGTCAGGCCGTCACCATTCCCGTTCACCCGATTATTCGTCCGCGCGGCGGTGATTTTTGTTACACGGCGGGCGAGTTCAGTGCCATGCTTGATGATATCGCACTCGTTCGGGACCTGGGGTTTCCAGGGCTGGTGACCGGCCAGCTGGATGAAGACGGCAATATCGATATACCGCGCATGCGTCAGATTATGAGCGCCGCGCAGGGGCTGGCCGTCACTTTTCATCGCGCATTTGATATGTGTAAAGATCCGCTTCAGGCCTTTGAAACGCTTGGAGAACTTGGCGTGGCGCGCATCCTGACATCGGGTCAGCAGGCGTCAGCTGAAAAAGGACTGCAATTAATTACGGAACTAAAAGCACATTCCGGTGTTCCAATAATAATGGCGGGTGCGGGAGTCCGCGCCAGCAATCTGGAACGGTTTTTAAACGCAGGGGTAGAAGAGCTGCACAGCTCCGCGGGTAAATGGATACCTTCGCCCATGCGTTATCGCAATACAGGATTGTCAATGTCGACGGATGCTGAAGCGGATGAGTATTCACGCTATGGCGTAGAGGGAGAGTCGGTTGCGGAAATGAAGTCGCTGATTGAGCGCCATCACGTGTAGCAACGTACCGATTTTTACCGCGCATCATGTCGCCCAATATGATGCTTGCTTGTACCAGGCCCCTGCAATTTCAACAGGGGCCTTTTTTTATCCCCTCACCCTAACCCTCTCCCCATAGGGGAGAGGGGACGGCTCGGTGCGGTTTTTCTCCCTCGCCCCTATGGGGAGAGGGCCGGGTGAGGGGAAAACTACGGCTTGGTCGCAATCAACACCGCACGCATCGGGGCTGGATAGCCTTCGATGGTTTTGCTGTGGTCGGCCGGGTCGAGGAACTGCTCCAGCGATTCGGTGATCATCCAGTCGGTGCGGCGCTGTTCCTCAATTGAGGTCACGCTGACGTCGGCAATCCGCACATCCACAAACCCGCACTTCTCCAGCCAGTTCTTCAGCGCCAGCGCGGAAGGGATGAAGTAAACGTTGCGCATCTGCGCGTAGCGATCGCCCGGCACCAGAACGGCATGTTCATCGCCTTCAATCACCAGCGTTTCCAGCACCAGCTCGCCGCCGCTGACCAGCTGATCCTTCAGCTGCCACAGGTGTTCAAGCGGGGAACGACGGTGGTACAGCACGCCCATGGAGAAGACGGTATCAAAGGCTTTCAGGGCAGGGAGTTGTTCAATGCCCAGCGGCAGCAGGTGCGCGCGCTGGTCGTTACCCAGCAGCTTACGCACCGCTTCAAACTGGCACAGGAACAGCTGCATCGGGTCAATACCTACCGCCAGATGCGCCCCCGCGCCAATCATGCGCCACATGTGATAACCGCTGCCGCAGCCCACGTCCAGAATGGTACGTCCGGTCAGGTCGGAAAGGTGGGGCAGCACGCGATCCCATTTCCAGTCCGAGCGCCATTCGGTATTGATGTTCACGCCGTAAAGTGAAAACGGCCCTTTGCGCCACGGCATCAGGTTACGCATCAGCGTTTCGATGCGGTTGATCTGCCCGGCCGGGAGCGGCTCTTCACTCTCGGCGGTTACGCTGTGCAGAAGATCCAGACGATGTGGGGTCAGTTCGGGCAGATACTCCACCGCGTTTGACCACTGCTTTAACAGGCCGTGCTGCTGATCGCGCTGCCAGGCGGCAATCTGCGCGGGCAAGGTTTCCAGCCAGTGGGAAAGCTGGTTTTTGGCAATCAGCTGATAGAAGTTGCTGAATTCGATCATGCGGATTCTCCCGCTTTCAGCGCCACCAGAGAGCCAAAGTTAAAGCACTGGAACCACAGTTCGCTGTGCTCAAAACCGGCTTTGCTCAGACGCGCTTTGTGGGTTTCTACGGAATCCGTCAGCATCACGTTTTCGAGCATGCTGCGCTTCTGGCTGATCTCCAGCTCGCTGTAGCCGTTCGCCCGTTTGAAATCGTGGTGCATATTGAACAGCAGTTCGCCAACCTCGGCATCTTCGAAGCTGAATTTCTCCGAGAGCACCAGCGCGCCGCCGGGATTCAGCCCTTGATAAATTTTGTCCAGCAGCAGCTGACGGTCTTCAGGCACCAGGAACTGCAGGGTGAAATTCAGCACCACCATCGACGCGTTATGGATCTCAATCTCGCGGATATCGCCTTCCACCACGTCGACCGGAACAGGGGCTTTATACGCGTCAATGTGGCGACGGCAGCGCTCAACCATGGCCGGGGAGTTATCGACGGCAATGATTCGACAGCCTTCGTGGTGAACGTTACGACGAACCGACAGCGTTGCCGCGCCGAGCGAGCAGCCCAGGTCATAGACCTGCGTGCCGGGTTGAACGAAGCGCTCAGCCAGCATGCCGATCATAGAGATAATATTGGAATAACCGGGAACAGAGCGCTGGATCATATCCGGGAAGACTTCGGCTACCCGTTCATCGAAGGTCCAGTCGCCCAGGCTGGCGATAGGCGCGGAAAAAAGCGTGTCGCGATCTGACATAACGTAAAAATCCGGGAAAAATAAAGTGGCGTATTGTGCGCTAATGGAGGGAGAAAACCAACTCCCACGGCATATACCACAGGTTAGCCAGCACCATCAGCAAAAGCGAACACCAGGTCGCGCTCATGCCGGAACGACGCCAGCGGATTAAGCGGTGGTGAAAACCATAATAGTGCATCAGGCGGCCAGCAATAAGAAGCAGGCCACAGATGTGCACCATCCAGGTTTCTGCGCCATTCATCTCCATAAAAAGCAGCAGGATTAAGGCTGCGGGGATGTATTCGACCGCATTGCCGTGAATGCGGATAGCGCTTTGTAGCTCGGAAAACCCGCCGTCACCGTAAGAGACGCGGTACAGCGTTCTGAGGCGCACAACATCAAATGAAAACTTAATCAGCAGTAATGCACCTAACACCGCATACAGCGCGCTGACCATACAAACTCCCTGTTTTTGGCAGATGGCACTTCACTATGATAGGGGGTGATATCAGAAAAGAGAAGATTGTTGTGGGATGGAAGGGGCGCTGCCCACGGACGGCACCGCAGCCTGCAAGGCCTGCCACAGAGCATCGACCAGTTCGGGCGCCTGGGCGATATCCGGCGTGTGCAAAAAGAGATACGGCGTGGTGGTGTGTTCCCACTTCGCTAACGTTTGCAGCCAGACGGCGAACATCGCCTGATTTTGCTGCATGTTATCGCTGCCGATAAACCTGACCATTGGGTTATGCGCGGTCACGATGGCGTGGACCGGCACTTTGGGTTTTTTACGCTGAGCTTCAACGATGGCTTCGCTATGGGGGACAGCGCTGTGCACCGGCCGGCTATCGAGGATCACCCGGTTAACGGAACGCTCAAGCAGGCCGCGATTGAGCGCTTTTTCTGCTTCGCCCTTCGCAAAAAATTCAGGATGCCTGACTTCAACGCCGTAGGCGAATTCACGGGGCAGGGCATCCAGGAACTGCCAGAGCGCAGGTAAATCGCGCGGGCCAAACGTGGCGGGCAGCTGGATCCAGTGCTGACCGATGCGGTTCGCCAGCGGCGACATGCGCGTAAAAAACTCTTCGGTCAAATCCCCGCAGTTGCGCAGCGCGGCCTGGTGGGAAATGGTGGCCGGAAACTTAAAGCAGAAGCGGAAGTCGTCGGTCGTTTGTTCCCGCCAGCGCGTAACAATCTCGGCTTTAGGGAGCGCATACAGGGTGGTGTTACCCTCGACACAGTTGAAGTGCCGGGCATACTCCTCAAGGCTGGTGATGCCAAGGCGCACCCATTTCGGGTGCGACCACTGGGGCAGGCCCACGTACATCATAGCGCGCTGACAATCTCATCCGTGCTGCGCACGCGGCCGATACGCGGGAAGATATGGGTCATGCTGCCCTGGTGCTGTTCCGCGGAGGCCGCGCTGCAGGCATCTTCCGCGATCACTAGGTTAAAGCCCAGCTCCCACGCGTTGCGGGCGGTTGACTCCACGCCGATGTTGGTGGAAATGCCGCACAGGATGATGGTGTCGATGCCGCGACGGCGGAGCTGCAGCTCGAGATCGGTACCGTAAAATGCCCCCCACTGGCGTTTGGTCACTTCGATGTCGCTGTCGCGTTTGCCGAGTGCGGCCGGGTACGTCCACCAGTTTTCAGGCAGGGCGCGTGCTGGAACCTGGGCATCAACGGGCTGTTTTAACGCTTCAGCGTAATCAGCGGACCAGCCGACGCGCACCATGACAACAGGCGCACCGCTGGCACGACATGTTTCCGCCAGGCGAGCTGCGCGGCTGACCACATCATCCGCGGTATGCGGGCCGCCGGCGAAGGGCAGAATGCCTTCCTGTAAATCAATCACGACAAGTGCGGTTTTACTGGCATCAAGTGTTAACATCGTTACTCCCGTTAAATGAATCACTTCCAGACACCATACGACGTGATGGCCTGTTCCTGGGCGGATAATTTTGTTAATTTTTGTGAGAATGCGCAATAAGAGTGCAGCAAACGACCGCCTGGCCGTGGTTCGCTCTTATCGTCCGGCGGAATTTCCAGTATAATAGCCGCCTTTTTTCATCCAGTTGTGACATACAGAAAGCTGCGACATAGTAGCCTGCATACCAGGCGACATTTAGCCTGCGGCTAATTAAGGGATATCTCATGCGTACAGAATATTGCGGGCAGCTGCGTCAGTCCCACGTCGGACAGCAGGTCACCCTGTGTGGTTGGGTCAATCGTCGTCGTGATCTTGGTAGCCTTATCTTCATCGATATGCGCGACCGCGAAGGTATCGTCCAGGTGTTCTTCGACCCGGATCGCGCAGATGCGTTGAAGCTGGCCTCTGAGCTGCGTAATGAGTTCTGCATTCAGGTTACCGGCACCGTGCGCGCGCGTGACGAGAAAAACGTCAACGCCGACATGGCAACGGGCGCCATCGAAGTGCTTGCGTCCGATCTGGTGATCATCAACCGTGCAGAAGCGCTGCCGCTGGACTCCAACCACGTCAACACTGAAGAAGCGCGTCTGAAATACCGCTACCTGGATCTGCGTCGTCCGGAAATGGCTCAGCGCCTGAAAACCCGTGCGAAAATCACCAGCCTGGTGCGTCGCTTTATGGATGACCACGGTTTCCTCGACATCGAAACCCCGATGCTGACCAAAGCCACGCCGGAAGGCGCGCGCGATTACCTGGTCCCATCCCGCGTTCATAAAGGCAAATTCTACGCGCTGCCGCAGTCTCCGCAGCTGTTCAAACAGCTGCTGATGATGTCCGGCTTCGATCGCTACTATCAGATCGTGAAATGCTTCCGCGACGAAGACCTGCGCGCTGACCGCCAGCCAGAATTTACCCAGATCGACGTGGAAACCTCCTTCATGACTGCCGAGCAGGTGCGTGAAGTGATGGAAGCCCTGGTGCGTAGCCTGTGGAACGACGTGAAAGGCGTTGAGCTGGGCGATTTCCCTATCATGACCTTCGCTGAAGCCGAGCGTCGTTACGGCTCTGACAAACCAGACCTGCGTAACCCGATGGAGCTGGTGGACGTAGCAGACCTGGTGAAAGGCGTTGAGTTTGCCGTCTTCGCTGGCCCGGCTAACGATCCTAAAGGCCGCGTAGCAGCGCTGCGTGTACCGGGCGGTGCGGCACTGAGCCGCAAGCAGATCGACGACTACGGCAACTTCATCAAGATCTACGGCGCGAAAGGTCTGGCCTATATTAAAGTGACCGAGCGTGCGAAAGGTCTGGAAGGCATCACCAGCCCGGTAGCGAAATTCCTGAACGCGGACATCGTGGAAGCGATCCTTGAGCGCACCGGCGCGCAGGACGGCGACATGATCTTCTTCGGCGCAGACAACAAGAAAGTCGTGGCGGATGCGATGGGCGCGTTGCGTCTGAAGCTTGGCAAAGACCTGAGCCTGACCGACGAAAACAAATGGGCGCCGCTGTGGGTTATCGACTTCCCAATGTTTGAAGACGACGGTGAAGGCGGCCTGACCGCAATGCACCACCCGTTCACCTCGCCAAAAGACATGACGGCGGCAGAGCTGAAAGCGGCACCGGAAGATGCGGTCGCGAACGCTTATGACATGGTGATCAACGGCTACGAAGTGGGCGGCGGTTCCGTGCGTATTCACAGCGGTGAAATGCAGCAGACCGTGTTCGGCATTCTGGGCATCAACGAGCAGGAGCAGCGCGAGAAGTTTGGCTTCCTGCTGGACGCCCTGAAATACGGTACGCCGCCGCACGCGGGCCTGGCCTTCGGTCTTGACCGACTGACCATGCTGCTGACCGGCACCGATAACATTCGTGATGTTATTGCCTTCCCGAAAACCACTGCCGCAGCGTGTCTGATGACCGAAGCGCCAAGCTTTGCCAACCCGGCCTCTCTGGCCGAACTGGGCATTGAAGTGGTGAAGAAGGAAGAGAAAAACTGATATGGCATATAAGCTTCCCGTTTCGGTCCTGGTGGTCATTTATGCAGAAGACACGAAGCGGGTGCTGATGTTGCAGCGGCGCGATGACCCTGATTTCTGGCAGTCGGTTACCGGCAGTCTGGAAGAGGGGGAAACCGCGTCGCAGGCCGCCGCGCGCGAAGTAAAGGAAGAGGTCACCATTGACGTTGCCCGCGAGCAACTGACCCTGAAGGACTGCCAGCGCACGGTGGAGTTTGAAATTTTTAGCCATTTACGTCATCGCTACGCGCCGGGTACCGAGCGCAATACGGAGTCGTGGTTCTGTCTCGCGCTCCCCCATGAACGGGAGATCGTGTTTACCGAACACCTGACCTACCGCTGGGTGAATGCGGCGGATGCCGCCGCACTGACCAAGTCGTGGAGCAACCGGCAGGCGATTGAAGAATTTGTAATTAACGCAGCCTGAGAAGGCGCGATTTTTGGAGAACTTTTTATGGCAGGTCATAGTAAGTGGGCCAACACCAAACACCGCAAAGCGGCACAGGATGCCAAGCGCGGTAAGATCTTTACCAAAATCATTCGCGAGCTGGTGACAGCAGCGCGTCTGGGCGGCGGCGACCCGGCATCTAACCCGCGTCTGCGCGCGGCGGTAGATAAAGCGCTGTCTAACAACATGACGCGCGACACCCTGAACCGTGCAATCGCACGTGGCGTGGGCGGTGATGAAGACGCGAACATGGAAACCATCATTTATGAAGGTTACGGCCCTGGCGGTACTGCGGTGATGGTTGAGTGTCTGTCCGACAACCGTAACCGTACCGTTGCGGAAGTGCGCCACGCGTTCACCAAAACCGGTGGCAACCTGGGCACTGACGGTTCCGTTGCTTACCTGTTCAGCAAAAAAGGCGTCATCTCCTTCGAGAAAGGCGACGAAGATGCGATCATGGAAGCGGCGCTGGAAGCCGGTGCGGAAGACGTGGTGACCTTCGATGACGGTGCTATCGACGTTTATACCGCGTGGGAAGAGATGGGTGCCGTGCGCGACGCGCTGGAAGCGGCTGGCCTGAAAGCGGACAACGCTGAAGTGTCCATGATCCCGTCCACCAAAGCGGACATGGATGCGGAAACGGCACCGAAACTGCTGCGTCTGATCGACATGCTCGAAGACTGCGACGACGTGCAGGAAGTGTACCACAACGGTGAAATCTCTGATGAGGTTGCAGCGACTCTCTGATGAGAGCCTGTAAACCGTTTACGGGAGACGCGTGATGTCGATTATTCTCGGGATTGACCCAGGCTCACGCGTCACCGGTTATGGCGTTATCCGTCAGGTGGGACGCCAGTTAACCTACCTGGGCAGCGGCTGTATTCGCACCAAAGTGGACGATCTTCCTTCGCGCCTGAAGCTCATTTATGCGGGCGTGTCGGAGATCATCACCCAGTTTCAGCCGGACTATTTCGCCATTGAGCAGGTCTTTATGGCGAAAAACGCCGATTCAGCGCTAAAGCTCGGTCAGGCGCGCGGTGTTGCCATCGTCGCTGCCGTGAATCAGGATTTGCCGGTATTCGAATATGCGGCGCGTCAGGTCAAGCAGACGGTGGTGGGCATTGGGAGCGCGGAGAAAAGCCAGGTGCAGCATATGGTGCGTACCCTGCTGAAGCTTCCCGCGAACCCGCAGGCCGACGCCGCGGATGCGCTGGCGATTGCGATTACCCACTGTCACGTCAGCCAGAACGCGATGCAAATGAGCGAGTCGCGGCTCAATCTGGCGCGAGGCAGGTTACGATAATCAGAAATCAGGCTGGATAAACATCCAGCCTTTTTTTATTATGTCGGCAGTTAATTTCTCCCAGAACGCAGGAGCGTCACGTGATAGGCAGACTCAGAGGCATCATCATTGAAAAACAACCCCCGTTAGTGCTGCTGGAAGTAGGTGGCGTGGGCTATGAAGTCCATATGCCGATGACCTGCTTCTACGAGCTGCCGGACGCGGGCAAAGAGGCGATTGTCTTTACCCAGTTTGTGGTGCGTGAAGATGCCCAACTGCTGTACGGATTCAATAACAAGCAGGAACGCACCCTGTTCCGCGAGCTGATTAAAACCAACGGCGTCGGTCCGAAGCTGGCGCTGGCGATTTTGTCCGGCATGTCGGCACCACAGTTCGTGAATGCCGTTGAGCGCGAAGATCCTGCGGCGCTGATTAAGCTTCCGGGCATTGGTAAGAAAACCGCCGAGCGCCTGATTGTCGAGATGAAAGACCGCTTTAAAGGTCTGCATGGCGATCTGTTCACTCCGGCTGCCGATTTGGTACTGACCTCTCCTGGCGGCCCTGCAACGGATGATGATGCCGAGCAGGAAGCGGTTGCCGCGCTGGTGGCGCTGGGCTATAAACCTCAGGAGGCCAGCCGAATGGTGAGCAAAATTGCCAAACCGGACGCCAGCAGTGAAACCCTGATTCGTGAAGCGCTGCGCGCTGCATTGTGAGGTAAAGGATGATTGAAGCAGACCGCCTGGTGTCGGCAGGCACTATTCAGGCAGATGACGTGGTGGATCGCGCGATCCGCCCAAAACTGCTTGATGAGTATATCGGCCAGCCGCAGGTTCGTTCCCAGATGGAGATTTTCATCCAGGCGGCAAAGCTGCGCGGCGATGCGCTCGATCACCTGCTGATTTTTGGCCCTCCCGGTTTAGGCAAAACCACGCTGGCGAATATCGTCGCCAATGAAATGGGCGTCAACCTGCGCACCACCTCCGGCCCTGTGCTGGAGAAGGCGGGCGATCTCGCGGCGATGCTGACCAACCTCGAACCGCATGACGTGCTGTTTATCGATGAGATCCACCGCCTGTCGCCGGTGGTGGAGGAAGTGCTCTATCCGGCGATGGAAGATTACCAGCTGGATATCATGATCGGTGAAGGCCCGGCCGCGCGCTCCATCAAAATCGATCTGCCGCCCTTTACCCTGATTGGCGCCACCACCCGCGCCGGGTCGTTGACCTCTCCGCTGCGCGACCGTTTCGGCATCGTGCAGCGTCTCGAGTTTTACCAGGTGGCGGATCTCCAGCACATCGTTGGCCGTAGCGCCCGCTATATGGGGCTTGAAATGAGCGAAGAGGGCGCGTTTGAAGTGGCGAAACGTTCCCGCGGTACGCCGCGTATCGCCAACCGCCTGCTGCGCCGCGTGCGTGACTTTGCCGAGGTGAAGCACGATGGCTCGATTTCCGCGGAGATCGCCGCTCAGGCGCTGGATATGCTGAATGTCGATGCTGAAGGCTTTGACTATATGGACCGTAAACTGCTGCTGGCGGTGCTGGACAAGTTCTTTGGCGGCCCTGTCGGGCTGGATAACCTGGCGGCGGCAATCGGAGAAGAGCGTGAGACGATTGAAGATGTGCTGGAGCCGTATCTGATCCAGCAGGGCTTCCTGCAACGCACCCCCCGTGGACGTATGGCAACGGTGCGGGCGTGGAATCATTTCGGCATTACGCCACCGGCAATGCCGTAATGTTTTGTTCCCTCTCCCGAGGGAGAGGGCCAGGTGAGGGCTTCAGCGCCCTCCATGTTAATTCGCGGTCTTTTTCATCATACTGAAGATAAACAGCACCGCCGCACTCAGCACCACTGACGGCCCCGCAGGCGTGTCATAGAACGCCGAGAACGTTAACCCACCCGTTACCGCAATCATCCCGATAATCACGGCTACGCCGGCCATCTGCTCCGGCGTACGGGCAAAACGACGCGCCGTGGCGGCTGGGATGATCAGCAGCGACGTAATAATCAGCGCGCCGACAAACTTCATTGCGACACCAATCGTTAACGCCGTCACCAGCATCAGCAGCAGTTTTACGCGCTGCAGCTTCACGCCGTCGACAAATGCCAGATCCGGACTGACGGTCATGGCCAGTAAATTCCGCCACTGCCAGAGCAGAATAGCGAGCACCACCACCACGCCAACGGCGATAGCGATGAGATCTTCCGGCGTCACGGCCAGCAGGTCGCCGAAGAGGTAGGCCATCAGATCCACGCGGATGTTCGACATCAGGCTGACCACCACCAGGCCCAGAGACAGGGCACTGTGCGCCATAATGCCAAGCAGCGTATCAATGGCGAGGTGAGGGCGCTTTTCCAGCCAGACCAGACCGGCGGCCAGCAGCAGCGTGACCACAATCACCGCGTAGAAGGGGTTCACATCCAGCAGCAGACCAAAGGCAACGCCCAGCAGAGACGCATGCGCCAGGGTATCGCCAAAATAGGACATTCTGCGCCAGACAACAAACGAGCCGAGCGGGCCCGCGGCGCAGGCAAGCATAATCCCGGCCAGCCAGCCGGGCAGTAACAGTTCAATCATGAGTGTCCATTTCCCCGACGCAGTACGATTCGTCCCTGTAAATCATGGCGATGATTATGATGATGGCGGTAAATGCCCAGCTGTTCAGCGCCGCGGGGGCCGAACATGGAGATAAACTCCGGGTGCATTGACACCACTTCAGGCGTACCGGAACAGCAGATATGGTGGTTGAGACACAGCACTTCGTCGGTTTTTGCCATTACCAGATGCAGGTCGTGAGACACCATCAGCACGGCGCAATCAAGCTCCCGACGGAGCTGGTCGATCAAATCATAAAGCGCAACCTGACCATTCACATCCACACCCTGAGTTGGTTCATCCAGTACCAGCAGCTGCGGGCTGCTCAGCAGCGCGCGGGCAAGTAAAACACGCTGAGTTTCACCGCCGGACAGTTTTTGCAGCGGCGCATCGACAAGATGGCCCGCCTGCACGCGTTTTAGCGCCGGGAGAATATCGGCTTTACGAGTGCCGGGGCGCAGGCGCAGGAAACGGCTGACCGTTAGCGGCAGCGTGGCGTCGAGATGAAGTTTTTGCGGCACATAGCCAATACGCAATTTTTCCTCGCGCTTAATCACGCCTTCATCGGGTGCGACCAGACCCAGCACCACGCGCACCAGGGTGGATTTGCCTGCGCCATTGGGGCCGAGCAGCGTCAGAATTTTGCCGGGCTTCAGATCGAGCGACACGTCAGAGAGGACGCGGCGCTGCCCGAATGAGACCGAAATATTTTCAAGAGAAACCAATGTCGTCATGTCATTTTAAGCTTGAAGAAGTCAACGAATGTTATAATATCACATTCCACGCATTCACTACGATGATTAGTCGCATTATGTTACATAAAAATACGCTTCTTTTCGCAGCATTATCCGCTGCCCTTTGGGGTACAACCGCACAAGATGTTAACGCTGCGGTTGTCGCTTCGCTTAAACCACTCGGATTCATCGCGTCGGCCATTGCCGATGGGGTAACGGAAACCCAGGTTCTGCTCCCTGATGGTGCATCTGAGCATGACTATTCCCTGCGCCCGTCAGATGTAAAACGCTTACAAAACGCGGACTTAGTTGTCTGGATTGGTCCTGAAATGGAAGCGTTTATGCAAAAGTCAGCAAAACAGGTTGCTGGCGAAAAACAGGTCGCGATTGCCGAACTCTCCGGCGTGAAACCGTTGCTCATGAAAGGGGCGGATGACGACGGCGACGAACATGACCATCATGCCGCAGACGGCGAAAAAGGTGATGGAGATCACCATCACGGCGAGTACAACATGCATCTTTGGTTATCCCCTGAGATAGCGCGGCTTTCAGCGGTTGCAATCCACGACAAATTAGTGGAACTTATGCCGCAAAGTCGAGCCAAACTAGACGCCAACCTGAAGGATTTTGAGGCACAATTAGCCGCAACCGATAAGCAGGTTGGTAATGAGCTCGCACCGTTGAAAGGTAAAGGGTATTTCGTTTTTCATGACGCCTACGGCTATTACGAAAAACACTACGGTTTGACCCCACTGGGCCACTTCACCGTCAACCCTGAAATTCAGCCTGGTGCGCAGCGTTTACATGAAATCAGAACACAGTTGGTTGAGCAAAAAGCGACATGCGTTTTTGCTGAGCCACAGTTCAGGCCAGCGGTCGTAGAAGCCGTGGCCAGGGGAACATCCGTGCGCATGGGAACCCTTGACCCGCTAGGTACGAATATCCAGTTGAGCAAAGCGAGCTATTCGCAGTTCCTCAGCCAACTGGCGAACCAGTATGCGAGCTGCCTGAAAGGAGATTAACGAGGAAGTGAATACGTGCAACAGATAGCCCGCTCTGTCGCCCTGGCATTTAACAATCTGCCACGACCCCATCGCGTTATGCTGGGGTCGCTTACAGTACTCACCTTAGCGGTCGCCGTCTGGCGGCCCTATGTTTACCACCCGAGTTCTGCCCCTATCATTAAAACCATTGAGCTTGAAAAGAGCGAAATCCGTTCTTTGCTGCCTGAAGCCAGTGAGCCTATCGACCAGGCGGCTCAGGAAGATGAAGCCATCCCGCAGGATGAGCTGGACGATAAAACCGAGAACGAGGCGGGTATCCACGAATATGTTGTCTCTACCGGGGATACGCTGAGCAGCGTGCTGAACCAGTACGGCATCGACATGGGCAATATCAGCCAGCTGGCGGCTGCGGATAAAGATCTTCGTAACCTGAAAATCGGACAACAGCTCTCCTGGACTTTAACGGCGGATGGCGATCTCCAGCGTCTGACCTGGGAAATGTCCCGCCGCGAAACCCGCACCTACGATCGCACTGCAAACGGTTTCAAAATGACCAGCGAAATGCAGAAGGGCGACTGGGTTAACAGCGTTCTGAAAGGCACCGTGGGCGCGAGCTTTGTCTCCAGCGCGCGCGATGCAGGCCTGACCAGCGCTGAAATCAGTTCGGTGATCAAAGCCATGCAGTGGCAGATGGATTTCCGCAAGCTGAAGAAGGGCGATGAGTTCTCCGTCCTGATGTCCCGCGAAATGCTGGACGGCAAGCGCGAGCAAAGCCAACTGCTGGGCGTACGTCTGCGCTCTGAGGGCAAAGATTACTACGCGATTCGTGCCGAAGACGGTAAGTTCTATGACCGCACCGGTACGGGCCTTGCGAAAGGCTTCTTGCGCTTCCCGACGGCAAAACAGTTCCGCGTCTCCTCGAACTTTAACCCGCGTCGTCTGAACCCGGTAACCGGGCGCGTCGCGCCGCACCGTGGCGTTGACTTTGCCATGCCGCAGGGCACGCCGGTACTGGCGGTTGGCGATGGTGAAGTGGTGGTGGCCAAGCGTAGCGGTGCCGCCGGATATTATGTCGCGGTACGTCATGGTCGTACTTATACGACCCGCTATATGCACCTGCGTAAGCTGCTGGTGAAGCCGGGCCAGAAGGTGAAGCGTGGTGACCGTATCGCGATCTCCGGCAATACCGGACGCTCTACCGGCCCGCACCTGCACTATGAAGTGTGGATCAACCAGCAGGCCGTGAACCCGCTGACGGCGAAACTGCCGCGCACCGAAGGCCTGACAGGTAAAGATCGTACTGATTATCTGGCGCAGGTGAAAGAGGTGATGCCGCAGCTGAGCTTAAACTAAGCCCTCTGTTTTTGTTAAAAAAGCCGGCGCACATTGACGCCGGCTTTTTCTTTTGTGCGTGGACGACTGCCTCGCTACACTATCTGAATAAAATTTTGCGTCATCAGACCCTGGATCCAGCATGGAAACCAAAAAAAACAATATTGAATACATTCCTGAGTTTGAAAAATCCTTCCGCCTTCCGCGCAACTGGGGCGCCTGGCTTGGTGTCTACGCCTTTGCGGGGATGGCGATGCTGCCTGCTTCCGTACGCGATCCCGTTCTGGGGAAAATTGGCCGTCTGGCCGGGCGTTTAGGCAAGAGCGCCCGCCGCCGCGCGCAGATTAACCTCTATTACTGTTTTCCTGAGAAAAGCGACGCCGAGCGCGAGGCAATCATTGATGAAATGTACACCACCGCCCCGCAGGCAATGGCGATGATGGCTGAACTGGCGCTGAAAGGGCCGGATAAAATCGTCGATCGCGTTGACTGGAAAGGGCTGGACATCATCGAGGAGATGCGCCGCAATGACGAGAAAGTCATTTTCCTTGTTCCCCACGGCTGGGGCGTTGATATTCCGGCGATGCTGATGGCGTCTCAGGGCCAGAAAATGGCGGCGATGTTCCATAACCAGGGAAATAAAATCTACGATTTTGTCTGGAATACGGTGCGTCGTCGTTTTGGCGGACGTTTGCATGCGCGTAACGATGGCATTAAGCCCTTCATTCAGTCGGTGCGTCAGGGGTACTGGGGCTACTATCTGCCGGATCAGGACCACGGCCCAGAGCACAGCGAGTTTGTCGATTTCTTTGCGACCTATAAAGCGACGCTCCCCGCGATTGGTCGCCTGATGAAAGTCTGTCGTGCCCGCGTGATCCCGCTGTTCCCGGTCTATGACGGCAAAACGCATCGCCTGAGTATTGAGGTCCGTCCGCCGATGGATGATCTGCTGACCGCGGACGACCACACCATTGCGCGTCGAATGAACGAAGAGGTAGAAATCCTGGTGGGGCCGCATGCCGAACAGTACACGTGGATCCTGAAGCTGCTTAAAACGCGTAAGCCGGGTGAAACTGAGCCCTATAAACGCAAAGAGCTTTATCCGCGGAAATAAAAAAAGCCCTCTCCATCTGGAGAGGGCTTTTTAACACAGACATTATTACTCGACGGTCATAACGCGCGTGGTGTTGGTTGAGCCGATGGTGCTCATCACGTCGCCCTGGGTCACAATGACGATATCACCGGACACCAGATAGCCTTTATCGCGCAGCAGGTTTACGGCATCGTGTGCCGCAGCTACGCCGTCACTGGTGCTGTCGAAGTGAACCGGCGTCACGCCGCGGTACAGCGCCGTCAGGTTCAGGGTACGTTCGTGACGGGACATGGCGAAGATCGGCAGACCAGAGCTGATACGAGAGGTCATCAGCGCGGTGCGGCCAGATTCGGTCATGGTGATGATCGCGGTAACGCCCTTCAGATGGTTTGCCGCATACATCGCAGACATCGCTATCGCTTCTTCCACGTTGTCGAACTGCACGTCCAGACGGTGTTTAGAAACGTTGATGCTTGGGATCTTTTCAGCGCCCAGGCAGACGCGCGCCATAGCGGCCACGGTTTCTGCCGGATACTGGCCCGCAGCGGTTTCCGCAGAGAGCATCACCGCATCGGTACCGTCCAGCACGGCGTTAGCCACGTCCATGACTTCTGCACGGGTTGGCATTGGGTTGGTGATCATCGATTCCATCATCTGAGTCGCGGTGATCACCGCGCGGTTCAGCTGACGTGCGCGACGAATCAGCGCTTTCTGGATCCCTACCAGCTCAGGGTCGCCAATTTCCACGCCCAGGTCACCACGCGCAACCATCACCACGTCAGACGCGAGGATCACATCGTCCATGGCATCCTGATCGCAAACGGCTTCCGCGCGTTCAACTTTCGCGACGATTTTAGCATCGCAGCCTGCATCACGTGCCAGACGACGCGCATAGTTTAGATCTTCGCCGCAGCGCGGGAAGGAGACCGCCAGGTAGTCAACGCCGATCAGCGCAGCCGTCACGATGTCCGCTTTGTCTTTATCGGTAAGCGCTTCTGCAGAGAGGCCGCCGCCCAGTTTGTTGATGCCTTTATTGTTGGAGAGCGGGCCGCCGACGGTGACTTCGGTGAACACTTTCATGCCCTGAACTTCCAGCACCTTCAGCTGTACGCGACCGTCGTCGAGCAGCAGGATATCGCCTGGCACCACGTCAGCCGGCAGGCCTTTATAGTCGATACCGACTTTCTCTTTATCGCCTTCGCCTTTGCCCAGGTTGGCATCAAGCAGGAATTTGTCGCCGATATTGAGGAAAACCTTACCCTCTTTAAAGGTCGATACACGAATTTTTGGACCCTGCAAATCGCCGAGGATAGCAACGTGGCGGCCCAGTTTGGCTGCGATTTCACGCACTTTATCGGCACGTAATTTATGGTCTTCTGGCGTACCGTGAGAGAAGTTCATACGCACCACGTTGGCGCCGGCGGCGATAATTTTCTCAAGATTATTATCGCGATCGGTGGCCGGGCCTAAGGTGGTTACGATCTTGGTTCTGCGAAGCCTTCTGGACATGTAATACTCCGTTGACTGAAACAACTTTGGTGTTGCGTGAACATTGAATCGGCCTTCATCTGCTGCAAGGCAGCGGAGAGGGGACCGAATGCCGTAAATCGTTACATCGTAATTATTGGTTACGTCTTCGTTATCAACTATCAGGGAACATCGCTCTTTATAAGCAATTCTTTATCAAAACGCGATTCCTTCAGCGCTTCCTTGACCCGCTTCAAGTTATCCCGGAATTTTGCGCCCCGACGTAAGGTAAAACCGGTTGCCAGCACGTCAATCACGGTGAGCTGCGCCAGTCGGGAAACCATCGGCATATAAATGTCGGTGTCTTCCGGCACGTCGAGGGTGATCGCCAGCGTCGCCTCACGCGCCAGCGGCGTGCCTGCCGTGGTGAGGGCAATCACCATGGCATCGTTTTCACGGGCCAGCTGCGCCAGCTCTACCTGACTCTTGGTGCGGCCGGTGTGCGAAATCAGTACCACGACGTCATCTTCACTGCAATTCATACAGCTCATGCGTTGCAGCACAATGTCATCGGAATAAATCACCGGGACGTTAAAGCGGAAAAATTTGTTCATGGCGTCATGCGCCACGGCGGCAGACGACCCGAGACCAAAGAACGCAATCCGCTTGGCCTGGGTGAGCAAATCCACCGCGCGATTCACGGAACTCATGTCCAGAGACTGGCGGACGTGGTCAAGCGAAGCCATAGCCGATTCAAAAATTTTCGCGGTATAGGCATCAACGCTGTCGTCTTCATCCACATTACGATTAACATATGGGGTGCCGTTAGCCAGACTTTGTGCCAGATGCAGTTTAAAATCAGGAAAGCCGCGCGTTTCGAGGCTGCGGCAAAAGCGATTGACCGTCGGTTCGCTAACACCCGCTTCCTGTGCCAGAGCGGCGATGCTTGAATGAATCGCCTGAGCGGGGGAGGCGAGAATGACCTCGGCCACTTTTCGCTCGGATTTGCTAAGGTGTTCCAGTTGAAACTGGATTTTTTCCAGCATGTTCATGTTAACAGGACGCTCATGGGTGTAAACGATTTCATAAATTGATGAAATCGTGATTCGATTTAACCGATATTACCCTTGTGGCTTCCATTAAGGGTAACAATCGACAAGATAATGTTGTTGTTTTTTTTCATTACTTGATCGGTGTCGGGTTTTGCTGTGACCCCGTTGCGCAAAGAAACGACGGTTGTTGCGTCATTGCGCCGTCGTAATCCTCCAAAGGGGGAAAAATCGCGTTATCGCACGCGACGATAAGCGCTAATGGTTTCGGGAATGACGTAAAAGCAGTACAGTGCATTGTAATAAAATTACAACGATACCTGGCAGAAGTACCAGGTGATCCAACTGAGGAGAATGACATGGCGGTAACGCAAACAGCCCAGGCATGTGACCTGGTCATTTTCGGCGCGAAAGGCGATCTTGCACGCCGAAAATTGCTGCCTTCCCTGTATCAACTGGAGAAAGCGGGCCAAATTCATCCGGATACCCGTATCCTGGGTGTCGGGCGCGCCGACTGGGATAAGGACGCTTATACCAAAGTCGTCCGCGAGGCGCTCGAAACTTTCATGAAAGAAAAAATTGATGAAAGTTTGTGGGATACCCTGAGTGGACGCCTCGATTTCTGCAACCTGGACGTTAATGACGTCAGCGCGTTTACCCGCTTAGGCGCGATGCTGGATCAGAAAAACCGTGTCACCATTAACTATTTCGCCATGCCGCCAAGCACCTTCGGCGCCATCTGCAAAGGTCTGGGCGAAGCCAAACTGAACGCCAAACCGGCGCGCGTCGTGATGGAGAAGCCGCTGGGTACGTCGCTGGCAACCTCGCGTGAAATCAACGACCAGGTGGGCGAGTTCTTTGAAGAGTGCCAGGTCTACCGTATCGACCACTACCTCGGTAAAGAGACGGTACTGAACCTGCTGGCGCTGCGTTTTGCTAACTCCCTGTTTGTGAATAACTGGGACAACCGCACTATTGACCACGTGGAAATCACCGTGGCGGAAGAGGTGGGGATTGAAGGTCGCTGGGGCTACTTTGACCAGGCCGGTCAGATGCGCGACATGATCCAGAACCACCTGCTGCAAATTCTGTGCATGATTGCCATGTCTCCACCGTCTGACCTGACGGCTGACAGCATCCGTGATGCAAAAGTGAAAGTGCTGAAGTCACTGCGCCGCATCGATCGCTCCAACGTGCGTGAGAAGACCGTCCGCGGCCAGTACACCGCCGGTTTTGCGCAAGGCAAAAAAGTGCCGGGCTACCTGGAAGAAGAGGGCGCGAACAAGTCCAGCAACACCGAGACGTTCGTGGCGATCCGCGTGGATATCGACGACTGGCGCTGGGCGGGCGTTCCGTTCTACCTGCGCACCGGTAAACGTCTACCAGCCAAATGTTCCGAAGTGGTGGTTTACTTCAAAAACCCGGAACTTAACCTGTTCAAAGAGTCCTGGCAGGAACTGCCGCAGAACAAGCTGACTATTCGGCTGCAGCCGGACGAGGGCGTGGATATCCAGATCCTGAACAAAGTGCCGGGGCTGGATCATAAACACAACCTGCAGACCACCAAGCTGGATCTGAGCTACTCCGAAACCTTTAACCAGACGCACCTGGCCGATGCTTACGAGCGTCTGCTGCTGGAAACCATGCGCGGTATCCAGGCGCTGTTCGTGCGCCGCGATGAAGTGGAAGAGGCGTGGAAATGGGTCGACTCCATCACCGAAGCCTGGGCGGCCGATCAGGATGCGCCAAAACCGTATCAGGCGGGGACCTGGGGACCGGTCGCGTCGGTGGCGATGATCACCCGCGATGGCCGCTCCTGGAACGAGTTTGAGTAAGATAATCCTCTAGCTCGAAAGTGTTATTTTACCGGTAACATGATCTAACACAGCTAGTGGCACAATTTTCAACTTTTAAGCTCCGCGTGGATTCACCCGCGGAGCTTTTTTTATTACACTGCCGGAAGTGATTTTGCCCCTGAGCTCCGGACAGCAAGCGTTTCAGCGTTGTTAACAACTGCCAGCGACTTTGTAAACTCCCGAGCCGGACAGATAATTTAGAGGAGCTTTTATGAATCCGACATTGTTACGCGTAACACAGCGCATTATCGAGCGCTCGAAAGAGACCCGTTCGGCCTACCTCGCCCGGATTGAACAGGCAAAGAGCAGCACCGTCCACCGATCTCAGCTGGCCTGCGGGAACCTGGCGCACGGCTTCGCCGCCTGCCAGCCTGATGATAAAGCGTCGCTGAAAAGCATGTTGCGTAACAATATCGCCATTATTACCTCCTATAACGATATGCTTTCCGCCCACCAGCCGTATGAGGTCTATCCCGCTATCATCCGTAACGCGCTGCACAGCGTAAATGCGGTGGGCCAGGTGGCGGGCGGTGTACCTGCCATGTGCGACGGCGTGACGCAGGGGCAGGACGGTATGGAGCTATCCCTGCTGAGCCGCGAAGTGATTGCCATGTCTGCCGCGGTGGGGCTGTCACACAATATGTTCGATGGCGCGCTGTACCTCGGCGTGTGCGACAAGATTGTCCCGGGCCTGGTGATGGCGGCGCTGTCGTTTGGGCATCTGCCTGCGATCTTCGTCCCGTCCGGCCCGATGGCAAGCGGTCTGCCGAACAAAGAAAAAGTGCGTATTCGCCAGCTGTACGCGGAAGGGAAAGCAGACCGTCAGGCGCTGCTGGAGGCGGAAGCCGCGTCCTATCATGCGCCGGGAACCTGTACGTTCTACGGTACGGCTAACACTAACCAGATGGTCGTGGAATTTATGGGAATGCAGCTTCCGGGCTCGTCCTTTATCCAGCCGGATGCGCCGCTGCGCAAGGCGCTGACCGAGGCCGCAGCCCGTCAGGTGACGCGTCTGACCGGCAACGGCAACGAATGGATGCCGATGGGCAAAATGGTTGACGAAAAAGTCATCGTCAACGGGATTGTCGCGCTGCTGGCAACCGGGGGGTCAACCAACCACACCATGCATCTGGTGGCCATGGCGCGTGCGGCGGGCATTCTGATTAACTGGGATGACTTCTCCGAGATCTCTTCCGTGGTGCCGCTGATGGCGCGCCTGTACCCGAACGGTCCGGCGGATATCAACCACTTCCAGGCCGCAGGCGGCGTACCGCTGCTGATGCGCGAGCTGCTGAAAGGCGGACTGCTGCATGAAGACGTGAATACCGTGGCGGGCTTTGGCCTTCAGCGCTACACCCAGGAGCCGTGGCTGAACAACGGCGAGCTGGACTGGCGTGAAGGGGCGAGCACGTCTCTTGATGCGCAGGTGATTGCCACTATCGACAAACCGTTCTCTCCTCATGGCGGCACCAAAGTGCTGAGCGGCAACCTCGGCCGCGCGGTAATGAAGACCTCTGCCGTACCGGAAGAGAACCAGGTGATCGAAGCGCCGGCGGTGGTATTTGAAAGCCAGCACGACGTGTTACCGGCCTTTGACGCCGGTCTTCTTGATAAAGACTGCGTGGTCGTGGTGCGTCACCAGGGGCCTAAAGCCAACGGGATGCCAGAATTACATAAACTTATGCCACCACTTGGTGTATTATTGGACCGCCGTTTCAAAATTGCGCTAGTCACCGATGGACGCCTCTCCGGGGCATCCGGTAAAGTGCCTTCAGCCATCCACGTGACGCCGGAAGCCTACGACGGCGGTCTGCTGGCGAAAGTACGCGACGGTGACATGATCCGCGTGAACGGCCAGACGGGCGAGTTAACCCTGCTGGTGGATGAAGCCGAGCTGGCGGCACGTCAGCCCCATATTCCTGACCTGAGCGCATCGCGCGTGGGGACCGGACGCGAAATGTTCAGCGCGCTGCGTGAGAAACTCTCCGGTGCGGAGCAGGGCGCAACCTGTATTACGTTTTAAGACGACTTGATTTTAACGATCTGGCGAGAGAAAACTCTGATGAAAAACTGGAAAACAAGTGCAGAAGCAATCCTGACCACTGGCCCTGTCGTGCCGGTTATCGTGGTAAACAAGCTGGAGCACGCTGTACCGATGGCGAAAGCGCTGGTTGCGGGTGGCGTTCGCGTTCTGGAAGTGACCCTGCGCACCGCCTGCGCGATGGATGCTATCCGCGCTATCGCGAAAGAAGTGCCTGACGCCATCATCGGTGCGGGTACCGTTCTCAACGCGCAGCAGCTGGCGGAAGTGACCGAAGCGGGCGCGCAGTTCGCCATCAGCCCTGGCCTGACCGAGCCGCTGCTGAAAGCCGCCACCGAAGGTACCATTCCTCTGATCCCGGGCATCAGCACCGTCTCTGAACTGATGCTGGGCATGGACTACGGTCTGAAAGAGTTCAAATTCTTCCCGGCTGAAGCGAACGGCGGCACCAAAGCGCTGCAGGCGATTGCGGGTCCTTTCTCTCAGGTACGCTTCTGTCCGACGGGCGGTATCTCTCCTGCCAACTACCGTGACTACCTGGCGCTGAAAAGCGTGCTGTGCATCGGCGGTTCATGGCTGGTTCCGGCGGATGTGCTGGAAGCGGGCGACTGGGATCGCATCACCAAACTGGCTCGTGAAGCGGTTGAAGGCGCGAAGCAGTAAGCCACTCGCCGCATGAAAAACGGGCCTTACGGCCCGTTTTTTTATCCTGCAACCTTGACGCTCGCAGCGGCCGCTTTCGCTCTCGCCACGGCGTCGTCAACGTTATCCCCGGTGGCTAATGCCACGCCAAGACGGCGAGTTCCGTCGATCTCCGGCTTGCCGAACAGGCGTACCTGCAATCCTGCGCCCACCGCCCCGTCGACGTTATCAAACGTGACGTTCTGGCTGGTTAACTGCGGCAGGATCACCGCCGAGGCGGCAGGGCCATACTGACGAACACCGCCGACGGGCAGGCCGAGGAAGGCGCGCACGTGCAGGGCGAACTCGGAGAGATCCTGCGAAATCAGCGTGACCATGCCGGTGTCATGCGGGCGAGGGGAGACTTCGCTGAAAATCACCTCATCACCGCATACAAACAGCTCCACGCCGAACAGGCCATAGCCGCCCAGCGCCAGGACGGTTTTACGAGCGATCTCCTGAGCACGCTCCAGCGCCAGGGCGCTCATCTGCTGCGGCTGCCAGGATTCGCGGTAATCGCCATCTTCCTGACGGTGACCAATCGGGTCGCAGAAATGGACGCCGTCAACGGCGCTGACGGTCAGCAGGGTGATTTCGAAATCAAACTTCACGACGCCTTCGACGATCACGCGACCGGCTCCGGCACGGCCGCCCTGCTGGGCATAATCCCACGCGTTATCCAGGGTGCCGCTGTCGCGAATAAAGCTCTGTCCTTTTCCGGAGGAGCTCATCACCGGCTTAACGATGCACGGGTAGCCAATTTCCTCGACGGCCTGCAGAAACGCGGCCTTATCGCCAGCAAAACGGTAGCTCGAGGTGGGCAATCCCAGCTCTTCCGCCGCCAGGCGACGAATGCCTTCGCGGTTCATGGTCAGCTTTGCGGCTTTCGCACAGGGCACCACGCGCTGGCCTTCCTGCTCCAGGGCGATCAGCGTATCGGTGGCGATGGCCTCAATTTCCGGCACGACAAAATCGGGTTTTTCGCGCGTAATCAGTTCGCGAAGGGCATCGCCATCCAGCATGTTAATCACATAAGAACGATGGGCGACGTGCATGGCGGGTGCGTCGGCGTAACGGTCTACGGCAATAACTTCCACACCTAAACGCTGGCACTCAATGGCGACCTCTTTCCCCAGCTCGCCCGATCCCAACAGCATCACTCGCGTCGCCGCAGGTCGCAGCGCAGTTCCTAAACGAATCATAACAATCCCCCTGAAAAAGTTGCGCGCAGTATAAACGAAAACGTTTGCGTCTGTCTTGTGCACGGCTAAGCGAGGGGACAGAAATTTGCGCATCTTTAGCCCGACCAGACATTTCCTGACGCCTGCTCGCTTACGCTGTGAAACATGTTCACCGTTAAGTGAGGGAAACCATGTCTGGCTGGTTAAATCAATTGCAATCCCTGTTAGGGCAGAAAACATCGTCTGGCGAGCGGGACCTCAGCAAACTGCTGGTACCCGGGGCGCTCGGCGGGCTGGCAGGCCTGCTTGTCGCGAATAAATCCTCACGTAAGCTGCTGGCAAAGTATGGTACAGGCGCGCTGCTGGCCGGCGGCGGCGCCATCGCGGGCACCGTGCTGTGGGATAAATACAAGGACAGAATACGGACCGCGCACAGCGATGAACCGCATTACGGCGAGCACACCTCGCCGCTGGATCTGCGTACCGAACGGCTCATTCTTGCGCTGGTTTTTGCCGCGAAAAGCGACGGGCATATTGACGATAAGGAACGAGCGGCGATCGAGCAGCAGCTGCGCGAAGCCGGCGTTGAAGAGAAGGGAAGAGTGCTGGTGGCGCAGGCGATAGAACAGCCGCTCGAGCCGCAGCGTCTTGCCCAAAGTGTGAAAAATGAGGAAGAGGCGCTGGAGCTCTATTTCCTCAGCTGCGCAGCCATCGATATCGATCATTTTATGGAGCGGAGCTACCTTAACGCCCTGGGCGATGCGTTAAAGATCCCTCAGGACGTGCGCGAGGGCATTGAGCGGGATATCCGGGAGCAAAAACAGGCGTTACAGGGATAGTCGTCGCCGTCGCGACGCTGTTTCGCTTGCATCATGCGTGGGTTTTGCCAACCTTATAGGGTGTAAATCTTAAAAGAATGATGACATGCCACCGAAAGCCCGACGTACTCCTTATGCGATCACCACGCATGGCGATACGCGTATAGACAACTATTACTGGCTGCGGGACGATTCGCGCTCCCGGCCAGAGGTACTCGACTACCTGCACGAGGAAAACGACTATGGCCGCAAGGTCATGTCCAGCCAGCAGACGCTTCAGGACCAGCTCCTGAATGAAATGGTGCAGCGTATTCCCCAGCGCGATATCTCCGCGCCCTGGACCAAAAACGGCTATCGCTATCGCCATATTTACGAGCCCGGCAATGAGTATCCCATCTACCAGCGTCAGTCGGTGTTAAGCGCCGAATGGGATGAGTGGGATATTCTGCTGGATGCCAACCAGCGCGCCGCCCACAGCGAGTTTTATACCCTGGGCGGCATGTCCATTTCCCCTGACAACGCGGTGATGGCGCTGGCGGAGGATTATCTCTCCCGCCGCCAGTACGGCCTGCGGTTTCGCAATCTGGAGACCGGCAACTGGTATCCGGAAATGCTGGAAAACGTCTCCCCGGATTTTGTCTGGGCGAATGATTCCGAGACGGTTTACTACGTTAAAAAGCACGTGTCGACGCTGCTGCCTTACCAGGTGTGGCGACATACCGTGGGAACAGACTCCGCTGACGACGAGCTGGTTTATGAAGAGAAAGACGAAACGTTTTATGTCAGCCTGCATAAAACCTCCTCACGCCACTATGTGATTATCTTCCTTGCCAGCGCGACGACGTCGGAAGTCCTGCTGCTGGATGCCGAACTGCCGGACGCCCAGCCGCTCTGTTTCCTGCCGCGCCGCAAGGATCACGAGTACAGCCTGGATCACTTCCAGCACAGCTTTTATTTGCGCTCCAATCGCGAGGGCAAAAACTTTGGTCTCTATAAAACCAAAGTGCGCGATGAGCGAAAGTGGGAGGTGCTTATCCCCGCGCGGGATCAGGTGATGCTGGAAGGGTTCACCCTCTTTACCGACTGGCTGGTGGTGGAAGAGCGCCAGCGCGGGCTGACCAGTATCCGGCAAATCAACCGAAAAACCCGGGAAGTGGTGGGGATTGCGTTTGATGACCCGGCCTACGTGACGTGGATTGGGTTCAACCCTGAACCCGAATCGTCGCGGTTGCGCTACGGCTACTCCTCCATGACCACGCCGGACACCTTGTTTGAGCTGGATATGGATACCGGGCAGCGCCAGGTGATTAAACAGACCGAGGTAAAAGGGTTTGAGTCCGACAACTACCGCAGCGAGCACCTGTGGGTCACCGCCCGTGATGGCGTGGAGGTGCCGGTCTCTCTTGTTTACCATCGGGCTCATTTCCAGAAAGGCAAAAACCCGATTCTGGTGTACGGCTACGGCTCGTATGGCTCAAGCATGGACGCCGATTTCAGCAGCAGCCGGCTAAGCCTGCTCGATCGCGGTTTTGTTTTCGCCATCGCCCATATTCGCGGCGGCGGTGAGCTGGGCCAGCACTGGTATGAAGACGGGAAATTCCTGAAGAAGAAAAACACCTTCAATGACTACCTCGACGTCTGCGATGCGCTGATTGAGCAGGGCTACGGCGATCCCCAGCTCTGCTTTGGGATGGGCGGCAGCGCGGGCGGCATGCTGATGGGGGCGGCGATCAACCAGCGTCCCGATCGCTTTAAGGGGATTGTCGCGCAGGTACCGTTTGTCGATGTGGTCACGACCATGCTCGATGAATCCATTCCTCTTACCACCGGGGAGTTTGAGGAGTGGGGGAATCCGCAGGATGAGATGTACTACCGCTATATGAAAGAGTACAGCCCGTACGATAACGTGGAGGCGAAAGCCTACCCGCATATGCTGGTCACCACCGGTTTGCATGATTCTCAGGTGCAATACTGGGAGCCGGCAAAATGGGTGGCAAAACTGCGTGAGCTGAAAACCGATGACAATCTGCTGCTGCTGTGTACCGATATGGATTCAGGACACGGGGGGAAATCGGGGCGATTTAAATCGTACGAAGGGGTTGCGCTGGAATATGCCTTTTTAATAGGCCTGGCGCAGGACACGCTGCCAGGCCGTGCGGAGCGTTAAGCATCGCCCAGATAATGTTTCAGCGTTAAGCGCAGTTCCGGGCTCATTCTGTCGAGGTTGTTATACAGCCAGCGCAAATAGCCCGGGTCTTTATCCGCCACCTCGGACACCGGCTTCCCGCGATATTTACCAAAGGTAAACGTGGTCAGCAGCGCGGGACGTCCGGTGATGGTTGCCATATCATCCGGTGTCCAGCCAGAGATATTCATGATATCAATCAGCAACGCGGCGGTGATATAGCAGTCATACAGGGCGCGGTGATGGTGAAGCCCCTCAGGGGTACGAACGCTCAGCTTGCGGGACTTGTACAGCGCCATGTTGCTGTATTTAATCCCCGGCCAGAGACGACGCGCCAGCTTCATGGTGCAAATCCATTCCCCCGGCATTTCAGGCAACACCCGGCGGTCAAAGCTGGCGTTATGCGCGACGTACCACGGGCTACCGTAGTAGTGCGGAATAATCTCTTCGATCCACGGCTTATCCGCCACCATCGATTCGGTAATGCGATGGATAGCCATCGCCTGTGGGCTGATGGGGCGATCGGGACGCACCAGATGGCTCATGGGGTTGACGATTTTACCATCAACCACGTCGACAGAGGCCACTTCCACTATTCCGCCCTGAAGATCGCAAGTTTCGGTATCGATGACGCGCAGCATTGAAAACTCCTGAGCTTAAAACGCCTAGCCTAAAGGAATGATATCGCCTTGCCAACCCTCTCCGCCGAGCGTGCCGGTCACCAGAAGCTCGCCCTTATCCGCGCGCACGATCAGCTGGCCTTTTTCATCCCACAGCGCGCTGCCGCCGCAGGCGTTCGCCATCAGCACCGCAATGGCATATTTATGCGCGAAGCGCTGCAGGTTACTGATGGACTGCCGCCAGCGATTATCCCCCACCGACTGGCAGCTGGTAACAAGCGTTGCCCGGGGATCGAGATTGGGCGAATCGGGATGTGCATCAAGGATGGTAAGGTGTTTATCCCCCGGCACGAGGCTGGCACCGCGCCCTTGCGGATAGCGCAAAATGCGATGGCGAGCGGGCGAAAACAGCACAAGGCCTTTCTGGCGCTGGCCATTCTGCTCCAGGGGGAGCCCGGCAATAACGGTGATCTGGTGTTGATGTGCCGCGTTGAGCAGCGGCTCCAGCTGCGCGTCATCGGGCGGGGGAGGTAACGTCGGCGAGCCAGAGCCCGTTAATGAGAGTTCAGGGAAAACCAGCAGATCGCACCGCTGCCGTGCTGCTTCGGCGATGAAGCGCAGGTGGTGCTTAACATGGTCATCTACAGTCTGATGCAGCCCGCCATACTGGGCTGCCGCTATATTCCAATGTGACATAGTGACTTCCTTATACACTGAGTCGCAGAGATTTAAGAATACACCTAAAATAATCAGGGTTTTCTTATCCTGCCAGATTCCGCGTAAGGAAATGTAACGACTCGTTAAGCTTATTTAACTTTAGGCTCGTACGGTAAACGGGAGAGGTTGACCGAGGCGAGGCGGTGGGCGATGAGTCTTTCGCGAAACCAGTCGCGCAGATGGGCGGGCTGTTCCCGTTCCACGACTTCAGCCACGACGGGCATGTTGTAACGCTCTTTGAACGCGACGCCAGCGGCAGCGAGATCGACATTCACTTTATCCATCTCGTCCTGCGGAAGGGCGGCCAGATTGATCTTCATTACCTTCTCCTTTTTATGCGGCGGCAACGTTACCGCGATTGCACGACGATGACAAGCGGAGGCAGGATGATCCTCGACTCGTTTATTATACAGCGTTATTCTTTAGCATACAGACATAACAAAAAGGAATGATAGGATGGGTTTCTCCGCTTCCCGCGCGGTCTGCGCACTGGTTTTTGTGGCCTCGACAATGATGACGCCTTCCGTGCTGGCACATGCACATCTTAAACAGCAGATCCCGGCAGCAGACAGCGTGGTGACCGCACCGCAGGCACTTACGCTGAATTTTTCAGAAGGTATCGAACCTGGATTTAGCGGTGTAGTGGTAACGGATGCGCAAAAGCAGATCGTCAAAACGGGAACCGCTACGCGCGACGAAAAGAACAAAGCTCAGCTTACCGTGCCGCTGGAACAAACGCTGGCATCAGGGACTTACCAGGTGGACTGGCATGTGGTCTCCGTGGACGGCCATAAAACCAAAGGCAGCTATCACTTTAGCGTGAAATAGCATGCTGGCGCTGTGTTATATCGGGCTACGCTTTATCCATTTTGGGGCGCTGATGCTGGTGTTTGGCAATGCGCTTTACAGCGTCTGGTTTGCTCCTTCCTCTCTCCACCGTCTGCTGTCCCGGCGATTCCAGTCGCAGCAGAAAGTGGCGGCCTTAGTGAGCCTTGCGGCAGCGGTCCTGATGTTTATGCTGCAGGGCGGATTGATGGGCAACGGCTGGGGAGATGTGTTTGCGCCACAGGTCTGGTTCAGCGTGATGGGAACCCGGTTTGGCGGCGTCTGGCTGTGGCAAATAATCCTCGCTGCGCTGACGGTCGGTGCGGCATGGCTTGCGCCGCTGAAAGGTTCGCGTCTGCTGCTGCTCGCAATGGGCCAGCTTATCCTGCTGGCTGGGGTAGGGCACGCGGCGATGAACGACGGTCCGACGGGGGCGCTGCAGCGTCTTAATTATGCTTTTCACCTGATATGTGCCGCCACCTGGCTTGGCGGATTACTGCCCCTGCTGTTCTGCATGCGTCTGGCGAAAGGGCGCTGGCAGAATGCCGCCATCTTTACCATGATGCGCTTCTCGCGCGTGGGGCATTACGCCGTTGCGGGCGTTCTGCTCTCCGGGGTGATAAATGCGCTCATGATACTGGGCCTCGATATTCCCTGGCAGGCTGGCTACGTGCGGTTTTTGTTGTTCAAATGTGCGCTGGTGGCGTTGATGGTGGTAATTGCGCTGGCAAATCGGTATTTTCTGGTGCCACGGTTTCGTCCGGAGAGCGGGCGAGCACAACAGATTTTTATCAGGATGACACAGGCAGAAGTGGTGCTGGGAGCGCTGGTGCTGGCAACGGTCAGTCTGTTCGCCACCTGGGAACCCTTCTGACAAGGTTAAATATCATATGAAAAAGACAGTACTTTCTCTCTTATTGCTGGCCTGTATGGGGAGCGCGCTTGCCGCACCGCAGGTCATCACCGTGAGTCGTTTTGAAGTGGGTAAGGACAAATGGGCGTTCAATCGCGAAGAGGTGATGCTGACCTGCCGTCCAGGCCATGCGCTGTATGCGATCAACCCGAGTACGCTGGTGCAATACCCGCTGAATGATACCGCAGAGCAGCAGGTAGCCAGCGGCAAGAGCAGCGGCCAGCCGATTAGCATTATTCAAATCGATGACCCGGCGCATCCGGGACAAAAAATGAGTCTGGCACCGTTTATCGAGCGCGCCGACAAGCTCTGCTAACGTTCGGGTTTCCAATAAAAAACCGCAGATGCTTGCGAAAGCACTGCGGTTTTTCACTTTTAATGATGCTCTGGCGCTTTTTTTCCGACCGCTTTTGCTGTGGACTGGAAAACCTGGCGTCGTCATCTATTCTTAAAAGGCAAGGCGACTTAGCCTGCATTAATGCCAACTTTTAGCGCACGGCTCTCTCCCAAGAGCCATTTCCCTGGACCGAATACAGGAATCGTATTCGGTCTCTTTTTATCTGTTTGTTTTTCAAAGCATTGTTCGGTGTTGACTCTAAATCACCCGAAACTTTCTCGAACATTCCATATCCTGTCTAAACCATAACATACTCAGGACCGCGTGCGTCCAGGGTTTTTTGGGATCTTTGTTAAAATTTTGTGGCCGAGCGACCGCTGAGCAAACGCCTTCTGGCGAGCAAAAGGGCAGCCCTAAGTTAAATAATGAACGCGCTGAATTTGTCTTTGTGGCGGACAATGTACTCCGGGAAGTTTTCAACCGTTAGCTCTTGCTTGATTAATGTCCTGTCCCGACCCCAGATATCTTCCGCATTTTTAATGACCTTCATGATGTGTTCCGGGTTGTTAAACTCAGGAAGATCGTATTCAGTATGGGATATGGTCGACATTTTTTCTGAGATGCGCTCGGGGGTCATTACCCACGAGAAGTGCCAGCCACCATTGTCAATAATGCTGTTGTTAATCTTGAACCAGTTCCACTTTAGCCAGGACCAGTTTTTAACGCTTCGGGTGCGTTTAAGATTCCTGAATGATTCAGGTTCGCCGCCAAAGAAACTAACGAGATTTTTATATTGTGTGGCTCGCGGTAATTTACATTTTCTTGGCGTGTTGTCAGTATTAAAAACCTGCAGGTTGAACTGATAATTATAGAAATTCTGATAAATAGTGGTGCAGAGCTTTTTGGGATTTATCGATGCTACCACCTGTGGTGAAAATATCTCATCGACATCGGAAACTAAAATCAAATCATCATCGTTGGCATGCGTCAAACCCTGCATGATGGCATTCCTCTGCGCGGCTTCATTTGCCCACGCATCCACCACCATTCCCTCTGGCAGACCCGGAATCACCTCCCGAGCAGGGTGTGATTCTTCAGCGGCTTTCGTAATCGGTTCTTTATCATGAACAACGTAGATAATTTTATCTTTAAACTGGCTGTATTTATTAATGTCAAAATGCAGCGGCCTCTTTTTACCGGTAAAGGTATGCGTTGACTCAACGATAACGAAGCGATCGACAACGTCCGCGAGCGTGTTTAGCCTGATTTCGAGAAGCATATCTTCATCGTAATATAAGAAGCAGTCATAGATCATTACCGAAGTCCCTCATTTTTGCGCCCACATTGCGCTCTTCCCAACGCATTCGCCGGTTTCATTTCGCGCAATGCTAACTGAGCGCCCTCGCCCTGTGCAATAGTGGGCTGCTTTATCATTCTTTTTTAAACGGAATGCATCCGCTATGCAGTGAGCGAAGACGCTGGCCAGGCTTAAAAGTGGGACTTAACGGATGCCTCTATTTCATCGAGCAGCTCAAAGCGACGGCGGTATTCGGCGCGTTTTTTACTGGCAATTTCTTCAAGGGATTTACGCTCCATCTGCAGCGGCAGTTGCCAGCAGAAGCTTGAAAGTTTTTTACCGTCCAGAGACGCCCAAAATTCATCGTAGCTGGCGTGGAAATGGCGGCCTTTGCTCAGGCGATATCGCAACGCGCGGAAAACGTGCCCTTCATCGCTGACGGCAAAAATCGCCCGGACAGATGACTGTGCAGCCAGCTGAAAAAGAACTTCCATTAACACGCGCTTAGGGAACAGGCCGTGACAGGCGCGGGTGGCCTGCTTAATGACGTCTCGCGATACGCTGCGGCGGGGCCCCTGAAGCCCGCCGATGACCATGACTTGCTGGCCGTTACTGCGCGCGACGCTAAAGGTCAGGCTGGCCAGCAGCGTATCCTCGTTGTCGCGTAGCCACAGCGTGCTTTCGCCTTCGCGCTCGGCTTTCCCCGCAGAGGAGGCATTGACCGTATAGGTTACACCGTCTTTGGCGTGGAACTGCACAACGGTTTGCTCCTGCGGGCTGCTCAGGGCCTGAGCGAGACCGCTCTCTCTCAGGCTATCAATCCAGTAGTAATGGTTGACGATAGCGTCGGCGCGATCGTTAGCCGTCAGGCCGCGCATCAGATACTGTCGGTGGGTCTTGCTGGGCAACGTAATTTGAGAGGCCAGCAGCCTGTCGAAATCGTCGCGACCCGAAAGGGCTTCCAGCATGCGATGGGTAGAAGACCAGAACAGAAGCGAGCGTAAAAGGAACTTCAGGCGATATTCGCGTTTACGCCAGATTGGACCCGGCACGCGTTTGCCGTTCACCAGCTCGGAAATAATGTTTGTGCGATGCGGATAGAAAACATCGTTATGCAGGTGCGTATTAGACACGTGAAGACCCCTCTTTTTTTATACCCTTATTCTAAAGAGCCAATAAAAAGGGATTAATAGCGCGAGGATCTTTATTTCTGTTTGGTTTACCGTTTGTTTCACTTCGTGACGACCGCGCCGGTCTGTCGCCTTTTCTGCGGCGGCTATACTGTTTAAAGGAGGTTCTATGTATCAGCGAATTGAAGGTGGGATGTGGCGTCACGTCTGGGTTGTCAGCGATATACACGGTTGTTACCAGTGGCTTATGGATGAGCTTAAACGCCGTCACTTTAACCCGTATGAGGATTTGCTTATTTCGGTCGGGGATGTGATCGATCGTGGCCCTGATAGCGTTAAATGCCTGCAGTTAATTCATGAAAAATGGTTTCGTGCCGTGCGGGGAAACCATGAGCAAATGGCTCTCGACAGTCTGGATAATAACGATTTTTCACTCTGGACGATGAATGGCGGAATATGGTTTTCGCATCTTGAACGCGACCAGCAACAGCTGGCCCTGTCGTTGCTCGACGCCTGTCGCGATTTACCGCATATCATCGAGATAACCTGTGCGAACGGTCTGAATGTGATTGCCCATGCGGATTATCCAGCCGCGGAATACCGGTGGCAAAAACCGGTTAGCGCCCAGCGCGTCTTATGGAACCGCGACAGGCTGATGGGATTTATGGTGGGCAAAGGAGAGGGCATCAGCGGCGCGGATCATTTCTGGTTTGGGCATACGCCTCTCGACAGAAGATACGATTTTAATAATCTTCACTACATTGATACGGGGGCTGTTTTCGACGGTTACTTCACGCTGGCGCAGCTGCAGTAATAAATAACCCGCCTTCGGGCGGGTTCTCTTTAGGTCAGGCAAGACGCATGACCCAGGCATCGGTTTTACTATCGTAATGCTCGCGGTAAAGGACAGAATGTTCGCCATCAAGTATTGCCGGGACGCTGGTGTCTGCATCCCATGCATCAAGCTGCATGCACAAATCCGGGTCGGATTTGCAGGGAATACTTAACGTTCGATCGCCTTGTGCTTCGCCGCGCAGTTCTGCGTCGTCGATCTCAAAAGCGCCAATACGCACGCTGGTTTTCGTCATAGTGCTCTCCGGGTCGGTTGTCAAAATCTGGTATGACCAGTGCGATCACCCATTTTTGATCGTAGACAAGGAGAGCAAAATCGCCAGTAAAAAAATGCGCTTTTTTTCAGGCTGTGCGATCGTTACCGGTAAACAGACGGCCGTCCCGAACCAGCTCGCGCGGATAGCTGTTTTTCAGCCTTGAGCCGACCTTTTTTGCCAGCCCCAGCGGATATCCCTGATACGTCACTATCACTTCATCGCCTGATGGCGTGCTGTCCGGATAGACATCGCGGCCACGGTACCACTCTTCGGCTTCCTGATGCGTCAGGGCAAAGGTATTCTCGCGTCCGGCAAGGGCGATAACGGCCTCATGCTGCCAGCGATACCCTTTATTATGCACTTCCGCCAGGCGGATCCCGATTCGCGAAAAACGGACCTTTCCGATAAGCGGCTCGATCTGTGCCGGGAACAGCCATATCTCTTTATCACGCATCCAGGGGTGCAGGCTCTCATCCCAGACCAGCCCAACCTTTTTGGCGGCGGCTTCAAGCTGTGCTGCATCGCGACCTTTAAGAGGGGAAAACGGGAAGTTGCCGACCTTGAATTTAGGTGCGGGCAGGGGAGCAACCGCCTGCGTTTTACGCAAACGCGCCACAAAAAAACCTTCGCAGTCGTAAATCTGCGGGAACACGTGAAGGAAACCCTCCGGCGTGACCGCCTCCTGTGCCGAGGCGAACAGGCCGTTAAGCGGCAGGAACTCAACTGCCTCCGGGTAGTTCGCTTTCAGCCACAGGCAGACGTCTTCGTTTTCATCGCGGTTTAAGGTGCACGTTGAATAGACCAGCGTGCCGCCAGGGCGCAACGCGTGAAATGCGCTCTCGATCAGCTCGCGCTGCGTGGCGGCGATCTCAAGGTTGCTCTCAACTGACCAGTTTTTTAACGCGTCGGGATCTTTACGCACCACTCCTTCGCCGGAGCAGGGCGCGTCCAGCAGAATGGCATCGAAGGCTTCCGGTAAAGCGGCGCCAAACACGCGTCCGTCGAAGTGCGTCAGGGCAACATTATGAATACCGCAGCGGCTGATGTTGGCATGCAGCACCTTCACGCGGCTGGCGGAAAACTCGTTGGCGAGGATCGCCCCGTGGTTACCCATTCGGGCGGCAATTTGCGTGGTTTTTGAGCCAGGAGCGGCGGCAACATCCATCACGCGTTCAGGCGCATTGCCATCGGCGAACAGGGCGGCCACCGGCAGCATCGAGCTGGCTTCCTGAATATAGAACAGGCCGCTCAGATGTTCAGCGGTACTGCCCAGCGGCAGCGAGGCTTCGTCATCGCGTTCGATCCAGAACCCCTCGGCGCACCACGGGACCGGCGTAAGCTGCCAGCCGTACGGCGAGACCAGCGCCAGAAAATCCTCGACGCTGATTTTCAGCGTGTTGACGCGAATACTTCGGCGTAACGGACGCTGGCAGGCGGCGATAAAATCATCTAACGACAGGTGAGAAGGAAGCGCCTCGCGCATCTGCGCCAGGAATTGTTCAGGAAGAAATACGGAGTTTTGAGCCACGGGCACACCACAGGGAAAAGTTCAGGTGCGCAGTGTAACATAAAGGCTCCGGTGCGTTGACACCGGAGCCTTTCAGATTAACGCGGCAGGGCGGTTCCCCATTCGCGCCACTCTTTCGGTTCGCTTTCGAGCAGCAGGAAGTGTTTACCCGGCTGCGCTTTCGGCGCCAGCGGCGTGCCCGGCGGCGTGGCAAACGCGATACCGCCGCGAATGAACTGGTTGAAGGTGCCGGTTTTCACCACGCCTCCCGTCAGGCCAAAGTCCAGCGAATAGCCTGATGCCAGCCAGAATACCGAGTTATTACGGACCAGGTGCTGGTAGCGTTCGCTGATGCGTAACGCCACCATTACGCGGTCGGAGAGCGTACCGAGCGTCAGGCCCGTGACCGTACCCACTTCAATGCCGCGGAACAGAACCGGGGTGCCGATGCTCAGCGAGCCCGCTTCCGGCACTTCCACCACGATGCTCAGGCCGCCAAGGTAGCGCGAGTCGGTGATTGTGGCTTCCTGAAGCTCGAAATCACGACGGGCATTGCCCTGGCCCGGCTCAACGTTGATGTACGGCTGCAAAATGGTGTCGAGATGCTCAACGCCCGCGGCCGAGATCTGCGGCGTCACCACCGAGAAGCGCGAACCCGTGCGGGCGAAGGTCTGCACATATTCCGGGTACAGCACGGCGGTGGCCTGCACCTCGTTGCGCGAGGTAATCAGCGTCAGCTTCTGGATTTGTCCAATATCAATGCCCAGATAGCGGATTGGCATGCCTTCCGCCAGCTTACCGGCATCAAACGCGTGCAGGGTAATCTGTCCACCCACGGCACGCGCGGCGGTTTCGGACGGGAAGAGAATACGCTTATCACCTTTACGCAGATTCGCCCCCGCGCCGCTGAGATTATCGAAGCTTATCGCGCCGCGCAGCGCGCGTGAGAGCGGGGAGGCCTGCACGGTCAGCCCGTTACCGTTAAGCTGAACTTTCGCGCCGCCTTCGGCCCAGAAGACGCTGTTTGGCGTTAGCAGCTTGCGGTACTCCGGCTTGATATGCAGTTCGATATCAAACGCGTCCGCACGCGGGCGAACGGCGATCACTTCCCCAACTTCAAACTTGCGATACAGCACCACGGATCCTGCCTGTACGTCCGGCAGCGTCTCGGCGCTTAATGTCAGCGTGGTGGTAGGGAGATCGCTCAGGCTGTTTTCAACCGCTTTCTCCAGGTTGGCATACAGCGGATAGCTGTCGCGAACGGGGCCTTTATCACCGGGCAGAATGCGGATGCCGCCGTTAACCCATTCGCTGGCGCTGGCGCCGAGGAATTCCACGCCGTCCAGTCCCACCTTCACATCGACGCGACTGTTCACCACGAATTTGCTGTCACCGTGCACCAGGTCGCTGTACTGCGGATCGATGGCGACCGAGAAGGTCACGCCATTCGCGGAGAGCTTACGCTCCAGCACCTGGCCGACCTGCACGCCGTGTAAAATTAACGGCTGGCCGGCTTCGATTCCGTAACTTTCTGGCGCATTCAGCGTGACGGTCACTACGCCCGGCTTTTGCAGCAGGGATTTATCCGCCGGGGCAATCACGAAGCTATTGCTGGGCTCACCTTCACCGGGGATGAGTTCAAACGTATTGCCGGTCAACAGCGTGCTGAGGCTGGCATCGTTCAGGGAGAGCTTTGGACTGCGCATTTCGATACGCGTTTTCTCGCGCAGGAGGTCGACCACGCTCGGGTCGACAGTCATTTCTCCTGTGACCGAGCCGCCCGGGTTGAGCGTCATTTTGGTGAGCTGACCAACCTGCAATCCCTGATACATCAGCGGCGTTGAACCCGCTTTTAGCCCCTTAGCATCGGGCAGAGCGAGTTTGACGATCACGCCGCGCTGGCTGTGCGCCAGGTCTGCGTACAATCCAAATGAGTCATCCGCGGTGGCAGGGCTTGAGTTTTCCGGGGAGTCAAAAGCAATGGCACCATTCACCAGCGCGGCCAGACTCTCCAGCTTCACTTTCGCACCGCTCAGGCTGAGGTCCGCATCCACGCCGGAGACGTTCCAGAAGCGGCTGCCTTTTTTCACCAGATTGGTGAAGCGACGCTCGATCAGCACGTCGATGGTGACGCCCTGTTTATTCGGGTTGATCGCGTAATCGTACACGCGGCCAACCGGGATTTTGCGGAAATAGACCAGCGAACCGCTGTTCAGAGAACCGAGATCCGGCGCCTGCAGATGAATCATTAAATCGCCGTTGTTGAGGCGGTACTTGGGCTGTGTATCCAGGGCAACAAAGTGATCCTGCGGCTCTCCTTTACCCGGCATCATGCCGATATAGTTACCGCCCACGAGCGCATCCAGCCCTGACACGCCCGCCAGAGACGCTTTTGGCGTGACCAGCCAGAACTGCGTTTCGCTGCGCAGGGCATCCTGCATGTCAGATTTAATACTGACCCGCACCTGAATCTTGTTCAGCCCTTTTCCAAGGGAGATGTCCTGAACCGTACCCACTTCAACCCCCTGGAAGCGAACGGGCGTTCGCCCGGCGACGATGCCGTCGGCGGTCTGGAAATCAATGGTGACGGTACTCCCGCGATCTTCATAGCTCGTCCAGATCAGCCAGCCTGCAATCATCAGGGCGATGACGGGCAGCAACCAGAATGGCGAAATGCGGCGTTTTGTTTTAATTCTCGCTTCAGTCGGCGAAGCGGGGGTTTCCTGACTCATGTGCATCCCAAAGTAAGCGGCTATCCAGCCATTCCACAGCAAGAATAGTCAATATCACCGCAGAGCCGAAATAAAAAGCCGCGGGTCCCATTGTAAAAGCAAGTAGCTGGTCGCGATTGATGAGCGACATCATCAGCGAAATCACGAACAGATCTAACATTGACCAGCGGCCAATCCAGGTGACGAACCGCAGCAGCAGAATGCGGGTCCGTAAGCCTTGTTCACATTTAAAGTGAATGCTGATGAGCAGGGTAAACATCACCACCACTTTGGTAAAGGGAACCAGGATACTGGCAATAAAAACGATCGCCGCCACCCCGACGTTGCTGTGCGCAAGGGAGATAATCCCGGAGAGGATAGTATCCTCCTGACGCCCGCCATTCACGTAAATGATGGAAATCGGCAGCATATTGGCTGGGATCAGAAACACCAGGGAGGCGATCAGCGCGGCCCAGCATTTTTGCAGGCTGTTGTTGCGCCGCAGTCTCAACGGAATGTGACACCGCGGGCAGCGCCCACGCGCGTCGGGCAAGCCGGTATAGTGGCATCCCAGACAGACGCGCAGATTTTCATCAGGACGCGTGGCGGGGCGCTGAGGGTAAAATCGCTCCCAGAGCTGTTCAACGTTCAGGTGGATCAGAGTCAAAATACTCAGCAATACCAGGCTGATGAAAGCAAAAAGTCCGATGCCGGGCTGCAAAAAGGCGTAGTCCTGCACCTTTATTGACGCAACGCCCACGCCCACCAGATAAATATCCAGCATCACCCACTCTTTGAGCTTATCCAGCATCAGCAGAACCGGGCGAAGGTTCATGCCGAGAATATTACCAAACCACAGATAGGCAATGGCGGCGACCAGCACCAGCGGCGCACCAACGGTGCAGAACAGCACCATGGCAGCGGTGATGGGATCGCCCTGACGGGTCATCTGCCAGATACCCTGCAGCACGTTGGCGTCAATGCGCACGCCAAGCAGGTAGAGTTTCAGCAGCGGTTCGCTCCAGGCGAAGGGCATTAGCAGCAGCATGGTGACGGCCATGGCGGCGAGGCGGGTGAGCGACCAGTCGCGGCCGTCGCGAATTTTGGCGTCGCAGCGGGGACAAAAGGCACTTTGGTGCGATTTCATCTTCGGCAACATAAAAAGCGTATCGCACTGGGGGCAACGCTGATAATGTGCACGTGGCAAAGCTTCGCTCACCGTATGGACAGTTATCTTTCTTGTCGGCGTAATTTTGGTTGTTTTTAAGGCCATCAGCTGCGCACAAATAAGTATTGTTGAAAGTTATAATAACTCATGAACGGATTCATCTTGAGCATGAGCGCATTTAATGCTTATTTTAATAGGCTATGCGGTAAATTTGTAAGACAACTAAGTGATTGAATAATGAACAAAACAGAATTCTACGCGGATCTGAACCGCGATTTTAAGGCATTGATGGCGGGTGAGACCAGCTTCTTAGCCACTCTGGCAAATACTAGCGCATTGCTGTTTGAACGTCTCTCTGACGTGAACTGGGCCGGCTTTTACCTCCTGGAAGGTGAAACGCTGGTGCTCGGCCCGTTCCAGGGCAAACTGGCCTGCGTGCGTATTCCGGTAGGGCGTGGCGTATGCGGCACGGCGGTGGCCGAAAATCAGGTCCAGCGTGTGGAAGACGTTCATGCGTTTGACGGGCACATTGCCTGTGATGCCGCCAGTAATTCTGAAATCGTTCTGCCGCTGGTGGTCAAAAATCAGATTATTGGCGTTCTGGATATCGACAGTACGGTCTTCAGTCGCTTTACAACCGAGGACGAACAGGGGCTGCGCGAGCTGGTGGCGAATCTGGAAAACGTACTCGCTGCAACCGATTATCAAAAATTCTTTGCGAGCGTCGCAGGATAATCAACGGATAACGTAGCATTTACTGATAGCGTCATTATAATGACGCCTGTTCATGCCTGCGCTTGTTGGCAACGTCCGTTGTAATCAGGAAATTTCATGGAAAATCAACCTAAGTTGAATAGTAGTAAAGAAGTTATCGCATTTCTGGCCGAGCGTTTCCCGCAGTGCTTCAGCGCGGAAGGTGAAGCTCGTCCCCTGAAAGTCGGTATTTTTCAGGATCTGGTGGCGCGTGTTGAAGGGGAAATGAACCTCAGCAAAACTCAGCTGCGTTCCGCCTTACGTCTTTATACTTCGAGCTGGCGCTACCTGTACGGTATCAAACCTGGCGCGACCCGCGTGGATCTCGACGGCAACCCGTGTGGTGAGCTGGACGAGCAGCACGTTGAGCACGCGCGTAAGCAGCTTGAAGAAGCCAAAGCACGCGTTCAGGCACAACGTGCAGAACAGCAGGCGAAAAAACGCGAAGCCGCAGCGGCAAACGGCCAGGAAGAAGCGCCTCGTCGTGAGCGTAAACCACGCCCTGCGCCGCGCCGTCACGATAATAACGATCGCAAACCGCGTGCAGACAAACCAGCAGCAAAAGCCCCGCGCGCCCCTCGTGAAGAGCCGCGCCATACGCCGGTTTCTGACATTAACGCCCTGAGCGTAGGTCAGGCGCTGAAGGTAAAAGCGGGTAACAATGCTATGGACGCCACCGTACTGGAAATCACCAAAGATGGCGTTCGTGTACAGCTGACTTCTGGTATGTCAATGATTGTACGCGCAGAACACTTGTTGTTCTGAAACGGAGGCCAAGCCTGGCATGAACACTTTTTTTAAGCTCACCGCGCTGGCGGGCCTGTTTGCCATAACAGGTCACGCTTTTGCAGTGGACGATATCACGCGTGTTGATCAAATTCCGGTTCTCAAGGAAGAGACGCAGCACGCGACGGTGAGCGAGCGCGTGACCTCACGTTTTACCCGCTCGCACTATCGTCAGTTCGATCTCGATAAGGCCTTTTCGGCCAAAATCTTTGACCGCTATCTGAACTTGCTGGATTACAGCCATAACGTTTTGCTCGCCAGCGATGTCGAGCAGTTCGCTAAGCGCAAATCCGAGGTGGGTGACGAGTTGCGTTCTGGCAAGCTGGATCTGTTCTACGATCTCTACAACCTGTCGCAAAAGCGCCGCTTTGAACGCTATCAGTACGCGCTGAAAGTGCTGGAACGTCCGATGGACTTCACCGGTACTGACACCTTTAATCTGGATCGCAGTAAAGCACCCTGGCCGAAAGATGAAGCCGAGTTGAATGCGCTGTGGGACGGTAAAGTTAAATACGACGAACTGAGTCTTAAGCTGACCGGCAAAGACGAAAAAGAGATCCGTGACACGCTGACGCGTCGTTACAAATTCGCCATTCGTCGTCTGGCGCAGACCAACAGTGAGGATGTTTTCTCACTCGCGATGACCGCCTTTGCGCACGAAATCGATCCGCACACCAACTATCTCTCTCCACGCAACACCGAACAGTTCAATACCGAGATGAGCCTGTCTCTGGAAGGTATCGGCGCGGTGCTGCAGATGGATGATGATTACACGGTGATCAATTCCATGGTCGCGGGTGGCCCGGCATCCAAAAGCAAAGCGATTAGCGTAGGCGATCGCATTGTGGGTGTAGGACAAACAGGCCAGAACATGGTCGACGTGATCGGCTGGCGTCTCGATGACGTGGTTGCGCTGATCAAAGGTCCGAAAGGCAGCAAGGTTCGTCTGGAAATTCTGCCTGCCGGTAAAGGCACCAAAACCCGTATCGTTACCCTGACCCGCGAGCGTATCCGTCTGGAAGACCGCGCGGTGAAAATGTCGGTGAAAACTGTGGGTAAAGAGAAGGTGGGTGTTCTGGATATTCCTGGCTTCTACGTGGGCCTGACTGACGATGTGAAGGTTCAGCTGCAGAAGCTTGAAAAGCAGAACGTCAGCAGCATTATCATCGACCTGCGCAGTAACGGCGGCGGGGCGCTGACGGAAGCGGTTTCACTCTCCGGTCTGTTCATTCCATCTGGTCCGGTGGTTCAGGTGCGCGATAACAACGGTAAAGTGCGTGAAGATGCCGACAACGACGGTGTGGTCTACTACAAAGGCCCGCTGGTGGTCCTGGTTGACCGCTTCAGTGCTTCCGCGTCTGAAATCTTTGCCGCTGCAATGCAGGACTATGGCCGCGCGCTGATCGTCGGTGAGCCAACCTTCGGAAAAGGCACCGTTCAGCAGTATCGCTCTCTGAATCGTATTTACGATCAGATGCTGCGTCCGGAATGGCCTGCGCTGGGCTCGGTTCAGTACACCATTCAGAAATTCTACCGCGTGAACGGCGGCAGTACGCAGCGTAAGGGCGTAACGCCGGACATCATGATGCCGACAGGCACGGAAGAGACCGAAACCGGCGAGAAGTTTGAAGATAACGCCTTGCCGTGGGACAGCATCAATGCCGCGACCTACGTGAAAGCGGGTGATATGACGCAATTTGGCCCTGAACTGCTGAAAGCGCATAACGAACGCATCGCGAAAGATCCGGAGTTCCAGTACATCATGAAGGACATTGCACGATTCAATGCCCTGAAAGATAAGCGGAATATCGTTTCTCTGAACTACGCACAGCGTGAGAAAGAGAATAACGAAGACGATGCAACCCGCCTGGCGCGTATCAACGATCGCTTCAAGCGCGAAGGTAAGCCTCTGCTCAAAAAACTGGACGATCTGCCAAAAGATTACCAGGAGCCGGATCCGTATCTGGACGAGACGGTGCATATCGCTCTCGACCTGGCGAATCAGGAAAAAGAGAAACCTGCCGTACAGCCCGCTCCGGCAAAATAATCACCCAACAGGCACAAGGAATTGTGCCTGTTTCTTTTTGTTCTTCATCCTTCCGTCAGCCAGATTTCCAATTGTGTAAAGTTGTGTCTTTCTGGTGACTTACGCCCGCCGGATGCTTGAAAATAGCCGCAATACCCATACGATGTGGGTAATCGCATAGTGCGTTTTGTTAAACTGAGGTAAAAAGAAAATTATGATGCGAATCGCGCTCTTCCTGCTCACCAACCTGGCGGTCATGGTGGTTTTCGGGCTCGTGCTAAGCCTGACAGGAATTCAGTCGAGCAGCGTTCAGGGTCTGTTGATTATGGCGCTGCTGTTTGGTTTTGGTGGCTCGTTCATCTCCCTGCTGATGTCGAAGTGGATGGCACTGAAATCGGTGGGTGGTGAGGTTATTGAACAGCCGCGTAACGATATGGAACAGTGGCTGATGAATACGGTGGCTCAGCAATCCCGTCAGGCCGGGATCGCCATGCCGCAGGTGGCGATTTACCATGCCC